>CAMCKD010000176.1 GCA_945875335.1 uncultured Clostridia bacterium | reverse complement strand
TGTTCATCAAGGACGGCCAGGTGTTCCACCAGCTCTACCGGGGCGGCTGCACCAACGAGCAGCTCTATCAGAAGATTTCGGACACCCTGACCATGCTTCAGACGGGAGGCGAGGACGCTTGAAAAGCCTTCTCTATTTTCGTCTGGCGGTATCCGGCATCCGAAAGAATAAAAAGCTGTATATTCCCTATCTTCTCACCTGCATCGGCATGGTGATGATGTCCCACATTTTGCAGTCCCTCAGCTATTCCCCGGCGCTGTTCATGATGCACGGGGGGAGCCAAATGGGCTTTATCCTCTCTTTGGGTAAATTCGTGGTGGCGGTGTTCGCGGGGCTGTTCCTGCTGTACACCAATTCCTTCCTGATTCGCCGGAGGAACAAGGAATTTGGCATTTATAACGTGCTGGGCATGGACAAAAACGCCCTGGGCTGGGTGATCTTCTGGGAGAACATCATCGTGGCGGGGCTGGGGCTTGGCCTGGGTCTGGTGTTCGGCATGGGGCTTTACAAGCTGGCGGAGCTGGCGCTGCTGAACATCATTCATGGCAGCGTGGACTATTCCTTCACCGTCTCCCCGGAGAGCGTAAAATTCACATTGTGCATCTTCCTCCCCATTTTCGCCCTGCTGATGGTCAAATCCGTCTGGCAGGTGCGCCGGGCGAAACCCTTGGAGCTGCTGCGCAGTGAAAATGCCGGAGAAAAGCCTCCCAAGGCCAACTATCTGCTGGGGCTGGGTGGCCTGGTTCTGTTGGCCGGAGCCTATTACCTGTCCGTCAGCAGCTCCAATGCCATGGCTGCCTTTACCTGGTTCTTTGTAGCGGTGATGATGGTCATTCTAGCCACCTATCTTCTGATGATCTCCGGCAGCGTGGTGCTGTGCCGCCTGCTGCAAAAGAACAAGAACTACTATTACAAAAAGCAGCACTTCGTCTCCGTCTCCTCCATGGCCTACCGCATGAAGCGCAACGGAGCGGGGCTGGCCTCCATCTGCGTCCTGGCCACCATGGTGCTGGTAATGATCTCCTCCACCTCCAGCCTGTACATCGGAGCGGAGGATTCCCTCAAAACCCGTTATCCCCACGACAGCGGCTTCACGATTTACAGAAGCCGGACGGAGGATATGGACGCCTCTTTTATGAATCAGATTGAGGGAACCTTTCAGGAGGTCTATGCCCGCAACGGCGCGGTGCCCCAGAATGTGGAGCGGTATCGTTACGCCAATATCGCCGGGGTTCTGAATGGAAATGAAATCGACCCTAATGCCTCCGATACCATTATGAGCACCCTGGACTACAACATTCTCCGGCAGATCATTTTCGTCCCCGTAGAGGATTACAATGCGGTGAAGGGCACAGAGCTTACCCTGGAGCCGGGGCAGGCCATGGTGGGCTGCCTGCGGTGCAGCTATGAGGACTCCGACTTCCGCTTGGGAGCGCTGAACCTGGAAATCGTAGGCAGGATTCCCGAGATGATGAGCACTGGGGAAGCCATTGCCTCTGTGGTGCCCAGCATCACTCTGGTGATATCGGACCTGTCTGAGCTGGAACCGCTGGAGTCTCTGGCGGACTACAAGGGCAGGAAAATGCTGTCAAGCCACTATTATTACGGCTGTGATTTTGACCTGCCGGAGGAGCAGATCATCCAAATCCACAATCAGCAGCGGGATGCCCTCATGCAAAATGATGCTTTACTGGACAGCAATCGGGAATCCCGCTGGACTGAGGAATGCCCCGCCCGGGAGCGGGAGGACTTCTACATCACCTATGGCGGTCTGTTCTTCATCGGCATCATGCTGAGCGGGGTGTTCATTGCCGCCGCGGCGCTGATCATCTACTATAAGCAGGTCAGCGAGGGATATGAGGATCAGTCCCGCTTTGCCATCATGCGCAAGGTGGGCATGACCAGGCAGGACATTAAAAAGAGCATCAATTCCCAGATCCTCACGGTGTTCTTTGCACCCTTGCTGATGGCGGGGCTCCACCTGGTTTTTGCCTTCCCCATGGTGTGGCAGCTGTTACAGATGTTCAATCTGCGAAATCTGCAGCTGGTGATCTGGACCAACATCGGCGCATTTTTGGTGTTCTGCCTGTTCTATGTCATCATCTACAAATTCACCGCCCGGGCCTATTATGGCATCGTCAGTGGGGACGGGAAGGAGTAACAAAATGGGACAAAAAATCATCGCGGCCTGCGGAAATGATTGCGCCGCCTGCCCGCGATATTGCAAAGAACCCTATGAAAAAACCGAAGAAGCGCTCCGCCGCACCGCGAAGCTTTGGTACGAAATCGGCTACCGGGATCATGTGGTCACCCGGGAGGAAATCAGCTGCACCGGCTGCAAAACGGATAACTGGTGCCGCTACGGCATCGTCTCCTGCGTCACCCAAAAGGGGCTCCAAAACTGCGGCCAGTGCGGCCAGTACCCCTGCGAGCAAGTATTGGAATGCTTCCGCGTGACCAAATCCTTTGAGCCAGCCTGCAGGAAAGCCTGCACCGAGGAGGAATACCGCCAGATGAAAGCGGCATTTTTTGAAAAAGAGGAAAACCTCACAACACGGTAAATTGTTGTTTGTGCGACGAAGCATCCGTAGGGGCGGCTACCAGCCGCCC
>CAMCKD010000175.1 GCA_945875335.1 uncultured Clostridia bacterium | reverse complement strand
ACGTTGCGGTTTGGAACATGTCCCATTCAACGAAAGCACTCACAAATTTGTTACCAATCGGCGGGGTCATGACCCCGCCCTACGAATGGGGCGTCACACAAACAACAATTAACAAATAACCTTCCAATGAAAAAACTGCCCGCCAGGTTAAAAAAGGGACAGCTGCTGGCTTTTTTCCTCAAAGGTCATCATGTATTCGAAAATTCGGTCATTGTCGTGCCAGATGCCGTAGGCCTCGCAGGTTTCGTGGAACAGCTGCCCCAGCTCCCGGGAGCGGGGGCTGGGGAGCTCGTAGGCGTTGCCGTAGGTTTGGATGTAGCGCTGCTTCAGGCCGGGGAAGTGGCGGTCGAGAGCGGCGTAGTAGTATTCCCGATCCCCGTCCCGGAGGGTCAGGCCCATGCCGAAATTGATGATGCCCTTCACCCCTGCTTCCCGACAATATTCCAGGATGCCCAGAATGTTCTCCGGGGTGTCGTTGAGCCAGGGCAGCAGGGGGCTGAGCCACACCACCGTGGGCACCCCGGCCTCCCGGAATTTCACCAGCGCCTCCGCCCGCTGCTGGGTGGAGCTGACGGCGGGCTCTACGATGCGGCAGAGCTTTTCATCAAAAGTGGTCAGGGTCATCTGCACCACGGCCTTGCCCTGATCGTTGATTGCTTTCAGTAAATCCAAATCCCGGAGAATCCGGGCGGATTTGGTCTGAATCGCCGCCCCGAAGCCGTAGCGGAAAATCAGCTCCAAGGCACCCCGGGTGAGGCGGAGCTTTTCTTCCAGGGGGATGTAAGGGTCACACATGGCCCCGGTGCCGATCATGCACTTTTTCCGCTTGGCTTTCAGCGCCTGCTCCAGAAGGGGCAGGGCGTTTTCTTTTACCTCGATGTCCTCAAAGGGGTGGTTCATCTGGTAGCACAGGCTCCGGGCATCGCAGTAGATGCAGCTGTGCTGGCAGCCCCGGTAGAGGTTCATGCCGTTTTTTGCCGAGAGGATGGATCTCGCCTGGACAAAATGCATGGCAGCGCCTCCTTACAGGGTTTCCAAAAGCGCTTCCAGCTGGTTCAGCCCCTCAATTTCATAATCCGCCGGAATGTCCTCCCGTGGGGGCAGGTGGTCGGGGTTGACCCAGCAGGTTTTCAGCCCTGCCCGGATGCCGCCCAGAATGTCGGAGGTCAGGCTGTCGCCCACCATCATAGCCTTTCGGGGGACAAAACCGGGAATCTGGGCAAAGCAGCAGTCAAAATATTCCTTTGACGGCTTATTGTGGCCGATTTCCTGGGAGACGAACACCTTTTCAAAGTAGGGGTACAGCCCCGCGCTGGTGAGCCGTGCGTGCTGCACCGAGGCGGTGCCATTGCTGGCTAAAAACAGCCGGTATTTTTGGCTCAGCCGCTGCACCGCTTCCTGGGCCCCGGGGAGGAAATAGTGGCCGATGCCCAGATTGCGCTCATAGGCCCGGGTGACGGCAACGGCATCTGCCGGGTGACCCAATTCGGCAAACAGCACCCGAAACCGGCCCTCCTGCACTTCGTCCCGGGTCAGCTCTCCCCGTTCCAGCCGCTCCCAGTGCTGGCGGTTGATGATGTGGTACCGGGCCAGCACCTCCTCCTTAGGCTCCACACCGAAATCCCCCAGGGTTTTGGACAGGGCGATGCGCTCCGCTTTGTGAAAATCCAGAATGGTGTCATCCAGGTCGAGAAAGAGAAATTCCATCATTTGGCATTCCTCCGGCGGTGGATTTCGTTGGCAATTCTGGCAAATTCCGGGATACCCAGGGTTTCTCCCCGGACGTTTTCCGAAAAACCGCAGGCGGCAATCACATTCTCCGCCCCCGCCTTGCCCAGCTCCGGGAACCCGGAGGCCAGGCCGTTACTAAGCTTTTTCCGCCGCATGGCAAAGCTGGAACGCACCACCCGGAAGAAGGTATCCACATCCAAAATGTCCCAGGGCCGTTCTTTGCGGGTGCGCAGGGTCACCACGGCGGAGGTCACCTTGGGCTGGGGCAGGAAGCAGTGGGCGGGCACATCGAACAACAGCTCCGGCTGGGCGTAATACTGGCAGAATACGGTGAAGGCGCTGTAGTCCGCCGACCCGGGCTGGGCGGCGATCCGCTGGGCCACCTCCTTCTGCACCATCACGGTGACGGCCTCAAAACACTCCGCCTCCAAAAGGGCTGTGAGAATGGGGGAGGTGATATAGTAGGGCAGGTTGGCGCAGGCCATGGGGCGAAGACCCGGCAGCTTTTCCCTGACCAGGGAGGGGATATCCAGCTTCAGCACATCCCCCCAGACAAGCTCCACATTGGAGCACTCTGCCAGGGTGATTCCCAGGATGGGCTTCAGCCGTTCATCCACCTCCACGGCGCAGACCTTGCCTGCCAGCAGAGATAATTGCTGGGTCAGTGGCCCGATGCCGGGGCCGATTTCCAATACACCCACGGTTTCGTCCACCCCGGACTCCCGGGCGATGGACTCCGGCACCCAGGGAGCAATGAGAAAATTCTGCCCCTTGGCCTTGGAAAAATGAAACCCATGCTCCGCCAGCAGGGGCTTCATCACCTGAATATCGCAAACATTGACCATAGAAAAATGCCTTTCTTTTTAATGCTCATCAGGTTAACTCAGCGAAACGATAAATTGTTGTTTGGTGGGTTGAACGTACCGGGTATCGATGCGCACCGGCCATGCC
>CAMCKD010000174.1 GCA_945875335.1 uncultured Clostridia bacterium | reverse complement strand
TAGAAATCTTGGGCGAATTCGTACCAATTTCCAACATATTACCATTCAACGAAACACTCAGTAACCAAAAGCTGGCGGGAGGCTGAGAGCCTCCCCTACAGTGGCTGGGCAATTATTTTGGTCAGTACCATTCAACCAAACACTCAGTTAATGAACTTGGCGGGTGTGTTAAACAACAATTTGCAGAATGACTGAGTGAAATCGGTCAGAGGATTTCCTTTTCCTCGCCCGCGAAAAAAGGGTTGACGAACAAGGAAAACTATCCTATGATAGATGGTGTGAAACACTGTGAATCCCACACAGCAAAGGAGATAGAATTATGACACCTTTTATGAATGCGGACTTTCTGCTGAAAACGGAAACGGCCAGAAAGCTCTATCATGAGCATGCCGAGTCCATGCCCATCATCGACTATCACTGCCACATCAACCCCCAGGAAATCTACGAGGACAAGCGCTACAACTCCATTACGGAGGTCTGGCTGGGCGGCGACCACTACAAGTGGCGGGCCATGCGCTCCTGCGGCGTGCCCGAGTACTACATCACCGGCGACGCCACCCCCGCCGAAAAATTCCAGAAGTGGGCCGAGTCCATGCCCAACCTGATCGGCAACCCCCTGTACCACTGGACCCACCTGGAGCTGCAGCGCTATTTCGGCATCACCGAGCCCCTGAACGGCGACAACGCCATGGAAATCTACGAAAAGTGCAACGCCATCCTGGCTCAGCCGGATATGTCCGTCCGAGGCATCATCCGCAAGTCCGGGGTGAAGCTGATCTGCACCACCGACGACCCCGTGGACGATCTGTGCTGGCATGAAAAGCTGGCCGCCGATCCCACCGCTCCCGCCGTGGTGCTGCCTGCCTTCCGGCCCGACAAGGCCATGCGGGCGGACAAGCCCACCTTCCCCGCCTATGTTGCCCAGCTGGAAAAGGTGGTTGGCTTCGAGATCAACACCGTGGAGGACATGCGCAAGGCCCTCATCAACCGGATCGGCTACTTCAATGACCACAACTGCCGGGTCTCCGACCACGCTCTGGACTACTGCTTCTGCGTGGAGGCCACGGAAGAACAGCTGAACGACATCTTCGCCCGGGCCAAGTCCGGCAAGGGCATCACTTGGAACGAGCAGCTGGCCTACCACACCGCCCTGCTGATTGCGGTGGGCAAGGAATACTGCCGCCTGAACTGGGTGAACCAGCTCCACTTCGCCTGCCTGCGGGACAACTCCACCAAGATGTTTGCAAAGCTGGGCCCCGACACCGGCTTCGACTGCATCAACGACCAGCCCAACGCCGCAGGCCTTGCAAAGCTCCTGGGCAAGCTGGAAGCCGAGGGCGCTCTGGCCAAGACCATTCTCTACTCCCTGAATCCTTCCGACAACGGCGTCATCGGCACCATCATCGGTGCCTTCCAGACCGACAGCCCCATCCCCGGCAAGATCCAGCAGGGCTCCGCCTGGTGGTTCAATGACCACAAGCCCGGCATGGAGGCCCAGATGGTGAGCCTCATGAGCCTGGGCGCCATGGGCACCTTCAACGGCATGCTCACCGACTCCCGCTCCTTCCTGAGCTACACCCGCCACGAGTATTTCCGCCGGATCCTGTGCAACCTCTTCGGCCAGCTGGTGGAGGACGGGGAGTATCCCGCTGACATGAAGACCCTGGGCAAGATGGTGGAGAACATCAGCTACTACAACACCCTGCACTACTTCCGCTTTGACGAGCTGATTAAGTAAAAAACTTCTCCCCTGCCAAAACTGCGGCAGGGGAGAAAAAATTGAGGGATCAAAATGCTTTGTGACTGCCATATCCACATGGTTCTGGACGGGGTAAACTGGAAGGATGCCATTGCCGCCCACCAAAATGGGCCCGACGAAGCCCTGATTCGTGCCAGATTGCAGCGCTACCGGGACCTGGGCTTTGCCTACCTCCGGGATGGGGGCGACCGCTGGGGGGTGGGCGCAAAAGCCCGGGCCCTGGCACCGGAATACGGCATCCGCTACCGCACCCCCCTGGCCCCTTTGTGCAAGGCAGGGCACTACGGGGGGTTCATCGGCTGGCGCTATGAGAACCTGAAAGAATACGCAGGCCTGGTCTCCCAGTTGCGGCAGCAGGGGGCGGATTTTGTGAAAATCATGATCTCCGGCCTGATGGATTTTGACCGATTCGGAGTGCTGACGGAGGATGGCCTGGCCCCCGGGGAAATCCGGGAGCTGGTTCACATTGCCCATGCGGAGGGCTTCTCCGTCATGGCCCACGCCAACGGGGCAAGAACCGTGGAAGCCGCCGCCGATGCCGGGGTGGATTCCATCGAGCATGGAGCCTATCTGGATGATACGGCCCTTCACGCCATGGCGGAAATGGGAACGGTGTGGGTGCCAACGCTCTCCACCATCGGCAACTTACGGGGCAAGGGGCGATTCTGTGAAGCCGCCGTCCGGGAGATTCTGGCCTCCGCCACAGAAAATGTCCGCCGCTTTGCTGCTCTCGGCGGTCTCTTAGCCCCCGGCACCGATGCAGGAGCCTGGGCTGTGCCCCATGGAAGCTTGACGGAATATGCCTTGCTGACCGAAGCCCTGGGCCCGGAGACAGCCGCCACTGTCCAACGAGGCATGGATACAATCATCCAGAAATTTTAACCGGTTCCACAACATACGGACAAATTGTTGTTTGCACTTGTCATTCGTAGGGGCGGCTACCAGCCGCCCGCCA
>CAMCKD010000173.1 GCA_945875335.1 uncultured Clostridia bacterium | reverse complement strand
TTTTCGGGGTGCTTTCGTTATTTCAGTTTGCTTTTGTCCGATTATCTTGTATCTTATATCTTATATCTCACTGACATCAACTTTTAGGTTTTACAGCCTACTACGAATGGTTCGTCACACAAACAACAATTTACGCAAGAATCGAAGGAGGCCAGGCATATGCAGTGTCAGAAGCTGAAAACCTATATGGAGTCCGGGCGGGTGGTGTTTCTGCCCCCCAAGGGGATTCGGGCCAATCCCAGCCAGCCCCGGCAGGTGTTTGACCAGGAGGCTCTGGAGGAGCTGGCGTGCTCCATCCGGCAGCATGGGATTTTGCAGCCCCTCTCCGTCCGCCGGGTGGGCACGGGCTATGAGCTGGTGGCCGGGGAGCGGCGGCTGCGGGCGGCGCTGCTGGCAGGGCTTACCGAGGTGCCCTGCATCGTGATGCAGATGGACGACCGGGAGTCCGGCCTGGCCGCTCTGGTGGAAAATCTGCAGCGCCAGGACCTGGACTTCATCGAGGAGGCCCGGGGCATCAGCCGCCTGATGGAGCTGACGGACATGAACCAGGAGCAGACCGCCAGGCTCCTGGGAAAGAGCCAGAGCGCCATTGCCAACAAGCTGCGGCTGCTGCGCCATTCCGAGCCGGTTTTGGAGGCCCTGCGCCGGGAACGGCTGACGGAGCGCCACGGCCGGGCCCTGCTGAAGCTGCCCCAGGAGCAGGACAAGCTGGACGCCATCGCCCAGATCAGCCGCCAGGGGCTCAGCGTTGCCCAGACGGAAAAGTACATCCAGTCCCTGCTGCGCCACAAGCCCCAGGCCCCTGCGCGCACCAATGTGGGCGCCTTTCTCAACAGCCTGACCCTGTCCCTTTCCCGGATGCAGTCCTGCGGCATCCCCGCCGTGTCCGAGCGCCGGGAAACGGACAGCCAGATCGTGCTCACCATTACCATTCCCAAAGAAAAATATTGACTTATTCCAGAAGAAAGTGCATAATAGGAGGGATTGAGACATAAAAAGGAGAACCATCCATGAATCGAAAAGGATTGGCAGGAACCATCGTCATCACCGTGCTGGCCATTGCTCTTGCGGTGATTCTGCTGGCCAGCTTCATTATTCTGAAATTGTTTGTGGTGCAGGGCGGTCAGATGTTCCCCCGGAATCGGGAGGTGCTGGATCTGCGCACCCAGGCCATCACCCCGGAGGATTACGATGCCCTGATCTGGAAAATGCCGGACACCCAGATTCTTTGGAGCGTCCCCTTCCAGGGAAGCTACTACGACAGCAGCATCCAGGAGCTGACCATCACCCATCTGAAGGAAGCCGATGTAGGTCTGCTGGTCTATTTCCCCCAGCTGGAGGCCGTGAATGCCCAGAACTGCACCGACTACGGCGCTCTGAAGCAGCTGTACCTCCAATATCCCCAGGTGGAGGTGCGTTACACCATTCCCATCGGCGGACGCGCCTACGGCCCGGACACCGAAACCGTCATTTTGCAGCAGCTGACCCGGGAGGACATTGCCCTGATGGAGCAGCTGCCCCGGCTGACCCAGGTGGACGGCACCGGCTGCCGGGAATCCGCCCTGCTGCAGGAGCTGGAGCAGACCCATCCCCAATGGGACATTGTGTGCCTGACCTCCATCGCGGGAACCAAATTCTCCGCCGACACCCAGGCCCTGGAAGTCACCGGCGCGGAATTCCTGGAGCTCTATGTGGGCCTGTCCGCCATGCCGGAGCTGAAAACCCTGACCATCCACAATCCCCAGGCCAGCGGCGAGGAGCTGATGCAGCTGCGGGAGGAATACCCCCAGGTCAGCATTGACTGGGATATGAAGATTTTCGGAAGAACCTACCCCGACGACACCGTGGAGCTGGATATCTCCGCCGCCCCCGTGGGCAGCATCGAAGCTGCTAAGGAGTACGCCTCCAAGTTCCCCCAGCTTACCAAGCTGATCGTGGACAGCGGCAGCATCCCCCATGAGGACATGGCCGCCTTCCGGGAGGAAATGCGCAGCAGCTACAAGGTGGTCTGGACGGTGGTCTTCACCGAAAAATTCAAGGCCCGCACCGATGCCGTGTGCTTCATGCCCTCCTCCCAGAACGAGGGACGCTTCAATGAGGATCATGTCTACGCCATGCGCTACTTCGAGGACCTTGTGTGCATCGATGTGGGACATATGAAGATCAAAACCGTGGATTTCGTCACCTACATGCCCCACCTGAAATATCTGATCCTGGCCGACACCAGCGTGGAGGACATCACCCCCCTGCAAAGCTGCAAGGAGCTGGTGTATTTGGAGCTGGATCACTGCGTGGTGCGGGACTACACCCCCCTGCTGGGCTGCACCGCCCTGGAAGACCTGAACCTGAACGACTACCAGTGGAAGGTGAGCATCGAACCCATCAAGCAGATGACCTGGCTGAAAAACCTCTGGGTGCCCACCCGGAGCTACACCGAAAAAATGGAGCTCATCGAGGCTCTGCCCAATACCCGGGTGGAGATCGCCGACCCGGCCACCGCCTTTGTCAGCCCCACCCAGCGCTGCCCCGACGGCACCGGCTGGCGGAACCTGAAAAACTACTATGACATGCGCGACATGCTCAACGAGGGCACCAACGGCTGGCTGGACAGCATCAACAAGCGATATATGGAATAATCATTTGAAAAAGACGCAGCCGAAAACGCTGCGTCTTTTTTGAATATGTGCATATCAACTGAGTCAATACACAGACAAATTGTTGTTTGTTGCACACGCCATTCGTAGGGCGGGGTCATGACCCCGCCGACCAGGTTGCGCATT
>CAMCKD010000172.1 GCA_945875335.1 uncultured Clostridia bacterium | reverse complement strand
GCGTACCGCATCCACCCGCACACCACTGCCCAAACAGCTCTACAAATTCCAATTTGTATCCTTGCTGCGTGAAACCGATCTGCACATTGTTTTTTACATCATAGCAGAAATCCGCCCGGGTTTCAATGCTTGTGGCGCGGATTTTCGGGAATTTGGCCCCATTCCCTCTCCGGTTTAGAGACACAACCGCCGGTTGAGAAGGTTTTTTCCCTTTTCAACCGCTTCTTGATTGACCCGGACGGGCAGAGGGTGTATAGTAGCCC
Organism: uncultured Clostridia bacterium; assembly: GCA_945875335.1. Lineage (GTDB taxonomy): Bacteria > Bacillota > Clostridia > Oscillospirales > Oscillospiraceae > Faecousia. The sequence goes on along the minus strand of CAMCKD010000172.1, from coordinate 2,606 downwards.
TATTCATTCCTGAGAGGAGAAAATCCATGCATACCAAATTGTGGAACAAAGATTATATCCTGATGCTCCAGGGCAACGCGGTCAGCGCCATCGGCGATGTGCTCTACAGCGTGGCCATCGGCTATTGGGTCTACGAAAAAACCGGGTCCAGCGCCCTCATGGGCATTATGTCCTCCATCTCCATGTTCATGGTGATGTTTGTCTCCCCCTTCAGCGGCAGCATTGTGGACAAGTGCAGCCGCAAGGCCATCATCGTGGGCATGGACGCCCTGCGGGGCCTCATCATGCTGATCGTGGGGGCGCTGGCCTTTACGGACAAGCTCAGCGTTCCCATTGTGCTCGCGGCGGCGTTTCTGGCCTCGGCCTGCTCCGTTTTCTTCAGCCCCGCGGTGAGCACCCTGATGCTGGACATAATCCCCCACGATGATATGGTTCGGGGCCAGTCGGTGCACTCCGGCATTACCTCCTTTATTAACCTGGTGGGCAAGGCCCTCAGCGGCGCGCTGGTGGCTTTCCTGGGGGTGCCCCTGATCATCGTGATCAACGGCATCTCCTACCTGTTCTCCGCCGCCACGGAGGTGTTTATCCATGTACCCAAAACCGTCCAGCAGGGGGCCAAGGTCACCGTTTCCGGCATTTTGCGGGACTTTGGCCTTGCCATCCGGGAGATCTTCGGAAACCGCTTCCTGCAGCTTTTCGTTCCCTGTGCCCTGATTCTGAACCTGCTGGGGGCTGGGCCCATGACCCTGATGCTCCCCTTCTGCCTGGAAAAGGGGTTCACCGTGGATATGTACGGCTACCTCATGTCCGTGGAGACGGCGGCAAGCCTTATCTGCGTCAGCTTGCTGGGCATCATCAAGCTGAAGCCCAAGGCCCGGTATTATATGATGGCTGCAGGGTTTCTTATCTCCATCCCCATTTATATTCTGGCCTACCTGAGCAGGCACTATATCCTGATGTGCGTTCTGTTCTTCCTGGGGGCCTTTACCAACTGTATGGGCAACGCTGTCTTCAACGCCTCCCTGATGCTGGCCCTGCCGGAAGAAAACCGGGGCGCCATCATCGGCTTTGTCAGCGCCGCCTCCACCGGCGGCTGCGCGCTGTCCGCGGTGATTTTCGGCGTGCTGGGGGATGTTTTCCCGCTGTACCTGGTGTTCGTGGCGGGAAACCTGCTGACCATCCCGCCTATGCTGTACCTGGGCCTGCATAAAAACACCCGGGAGTTCATTATCTCCAACTGAGGCGGGGCAGCGGGCAGAAAGACACAAAAATATGTGTTTCTTCACGGAATGGGGCAGAACGCCGCAAGCTGGGAAAAGACCATTTCCTTTCTGCCGGAGGGCACGGAAGCCGTCTGCCCCGAATTGAGCGATTTTTTCACCGAAGGCAGCTGTTACTACAGCAGCATGTATGCCGCCTTCTGTGATTACTGCGGCGGCTTTTCCCAGAGCCTGAACCTGTGCGGGCTTTCTCTGGGCGCTGTGCTGGCGCTGAATTACGCCATCGACTTTCCCCAGAGAGTAAACTCCCTGATTCTGATCGCGCCCCAGTATGATATGCCGAAATTCCTGCTCAAGGTTCAGAATCTGCTGTTTCGGTTCATGCCCGAAAGCCAGTTCGCGGGAATTGGATTGGGGAAAAAGGATTTTATCACGCTGACAAATTCCATGGCGGATATGGATTTTACGGACAGGCTGCAACAGGTGCGCTGCCCTGTGGGGGTCCTCTGCGGTGAAAAGGATTCCGTCAATCAAAAGGCGGCTGTAAAGCTTGCCGAGAAACTGTCAAACGGGAAATTCCGCACCATCGAAAACGCGGGGCACACGGTCAATACGGACAACCCCCGGGACCTGGCGGAGGCCATAATGACGCTGTAAGCCCTGCGGGGCTGTGATAAGGCCCTTTGGCTGTGCCTGTCGAGCGTTTAGGCAAAATGAATTCCCTTGTATCACTTATTTTCCGCCGGCATCGAAAGCTTTTCCACACGATCCCTCATACTATTTCTCGATAAAATGGTTAATACCATTTTCAGTGTGTCAAAAAAGTTAGAGTCATTCCGAGAAAGTAGCGCACACTGGCGTGGGAATCCCCCAGTTTTAAGGTTGAACCTATCAATTTCGGGCCTGAAAAGTTGGGAGATTGCCACACCAGGAAAGCGGACTGGTTCGCAATGACCGGTTTTTCGACAGGCTCAAAATGGTTAATACCATTTTATCCCGCGCTTTTCGCGCAGGCCGCCAGTGGCGATGGACTACGTTTGGGGGCGGCGATGCCGCTGACCTCGGGACCGCGGTTTCATAAAACGGTATTTAACCGTTACAGGCTATCGGCTATCTTTCGTAAGCACACTGACAAATTGGAATTTGTAGAGCTGTTTGTTGAATGGTGTGCGGGTGGATGCGGTACGCGGCCTTGCCCCCCGCATTTATGAGGGGGGTGGTAAGAGTAGCGCACACTGGTACCGGGGGGAGCCCGTCATCCGCATATCTTTCACAAAAGCGCGCGAAGAAGAACAGCAAACACAGAAAGATAATTCTATTTGACGCTCTGTTGCCGGGAATTCGTACTCCCCCCGTCCCTGCGCTAGCGCAGGGACACTTTAATCA
>CAMCKD010000171.1 GCA_945875335.1 uncultured Clostridia bacterium | reverse complement strand
AGTTTTAGGCTTAACGGCCTAGTAGGGGAGGCTCTTAGCCTCCCGCCAGGTTGGTAACGTGAGTGTTTGGCTAAATGGAACAATGTTCAGCGTGGTACGGATTCGCCCTTCCTGGTTGGTAACTGAAAGCCTGTACTGCGCGGGAGGCTACGAGCCTCCCCTACAGTGGCGTGTTCGACAAATAACAATTTTTAAGTGTCACACGATATTACGGGGATAGAAGCAAATCCACAGGCATCTCATTGAAACAGGGGCAATCCATAAATCCAATCGCTGATGGGGGTGCGGAGGAACAAAATCACCAGCAGCGGGATGAGGATGGCAGCAATCATGTCCCACAGATGGGTATTCCCGGATTCTTTCTGCCACTTCCTATGGAAGCACACCCAAGCAAGCAGGTATCCCAAAAATGCTCCCAGGGTGTTCATCAGCAGATCGTCCACGTCCGTTGCCCGGAAGGAAAAGAGCTGCAAAAACTCAATCAGTGCGGAAGTTAAAAAGCCCGCCAACAGCGTGACCTTCCAGCTCCGGCAGCTTTCCCAGAGCACCGGCAGCAGAAACCCGAAGGGCAGGAACATCACTGCGTTCATCCCAATTTGAAAGAAGAATCGCAGACTTTTCTCGTCCCCAAAGGGAATCAGATTGACGGCGGGCTCCCAGCGGAAATACTGACACGCCGGAATGCCCACCACGTCGAACATAACACACAGATACACCGCAAAGACACTGAGCAGGCAAGCCCGCTTGATGCTCCAATTCCCCCGCAGCGCCAGGAATACCCAGGTAATCGGCAGCGCAATGACGGCGACACTGGCCACATCCACAATTCTGTAAATCACTTTTTCTCCCCGCTTTTCTCTCGTTTTTCCATATCTTACCTTGAATGCCAGCCCTCGTCAATGCCGTTAAGCAAAAATTAAGAAAAGGCGCACCATACCTACGCTTTTCGGCATCGTGCCTGTTCCGGTCTCATCCACATCCCTACGGGATGCGTCTGAAACCGGAGGGACTCTCCCACGGGCTAAAAACAGTCCACCGGACCGTTTTTACGGCAGCTTACGCTGCCGCCGCCCTTTCGAGTCCCGCCCGGCAAATCAAAAACGGGTCATCCCAAATGGGATGACCCGTTTTTGGTACGCCAGAAGGGACTCGCAACATTATGGAGTCGGCGTCGTCGAGCCGCCGCCGAGCAGATGTCCTCCGGACATCTGCATTTTATTGTTCGAGTCCTAAGTACAAAAATAATCCGAACCCTTCCCCAACTGAGATAAGGTTCGGATTATTCTTCTTTGGTACGCCAGAAGGGACTCGAACCCCCAACCCTCGGAACCGGAATCCGATGCTCTATCCATTGAGCCACTGGCGCATTCATTCACAGCGGGAATATTATAGCAGGAAAAACCGGGTTTGTAAAGAGGCGGGGGCAAAAAATTTTCGCTGCGCCCTTTCCTTTGTTATTCCATCCGCTTTTTCATGCGCCGGATGCGGGCCTTCAGGTGCCTGCGGCGGCGGTGGCGCTGGATTTGGCGGTGGAACAGCAGCACCAGGAAAACCAGCAGCAGCACCCCCAGCACGGCGGCGGGGATGCGCAGAGCGGAGAGGATGGCCTCCACCTGCTCCGGGTCGGCGCCTCCGGCGGACAGAAGCTCGGCCAGAATGTAGGCCTCCCGCTGGGGGGCGGGTCGCTCTAAAGTGACTTGAATCTCGGGAAGGGCCGTATCCTCAATGGAGGCCATGACCGGGACGGTGAGCCGGAGCTGGGATTCCGACTGCAAATCCATGTCCTCCGGCAGGGAATACCGAATGTCCGTAAAAAGCGTGCCGCTGGGCAGCAGATAGGAGAATTTCTGCCCCTTCACCGGGGTGTATTCCCCCAGGGACAGCTGGGCGGTGACCTGCTCGCCGGAGACCTTCACGGCGGAATAGTGGGTGAAGCCGTAGTCCATCAGCTTGTGAGTGTCCTGGTATTTGTCCTCCAGCAGGGGGGATTTCAGGGTGACGGCGATCAGGGTGGTGTCCCCCTGTTTCACGGCGGCGGCGAAGGTGCCCTGGGCGCTGGAGGTCCAGCCGGTTTTTGCCAGCAGGACCCCTTCATAATAATACTGGCCGCCAGGGAGCAGACGATCCTTGTTGGAAAAGCTGCGGGGGTTGGAGAGATTGGTGGCGGGAAAGGTGTGATTCACCGTGCTGAAATATTTCGCCAGCCCCTCCTGCTGCAAAGCGGCGGCGGTGATCAGAGCCATGTCGTAGGCGGTGGTCACATGGCCGCTGTCCGGCAGGCCGTTGGCATTGGTAAAATGGGTGTTCAGCGCCCCCAGCTTTTGGGCGGTTTCGGTCATCTGGGCGGCAAAGGCTTCCAGGCTTCCAGCCACCGCTTCTGCCAGCACATTGGCCGCATCGTTGGCCGACTCCATGCCGATGGCGTACAGGGCTTCCTCTACAGTCAGCTTCTCCCCGGCCATCAGGGAGATGTGGGAGGAGGTGCGGGGCACCGCGTTCACCGCCGTCTGGGAGACGGTGAGCACCTGCTCCGGCTCCAGATGCTGCAGCGCCAGCAGAGCGGTCATCAGCTTGGTGATGCTGGCGGGATACATGGGCTCGTGCATGTTTTTTTCATACAGCACCGTGCCGGTGTCCGCGTCCATCAGCACCGCCGCCTGGGAGGCCAGCTGCAGCTCCCCTTCCGCCTTGGCCGGAAGCACCGCCCCCAGCACCAGCAGGCAGCAAAGCACCGCCGATATCAGCTTTGCCTTGCAACGTCCCATACGCAAAAAACTCCTTTTTATTTTCTCTTTCCCATGATAGCCCGTTTACCTTAAATGAAGCTGTGGTGATTGGGTAAAGTCAGTGTGGCGGTAAATTGTTGTTTAGCGAACACGCTATTCGTAGGGGCGGCTACCAGCCGCCCGCC
>CAMCKD010000170.1 GCA_945875335.1 uncultured Clostridia bacterium | reverse complement strand
CCAAACACTCAGTTTCGTTACCTGGCGGGAGGCTAAGAGCCTCCCCTACAGTGGCGTGTGCATTATTTGGGCTTCAATCCAGCATTGCCTCGGCGGTTAATATGCCGTCGATGGCGGCGGACATGATGCCCCCGGCGTAGCCCGCGCCCTCGCCGGTGGGGTACAGACCCCGGAGGGAGGACTGGCGGGTCTCGTCCCGGAGGATGCGAACCGGGGAGGAGCTTCTGGTTTCCGGGGCGGTGAGGACGGCATCCGGGTGGGAAAAGCCGGACAGGTTGCCCTCCAAAGCAGGGATGGCCTCCTCCAAAGCGGAGGTGATGACCTCCGGCAGCACCTCATGCAGGTCGCACCAGGTGACCCCAGGGCGGTAGGTGGGCTCCACCCTCCCCGCTCCCGTGCTGGGCTTATTCTCCAGGAAGTCCCCTACCTTCTGGGCGGGCGCCCGGTAGCTGCCGCTGATTTCGTAGGCCCGCTGCTCGATCTCCCGCTGCCACCGCATTCCTCCCAGGCTGCCGGGATAGGGAAAGCTTTCCGGGTTCAAGGTCACAAGCAGGGCGGCGTTGGCGTTCTCCCCTGCCCGGTCGGCGTAGCTCATGCCATTGGTCACCACCCGCCCCTCCTCTGAGGCGGCGGCCACCACGTAGCCCCCGGGACACATGCAGAAGGTGTAGACGGTGTTGTTTTCCAAGTGCTTTACCAGCTTATAGTCCGCCGGAGGCAGGACGGGATTTTCGCAGCCGTATTGGGCAAGGTCAATGTCCTTCTGCCGGTGCTCGATCCGCACCCCCATGGAAAAGGGCTTGGGCTCCATGGGAATCTCTTTTTCCCGGAGCATTTCAAAGGTATCCCGGGCGCTGTGGCCGATGGCAAGCACCGCCTTTTCGCATTCGATCCGCTCTCCCCCGTTTACAATCAGAGCCCGTAGCTGTCCGTTTTCCGATTCCAGCCCGGTGACCTGGGTGCAGAAGCGCACCTGGCCCCCCAGGGAGATGATCCGCTTGCGCAGGTTCTGGACAACCTCCAATAACACATCCGTGCCCACATGGGGCTTGGCATCGTAGAGAATGTCCTCCCGGGCTCCCGCCGCCACGAACTGCTCCAGAATCCAGGCGATTCTGGGATTATTCACCCCGGTGTTCAGCTTTCCGTCGGAGAAGGTGCCCGCGCCTCCCTCGCCAAACTGGACATTGCTCCGGGTGTCCAAAGCACCGCCGGAGAAGAAGGCCTCCACCTTTTGGTGCCGGGTGGCCGCGTCCTCTCCCCGTTCCAGAACCACCGGCTTCTGCCCCGCCAGCGCCAGAATCAAGGCGGCAAACATCCCCGCCGGGCCAAAGCCCACCACCACCGGCCGCTTCTCAGAAGCCGGACGGGGCTTGGGAGGCTGATAGAACTTGGTTGGAGCCGGGCTGGCCCGCTTGGCATGCTTCAATAGCTTTGCTTCGCTGCCCTCCACCGCCACATCCACCGTATAGATGATTTTCACCTCCGGCTTTTTCCGGGCATCCACACTGCGCCTGACGATTTTGATGCCCCGAATTCTGGAGGCAGAAACCCCCAGCAGCTTTGCCGCCTCAAATTGGAGCTGGCTGGCGCTGTGCTCCGGGGGAAGGGAAATGTCCCGCAGTCTGATCATACCGTCTCCTTTCCGGCACTGAGGCCTGCCAGCCGGCCCGAGCTCCAGGCCCATTGCAGATTATAGCCGCCGCAGTCCCCATCCACGTCCAGCACCTCGCCACAGGCAAAAAGCCCGGGCACCAGCTTGCTTTCCATGGTGGTATTGTCAAATTCATTGGTGAGGATGCCCCCCGCCGTCACCTGGGCGCTGTCCATACCCAGGGGCTCTGTCAGGGAAACCTCGAAGCGCTTTACCATCCTCACCGCTTCACGAAGGGCGGCATCGTCCAGGGCGGCAATGGGGGTCTGGCCGGAGATGCCCGCTGCTTGGGCCAGTACCCGGCCCAGCCGATTGTGGAGGATGCCAGTGAAGAGCTCCGAAGCGGGCAGGGCCGTGGTTTTCCGGCGGCACAGCTCCGCAAAAAGGGCATCCTCCCCGATTTCCGGCAGAAAGTCCAACCGGCAGCACCAGTCCCCCTTCTGCTGGCACACATCCCGGGAGATTTCAAAAATCACCGGGCCCGATAGTCCGTATTCCGTAAATTGCAGCTCCCCCTGGCTGCTCTGCATGGGGGTGCCGTCCCGCAGGATTTCCGCCCGGCAGTTGGCACGGACGCCCTTCAGGCCCACCACGCCGCCCCAGGCGGTTTTCAGCTGCACCAGCGTGGGCCGCAGCCGGGTGCAGCGATGACCCAGAGAGCGCAACAGCTTGTAGCCGGACATGGTGCCCCCCAGCTTGGTGCCCGCGAGGCCGCCGCAGGCCACGATGAGCTTTTGGCAATCCAGGGTATCCTCCCCAAATTCCAGCTGGAAGCCCTGGGCCGTCTTTTTGATTTTCTCCACCTCGGCCCCCAGTTTTACCTGGATGTTGGGCTTTTCCAGAGCGAAGCGCAGCACATCCAGCACAGAATTTGCCTGGTCGGAATAGGGATACACCCGGCCCGACGGCTCCGCAACGGTGAAAAGCCCCAGCCCCCGGAACCAGTCCAGGGTGCTTTCCGGGGGGAACTTTGAAATGGCATATTCCCAAAAGGAGGGCTGGTCTCCATGGTAGCCTCCGGCGGCTGCATGGAGGTTGGATAGATTGCAGCGTCCGTTGCCCGTGGCCTGAAGCTTGCGGCCCAGCCTGGCCTGACGCTCCAACAGCACCACGCTGTTTTCCGATTTCTCCGCCGCCGCCAGCGCCGCCGCCATCCCAGAAGCCCCGCCGCCAATGATTGCAATTTTCATATGTTTTTCCTCATTAGTCAAAATGTGCACCGCCAATGCCCGGTATCCCGGCAAATTGTTGTTTGTAGAGCGCACCCTTGCCCTCCCCTCTGGGGAGGGTGGCC
>CAMCKD010000169.1 GCA_945875335.1 uncultured Clostridia bacterium | reverse complement strand
TCGGTGTGATGCTTGGGTGGGGTGGTCTGGCCCTCCTTGACGGTTACAGAAAATACCCTTACATACTGTCCCTCCTGCAAGTCAGGAAGGACAGTATGCTTTTCCTCCGCTTTTTCATAGGCCTTCCAGCCAAGAATCATAATCCGTTTTCCCTTGGCAGTAAACTGTGTTCCGGCGCAGCCCAGTGTCATCACCACTTCCTCAAAACGGTGGGCAGGACTGGTGGCTTCCAGAACGTTGCGGCAGATCAACTTCAGAATATTCTGCTCCGGCACCGGGAGGGCGGACAAATTGACGGTGCCCGCATAGTGGGTCGGAACAATGGCGTGGTGGTCGCTGACCTTGCGGCTGTTGCATACTCTCTTCGCATCCGCCATATCCGGGGTCAGGCAGCCCAGAATGGAGGCGGCGGTTCGGGTCAGACTGCCAAGAGTTGAAAACATATCATCTGTCAGATACCGGCTGTCCGTTCTGGGATAGGTACAGAGCTTCTTTTCATAAAGCGCTTGCAAATAGTCCAGGGTCTGCTGGGCGGTATACCCCAGCAGACGGTTGACATCCCGTTGAAGAGTGGTCAGATCATACAGCAAGGGGGCGTTCTCGGTTTTCTCCCTCCGCTCCACAGATTGGACGATTGCTTCCGCACCTTTGCAGGCTTCGGCGATTTTTGTTGCATCGGTGAAATCTTGGATTCGGTCAGATGCAGCGGAAAAACCGCAGTCCAGATTCACGGTGTAGAACCGCTCCGGGACAAAAGCCTGAATCTGCGCTTCCCGCTGCACCATCAGGGCCAATGTCGGGGACATGACCCGGCCAACACTCAGCTTGGTGCCGTAAACAAGAGAGAAAAACCGGGTGGCGTTTATGCCCACCAGCCAGTCGGCCTTAGCGCGGCACAAGGCGCTTTGGTACAGCCCATCAAAATCTGCGCCGGGACGGAGGTTCGCAAAGCCTTCCCAGATGGCTTCATCCTCCATGGAGGAAATCCAGAGCCGCTTCGTGGGCTTGCGGCATCCGGCCAGGTTATATACCGTGCGAAAAATCAGTTCCCCCTCCCGACCCGCATCACAGGCGTTGATCACCTCGCTCACATCCTGGCGGTGCATCAGGCTTTTCAGAAGCTCAAATTGACTGCGCTTCTCCTCTGAAATGCGGAATTGGAAGGTCGCCGGAACGATGGGTAAATCCTCTTTCCTCCATTTCTTGTATTTGGGGTCATACCGGTCCGCATCAGCCAGAGCTGCCAGATGGCCAAAACACCAGGAAATCAAATAGCCGTTGCCCTCCAGGTAACCCTTGCGTTTTTGCCCTACTCCTAAAGCTGCCCCGATGGCATAAGCCACGGAGGGCTTTTCACTGACGATCAGGCGCATTTACATCCTCCATTTCTTTGACTTCCCGGTAGCAGGGGTGGATGCAGCCTTCCCCATATCGCTTGCAGCCATTGCACAGGTGGGGTTTGGAGGGCGGCGCAGGGACGGACGGTTTGGCAGAAACAGGAATCTGGCGCATCATGTACTCATAGGGACTGTTCGTGAATCTGGTCATTTTTCGTCGGATTCCTCACTTTCATCAAAGAGGTCATCGTCATCCATGCCGTAGTCATACTCGGAAAGATCGGTGCTGCCCTGTTTCTTCTCCTGGGACTTTTTCTTCACATAGAAGTAGTAACCAGCCCCGGCACCCCCGCCCAGCAGGAGCAGGATGGCCAGCGCCGCAGCCGGATTGCTCTTGGATTCCGGCTGGACAGCAGGTGCCGTGGTGGGAGGCTCCGTCTCCACTGCCTTGCCCACGCAGCGGCGGATATTCTGTCTGCACAGCTCGCAGTCCTCATCCACAGCACCCAGGACGCATTTGTCCACGCAGCTGCAAACGATGGGCTGGGTTTCCTCCTGCTCGATCAGCGCCAGCAAATCCGCCTCATCCACCGGATTCAGGAAATAGGTCTGGTACCGTTCCTCGTCTTCATCCAGGGGTTTATCGTAGTCGATGACCATGTAAAAGGTCTGTCCGTTCCTGGTTTCCACCACGATGTATTGCTTGTTGGTTGCTTTGTCAAACAGGAGGTCACGGGTGGACAGGATGCCGTCTTCCGTAAAGCCTGTCCCTTTCTCAGGCATGGTGGGGATAGTTGTGGGAGATGGCGTCGTGGTGACAGTCGGAGGCGTGGTGGTGGGCGGCATGGTCTCGCCGGGAATCACCACAATGTAGTCCGGTTCATCCCCTCTGGCAGCAACGGGATTGCAGCACAGCGGAATGGAGAGAAGCAAAGCTCCTGCCAGACACAGCAGCCGGGACAGTCGCTTCATTCCTGCCCACCTCCTGCGGTTTTCAGCAGCTTCACGATTTCCTCCACAGTCATGCCGCAGGCACGGACCATGCCGAGAATTTCCATGTTTTCCGCCTCCTGAAGCTGCTGCTGAAGCTCTGCGTTCCGGACCTGGAGCTTTTCCATTTTCTCGTTGTTCTTCTCCAGCTCCGCCCGGAGCTTGTTGATTTTGGGATTCAAAAATTCACACTCCTTTAAGGCAGACGGCCAAAGCAGTAGAAATGGCTCTGCCAATAATTTGTATTCAAATTTGCATATTTTATGGGGTCTCCGCAGTGAATCATGGTATTATTTCCCACATAAATGCCGCAGTGGGATACCCCCGGGGTATCATAGGTGCCCTTGAAAAACACCAGGTCGCCGGGCTGGGCGTTGGCGGCGGAGATGGGGGTGCAGACATTGCAGATGCCCTGGGCACTGAGCCGCCCGATGTCCCAGCCAGAATGGTTCACCACCCAGCACACATAGCCGGAGCAGTCAAAGGAGGTAGCCGGGCTGCTTCCGCCCCAGACGTAAGGATAGCCCAGATACTTCTGCGCCTCCTGAAGCATGGCGGCCACCCGGTCAGAGGGAATGGCATCCGCCGGGATGTCGAAGCTCTGGTCCGTTTTGTTTAGATACAAATCCACATAATATCCATAATTGCCATATTAGAAACTGCTTTCGTAAAGGCTCGATTTCTTTT
>CAMCKD010000168.1 GCA_945875335.1 uncultured Clostridia bacterium | reverse complement strand
GTCGGCGGGGTCATGACCCCGCCCTACGAATGGCGTGTGCAATAAACAACAATTTTTCGTTACAGCCTGCTTTGATGGGCTTTTGTGGTGGTTATATCAGCCGACGCTGGCGATTTCAAAGATTTTGGCGGCCACGGCCAGGGCGATGGTTTCGTATTCGGACCATTTCTGCCGCTGGTGGTGCTTGGCAAAGAGCACATAGCCGTCGGGCTTGCCGTCCTTCATCATTCGGTAGAAAATGGCGGCTTCGATTTTCCTGGCTGCCAGCTTTTCATAAAGCTGGGGGAATTCGTCCTGAATCAGATATCTGCCGTCCATCAGGTAGAGGCCGTTTTCGTCCACCCGATCCAGGAAGGGGTCGTCCACATCCAGAAATTCCATGTCCTCCGGCCGCAGGCCTTCTCCCCCTTCCGTCCACCGGAAGCCGATGTCTCCCCGGCTGTAGACGCAGAGCACCTCGCTCAGACGGAAGGATCTGCCGATCTGCTCAAACACATAGTCGTTGCAGCTGGCCTGCTTGACCAGGTATTCGGAGAGCATGTATTGCAGGATGCCGATGTTGTTATACTGCTTGATGGGCTTTTTCTGGCAGGGGGCCTCATGCTGGTTGCTGTTGACATAATCCTGGTGCAGCTCCGGCGTATAGATCAGATAGCGGTTGCGCCCCTTGTCCTTGGCCAGATACAGCATCTTATCTGCCAGCGCCATGGTTTCCTCATAGGTAGAGGCGTGCTCGGGGAAGGCGGCGGCGCCGATGGAGCAGGTCAGGGAAATACCGTCCAGCTTTCCTTTGTAGGTCAGCTCCATGTTGGTGCGGATTTCCCGGAGGAAGGGCCGAAGGGCCGGCTTGTTGGGGATGCCGTTGGTGACGATGAGAATTTCGTCGCCGCCCAGTCTGCCCACCACGCCGTGGCTGCCCATGGCCTTGTTGATGATCTCGGTGAAGGTCACCAGCACCGTGTCACCAAACATGTGACCATAGGTATCGTTGACCATTTTGAAATTGTCCAAATCCAGAATCACCAGATAGGAGGTCAGGTCCTTGCGGCTGAGGCGCTGCTTTGCATACTCGATGATGGCCTTTTTGTTCAGCATATCCAGCATGGCGTCCTTATCCGAAGCCCGGCGGAAGCTGAGCTCGGAGGGAGTGCCGATGTTTTCCACCACGCCGTAGCATACCCGCCCGCCGGAGGAGGTGCTTTCGGTTTTGCAGCGGAGGGTATATTGGGTATCCTGCACCTGGAATTCATATTGGAAGGACGCCGTGCCCTGCTGCATATCCCGCCGGAAGGATTCCACCTTTTCGGAATCCACCCCGCTCTTCTCGCCATAGACCTTAGCCAGGCAGCCTGCCAAGTCCCCTTCATACAGGACCTTCTTCCCCTCGGGGGTCACCTGGAAAACTTCAAGAGCGTCCGCGTCAACTGCATAACGCATCTGCGCCAGATTGGAAAGGGAAAGATACTGAACCAGTTCATCAGAATTATAGATCATGCCAAGGCCTCCATCTGTCCGTTGGAAAGTATTGGTAAAATGCCACAGATAGTATACCATAACATCTTTAAATTTTCTACACTTTTATGAAATTTATTTTTTGTTGCTGCAAGGGGGAAAACAAAATGTGCTTATCGGTTTAACTCAGCTAAGTGGTGCTTTAACTGATTAACGCACCCGCCCTCGGCTCCCCCTCTGGGGGAGCTGCTGAAGTAGCGCACACTGGGGCTGAGGGGGTGTCAAACGTTGGTTGCTGGTACGCTTTAGTGGGCGACACCTCTCCCGACCTCGCTGGCGCTCGGCCACCCTCCCCAGAGGGGAGGGCAAGGGTGCGCTAATTGAATAAATACTTCTTTTGCTGAATTAACAGCCGATAAGCATAAAACAAAAAGCCGGAATCATCCTGGCAAGACAATTCCGGCTTTTTGAAAAAGTTGCTCAGAGTTCTGCGGTGATGACAGAGGAGCTGCCCATGTATTTCTTCAGCGAGCCGCCGCAGCTGCACTTTTTCGTGCCCACGGAGAGGAAGCGAATTTTTCCGCAGCGGGTGCAGATGAGCTGCTCCTGCTGATCCTTCATCACAATGGGATTTTCCATGGTGGTTGCGATGGGCAGCGTCATGCCAAAGAAGGTGCCGCCGGTGGCTTCGTCCAGAGCCTCGTCATCCAGAGGCTGGGGGACATTCTTGTTTTCGTTCATAACGATCAATCCTTTCTTCGCGGGTGCATCAGGTGTGGGTGATGATGTACTGATAGGCGCTTCCCAGCAGGCTGTCCAGCTGGATGCGGACGTCGCTGTTCTGGATGGCAGCACGGCCGGAGCTCATGTAGCCGTTCCACATATTGATCACAGGATTGGCAACCGCTGCGCCGGGGACGCAGGTGGCGCGCAGGGTGGAAAGATAACCCTGGATGGCACTCTTGTCCGAACCGAAGGCTCCGGCAGCCAGATTGTCCAGCGGGCCAATGATGGACTGGCTCAAAAAATTCCTCCACTGGGAAACCTGCAAGTACGCACCGCCGGAGGCACTGGCCAGCTGGTCGTCATCAATTGGGGTAATATTGTTTTCCATGGTGTTCAATCCTCCTGGTACTGATTTTTCCCGGTGTTCAGAAATTCTTCCGGTGTTCCGGCGGCGTTGACCTGCCAGAGCGCATCATCGTCCAAGGCCCGAAAATGCTGATCCTCGGTCTGGGCAATGAGGCGGCTGAGGCGGGGGTTCTGTTCAAACCGCTGGAACTCAAACAACGATTTTAATAATTTCTCCATGATCCTCACTCCCTGGGGTGTTTTCACTTTTTTATACGAAGCCCTTCACCCAGCGGCTACTGTTTTTTCAAAAAATTTTTGCCGGCAGTTTTAAGCGGCGAAGCGGCACTTTAGTAAGATATAAGATATTAGATACAAGATATAAGATATTCAAACGATTAACATCAAAAACGGTTCGTTTATGAAATATCTTATTTGCTTATCGGTTTCACTCAGCAGCAGAGCGGTAAATTGTTGTTTAGCGCACCCTTGGCTCCCCCGCTGGGGGAGCTGCCGAAGGCTGAGGGGGTGCCCCC
>CAMCKD010000167.1 GCA_945875335.1 uncultured Clostridia bacterium | reverse complement strand
TACGAGCCTCCCCTACAGTGGCTGGGCGGAAATCTGCACGATAAACAACAATTTACCTCTGGTACCAGGATTCCTCCGGGCCCAGGTAGGAGGGGGGGAGGGGAACATCCCGGGGGGAAATGACGATTTTTTCCAGCACCACACCGGGCTCCAGGGGGGAGACGGTGAGCTTGTGAATTCCGGCCTCAAAATGGAATTGGGTTTCGGCGGTGTGGATGTGATCCAGCACCCCCTGGCACCAGCGGGGGTCGCTGTTCTCTCCCGCCCGGAAATCCGGGGGCAGGAGCTGGACGGCTTTCGCTACTCCGCCGCTTTCCGCCAGCAGATGCACGGCGCTGCCCAGTTCAATGGGGTTGTTGGGAGCGGTGAGGAATTCCACCCGGTAATCCCCGGGGTGATTAATGCGGAAGGAATAGGTCAGACCGGGTTTTTCGTCCTCCATGGAGAACGCGGCGGTGGTGGGGAACACCTTCATGCCGCTGCCGTACTTGCCGTAGTCCCCGATCCGCTGGAAGGCCCCGGCGGGGATGTCCTTTTTCTCGGAATAGTGCTCCGCCAGCATGGAAATCACGCCCCTGCGGGGAACAAAGGTCATGGGGGGCAAATCAGAATTGTCCCAGGCCTTGCCTGCCACCTTGACGATGACCAGCCCGTTTCCGTCGGAGACGAACAGCGCCGCCAGCTGCTTTTCTGAGGGGAGCTTGGCCCGATCGCAGATCAGGCTGACCTCCGTTTGTTCCGTGACGGTACCGCCGGAGGGCTCCACCGTCAGCCAGTCGGGCAGCTTCCCCACAGGGCCGATGGTGAAATGGAAGGGCACCTTGCCGCCGTTGGCAATTTCCAGGGTGACCCGTTCACAGCCATCAAAACAGAAATCCTCCACTGGAATGGAGATGGGGCCGCCGTAGACGTGCATGGCAACGTCCTCCCGGTCGGTGCGGGAGACCTTCATATCCGCCTTGGGCATGGGGGTCACATGGTGCAGCACCGGGTAGCAGCTGCCTTCGTCGTTCCACCGGGTAAAGCCAATGTGGGGAGCCAGCTCCATCCCGGCCCATTTTCCATCCCGGAAGGCGGCGAATTCTTCTGCCAGCTGTAAATCCCGCCGGATGCACTCTTCCGCCAGGGCGGCAAAATGGTTGGCAATGACCTTGCCCTGGGCGGCGTAGTGGTGATTCTTCCCGGCGTACAGGTGCATTTTCAGAAGATTTGTGGAGGCCATGGCGGAGAAGTGAATCATGCTGTAGTAGGCCTGCCGCTCCTGGGGGCAGAGGGACTGCATCAATGCTTCGGAGCGGGCCTCGATGTCCCCCGCCAGGGCCAGCATCCGGTCAGTTTCTCCTTCGTGGCAGGGATGGTATACTCCGGCGTGAAGGGACTCCGGGCGGCGCAGACTGTTCATCGCCACATAGTCCCGGAACACCCCGGCGATTTCCTCCCGCTGGGCCGGGCTGGCCTGGGGGAAGTTCTGGGCCGTCCACTGCAGCATGTATTCGGCGGGGCTGTTCCGATTCCCGGTGCCCCATTTTTCAAAATCATAGGCCAATGCCATGAAGTAGGTCAGGGGCACCTCGTGGAGCTTCAAATCTCCCACGTTGACGATCCACAGCTCCCGGATGCCGTAGTCCCAGGCCTGGGTCATGGCCTCCCAGGTCTGAGCCAGGGGAGTGGAGTCCACCCATTCATAGGAGACGGGGCCGCCGTGGTAGTCGAAGTGGTAGTACATGCCCCAGCCTCCGGGGTGATTCACCATGTCCCTGGGGGGCACGGTGCGCAGATGTCCGTGGTTGTCCTCGCAGAGCAGGAAGAGCACATCCTCCAGCTCCTTCCAGTCCTTCAGGCCCTGGGTGGTTTCGTCCCCATAGAAATAGGCTTCCACCTCCTTATAGAGGGCCAGCAGCTGGGTCGCCCTCCGGGAAACGTGCGTTTCAATCAGGGAACGTTGATTTTTGATGATCTTTTTCAGCAGGGAGATGTTTTCTGCCAGGGTGGAATCGTCCCCCAGCATGGAGCTGTCCCGCTCACCCCGCATGCCGATGGTGATGATGTTTTCGTATTTCCCGCTGCGCTTCAGGGCGTCCTCCCAATAGCGAAGGAGCCCGGCTTCGTTGTAGTAGTAGTTCCAATCGTCGCCATAGACGCTGTGTTCGCCCCGCACCTTGTCCCATTCCTCACTGGCCCGGAGACAGGGCTCATGGTGGGAATAGCCCATCACTACGCCGTAGAGGTCAGCCAGCTCCTCGTTGGCGCTGCCGGGGCCGTCCAGGGGGAAGGAGGACTTCCACATGGCGGGCCAGAGGTAGTTGCCCTTCATCCGCAGCAGCAATTCAAAGATGTGGTCGTAGCATTCCGCGTTTACGTCCCCGAAATGCTTTGTTGCCCAGGTGCCGAAGCAGGGCCATTCGTCGTTGATGAAAAAGCCCCGGTATTTCACGCTGGGCTCCTTGGAGATGGTTTCAATGTTCCGGGCAATGGTCACAGTATCCCGCCGCACCGGGGAAACGTCGCCAAAGAAGCACAGGGGCGTTACTCCGATGTATTCCGACAGGGCGAACATGCCGTAAATGGTGCCCCGCTTGTCGCTGCCGCAGATCACCAGGGAGGGAGTGCCCTCGATTTCCGTCAGGGCAATCTGGTAAACCTCCCGCTTGCCGGTCAGGTCGGAGAGAATTCCCTGGTTCAAAAGCTTTTCTGCCAGCGGGCTTTTCCCCAGGGTGGCACAGACAATGGCCTGACCGTCGCCCCAATGCGCCTTTACCTCCGGGCAGATGCCGGTGACGGCTTCGATATCCTTTGCCACCTTCTGCCCGATCCGCCGCACCCCTTCGTAGGCCTCCGGCTCAATATAGATATAGGTGTTGACTCCAAACTGAAAATCCATGGAAATCCTCCTGAAAATCAAATCGTTGTAAACTGTTCCGGGTATCAATTGTTGTTTAGCGCACCCTTGCCCTCCCCTCTGGGGAGGGTGGCCGAGCGCCAGCGAGGTCGGGAGAGGTGTCGTCGGTTAAGGCGTACCAGCAACCAACGTTTGACACCCCCCTCAGCCCCAGTGTGCGCTACTTCGGCAGCTCCCCCAGCGGGGGAGCCAAG
>CAMCKD010000166.1 GCA_945875335.1 uncultured Clostridia bacterium | reverse complement strand
CCTCAGCCCCAGTGTGCGCTACTTCGGCAGCTCCCCCAGCGGGGGAGCCAAGGGTGCAACAAACAACAATTTATCCGAATAGAGGACTCAGCTGCCCCAGCGTTCCTGCTGCAATTTGTCGTACAGGGCGGTGAGATGAAAGTCCTTATCCAGGGCCGGGTATAAAATCACATAGGCGATCAGCATGGGCAGCCACACGCTGGTGAGCACCAGGAGCACCGTGGTCAGGGGGAACCAGATCAGCATGATGCCATAGTACACCAGCTGGAAAAAGGCGGCCAGGACGCTTTTGATGGGATGGCTGAAAAACAGCACAAAGCAGTTGCGCAGCAGCGTGGCGCCGGGCAGCTCCATGCACACCAGCATGGGAAGATAGTATTGGGTGATGCCTGTAATCACCAGCATGGCGGCGAAGAGCATCCAGAACTCCGTGGCGGGGTTTTCCAGCTGGGTGATGTAATACAGCAGATAGATGTTCAGCCCGATGACCAGGCCGAAAATGCCGCCGGGGAGCAGGGAGGCGGTGAGATTCTGCTTCCAGGCTTTTTTGTAGGTGTCCCACCACCACCAGCCCACCTGATCCCGGAGGCCGCGCATGACAGTGTCCGCCGCCGCCGCGATCTCCGGGGCGGCGATCATCCCCGTGGGGATGCACAGAAGCAGCAGCGCCGGCATGCTGTTGGCCAGGGCGAACAGCACCGCCAGAAAAAAGGGGATCAGCCCCAGCAGGGCCAGCACCCCGGACTTGAAGTATTTTCCGCTGTCCCGATCCAGCAGCTCGATCATCCGCATCAGCCCCTTTTTGCGGGGCGGTTCGGCGGGGTTGTTTTCCATCAGCTCTTTGTCTTTCATTTGATGTGTTCTCCTTGGTTGTGATTGTCCAGGCGCACCTGGAACATGCCCCGGTATTGGGTGGGGGTGCAGCCCTTCAGCTTTTTGAAGGTGCGGTTGAAGGTGGAAACGCTGGAAAAGCCGGATTGCAGAGCGATCTGGGAAATGGACAGCTCCGGCTTCATCAAAAGGGCCTCCGAGGATTTGATCCGCCGGTGGCACAGATATTCATAGAAATTGCACCCGGAGAGCTGCTTGAAGGTTCTGGAGAAATGGAATTTGGAGAACCCGGCCACGGCGGCCACTCCCTCCAGGGTCAGATCCTCCGCGAAATGCCGGTCTAAGTAGGTGAACACCGCACTGAATTTTTCCGCATAGCTGCGCTGACCGGAGTGGGACAGGGGGCTTGCGGTGTATCCTCCCTCCGCAGAGAGCCTGTCTCTTCCGTAGTTCAGGAAGAAGGTCAGGAGCCTGCCGTAGATGGTGATGTCCCGCAGACTGTCGTCGCGCAGGTAGTCCCAGCAGATTTGGGAGATGAGCTCCGCCTCCTCGTCGTAGATGGAAGGGCAGGTGCTGCGGTTGATCAGCAGGGGCTGGGACATGCAGGACTCCAGATAGGAGGCGCCCTTGACGGCGAGAATCTGGTCAAATTCAAAAAGCAGGATGAACCGCCCGCCCCGGGTGGGGGCTTTCAGGGAGTGGGGCTCGCCGCTGGGAATCAGAAAAATGTCCCCGGGGGAGAGCTCAAAGGTCTGGCCGGACACCGTTGCCAGATAATTGCCCTCGGTGGGGGCGATGAGCTCGTAGGCGCTGTGCCAGTGGGGCTCAAAGCCGTTCATATCGTTGTTGTACCAGAACCGCAGGCTGGAACCGGGCTGGTATTCCACCGATTCTAAATCGTCTGCCAGGGAGCGGACGTAAACATATTTGCTCTGCCGCACCAGGTACTGGTCGATGATCTCCTGGTTGGCGGTGTAGGGAGCCGGATTGATGGTGGTCTGAGGCATGTTTTTCCTCCTGTAACTGCATTCAAAACAGTAATGCGCATTTATTGCCATGGAAAAAATGGCGATTATTCAGCGAAATAGCCAATTTTTTGGGCATTTCATATGGTTCAGCCTGAAAAAATGCTAACATGACTATACCACAATTCATATCCGCTTGCAATATGCAATAATATTTTTTAGCAGAAAAAGAATTTTTTGTGAATTATAGCAATTTCTGAAAAGAAAGATAGCAATACTTGGTAAGAAGCCTGCGGCATGTGCTGGTATAATGATACAGAAAACACCACTCATAGGAGGTTGGCAATGGCAAAAATGACAAATACAAAGCCGGGCCCCGAGTCTGAGCTGGCACTCCGAAAGAAGAGCGGCAGCTTCGGCCCCTATATCAAGCGGTATTGGCAGCTCTACGCGCTGCTGGCGCTCCCCCTGCTGTACCTTTTGGTATTTAAGTATGCTCCCATGATTTACATCCAGATCGCCTTCAAGAAGTACAAGCTGAACATGAGCGTCTGGGAAATGCCCTGGGCCAAGAACAATGGCTTCGAGTATTTCATCAAGGCCTTCAGCAGCAAGGACTTCCGGCTGGCGCTGCGCAATACCATCAAGCTGAACCTGCTGGATCTGATCGTCGGCTTCCCCGCACCCATTATCTTCGCGCTGATCCTCAACGAGCTTCCCTTCCCCAAATTCAAAAAGACTGTTCAGACCATCGCTTACATGCCCCACTTCCTGTCCTGGGTCATCATCTCCAGCCTGGCCCTGCAGCTGTTTGCTCCCGGCGACGGCCTGGTGAACATGGTCATCGAGAAGGTCACCGGGCAGTCCGTTCCCTTCCTGAATGATCCCGACCATTGGGTGGGCACCTACATCGGCGTGGGCGTTTGGCAAAGCTTCGGCTGGAACTCCATCGTCTACCTGGCTGCCATCGCAGGCATCAACCAGGAGCTCTACGAGGCCGCCGACGTGGACGGCGCGGGCCGCTTCCGCAAAATGTGGAACATCACCCTGCCCTCCATCCGGCCCACCATCGTGGTGCTGCTGATCATGAACCTGGGCAACATCCTGGGCGGCGGCTTTGACCGTCCCTTCGCAATGTCCAACAACCTGGTGCTCCGGGCCTCCGAGGTTATCGCCACCTATGTGTACAAAACCGGTATCAAGGGCCTGCAGTTCTCCCTCACCACCGCGGTGGGCCTGTTCCAGTCCGTGGTTGGCGTGTTCTTCCTGCTGATGGCCAACTGGCTGTCCAGAAAACTGGGTGAAAGGGGTATCTGGTAATGCGAAACGT
>CAMCKD010000165.1 GCA_945875335.1 uncultured Clostridia bacterium | reverse complement strand
GCAAGGCTCAGCACCTGGGCTTCATCCTCTGCGGCACCCCCCAGTGCATGGAGGATCCCCGCCGGGGCGTTTACAGCTACGAAGCCCTCCGCTCCCGGCTGGCGGAGGGGCATTTTGCCGGGGAGCACAAGGACTTGCTCTCCCCGGTGATTCGGCTCCAACCCCTGACCAACGAGGAAATGCTGATTCTCATTGAAAAGCTGGCGGACATCCACGCGGGGCTGTATGAGTATAACCAGATCGTCACCCAGCAGGATATGATCGACTTCATCGAAATCGAATTTGGCCGCATCGGCGCGGACACCCACATCACGCCCCGGGAGGTGATCCGGGACTTCATCGAGGTGCTGGACATTGTGTATCAGAACCCCGGGGTGAAGGTGCGCGCGCTTCTGGGCAGCGACCAGTTCACCTTCGCCCAGAATGCGGTGATGGAAGAAGCCGCCGATTCCCAGTTCGCGGAATTCGATATTTAGCCCATCCGATTTCATCAGAAAAAGAAGTATTTATTCAACCAAGCCACTGTAGGGGAGGCTCGTAGCCTCCCGCCAGGTAGGCAGCCTGAGTGTTTGGTTGAATGGTACAAGGTTGGACGATGGTACGAATTCGCCCAACCTGGGTAATCATTGAGGGCTTGTACCGCGCGGGAGGCTGAGAGCCTCCCCTACAGTGGCTGGTGCGATAAGGAATCAAATAGCTACATTAACAGCCGATAACGAAATTCCACATTTAAGAGGTAAGCTATGGGTGCATTTGAACGCTACGCTCCCTTTGTGCAGGACTACATCTATCGCAACAACTGGGAGAATCTCCGGGCCATCCAGGTGGCGGCAGCGGATGCCATCTTCAACACCGACGAAAATCTGCTGCTCACCGCCTCCACCGCCTCCGGCAAAACCGAGGCGGCCTTCTTCCCCATCATCACCCTGTTTTCCGAAAATCCCCCGGCATCCGTGGGGGCCATCTACATCGGGCCTCTGAAAGCGCTGATCAACGACCAGTTTCTCCGGCTCAACGACCTGTGCGCCCAGGCGGATATCCCTGTGTGGCACTGGCATGGCGACGTGGCTCAGAGTCACAAGGCCAGGCTCATGAAGCGCCCCTCGGGCATTCTGCAGATCACCCCGGAATCCCTGGAAGCCATGCTGCTGCACAAGCACGCCGCCATCCCCAAGCTTTTCGGGGACTTGCGGTTCGTGGTGATTGACGAGGTGCATTCCCTGCTCCGGGGTGACCGGGGCGGGCAGACCCTGTGCCTCATCGAGCGGCTGAGCCGGTTGGCAGGAGTCAATCCCCGCAGGATCGGCCTGTCCGCCACCATTGGCGACCCGGAGAAATGCGGGGAATTTCTGTCTCTCGGCACCGGGCGGAAGACCATCATCCCGAAAATCCAGGCCAAGGGCAGCAAGTGGCGGCTGAGCATGGAGCATTTCTATGTGAAGAACGTCCAGGCCGCCGAGGATCGGACGGACATTGAGGCCCCGCCGGTGCTGGAGGAAAAGACCGACGAAGCGCCCAAAAATGCCGACCCGGGGCTGGGCTATATCTTCGAGCACACCCGGGGGAAAAAGTGCCTGGTGTTCGTCAACTCCCGGGAGGAATGCGAAACCGTCACCACCACCCTGCGGCAATACTGCGATATCAACCACGAGCGGGATCGGTTCCTCATTCACCATGGCAACCTCTCCGCCTCCTACCGCCAGACCGCCGAGGAAATCATGAAGGACGACTCCCAGTACATGACCACGGTGACCACCGCCACCCTGGAGCTGGGCATCGACATTGGCCGGCTGGAGCGGGCCTTCCAGATCGACGCCCCCTGGACGGTGTCCTCCTTTTTGCAGCGGATGGGCCGCACCGGGCGACGGGAAAGCCCTCCCGAAATGTGGTTCGTCATGCGGGAGGACGAGCCGGAGGCGCGAGCCATGCTGCCCACCACCATTCCCTGGAAGCTGCTGCAAGGCATCGCCCTGGTGCAGCTGTATTTGGAGGAACGCTGGGTGGAGCCGCCCCGGCTGGATCGGCTGCCCTATAGCCTCCTGTACCATCAGACCATGTCCACCCTGGCCTCCTGCGGGGAGCTGTCCCCCGGGGCCCTGGCAGACCGGGTGCTGCCCCTGCACTATTTCCACCGCATCAGCCAGGAGGACTTCAAGGTGCTTCTGCGCCATCTGGTAAAGACCGACCACATCCAGCGCACCGACCAGGGCGGGCTGATCGTGGGCCTGGCAGGGGAGCGGGTGGTAAATTCCTTCAAATTCTACGGGGTGTTCCAGGAGAATGAGGAATACACCGTCCGCAGCGAGTCCCAGGAGCTGGGCACCGTGGTGCTGCCGCCGCCGGTGGGTGAAAAGCTGGCCATCGCGGGGCACGTCTGGGTGGTGCTGGATGTTGACCACAAGCGGCATCTGGTTTACTGCGAGCAGGTGAAGGGTTCCATCCCCGCCTATTTTGGCCAGTGCCCCGGAGATTTGCACACCAAGATTCTGGCCCGGATGCGTCAGGTGCTTGTGGAGGACAGGAGCTACCCCTACCTGATGAAAAACGCCGTGGCCCGGTTGGAGCAGGCCCGGTTCACCGCTGCCCACTCCGAGGCCGCGAAAAAGCCCCTCATCAACCTGGGGGGCAACATGTGGTGTCTGCTGCCCTGGGTGGGAACCTATGAATTCCTGGCCATGGAGCGGTTTTTGAAAATCAAGTGCGCCGACCGGCTGGGCCTCAAGAATCTGGACTCCGCCCGGCCCTACTACATGCAGTTCACCATGAAGGCGGACGCGGAGGAATTCTACCGGGTGGTGCAGGAGGAAATCCAAAAGCCCATGGACCCCATGGAGCTGGTGTACCCCAAGGAGCTGCCCCTGTTTGACAAGTACGACGAATACCTCCCCGAGGAATTGGTCAAAAAGGGCTTCGCGTATGGGGTACTGGATTTGAAAGGCATGAAGGAAGCGGTTTTGAGCTGGCAATAGGCTTGTTCATCCATCGTAGGGGCGGCTACCAGCCACCAGCGCGGTACGAGCTTTCCGTTACCAACCAGGATGGGCGAATTCGTGCCACGCTGAACATTGTTCCATTCAACCAAGCACTCATTTTTCCAACCTGGCGGGCGGCTGGTAGCCGCCCCTACTAGGCCGTTAAGCCTAAAACTTGCCTTTCGTGGGGCGGGGTCATGAGTTTGAAAATGTTGCATGGATTGAAACCGCTCAATATTTGTCAGTGCCTGCGTAGTGTTACTTTCTTGTCGCCGAACAAGAAAGTAACCAAAGAAGT
>CAMCKD010000164.1 GCA_945875335.1 uncultured Clostridia bacterium | reverse complement strand
TGAAATACTTCGGCGTCCAGGACATCGCCTACAACCAGCCCAAGAGCCTGCCCTATCCCACCGAGAACCCCTGGGCATAAGTTAAAGGAGAAAACACATGACTGAACTGGAAATCAAGCAGCTTCAGGCCACTGCCTGCAAGGTGCGCATGGGTGTCATCGAGGGCACCCACGGCGCGAAAGCCGGTCACCCCGGCGGCAGCCTGTCCGCTGCGGACATGTTTACCTACCTCTATTTCAAGGAACTGAATGTGGACCCCAAGGACCCCAAGAACGAGGGCCGTGATCGGTTCGTGCTGAGCAAGGGCCACACCGCCCCCGGCCTGTATTCTGTCCTGGCCAACCGTGGCTTCTTCCCTGTGGAAGACCTGCCCACCCTGCGCCACATCGACAGCTACCTCCAGGGCCACCCCAATATGAACACCGTCCCCGGCGTGGACATGTCCACCGGCTCTTTGGGCCAGGGCATCTCCGTGGCCGCCGGCATGGCCCTGGGTGCCAAGCATCAGAATAAATCCTACCGGGTCTACACCCTGCTGGGTGACGGCGAGATCCAGGAGGGCCAGGTCTGGGAGGCCTGCATGCTGGCTGCCCACTACAAGCTGGACAACCTCTGCGTCATCGTGGACAACAACGGCCTGCAGATCGACGGCCCCGTGGACAAGGTCATGAGCCCCTACCCCATCGACGAGAAGCTGAAGGCCTTCGGCTTCCATGTGGAGGTCATCGACGGCCACGACTACAATCAGATCGAAGCCGCGCTGAACACCGCCAAGACCGTGAAGGGCCAGCCCACCGCCATTCTGATGAAGACCACCAAGGGCAAGGGCGTCTCCTTCATGGAGGGCCAGGCCTCCTGGCACGGCAAGGCCCCCAACGACGAGGAATACGCCATCGCCATGAACGAGCTGAAGGCCGCTTTGGCAGAATTGGAGGGTAACTGATATGGCAGAAGTAAAGAAAGTTGCTACCCGTGATGCCTACGGCAAGGCTCTGGCAGCCCTGGGCGCCGAGCATGACAACCTGGTGGTTCTGGATGCCGACCTGGCCAACGCCACCAAGACCCAGACCTTCCAGAAGGCCTTCCCCGACCGCCACTTCGACTGCGGCATCGCCGAGGCCAACATGATCTGTGTGGCCGCCGGTATGTCCACCACCGGCCTGGTGCCCTTCGCCTCCTCCTTTGCCATGTTCGCCTCCGGCCGCGCCTTTGAGCAGGTGCGCAACTCCATTGGCTATCCCCACCTGAATGTGAAGATCGGCGCCACCCACGGCGGCATCTCCGTGGGCGAGGACGGCGCAAGCCATCAGTGCTGCGAGGACTTCGCCCTGATGCGCTCCATCCCCGGCATGACCGTCATCTGCCCCGCCGACGGTGTGGAGGCCGAGGCTGCGGTGAAGGCCGCCTACGAGATGGACGGCCCGGTGTACCTGCGCTTTGGCCGTCTGGCGATTCCTGTGTTCCACGAGGAAGGCTTCAACTTCCAGATCGGCAAGGGCGAAGTGCTGAGAGACGGCACCGATGTCGCCATCATCGCCAACGGCCTGCTGGTGTACGAAGCCATCCAGGCCGGCGAGCAGCTGGCCGCTCAGGGCATCAACGCCATGGTCATCAACATGGCCACCGTGAAGCCCCTGGACGAGGAGCTGGTGCTGGAAGCCACCAAGAAATGCGGCAAGGTCATCACCTGTGAGGAGCATTCCGTCATCGGCGGTCTGGGCGAGGCTGTGTGCTCCCTGCTCAGTGAGAAGCTGCCCACCCCTGTGCGCCGCATCGGCGTCAACGACGAGTTCGGCCACTCCGGCCCCGCCGCTGCCCTGCTGAAGCAGTTCGGCCTCAGCGCGGAGCACATCGTGGAGGTCGCCAAGGACTTCTGCGGCAAATAATTGAATTGATACTTGGGGGATGCCTCGCTTGGGGCATCCCCTTTTCTAAAAGCAGCGTTTTGTAGGGCGGGGTCATGACCCCGCCGACCAGGTAGCGCATTTTGCCCTGGTACAATTCAACGAAAGTGCTTTCGTCTCGTTACGTTTCGGCGGGGTCATGACCCCGCCCTACGAAGTGATGAACAACAATTTGCTCAATTGACAAACGGAGGAATCACGATGATTTTCAGCGAATTCCAGAATGAAAAACTATCCCTTTTAGGCTTCGGGGCCATGCGGCTGCCCTGTTTGGCGGACGGCTCCATTGACGAGCAGCAGGTGGCGGAAATGACCCAAATGGCCATGGATGCCGGTGTCAACTATTTTGATACCGCCTATCCCTACCACGGCGGCCAGTCCGAGCGGGTGATGGGCCGGGTGCTGTCCAAATACCCCCGGGACAGCTACAAGCTTGCCACCAAATACCCCGGCCACCAGATTCTCAGCAGCGGCTACAACCCGGCGGAGATTTTCGAGGAACAGCTGCAAAAATGCGGCGTGGACTATTTCGACTTCTACCTGCTGCACAACGTCAACGAAAAATCCATGGAGGTCTATATGGACCCCCAGTGGGGCATCGTGGACTATTTCAAGGAGCAGAAGCGTCTGGGCCGGATTCGCCATCTGGGCTTTTCCAGCCACGCCCAGGTGGAGGGCCTGGAAAAATTCCTGGATTACTGCGGCAGCGACATGGAGTTCTGCCAGATTCAGCTGAACTACATGGACTGGACCCTGCAAAAGGCCCGGCAGAAATATGAGCTGCTCACCGCCCGGGGCATCCCCGTGTGGGTGATGGAGCCGGTGCGGGGCGGCAAGCTGGCCTCCCTCAGCCAGGCGGACTCCGCCAAGCTGAAAGCCCTCCGCCCGGAGGCCACCGATGCCTCCTGGGGCTTCCGGTTCCTGCAGGGGCTGCCCAATGTGAAGATGATCCTCAGCGGCATGTCCAATCTGGAACAGATGAAGGATAATCTGTCCACCTTCGCCCAGCGGGAGCCCCTGAATGAATCCGAAACCGAAATGATGCTCTCCATTGCCCAAGGGATGATGGACCTTGTTCCCTGCACCGCCTGCCGCTACTGCTGCGAGGGCTGCCCCAAGGGACTGGACATTCCGGCTCTGCTTTCCGTTTACAACGAGCTGCGGGTGTCCTCCACGGTGAACGCCGCCATGCGGGTGGAGTTCCTGCCGGAGGAGAAGAAGCCCACCGCCTGCATCGCCTGCGGCAAATGCGCCCGGAGCTGCCCCCAGAACATCGACATTCCCGCCGCCCTGAAAGCCCTCTCCGAAAAGCTCACCACCATCCCCAGCTGGGCCGAAACCTGCCGCCAGAGAGAGGCCGCCGCCAAGCGGGGGAAGTAAAAAGCTATTGCAACCCTCTGTCAAAATATGGTACAATTACATATGTGCTGATCGGTTTCACGCAGCAATTCGACAATTGTTGTTTAGCGTACCCCCTTGGCTCCCCCGCTGGGGGAGCTGCCGAAGGCTGAGGGGGTGCCCCCCAGATATACG
>CAMCKD010000163.1 GCA_945875335.1 uncultured Clostridia bacterium | reverse complement strand
TCGGCGTCACCCGGGAGCGGATCCGCCAGATCGAGAACAAGGCCATCCGCAAGCTCCGCCACCCCAGCCGCGCCAAGAAAATCCGTGACTTCTACGCATAATCATCCCCACCCCCCACCCCAACCGGTGGGGGTTCTCTTTCCAGCAAAAAGGGGTTGTCAAGCCGGGGGAAATGGGGTAAAATAGAGGTTACATCAATGATATCGG
Organism: uncultured Clostridia bacterium; assembly: GCA_945875335.1. GTDB lineage: Bacteria > Bacillota > Clostridia > Oscillospirales > Oscillospiraceae > Faecousia. The sequence continues at coordinate 3,293 of CAMCKD010000163.1, read as the reverse complement.
AGGAATTCTGCCATGGCATGGCTGGAAATAACCATTGACACCGCCGCCCGGGATGTGGAGGCAGTGGCCCAGGCGCTGACGGCCCGGGGGTTTTCGGACTTGGTGATTGAGGATCAGCAGGAGTTTGAGGACTTCCTGGAGGAAAACCGAGCCTACTGGGACTACATCGACGAAAATTTACAGCAGCAGCTTCAAGGCCTGTCCCGGATCAAGCTCTATTTGGAGGACACGGACGAGGCTTCCCTGGCCCGGCTGAAACGCTTTGGGGAGGAATCAGCGTTGTCCTTGAACATCTCCCCTCTGGCGGAAACCAACTGGGAGGAAAGCTGGAAGGACAGCTACCCGCCCCAGGAGGTGGGCAGGGATTTGGTGGTGCTGCCCTGCTGGCTGGCGGGTGAATATGAAGGCAGCCGGAAGCAGGTGATCCTGGACCCGGGGCTCACCTTCGGCACCGGGGCCCACCCCTCCACCCAGATGGTGATGGAGGCCATGGAGGAGGCGGTTTCTCCCGGCGCCCGCTGCCTGGATTTGGGCAGCGGCAGCGGCATCCTGTCCATCACTGCCCTGCGGCTGGGGGCAGGGAAGGCGGTGGGCATCGACATCGACCCCAAGGCGGAGGACATTGCCCGGGAAAACGCGGCCTACAACGGTTTTGCTTCCCCGGCCTTCACCGCCCTCACCGGCAACGTCACCGAGGATCGCGCCCTGATGGAGCAGCTGGCAGGGGAAGCTTGGGATGTGGTGCTGGTGAACATCGTGGCGGATGTGATCATCGGCCTGGCCCCCATCCTGCCCGCCTTTTTGGGGGAGCACACCACCTTGATCTGCTCCGGCATCCTGGACACCCGGCTGGAGGATGTCACCGCCGCCCTCACCGCCGCAGGCATCACTGTGGTAAGCACTCACGCCAAAGAGGATTGGCGCTGCGTCACATGCCACAAATGATGTTTCGTAGGGCGGGGTCACGACCCCGCCGACCAGGTTGCGCATTTTGCCCTGGTACCATTCAACGAAAGTGCTTCCGATTCGTTACGTTTCGGCGGGGTCAGAAAACCGCCCTACGAAGTTATTACTGACAATTAGGAGATACATATGCGAATGACTTACAAAACCCGGCGAACCTTGCAGCGGGTGGCGATTGTGGCTATGGCTGTGTCGCTGGTGCTGATTCTGTTTGGCTTCTGCTGGAACATCTGGGTGGAGCGCTATGTGGTTTACACCCGGGAGGGGGCCAAGCTGGATTTCAGCCGCTCCCCGCTGGACACCGTGGGGGAGATCGCCATGCCCCCCAAGGCGGATGAAAATGTGTCCATCTTCTTCAACGAGGGCTCCGACGCCGTGGAGCTGACCACGGAGCTGACCACCCTCAACGGCTATTACATCGACTATGAGGCCCTGAAGGGGAGCATGGAGGACATCAAGACGGATTTGAACCGCCTGAAGGCCGGCACCCCCATCATGATCGAATTGAAGGGCGGCTACGGCTCCTTCTACTACACCTCCAAGCTCTCCGGCGCGGTGAGCTCTGCCAGCGTCAACGTGGCAGCGGTGGACGAGCTGATCCAGTACGTCCGCTCCAAGGGCTTTTATATGATTGCAAAAATCTCCGCCTTCCGGGACTACGATTTCGGCAACCGAAACGTGACCAGCGGCCTTTATATGAAGAGCCGGGCGGGCCTGTGGATGGATGGCGGCGGCTGCTTCTGGCTGGACCCCACCAGCGCCAACACCCTGAGCTGGGTCACCTCCATCGTCAACGAGGTGAAGGAGCTGGGCTTCAACGAGATCGTGCTGGACAATTTCCGCTTCCCCGCGGAGACGGATAAGTACATCTTCACCGGCAACATGGACGAGGCCATCTCCGCCGCCGCCACCACCCTGATGGCCAGCTGCGCCTCGGACAGCTTTGTGGTCTCCTTCTGCGGGGCCACCCCGGCCTTCCCCCTGCCGGAGGGACGGAGCAGGCTGTACCTGTCCGACGTGGGGGCCCAGGATGTGGCCGCCAGAGCCGCTCAGGTCACCTTTGAAAACCCCGAGGGCAGGCTGGTGTTCCTGTGCGACACCAACGACACCCGCTTCGATGCCTACGGCGTGCTGCGGCCCCTGGCAGTTTCCGAGGGTCTGGAGGCCCAGAAGGCGGATATGGAAAAACAAAACGGGTAAATGTCCGAAAAATTTGAAATTTTTCTTGACAAATTGCCCCCTTTCCTGTAGTATAGTAAAGTCTGCGAATGCGGACGATCCTTGCTCACGGCGCGACCGTGGGCCAAAAGTCCAAAAGGAGGTGCAATCAACATGGCTAAGATCACCGGTAAGTATGAGGTGCTCTACATCATCGACCCTGCCCAGGGCGAGGAGGGCATCGCAGCACTTGTGGAAAAGTTCAAGGCAATGGTGGAGGCGGAGGGTACTCTGTCCAACATCGATGAGTGGGGCAAGCGTCGTCTTGCATACCCCATCAACGACCTGGTGGAGGGCTACTACGTTCTGATGAACATGGAAGTCAAGCCCGAGTTCCCCGCAGAGCTGGAGCGCGTGATGAAGATCACCGACGGCATCCTGCGCTGCCTGACCACCGCTGTGGAGGAGTAATTCAGCATGCTCAACCACATTGTAATCATGGGTCGGCTGACCCGTGACCCCGAGCTTCGCCGTACCGGCAGCGGCATTGCCGTTGCCAGCTTCTCTGTCGCGGTTGACCGTGACTTCGGCAAGAACGAGAACGGCGAAAAGGAAACTGATTTCATCGACTGCGTTGCCTGGCGCAATACGGCGGAGTATGTCTCCAAGTATGTGACCAAGGGCCGCATGGTGGCGGTTTCCGGTCGGCTCCAGATTCGATCCTGGACCGATAAGGAAGGCAACAAGCGTCGGACTGCTGAGGTCGTGGCGGACAATGTCTACTTCGGCGACAGCAGACGCGATTCTGAAAACGGCGGCAATAGCTACGGTGCCAACAACTATGGCGGAAACAGCTACGGCGGCAACAGCTATGGCGGTTACTCTGCCCCCAATCCGGCTCCCGCTCCCGCCCCCAGCTACGGCGGCTATCCTGCCCCGGCAAGCGCTCCTGCGTCGGATTTTGCGATGCTGGAGGATGACGACGCCCAGCTGCCCTTCTAAAGAGCTTTTTCACAAGATAGTTACGAAGGAGGTAAAACCATGGCTAACGAACAGCGTATGCGTCCCCGCAAGCGCAAGAAGGTTTGCGCGTTCTGCGTGGATAAAATGACCAGCATTGACTATAAGGACACCGCGAAGCTCCGCCGTTACCTGTCCGAGCGCGGCAAGAT
>CAMCKD010000162.1 GCA_945875335.1 uncultured Clostridia bacterium | reverse complement strand
ACTGCGCGGGCGGCTGGTAGCCGCCCCTACGAATGGCGAGTGTAAACAACAATTTACCGCTTTGCTGGTGAAAGCTGATTTACATAACAGCACATTCCTTAAAACCCGGCAGGGTTATTCCATCCCGGTGCCGTCGTAGGCGTTGCGCTCCACATAGGCCATCATGGTGTTGTACCTCCATGCGTGGCATCCCATCAGCAGCAGGAAAGCGGCGGCAGTCAGCAGGGGCTTTTTCCAGACGATGCCCGCGAGTATACACCCGAGAATGCACAGGCCCAGAAAAAACAGAATGGCAATATGCTCCTTCAGCCACTTCTGCTTAAAATAATCCACCCGCTCCTTGAAGGTAAAGCTGCTTGACTTCACCGCTTGGGTCAGATTTTCCTCCGCTGCCAGCCGGTATTCCTCCGGGGCCAGCCTTTTTCCGCTGAGCAGCTCATTCACACTGACCTGAAACAGTTCGCTCATGGACAGCAGCGCATCCGCAGGGGGCAGATAGGTGCCGGTTTCCCAGCGGGATACGGTTTTGTTGGTAACGCCCAGCTTTTCCCCCAGCTGCTCCTGAGTCAATCCCTTTTGCTTCCGCAAACCTGCAATGAATTTTCCAATTTGAATCATATCCATATCGTTCACCTCTGTCCATATGATAGCAAACAGAGCCGCTTCTGTCATGCCCAAAAACAGCGAATGGGCGGACATTCACAAAAATGTTACCATGGAAACCCAGCCTTGGTGAAACTTCCTGTTTACAGAAGGCCTATCAATATGGTATGATACACGGAAAGGACAAAAGACAGAGGTTGAGGCAATGAACTTTATTGTTTTGGATATGGAGTGGAACCAGCCCTGGCCCGGTTCCCCTTCGGCGAAAAAAGTGCTCCCTGTGGCCATCCGGGGAGAGATCATTCAGATCGGAGCCGTGCGCCTGGATGCGCTGGGCCGCCCGGCGGATGAATTCCAGGTGATGGTGGTGCCGAAATTCTACAGGCATTTGAACCGCCGGGTCAGCAAGCTCACCGGCATCAAGGAGACACGACTGCGTGCCGAGGGAGTGCCCTTCCCGGAGGCCATGGAGCAGTTCCGCCGCTGGTGCGGCGAGGAGCCGGTGTTCCTCACCTGGGGCTTTGACGACATCGGCATCCTGCGGGAGAATCTGCAGCTGTTTTCCTTGAATCGCAGCTGGACGGAGCAGTGGTACAATGTCCAGATGATTTTCAACGCCCAGACCGATGGCTCCAATTCCCAAAAGGCCCTGAAAACTGCCATGGAAGTTTTCCAGATCGAGGCCAGCCGTCCTGCCCACGATGCCCTGGGGGACGCCTACCATACAGCCCTGATCTGTGAGCGGCTGGATCTGGCCCGGGGCATCGACGAATACGACCAGGCGGTGCGCAGCCATGAAAACGGCTTCCACGGCGCGGAGCTGCCGGGCTGCCTGGATCGGAAGGTTTTTCGGGACTATTCGGATAAGCGGGAGGCTCTGGCTGCCATGGCCGGGTGCGAGAATACCTGCCCCATCTGCGGCAGACAGATGCTGGGCTCCCGCTGGTTTTCCCAGCCGGGGCACCGATATATGGATTTGGCCACCTGCGCCGACCATGGGAAGTTTTTGATTCGCGTCCGGCTGTCCCCCCAGCCCGACGGCACCGTCCGGGTCAGCCGCCTGACCTACGAGGCCACCTCCGAGGCGGCGGAGGCCTATGCCCGCCGCGCTCAGAAGGCAGAGCCGGAGCCCGCCTCCCGTCCCCGCAGACGCCGCCGCAGAGGCGGGGCAAAAAAAGAAGCAGAGAAGAAATCAGGGAACCTCTGAACAATTCGTCTGCGGCTGGATGGCGGGTCTTTTGCCCCATCCGTGCAATACTGAAATTGGGAAATACACAAAGTATTCCTCCAATTTCAGTGCTTTCGGCTGAGCCAAAATCCCTCGCCACCAGCTCTTGCCGAATTATTCAGAGGTTCCTAAGGTATCGCCGAAAAGCGATTTGGCACTCACGGCACATTACCGGGATTTTCCCGGGGCAGAAAGGAAGTTTGTCATGAAAAAAAGCATAAAATGCTGGCTTGCTGCCGTGCTATGTACCGGGCTGCTCCTGTCCTTCCCCAAGGCGGGAGCTGTGGAGATTGACCCGGAGGTTCAGGCGGAGTTTGACCGGCTGATTGAAATTGGAGCCGGAGACATTTTGGATCAGTTTCTGAATGGCCTGCCGGAGGAGGTTCGGGAGGCCCTGGTGAAAGCGGAGGAAGAAAAGTGGGCCGCTCCCACCGTCACCGCCCCTGCCGAGGAACTGCCCGACTCCGGCATCTGCGGCGTTTCCCTGAGCTGGGAGCTGACGGATGGAACGCTGACCATCAGCGGAACCGGCGAGATGTTCGATTTCCGGGAGGGCCGCCCCGCTCCCTGGCAGGAAAGCCGGGAGGCCATCCGGGAGCTGGTGATGGAGGACGGGGTGTCCAACATCGGCAATCTGGCCTTCGTGGACTGCACCAATCTTCAAAAGCTTACCCTGCCCCAAAAGCTGGTTTCCATCGGGGACGAGGCCTTCCGGGGCTGTACATCTCTGGGCGAGGTTCGGCTGCCCGGGAGCCTGGAAAGCATTGGCTGGGCCGCGTTTGCCAACTGCACCGGCCTGACCTGGATTCAAATTCCCGGCACCGTGGAGACTCTGGGAGGCTTCGCGTTCTTTGGCTGCACCAAGCTGAACACCATCGCCATCCCGGATTCCGTCACCGCCATCGAGGTGGCCGCCTTCCGGGGCTGCACCAGCCTGGTGGATGTATCCATGCAGGAGAATGTGTCCTTCATCGGCAGTCAGGCCTTCTATGGCTGCACCTCCCTTCGCACCGTCACCATCCCGGAGGCGGTTTTGGAGATTTCCGACATGGCCTTTTATGGCTGCACGGCTTTGAAATCGGCCTACCTGCCGGTGACTTTGGAGCGCATCGGCCCGGAGGCCTTCGCCGGGTGCCGGAACATGACGGAGCTGTCCATCCCCGGCAGTGTGCAGACCATCGGCGACGGTGCCTTCCGGGACTGCGCCTCCATCACCACCGTGATGATTCCCTCCGGCGTGACGGAAATCGGCAACTATGCCTTCCGCAATTGCCGGGCCCTTACCGCCGTGGTGCTCCCGGACACCCTGGAGAAGATCGGCCGCTATGCCTTCAGCTACTGCACCAAGCTGGAAAGCGTGCGGATTCCCGCCAGCGTGACGGAAATCGGCACCGAGGCCTTCTCCAACAGCAGCATGTGGAGCGTGACCTTCTTCGGAGACGCCCCCAAGATCGCCGCCAACGCCTTCAAGGGAGTGACGGCCTCCGCCTTCTATCCCTCAGATGCCAAAGGCTGGAATCGAAAAGCCACCGTCTCCTACGGCGGCACCCTGACTTGGGAAACAATTTGAAATTGAAATGAGGATACGCACCCGCGTATCCTCGTTTTTTCATAATATGTGGATAAATTGTTGTTTGGCGCACCCTTGCCCTCCCCTCTGGGGAGGGTGGCCGAGCGCT
>CAMCKD010000161.1 GCA_945875335.1 uncultured Clostridia bacterium | reverse complement strand
ACTCAATTTACCAACCTGGCGGGCGGCTGGTAGCCGCCCCTACGAATGGCGTGTATGTTAAACAACAATTTATATGTGTTACAGTGGCCGGGTAAAAAAACTCCCCGCCCTTCTCTTTGACTGGGAAGGGCGGGGTCGTGATTTTATTTATCCCATTCGGTACAGGGGCTCCGGGGCGTGATAGGGCTGGGGGCGGTAGGTGACGGAGCGGATTTGGGGCCGGGGGGCGCCGAATTTGGGGATGTAGCCGAACAGGTTGACATAATTCAATAAATCATCCCGTTCCTCCGCCATGGCAGCCATGACGTAAACGGTTGCCAGCGCATCCTGGTCGGCCCGGTGGGAGTTGCAGACCTTGTCCTGCAGCTCATAGGCCTCGATGGCATTGCAGAGCCGGTGGGGATAGTCCCGCCGGTCCCGGTAGACGGTGAGCAAATCCAGCTTGTCCTTTCCTCTCAGGCACTCCGTATCCCCGTAGGCGGCAAGGAGATGATAGAGAAAGCTCAGGTCAAAATGGGCGTTGTAGGCAGCAAGGAGCGTATTCCCCGAGAACAACTCTCCGATTTCCCGGCAGGCCTGCTCCCTGGGGATGCCATGCTCCGCAATTTCCTCGGTGGTGATGCCGGTGAGCCGGGTGATTTCCGGGGGCACCTGCTTCCCAGGAGCCAGGAGCAGCAGCCGGTCATATTCCTGGGCCACCTCCACCCTCCCCTGGGCACACGCCACCGATACGGCGGAAAACTGGATGATTTCATCCTTTGAAAAGCGCAGGCCGGTGGTCTCGGTGTCAAAAATCACGATTCGATCATATCGTTCAAACAGGGGCCGCAAATGCTCCATAACATGTACCATCCCTTTCTCGAATGGGAACAGTATAGTATATTTTTCGCCAAAATGCAACGAAAAATCAGCCAGCGTCATTGAAACGCTGGCTGATGGGGAAAATTACTTGCTCAGATAAGCGTCGATGGCGGCAGCGCCCTTTTTGCCGGCGCCCATGGCCAGGATGACGGTGGCGGCGCCGGTGACCGCGTCGCCGCCGGCGAAGACGCCCTGGCGGGTGGTCATGACGTTCTCGTCAACCACCAGGCAGCCCTTGCGGTTGGTGTCCAGGCCGGGGGTGGTGGAGCGGATCAGGGGGTTGGGGCTGGTGCCCAGAGCCATGATAACGGTATCCACATCCAGCACGAACTCGCTGCCGGGAACCTCCACAGGACGGCGGCGGCCGGAGGCGTCGGGCTCACCCAGCTCCATGCGGATGCACTTCATGCCGCAGACACGGCCTTCCTCGTCGCCGATGATCTCCACGGGGTTGCAGAGGGTCTTGAACTCGATGCCCTCTTCCTTGGCGTGGTGCTGCTCTTCCTTCCGGGCGGGCATTTCGGCCTCACCCCGGCGGTAGACGATGTACACATGCTCGGCACCCAGACGCATGGCGCAGCGGGCGCCGTCCATGGCCACGTTGCCGCCGCCGACGACTGCAACAGCCTTGGACTGGATGATGGGGGTGTCGGAATTCTCGTCGTAGGCCTTCATCAGGTTGGTACGGGTCAGGTACTCGTTGGCGGAGAGCACACCCTTCAGAGACTCGCCGGGGATGTTCATGAACATGGGCAGGCCCGCGCCGGAGCCCACAAACACCGCCTGATAGCCCATATCGAACAGCTCGTCGATGGTGAGCACCCGGCCGATGACCATGTTGGTCATAACCTCCACGCCCTGGGCTTCCAGCTTCTTGACCTCGTTGGCAACGATGGCCTTGGGCAGACGGAACTCGGGGATGCCGTAAACCAGCACGCCGCCTGCGGTGTGCAGGGCCTCAAACAGGGAAACCTGATAGCCCTTCTTTGCAAGGTCCGAGGCGCAGGTCAGACCGGCAGGGCCGGAGCCAACCACGGCCACCTTCTTGCCGTTGGATTCTGCCTTCTCGGGCATGGCGTTGACATTTTCACGGTACCAGTCGGCCACGAACCGCTCCAGTCGGCCAATGGCAACGGGCTCGCCCTTGATGCCGCGGACGCAGCGAGCTTCGCACTGGGTTTCCTGGGGGCACACACGGCCAGACAGAGCGGGCAGGGCGTTGGTGGAGGTGATGATCTCATAGGCGGCCTTGAAATCGCCCTCGGCCACCTTGGAGATGAATTCGGGAATGCGGACATTCACGGGGCAGCCTTCCACGCACTTGGGATTCTTGCAGTTCAGGCAGCGGCCAGCCTCGGCAATGGCCATTTCGGGGGTGTAGCCCAGGGCGACCTCCTTGAAGTTCCGGGCACGAACCTGGGGGTCCTGCTCGGGCATGGGGGTTTTCACAAGCGTCATATTCGCCATTTCGGTTTCCTCCTTACTTAATCAAGGCCTTGCCCATGGCTTCCATGCGGCAGACATGATCCTTGGACACCTGGGCCTCCCGGTCACGGTAGATGCCGTTGCGGCTCATGAGCTCGGCAAAGTCCACCTTATGGCCGTCGAACTCGGGGCCATCCACACAGGCAAACTTGGTCTCGCCGCCCACGGTGACCCGGCAGCCGCCGCACATGCCGGTGCCGTCCACCATGATGGGGTTCAGGGACACCACGGTATGCACGCCGAAGGGCTCGGTGGTCTTACAGACGAACTTCATCATGGGCACGGGGCCGATGGCGAGAACCTCGTCATACTGAATGCCGCTTTCCAGCAGCTGCTGCAGCTTCACGGTGCCGAAGCCCTTTTCGCCGTAGGAGCCGTCGTCGGTCATCAGGTACAGATTGGTGGAGGCTTCCTTGAATTCCTCCTCCAGAATCACGATGTCCTTGCTGCGGAAGCCGATGATGACATCCACGATGGCGCCGGCCTCCAGGAAGGCCTTGGCAGCAGGCAGGGCAATGGCGCAGCCCACGCCGCCGCCGACCACACAGACCCGCTTTTTGTTCTCCACATCGGTGGGACGCCCCAGGGGGCCCACGAAGTCCTGAATATAGTCGCCCTCATTCAGCGCGCCCAGAGCGTTGGTGGAGAAGCCAACCTTCTGGAAGATGATGGTCACGGTGCCCTTTTCCCGGTCACAACCGGCAATGGTCAGGGGCACCCGCTCGCCCTGCTCGTCAACCCGGAAAATGATGAACTGGCCTGCCTTTGCCTTCTTGGCAACGAAGGGGGCTTCGATGTCCATCATGGTAACGGCGGAGTTCAGCTCCTTTTTACGAACGATTTTATACATATTGCCTTCCGTCCTTTTTTGTAAAGTATTCGGTTACAGGATTGCTGTGTATTCGCCTTACATTATAAATGGCATTATCGAATTTGTCAAAAGAAATCTTGATTATTTGTTGGAATATACCAGAAACGTGCAGAAACAAAGCCGTTCCATCCATATTGAAGCAATCCCCCAGACAAGCAAGCCCGTCTGGGGGAAATGGAGTAGTTTATTTTTTGTGCTGATCGGGTTAACGCAGCAAAAGTTGTATTTACTTAATCAACGCCATCGTAGGGCGGGGTCATGACCCCGCCGACCAGGTTGCGCATTTTGCCCTGGCAC
>CAMCKD010000160.1 GCA_945875335.1 uncultured Clostridia bacterium | reverse complement strand
AGCGCTCGGCCACCCTCCCCAGAGGGGAGGGCAAGGGTGCGCCAAACAACAATTTGCCGATGTCTCCAAAAAACGGGTGCAGCGAAAACACTGCACCCGTGGGGGGATCTTAATAGAAAAGCAAATCGGAATAGGTGGGGAAGGGCCAATAGGCTTTGGCGGTAAGCTCTTCCAGGCGGTCGGCGCTGGCGCGGATGGCATCCATAGAGGCAATGACCACCTTCCGGCAATAGGCAGCGGCTTCGGTGGGGTCTGCGGGGATGGCGGTGAGCTCCTGCTTCAGCTGCTCCGTCCGCTGATACAGGGCATCCTGCTGCTGCGAAAGCTTTGCAATCAAATCCAGCTCACTGCGGCAGGGAGCACCCATTTCCCTTTTGGCGGCGGCGGCATCGCACAGGGCCTTGGTGTACGCCGAGGCGGCGGGGAGGATCTGATGGATGGCCATGTCCACCATGGTTCTGGCCTCGATGTTCACGATCTTGCGGTAGGATTCCAGATGGATGGCATGGCGGGCCCGGAACTCCGTCTCGTTGAAAATGCCGTGGCGCACCACCAGGTCGATGTTCTTGTCGCTGACATAGGCGGGCAGGGCTTCGGCGGTGGAGGCCAGATTGCTCAGGCCCCGGCGAGCCGCCTCCTGCTTCCATTCCTCGCTGTAGCCGTTGCCCCCGAAGATCACCCGCTGATGCTCCGTCAGGGCTTTGCAGACCAGCGTTTGCAGGGTGGCGTCGAAATCCTCCGCCTTTTCCAGCTCGTCGGCGAAGCGGCACAGCTGCTCGGCCATGATGGTGTTCAGGGCGATGTTGGGGCCGGCGATGGACTGGGAGGAACCGGCCATGCGGAACTCAAACTTGTTGCCGGTGAAGGCCAGGGGGCTGGTGCGGTTGCGGTCGGTGGTGTCCTGGGGAATGGAGGGGATGCCGTCCACGCCGATGCGCAGCAGGCTCTTCCCCGGCTCGTGGTAATTGGTGCCGTCGATGATGGACTGAACCACGGCGCTGAGCTCATCCCCCAGGAAAATGGAGATGATGGCAGGAGGCGCTTCGTGGGCACCCAGCCGGTGGTCGTTGCCGGCATAGGCCACGGTGCAGCGGAGGAAATCCTGGTATTCATCCACGCCCTGGATGAAGGCCGCCAGGAACACCAAAAACTGGGCATTCTGCCGGGGGGTCTTGCCGGGGCTGAACAGGTTCCTGCCGGTGTCGGTGGCCAGGGACCAGTTGTTGTGCTTGCCGGAGCCGTTGACCCCGGCGAAGGGCTTTTCGTGGAGCAAACACACCAGATTGTGCTTGGCGGCGCACTTTTTCATGATCTCCATGATGAGCTGGTTGCTGTCGCAGGCGTTGTTGGCGTCGGTGTAGATGGGTGCCAGCTCATGCTGACAGGGAGCGCCCTCGTTGTGCTTGGTTTTGGACAGGATGCCCAGCCGCCAGAGCTGTTCATCCAAGTCCTTCATGAAGGAGGAAACCCGGGTGCGGATGGTGCCGAAATAGTGGTCGTCCAGCTCCTGTCCCTTGGAGGGCTGGGCCCCAAACAGGGTGCGGCCCGTGATGCGCAGATCCTCCCGCTGGGCATACAAATCCTTGGGCAGCAGGAAGTATTCCTGCTCCGCGCCCACGCAGGTGATCACCCGCTGGGTCTCCTTGTCCCCGAAGAGCCGGAGGATGCGGATGGCCTCCCGGGAAACCTCCTCGATGGAGCGAAGCAAAGGGGTCTTTTTGTCCAGGGCATCGCCGTTGTAGGAGAAGAAGCAGGTGGGGATGTACAGGCTGCCGTCCTTGACGAAGGCGCAGGAGCGGGTATCCCAGGCGGTGTAGCCTCTTGCTTCAAAAGTGGCCCGCAGACCGCCGGAGGGGAAGGAGGAAGCGTCGGGCTCGCCCCGCACCAGCTCCTTGCCGGAGAACTCCATGATGACCCGTCCGTCCCCGGTGGGGGTGATGAAGGAATCGTGCTTCTCGGCGGTGATGCCGGTCATGGGCTGGAACCAATGGGTGTAGTGGGTCGCGCCCTTCTCAATGGCCCAATCCTTCATGGCCTCGGCAATGGCGTTGGCGGTGGAAAGCTGGAGCTCCGCCCCGGTGTCGATGCAGGTGCGCCAGGCCCCATAGACCTCCGGGGAAAGCCGCTGGCGCATGGTGGCCTCATTGAAGACATCGCTGCCGAAAAGCTCTGGAACGTTGATCACTGCGTTCATATCCGAAAACCCTTTCTTTGTCGCCCCCCTGGGAAAAAGACCTTTGGAGACAATTTTTCATTCTCATTTTATGATAGCTTCCCCGGAAAAACAAGGGTTGAATCTATCCAAAAAAGCGGCCCGGGATGGGCCTGTTTTGTTGGATTGGCCGAAAGGGGCTCCCCTTCTCCCGCCGGGCCCTTTTTCCGGCGAAAGGCTGCCTGTTCGGGATTGTCCATATGCCATCTCCTTTTGTGTATCAACTGGGGGGGTGCGGAGGCTGCAAATACTTGTCATTGTCTACAAATTTTGGAAACCAGCTTCCTGATAATTGACTTTTTCGTCATATTTTTGTATGATGTATGCAGGAAAGTTCGGGGAAGCCCGGACACTCAACTCGAGGGAGGATTCAAAAAATGAATGAACTGCAGCAACAGATCAGTGCCATCGGCGTGGTGCCGGTGATCAAGCTGACCAACCCCACCCGGGATGCCGGCCCCCTGTCCGATGCGCTGTGCGCAGGCGGTGTTCCCGTTGCCGAAATCACCTTCCGGGCTGCCGGTGCTGATGAGGCAATGCGCATTATGCTGGAGCGTCACCCCGATATGCTGGTGGGCGCCGGCACCGTGCTGACCACCGAGATGGTGGACAAGACCATTGCCGCCGGCGGCAAATTCGTGGTCACCCCCGGTCTGGATATTGAAATCGTGAAATACTGCCAGGAGAAGGGCATCACCTGCTTCCCCGGCTGCACCACCCCCACCGACTATCACGCCGCCTACAAGCTGGGTCTGGAAGTGCTGAAGTTCTTCCCCGCCGAGCAGAGCGGCGGTCTGGCAAAGATCAAGGCCATGTCCGCTCCCTTCCCCATGTTCAAGGTCATGCCCACCGGCGGCATTTCCCTCAAGAATCTGGCGGAGTATGCCGCTGCTCCCGTGATCTGTGCCTGCGGCGGCAGCTACATGTGCCCCGACAAGCTGATCCAGGCCGGTGCCTGGGACGAGATCACCGACCTGTGCCGTCAGTCCGTGGAGATCGTCAAGGAAGCAAGAACGAAGTAACACCCCCTTGCCTCCCTCTTTGAGGGAGGTGGCCGAGCTTGCGAGGTCGGAGGGAGTGTCGTCCGTTCGATGGCAACAGTTTTCAATATTAGGGTCTGTCTCCACGAATCAGAGGCACCCCCTCAGTCGGCAAGCCGACAGCTCCCCCAAAGGGGGAGCCAAAATTTACATTTAGGAGGAAATATAAAATGGCAAAAGTAATCACCTTCGGCGAGCTGATGCTGCGGCTTCAGCCCTACAACTATGAGCGTTTTGTCCAGTGCGACCATGTGGAATTCACCTTCGGCGGCGGCGAGGCCAACGTGG
>CAMCKD010000159.1 GCA_945875335.1 uncultured Clostridia bacterium | reverse complement strand
ACGGAGGCACCCACGGAAGCTCCTACAGAGGCGCCGACAGAAGCCCCCACAGAGGCTTCTACAGAAGCTCCTACAGAAGCTCCTACAGAAGCATAAAGCAATCCCCCTGCAAGCGGTTCGTTTGCAGGGGGTTCTTTGTCTTTCAGCCAGCTTTGAAGGTCCTGGATCAGCTGCTTTGTTCGGATGTCTACCCCTTCTGCCGACAGATGGTAGCAGGAGTTGGAGAAAAAACCATAGGGAATCAGGTAGTCCCGGTAATGGGAAATCACCGGGCAGTTCAGCCTTGCCCGCAGCTCCGCCTCAAATTCATCAAATTGGGAAACATCCGGGGTGAATTCACCGCTGCCGATGGGATAGCCCGCAACCAGCAGCACTGCACCCCGTTCCTTCAGGACAGCGTCCAATTCGTTGATGCGGTTGATACAGGTGTCATTGATCTGGGGCACCTCCACGCTGCCGGGAGTGAATTCGTACCCTTGCGCCGGAGGCCGTGTGATGTCGCCGTATTCGTTAAAGGCGGTTCGGGAATAGCAGGTGGCATCGCTGGCGAGGTTGTCCGGCTCCCCGGTGAGCTTGGATACCAGGGAATCCTTAAAATAATCCGGGTAGGCTCTGGCCATGGAGAGCAGGTCCTTTCCCCGAATCAGGGGCCAGAGGGAGGGGTGCTTTTCGATGGTGATCCAGGCCAGGGCGCTTTCGGTGATGGTGTCGTCATCGGAAAAGGAGGTGTGGCACAGAATCACAATGTCCCCCTCCGAGGCCCAGAGCCGGGCCATTTCCTCATGGAAGGCGTTGCCCAATCCGCCGTGGAGGCCCATATTCACCACCGGCATCCCCAGCGCTGCCTCCAATTGGGGGGAATCCATGCCGAAGCTGAGGTTGGAGTTGCCCACCAGGATGATCTTGGGGCCCTCAATGGATTGGAGCCGTTCCAGCTTATCCACCAGGGAGGCCTGATAGTTCCCCAGGTGCTGATTTCCCACCCAGAAATAGTCCACACCAAGAATGAAGACGGCGGACAGAAGGAACAGCCCCAAAAACAGGAGAATTTTCCAGATAAAACGCTTCATCTTCTCCTGCCTCCTTAAAACTGGAAATAAACAAACTCGGATGTGCCCGCCGGAAGCATCAGGCACAGGGTCAGCCAGACCAGCGCCAGATAGCAGGCCCAGCGGATAGGGGCCCTTTGCCGGGAAACCAGGGCAATCACATCCTGTTTCAGGGACAGGAAGTCAAACCCGGCCACCAGTCCGATGGAAAACAAAATGAAGCACAGGTCATTCATTTCCAGCCCCGTGACACCGGGGAAGAAGGAACCGGGCCGGGTCAGGGAAAGGGCCGCCTGAGTCAAGACATACCAGGCATCCTTCAGGCTCTCCGCCCGG
This sequence comes from uncultured Clostridia bacterium, assembly GCA_945875335.1. Lineage (GTDB taxonomy): Bacteria > Bacillota > Clostridia > Oscillospirales > Oscillospiraceae > Faecousia. The sequence continues at coordinate 2,220 of CAMCKD010000159.1, read as the reverse complement.
AAGAATACCCAGGCGATGTTGCAGAAGACAAACACGCCCAGCCACCGAAGAAACCGCCATCCCTTGGGGGTGTCTTTTTTTAACGGGAAGCAGTGGTTTTCCACCACCTGGGCGATTCCGTGTATCCCGCCCCAGACCACATAAGTCCAATTGGCCCCATGCCACAGGCCACTCACCAGGAAGGTGATGACCAGGTTTCTGTCCCGCTTCCGGCTGCCCCGCCGGTTTCCCCCCAGGGGAATATACACATAGTCCCGGAACCAGGTGGAAAGGGAGATGTGCCACCGGCTCCAGAACTCCTTGATGGACAAGGAGAAATAGGGACTTTTGAAATTGGTCATCAAATCGATGCCCAGCAGCTTGGCCGTGCCGATGGCAATGTCGGAGTAGCCGGAAAAATCGCAGTAAATCTGAATGGTGAAGAAAAAAATGGCAGCAAAAAGGTCAAAGCCCGTGCACAGCTCCAAAGAGCCATAGGCCGCGTCCACATATTTTCCCAGCACATCCGCCACCGCCAGCTTCTTGAAAAAGCCCCAGGCCATCAGCTTCAGGCCGTAGCTGGCCTTTTCATAGTCAAAGGTCTTTCGGCTCGTGATCTGGGGCAGCAGATTGCCAGTTCTTTCAATGGGCCCCGCCACCAGCTGGGGAAAGAAGGACACAAAGGCCGCATACACTCCGAAATTTCGCTCCGCAGGAATTTCCCCCCTGTATACGTCGATCACATAGCTTAACGTCTGGAAGGTATAAAAGGAGATTCCCACCGGCAGCAGCAGGGACACCGTCACGGGATGCATGGGGATGGCCAACAGGGAGAGCAAACCCGTGACGGAGGCGGAGAAGAAATTAAAGTATTTGAACACGAACAGGACGCCAAGACAGATACCCAGGGCCAGCAGGAGGATCCACTTTTTGGCTTTCGGGGCCCACTCAATTCCCAGGGCCGCCCCATAGGACACTGCCGTGGTCAGGAAAATCAGCACCACATACTCAGGATTCCAGCTCATGTAAAAATAGTAGCTGGAAACCAGAAGAATCGGCCACCGGAATTTGTGGGGAACGGCCCAGTATGCAAGAAACACGATGGGCAGAAAAACCGCAAACGCCAGCGAGTTAAACAGCATGGGGAAACCTCAATTACACCAGTCTTGCACCGGCGGGGATGGCGTCATCCAGCATCACCAGGTGCAGCTTGTCCCCCCGCTCGGCGGAGAGCAGCATGCCGCAGCTCAGCTGGCCCATCATCTTCCGGGGAGCCAGGTTGGTGACGGCCACCAGGGTCTTGCCCAGAAGGGCTTCCGGCTCATAATATTTGGCAATGCCGGAGAGGATTTGACGGGGGGTGCCGGTGCCGTCGTCCAGGGTGAATTTCAGGAGCTTGTCGCTCTTTTTCACCTTCTCGCAGGTCAGCACCTTCACAACCGTCATTTCCACCTTTTCAAAGGCATCGAAGGTGATTTCCTCCTTGGGCTCGGGCAGGGGATCGGCCTCGGGCTGGGCAGCGGGGGCATGGAGAGCTTCCAGGGCTGCCAGCTCCTTCTCCATGTCGATTCTGGGGAACAGGGGAGCCCCAGCCACGGTGGCGGCCTGGGGATTCAGCAGACCCCACTGGGCAAGACTCTCCCAATCCATTTGAGCGCCGCCCAGCCGCTTGCCGATTTCCCCGGCGGTGTCCGGCATGAAGGGGGACAGCAGCCCGCCGCAGATGCGGACGGTTTCCAGCAGGTTGTACAGCACCCGTGCCAGCCGGGGCTTGTTTTCTTCACTCTTGGCCAGCACCCAGGGGGCGTTTTCGTCGATATATTTGTTGGCACGGGAGATGACCTTGAACACCTCGGAAAGGGCATTCTGGAAGGCGTACTTCTCCATCTGCTCTTCGTATTTTGCCCGCAGACCGGAGGCCATGCCGATGAGTTCGGCATCCATCTCGGCGTTCTCCTGCTGCTCCTGGGGCAGGTGCTCTCCGAAATATTTCTGGGCCATGGCCACGGTGCGGGACACCAGGTTGCCCAGGTCGTTGGCCAGGTCCGTGTTGATGGTGGAAATCAGCAGCTCGTTGGAGAAATTGCCGTCGGAGCCGAAGGGGAAGGAGCGCAGCAGGAAGAACCGCAGGGCGTCCACGCCGAAGCGCTGGGCCAGCACATAGGGGTCTACCACGTTGCCCTTGGACTTACTCATCTTGCCGCCGTCCAGCAGCAGCCAGCCGTGGCCGTAGACCTTCTT
>CAMCKD010000158.1 GCA_945875335.1 uncultured Clostridia bacterium | reverse complement strand
TCAGCCCCAGTGTGCGCACTGGGGCAGCTCCCCCAGAGGGGGAGCCAAGGGTGCGATAAACAACAATTTATATGAGGGGCACCATGTTATGGCTGGTGGGAACAGGCTTCTGAAATCTGCTTGGCCACGGTGCAGTTGGGTTCATAGATGCAGTTTCCGAAGCAGCAGTCGCATTCGGTCAGCGCGCCGCCCTCGACCTCGATGGTGACCATGCGGCTTTGATCCAGCTGGCGGCAGTAGCCGGTGAAGATGAATTCCTCTTCCATATCATTCTTCCTCCACCACGCAGCAGCCACGGGGGGCCAGGGTCAGCCAATCGTGGGCGATGGTTTGCAGGTTTTTGCCGAAGATCACCCGGCCGGCGGGAATGTCCCAGGGGTCGCCGCTGCGGTTGACATAAATCTTGACGGTTTTCCCCTGATAGCTCCGGCTGAAGCCCAGGTGCTTGTCCCCGGCGGCGAAAAAGCGGATGTCACCCAGGCGCAGGGGCTCCTGCTGGGCTCTCAGCTTGCCCAGGCAACGGAAATGGCTGAGCAGTTCGGTATCCTCCCGGCCCCAGGGGTAGGTGCGGCGGTTGAAGGGATCCTTGTAGCCCTCCATGCCGGTTTCGTCGGCGTAGTACAGGCTGGGAGAGCCGGGCAGGGTGTATTGCAGGAAGGAGGCCATCATCAGCCGGTCCCTTGCCACCTCCAGCTGATTCCGGGACAGGTGCCGGTGGGCCTTTTCCTCCCGGCTGCCGTCGAAATCGTCCACCAATGCGGTGAGAATCCGGGGGGTGTCGTGGGTGCCCAGCAGGTTCATGTTGCAGGCCACCACCTGGGGCGGGTAATTTTCCACAATGCTCATCACCGTGTTTTTCAGCCCCTGGCCGCTGTCCCGGCCCCGCATGAAGTCCAGAATGGCGGTGCGGAAGGGGTAGTTCATCACGCTGTCCAGCTCGCCGTTTGTGAAGTACCGGCGTCGCTTGTCATAGGCCATTTTGTTGGAGGCATCCTCCCACACCTCGCCCAGCAGGAAGGCATCGGGGTTGATGGCGCGAATCCGGTCGTGGATCATGCGGATGAATTCATCGGGCAGCTCGTCGGCCACGTCCAGCCGGAAGCCGTCGGCCCCCAGCTTCATCCAGTGAGCAACCACGCTGTCCTCATCCGTGATGATGTACTTGATGAAGTCCGGGTGCATCTTGTTCACCGTGGGCAGGGTGTCGAAATTCCACCAGGAGTGGTAGTTGATGGGCCACTGATAGAAAGTGTACCAGTTGTAATAGGGGGATTTCTGGGTGCAGAAGGCGCCGTTGCCGCCGAAGGTGTGCTTCCGGTCAAAATACAGGCTGTCGGAGCCGGTGTGGGAGTAGACCCCATCCAGAATCACCTTGATGCCCCTGGCGTGAGCGGCATCGCACATGGCCTTGAAGTCCGCCTCGGTGCCCAGCATGGGGTCGGGGGTCTTGTAGTCGCCGGTGTCGTAGCGGTGGTTGGAGAAGCTTTTGCTGATGGGGTTCAGGTAGAGAATGGTCACGCCCAGGCTGGCGATATAGTCCATTTTTTCGGTGATGCCCCGGAAATTGCCCCCGAAGAAATCGTTGTTCTGGATGATGCCGTTTTCATCCGGGGCCCAGTCCACGTCCTCGTTCCAGTCCTTGTGGAGGGTGTAGGGCTCCAGCTTGCCGGTGAGGTCAACCTTGCCGCTGCGGCAGAACCGATCTGGGAAAATCTGATAGATGATGGCGCCCTTGGCCCAGTCCGGGGTGGTGAAGTCGGCGGGAATGCAGCTGACCTGCCACAGGTCTCCCGCCTCCATGTTGGCATCGTCCCCCTGCTTGAACAGGCGGAACATGCCGTGGGGGTCGTGAATCTGGAAATAATAGAAGTAGAGTCCCGGGGCGAAGAGGGAGAACTCCCCCTCGTAGATGTCGTAGACCCCCCGCTGCTCCTGGCGGTGCATTTCCAGATACCGGGCGGGGCTGCCGTTTTCATAGCACAGCACGATTTCTGCCCGCTGGGTGCAGACGGAGGCGGGGATGTGCAGATGCAGCGTGCAGAGCTGCCCCGGGGACAGGGTGCCGAAGGGGGACTTGAATTCCGGCTTTTTGCTGTCAAATAGAATCCTCATGTTCTCTCTCCAATAATGATTTTAGCCCTTGCCGCTGGCGCGGGAGGCGATTCTTGTGAGGGAATAGGCCATGTCGGAATAGCAGGCGGCGGTGATCTTGTCCACAAAATTGCCGTCGTGGGCCTGCATGGCCTGCTCAATGCGCACCACCCGCTGGAAGCCGTCGGTGGTCTGGGAGCTGGTGACGGTATAGATGGGGGTGTAGCTGTAGCCCGTGACCCGGGTGGTGCCCTTTTCGTTGTCCTTGGTGATTTCCACATCCAGGATGATGGAGTAATTGGTGCCTCCCCGGGCGGCGTCGCCAAAGAAATCCCCCAGGGAATAGGCAACCAGGGTTCCGGCGGTCTCGTTGTAGTCGATTTTCTGCACCAGATGGGGATGGGTGCCGATGATGAGACCCACGCCGTTCTTTTGCAGCAGCTTGACGATGGACTCCTGGGTGGAGCTGATGGTGTCGTTGTTTTCGCTGCCCCAGTGGAGCAGGGCCACGGTGAAGTCCGGCTTTTCGGCTTTCACGGCGTTGAGGATGGAGGTGATGCCCTCGGTGTCCACTTTTTTATAGGTGGAGTCGTAGTCCGTGTACAGAAGGTTCACGCAGTCCTCGTTTCCTGCCGGCATGCCCATGCCTCCAACGCCCTTGGTGAAGGCCACAAAGGCCACCTTGAGCCCCTGAATTTCGCAGATGGTGTAGCCCTTGGAGCGCTTGAATTCCGTTGGGGAGGAATAGGCACCCACGGGCTCCATTCCTGCGGCCCGGATGGCTTGCAGGGTGGAATTCAGCCCGATAAGGCCATTGTTGATGGAGCAGGAGTTGGCCATTTGAATCAGGTCAACGCCCGCGTTGCGCAGGGCGGTGAGCAGCTTATTGGGGGCGGAGGAGGTGGCGGTGCCGTAGGGCTCGCCGCAGATGTTGCCCTCCAGGTTCAGCAGGGTCAGGTCCGCGTCGGACAGGGTGCTGGTCACATCCTGGAAGGCCCGGGTGAAATCATAGCCCGTGGCGGAAAGACCGGCATCCACCACGGAATTGGTGACGTTCAGGTCACCTGCTGCCCGGATGTGGATGGTGGTGGTGGCCTCCTTGGCGGGCCTGGTTTCCTCGGTGGGAGCGGTCTGGGGGGCGGTGGTTTCCGTGGGAAGGGCGGTATTCAGGGCAGCGGAGGGGGCAGTCTGGGGGGCGTTTTCCACAAAATAGTAGATGGCAGCCGTGCAAAGAGCCAGCACCAGCACCGCCGCCGCCAGGCCGAGACGAAGCTTTCGCTGCTGGGCCCGCTGCTTTTTCTGCTGTGCCTGCCGCCGCTGCCGGCGTTTTTCCATATCCTCGTGGCTCATGGCCATGGCGATCCCTCCTTGCTTGGGGTTGTGAATGAGATATAAGATACGAGATATAAGATATTGCGCATTTGGGCTTTCGTCAAAAAAACGGCAAATTGTTGTTTAGTACGCCCCTTGGCTCCCCCTCTGGGGGAGCTGCCGAAGGCTGAGGGGGTGCCCCCCAGAT
>CAMCKD010000157.1 GCA_945875335.1 uncultured Clostridia bacterium | reverse complement strand
CGACACCTCTCCCGGCCTCGCTGACGCTCGGCCACCCTCCCCAGAGGGGAGGGCAAGGGTGCGCTAAACAACAATTTCCCATAGGCCGCTGGGGGCTTGCATTTTTGGTTCTGCCTATGCTATAATCCCCTCAACACAAGATGAAAGGACATGACTGCCATGAGCAAAGCGGATGAACTCTACCGGGCTACCTGCCTGGACATTCTGGAAAATGGCTTCTCCGATGAAGCTTTGGAGGTGCGCCCCCACTGGGCGGACGGGACCCCGGCGCACACCATCAAAAAATTCGGGGTGGTGAACCGCTATAACCTGGCGGAGGAATTCCCCATCATGACCCTGCGGCGCACCTATTGGAAAAGCGCCATTGACGAAATGCTTTGGATCTGGCAGAAAAAGTCCAACCGCATTGCCGACCTGGGCAGCCACGTCTGGGATGAGTGGGCCGGGGAGGACGGCACCATCGGCAAGGCCTACGGTTACCAGCTGGGCATCAAGCATCAATACAAAGAGGGGATGTTCGATCAGGTAGACCGGGTGCTCTACGATTTGAAGCACAACCCCGCCTCCCGGAGAATCCTCACCAACATCTATAATTTTGAGGATCTGCATGAGATGAATCTGTATCCCTGCGCCTACTCCATGACCTTCAATGTCACCGGCAACACCCTGAATGCCATTTTGAATCAGCGCAGCCAGGACATGCTCACCGCCAACAACTGGAACGTGGTGCAGTATGCCGTCCTGACCCACATGATGGCTCAGGTCTCCGGCCTGAAGGTGGGGGAGCTGGTGCACGTCATCGCCGACTGCCACATCTACGACCGGCACATCCCAGCAGTGAAAGCGATGCTGGAGCGGGAAGGGTATCCGGCCCCCAAGTTCTGCATGGATGAAAGCATCACGGATTTCTATGATTTTACCAAGAACTCCTTCTCCATGGAGAATTATCAGTACCATCCCTTTGATTTTGAAATCCCCATGGCGATTTGAGGTGGCGGAATGGAATTGATCGTCGCCGTCTATGAAGATTGGGGCATCGGCCGGGAGGGCACCCAGCCCATTGCCCTGTCCGCCGATCGGAAGTTTTTCCGCCAGACCACCAAGGGGGCCATGGTCATTGTGGGCCGCCGCACCTTGGAGGATTTCCCCGGCAAGCAGCCTTTGCCCGGCCGGGTCAACGTGGCCCTGACCAGAAGCGAAGCGGAAATCCCCGGCTTCACCTTCTGCCATACGCCGGAGGAAGCCCTGGCGCTGGCCCAAACCGCTGACCGGGCCTTCGTCATCGGCGGCGGCAGCGTCTACCTCCAACTGCTGCCCTATTGCACCCGGGCCTATGTGACCAAGGTGCACTGCCAGCCCCAGTCCGATACCTTCTTCCCCAACCTGGACGAAAGCCCGGACTGGGTTTTGGAGACGATCCTCCAATCCGGGGAGGAAAACGGAATCCCATATGAGATGTGCCTCTACCGCAGAGCATGAAAAAAGACCTCCCCTGAAACGAGGAGGCCATTGACAAAATGGGGTTCCTGCGGTAAAATAACAATACGAGGGCGCTGCCGGTAGACGGTTGACCCCCGGCGTTAGTTACAGAAGTAACCGCAGTCTTTGGGAGAGTGGCGGTTACTTCTGTTTCTCTATCGTTTCATTGCAGCAATGCAAACGCCGATAACGCCAACGATTAGCAGACCGAACTGGAATAGGTCGGAATATGTAACCATCGGAAGCCCCCCTTTCAAAAAAGCCAGGGGGCTAAGAAGCTGCCCCCTGCGAAGGGGGCCAACCGCCTACCGTGACACGGCAGCGCCGATATAACCATAGCACACTGACTGCCCAATTGCAACATTTTTTTCAAAAATCACCCGTGGAGGTGATTTTTTATTTTCTGCCCGTTTTTTTGGGAGCCTTCGCAGGCGGTGCACCTTTTTTTACTGGCTTTTTCGGCGGTGCGGCGTGGCCTCCTGCCTTTGGCGGTACGGCGCGGATCAGGCATTTGGGGCCGGAGCCAATCAAGTCCTCTCGGTGGGCGGCAATCAGGGCTTCTCTTACCAGATAATAGTTCTTGGGATTCCGATACTGGATCAAGGCCCGCTGCATGGCCTTTTCGTGGGGGTCGGTGGGGACATAGACCCGCTCCATGGTGCGGGGGTCTAAGCCAGTGTAGTACATCACCGTGGACAGGGTGGAGGGGGTGGGGTAGAAGTCCTGGACCTGTTCCGGGTTGTAGCCCATCTCCCGGATGTACTCCGCCAGCTCCACGGCCTCCTTCATTGTCGAGCCCGGGTGGCTGGACATCAGGTAGGGCACCAGATACTGATTCATGCCGTACTGCTTGTTCAGGGCAAAATACTTGTCCACAAACCGATTGTAGACGGCGTTTCTGGGTTTGCCCATCCGGCTGAGCACCGCATCGGACACATGCTCCGGGGCCACCTTTAGCTGGCCGGAGATGTGGTACTGCACCAGCTCCTTGAAGAAGGTGTCCTTTTTGTCCGTCAAAAGATAGTCAAATCGGATGCCGCTGCGGACGAAGACCTTTTTCACGCCCGGGAGCTTGCGCAGCTTCCGAAGCAGGGCCACATAGTCGGCGTGGTCGGCGTTCATGTTTTTGCAGGGGGTGGGGTAGAGGCACTGCCGCCCGCCGCAGGCGCCTTTGGATAGCTGCTTTTCGCAGGCGGGGTGGCGGAAATTGGCGGTGGGGCCGCCCACATCGTGGATGTAGCCCTTGAAATCCTTGTCCTTCACCATGAGCTCTGCTTCCTTCAGGATGGATTCATGGCTCCGCACCTGGACGATCCGCCCCTGGTGGAAGGTCAGGGCGCAGAAGGAGCAGGCCCCGAAGCAGCCCCGGTTGCTCACCAGGCTGAACTTCACTTCCTCAATAGCGGGCACGCCCCCGGCCTTTTCGTAGCTGGGGTGGTAGGTGCGGCAGTAGGGAAGATCGTAAACCGCGTCCATTTCCGCCGTGGTCAAAGGCTTCTGGGGCGGGTTCTGCACCACAAATTCTTTTCCGTATTGCTCTGCCAGCCGCTTGGCGGTGAAGGGGTCGCAGTTGCCGTACTGAATTTTGAAGGACTCGGCGTAGGAGCGCTTATTCTTCTTTACTTCCTCAAAGGAAGGCAGAATAATGGTGGGGAAGCTCTCATCCAGCTGGGCCGTTTTGAACACCGTGCCGTCGATGTAGGTGATGTCCTTTACGTCCATGCCGGCGTTCAGGGCATCGGCAATCTCCACAATGCTCTTTTCTCCCATGCCGTACATCAATAAATCCGCCTGGGAGTCCAGGAGAATGGAGCGCTTCATGCTCTCCGACCAGTAGTCGTAGTGCCCCAACCGCCGCAAACTGGCTTCGATGCCGCCAATCAAAATGGGCACATCCTTGTAGGTCTGGCGGATGAGGTTGCAGTAGACCACCGTGGCGTAGTCCGGCCGCTTGCCCATGACCCCGCCGGGGGTGAAGGCATCGGTTTTCCGCCGGTGCTTGGTGACGGAGTAGTGGTTGACCATGCTGTCCATGTTGCCGCCGGACACCAAAAAGCCCAGCCGGGGCCGCCCGAACACATCGATGGATTTGGGATTTTTCCAATCCGGCTGGGGAATCATCCCCACGCTGTAGCCATGGCTTTCCAGAATCCTTCCGATGATGGCATGGCCGAAGGAGGGATGATCCACATAGGCATCGCCGCACACATATACAA
>CAMCKD010000156.1 GCA_945875335.1 uncultured Clostridia bacterium | reverse complement strand
TGGCTGGTGCGCACATCGATACCCGGTACATTCAAACCGACAAACAACAATTTTTCGGTGTGACATCCCGCGGCTGCATGGCTCAAAGCACCCCATCAGCACCGAAAATATTTCCCCATCTCCCGGTGGGCGGATTCTACCTCGTCGTGGAGCTCCCGGGCGGACATTCGCAGGACGCCGCTGCGGAAGGAGGACAGCTGCACCAGAGAATCGGAGGAGGCCACCCGGACGGCGTAGCTGCTTCCAATCTCCGCCGCCAGCTCTTCGATGTAGCGGTCGGCGGTCTGCCCTTCTTTGGTGTACACCACCTGAATGTTGTGGAATTGGGTCTTTTCTCCCGGATTTCCCTTCTGTTTGTAGCCGTCGAATACCAGGATCAGACGGCATTTGGTGAAGCCAGCGTAGCTGGAAAGGCTGTCGCAGAGCTGCCGACGGGCGGCATCCAGGTCGGATTTCGCCTGCTGGGCCAGCTGCTCCCAAGCGAAAATGATGTTGTAGCCGTCCACGATGATGCAGCGCTGCCGGGGCTGCTTGATGGTGATCTCCTCCGTGGCCGGGCGGGTGGCGGGGGAAGCATACTGCCTGCGCCGGATGGGGCCGAATTCCCGCTCCATGATCCGTTCCAGCTCCTTGTCGTCGATGCTGGTGCGGGGGATGATCTGGGGCGGCTTTTCCTCCTTCAGCCCGCTTTCCAGGTGCATGTAGTCCTTTACCTGGTTCCACTTCACGTTGAAGCCCGCCCCGTGGGCGCAGAACACCGAGTCCGGGGTATTGGCCAGATCCGCTTCCGGGTCGTAGCAGGCGGCGTCGATGACCGCCTGGGCATTGTGGCAGGGGGCGTAGCCGTGGAGGGTCAGCTGCAGCCGCCCCCGGCCCTGGGTGTAGGATGCCAGCTGGTCGGCGTAGTCCTTGACCTCCGAGGCCGGCACCGTGCCTTTCAGAGTGGAGATGGCCCCCTGGCTCTCCGGGGCCTCGAATTCTCCCCCCATGGCCCGGATGTCTGTGATGGCCCGTCCGATCAGCTCCGTGGGGGCCGTCACCACAAAATCGTACCAGGGCTCCAGCAGCACACTTTCCGCCTGCATCAGCCCCTGCCGCACCGCCCGATAGGTGGCCTGGCGGAAGTCGCCCCCCTCGGTGTGCTTCAAATGGGCCTTGCCCACCAGCAATGTCAGCTTCATGTCCGTGATGGGCGCGCCAATCAGCACCCCCCGGTGGGTCTTCTCCGCCAGATGGGTGAGGATCAGGTTCTGGTAGTTCCCATCCAGCACATCCAGGGGGCACACCGTGTCGATGACCACACCGCTGCCCTGGGGAAGGGGCTCCAACAGAATGTGGCATTCGGCGTAGTGGCGCAGGGGCTCGAAATGACCCACGCCCTCCACGGTGCTGCGAATGGTCTCCTTGTAGAAGATACGCCGGTCGTCCAGGGTGATGTCCAGCCCGAAGCGCTGCTGCACCAAGCTGCGGAAGATTTCCAGCTGCACCCGGCCCATGATCTGCACATGGATTTGTCCATCCTCCCAGAGTAGATGGAGCTGGGGGTCTTCCTCCTCCAGCTGCCGCAGCCTGGGCAGGGCCTGGGCCGGGTCACAGCCCTTGGGAAGATTGACCCGGTAGGTCATCACCGGCTCCAACACCGGCTTCTGTCCCTCCGGCTCCGCCCCAAGGGACTGGCCCACGTAGGTGGCGGTGAGGCCGGTGAGGGCGGCGAGTTGTCCTGCAAAAATTTCCTCCGGGGCGGTGAATTTGTCCCCGGAGTACAGCCGCAGCTGCACCAGCTTTTCCTCCACCGGCTCCCCTTTTTGATTCTGATAGCATAGATTCTGCCGCACCTTCAGGCTGCCGCCGGTGAGCTTCACCCAGGTCAGCCGGGTGCCGGAGGCGTCCCGGGAGATTTTGTAGACCCGGGCGGCAAAGTCGGTGCCGTACTGCTTTTGAGGGGCATAGACATCCAGCAGCCCCAGCAGCTCCCCCACCCCTTCTAGCTTCAGCGCCGCGCCGAAGCAGCAGGGGAAGAGCTTCCGGGCCCCAATCAGCGCCCCCAGGTTCCCGTCGGTGACGGTGCCGTTTTCCAGATAGCTTTCCAGCAGCGCCTCGTCGCACAGGGCCGCCGCCTCCTGGATCTCCGCCCGGGGCAGGCCAAAGTCCAGGCAGCCGGGGCTCAGCTGCTCCTGCAATTGGGCCAGCAGCTTCTCCCGGTCAGCCCCGGGCAGATCCATTTTGTTGATGAACAGGAACACCGGCACCTGGTAGCGTTCCAGCAGCCGCCAGAGGGTCAGGGTGTGAGCCTGTACCCCGTCGGTGCCGCTGATGACCAGCACCGCGCAGTCCAAAACCGGCAGGGTGCGTTCCGCCTCCGCCGAAAAATCCACATGCCCCGGGGTATCCAGCAAGGTGATCTGCCGGTGCTCCGTTTCCAGCCGGGCCTGCTTGGAGAAAATGGTGATGCCCCGCTCCCGTTCCAGGGCGTGGCTGTCCAGATACGAGTCCCGATGATCCACCCGCCCCAACGTCCGCCGCTCCCCGCTGCAATAAAGCATCCCCTCCGAAAGGGTCGTCTTCCCCGCATCCACATGGGCCAATAGGCCAATGGTGCAGGGTATTTTTGCTGCTTGTTCGGACACAGAATCGGCCCCCTCCATGAATGATTATGGGTATTATATCATGGAAGGGGGCAAAAAGTCGATAGATTTGAAAAGTTCTTTGGAACGAAAAAAGCATCCAGCCGGATGCTTTTTCGATTGGTATTGATTCAAATTAACCGGCAGTTACAAATGCCGCCAGGATGGCGCCGGATTCTGCGTAATAGCTGCACAGGCCGGTGCTTTGGGAAATGGCCACATCGGCGGTGGGCCAGGTGGTTCTCACCAGGTCGGCAAAGCGATCTGCCAGCTCGGGGTTTCTCACATGGGTGATGCGCACCTTGCCGCCCTGGAAGCCGGCGCCCTTCATCTGCTCCATCAGCTCCGGCAGCGCCTTCCGGTCACCCCGGCATTTTGCCAGCTGGGCCAGGGTGCCCTCGGGGCTGGCGGTGCCCACAATGCGGATGCCCAGCATCCCCACTGCCGCCGCGGCCACCTTGCTGACCCGTCCGTTCTGGGACAGGTTGTGCAGGGATTGGAGGGAGAAGAACAGCCGGGTGTGGCGCATATACTTCCGCACCTGCTGCTCCACCTGCTCAAAGGGCAGTCCGGCATCGGTGAGCTCCCGGATTTTTTCCAGAATCAGCAGGATTTCCGGGCCGGTGCTCAGGCTGTCAAAAACGGCGATTTTGGCAGACGGATGCTCCTGCAGGTACAGCTCCCTGGCTGCCATGGCGGCGTTGTAGGAGCCGGACAGGCTGCTGGTGATGGTGACCGCATAGATTTCCTCCGCCCCCTCATAGGCGCTGAGCCAGCTATCCACGCTGGGACAGGCGGTATAGGAGCGGCCTTTGTAGGAAGCCAGATAGTCCAGCAGCTCATTCACATCCAGATGCTCGTTGTCCACAAAGCTCTTCTCGTCTGTGGAGATGATCAGGGGCACATACTGCACCCCCGCCAGCCCAGGACGGTCAGAAGAAGAGTCAGCAATCAATCGAATCATATCACTACCTCCAAAGAGCGGATTTTTTCAGTTGTGCTTATCGGCTTGACGCGGTATACAGACAAATTGTTGTTTGCAGAGCACCCTTGGCTCCCCCTCTGGGGGAGCTGCCGAAGGC
>CAMCKD010000155.1 GCA_945875335.1 uncultured Clostridia bacterium | reverse complement strand
GTCGCCAAACCATCACTAGCGTATCATGGAGGTTTTTATTTGCCAAGGCTTTTTTTACCCACCCCTGGTAGAACCAGGGGTTTATATTAAGCCTAAAGGCATCCAAATAAAAAACGCCGCTGGGTTACCAGCAGCGCATTTTATATGCCACATAAATCAGACGGCCCGCTCTACCTTATTGGAACGGAGGCATCTGGTACAAGCGTACACATGGCAGGGAGTTCCATTCACGACTGCCTTGACCCGCTTGACGTTGGGCTTCCATTCGCGGTTGGAACGTCTGTGGGAGTGGGACACCTTAATACCAAAGGTAACGCCCTTGCCACAAAAATCACACTTCGCCATTCATTGCACCTCCCATCCGAAATGATTCTATGCATACTGCGCCCCATTCGAGCGCTTAGATATAATATCAGACTTTATCGAAAAAAGCAAGTATTTTTTTGCAATTTTTTCAGAAAATCAAAAATAGGTTGATATTCCCCCGGAGGCTGGTATAATAAACGAAAAAGACACTGGGAGGATGCCTATGATTGAAACCTACAGCATTCCGCTTTCTGCCCTGGTCAAGGAATTCAAGCTGGAAGTGGCTTACGCTTCGGCGGACTACGAATCCATCCGCCTCACCGTGGAGGACGTGGCCCGGCCGGGGCTGCAGATTGCGGGATATTTTGACTATTTCGAGCCCATGCGGCTGCAAGTTCTCGGCAATGTGGAGATCAGCTATCTCCAAAAGAAAACGCCCCAGGAGCGCACCGCCATTTTTGACCAGCTCTTTTCTTACAAGCCCCCTGCCCTGCTGATCGCCCGGAATTTCCCGGTGGATGAGCAGTGCCTGGAAATGGCGAAAAAGCACTCCATCACCGTGCTGCGCTCCCCGGAGGCCACCGCTACCCTGGCCTCCAACATCATCACCTTCCTCAAATCCGCCCTGGCGCCCCGGATCACCCGCCACGGCGTGCTGGTGGAGGTCTATGGCGAGGGCCTGCTGCTGATGGGCGACAGCGGCGTGGGCAAAAGCGAGGCGGCCCTGGAGCTGCTGAAACGGGGCCATCGGCTCATTGCCGACGATGCCGTGGAAATCCGCAAGGTCTCCGAAACCTCCCTGGTTGGCACCGCGCCGGAGCTGATTCGCAACTACATTGAGCTGCGGGGCATTGGCATTGTGAATGTGGCCAAGCTCTTCGGCATGGGCTCCGTCCGTTCAGAAAACGAAATCAACCTGGTGGTGAACATTGTCCCCTGGAACACCCAGGAGGCCTATGACCGGCTGGGCCTGGAGGATCAGTACATGGACATTCTGGGCGTGAAGGTGCCCATGAACACCATTCCCATCACTGCCGGACGAAACCTGGCCGTGATTTTGGAGGTGGCCGCCATGAATAACCGCCAGAGAAAGCTGGGCTACAACGCCGCCCAGGAGTTCTCCGAGCAGATCGACCGCCACTTTGAGAACGCGGGGCGCAAATAAATGAAAGAAATTACCATCGGAGCCAACGACGCCGGGCAGCGGCTGGATCGTTTCCTGGCCAAGGCCGTCCCCCTGCTGCCTGCCTCTCTGGCTCAGAAATACATCCGCATCAAGCGCATCAAGCGCAACGGCGGCAGAGCGGAGCGGGACACCCATCTGGAAGCCGGGGATGTTTTGCAGCTGTATATCAACGACGAGTTTTTCGACAAGCCCCGGGAGGACAACGCCTACCTCACCGTGGCCGCTCCCAGGCTGAACATCGTCTATGAGGACGAAAACATTCTACTGGTGGACAAGCGGCCCGGTCTTGCAGTGCACCCCCACGACGGGTCGGAGTATGGCCGCACCCTCATTGACCACATTCAGGCCTACCTGTACCAGAAGCACGAATGGAGCCCCCGGCAGGAGCATTCCTTCACCCCCGCCCTGTGCAACCGAATCGACCGAAACACCGGGGGCATCGTCATTGCGGCCAAAAACGCCGAGGCTCTGCGGGTGATGAACCAGAAGATCAAGGACCGGGAGCTGGACAAGCGGTATCTTGCCATCGTGGAAGGCACCCCCAAGCCCCGCGACGGCAGCCTGAAGGGGTACCTGTTCAAGGATGCCAAGAAAAACCGGGTATTCGTCACGGATACCCCCCAGCCCGGCTCCAAAACCTGCCAGACCAATTACCGCACCCTGGCCAGCGCCAACGGCCTTTCCCTGGTGGAGTGTGAGCTGATCACCGGCAGAACCCACCAGATTCGGGCCCAGTTCGCCCACGCCGGTCACCCATTGCTGGGGGACGGCAAATACGGCAAGCTGGACAAGCGCTTTGACCGGAATTACCAGGCCCTCTATTCCTACCGGCTCACCTTTGCCTTCACCACCGAGGCGGGAGGGTTGGAATACCTGAACGGAAAATCCTTCCAGGCATCCCAGGTGGATTTTGTGAACGAATACTTTCCCAATGTGAGGCTTTCAACATGAATGTTTTTATCACCAGCAGCCCCTATCTGGACGGGGCGGACCGGGCCATTCTGAACCCGGAGAACCATTTTCTGGATAATCTGCGCCAGGCCCTGCCTCCCCTGCCCCGGGCGCTGTTCGTGGCCTCCGACCCGGAGCAGCACGAGCTGACCTGCTCCTTCGGCATGGACACCACCATCGCCTGCTCCCAGGCGGGCATCACCTTCAGCGCCTACCAGGTGCTGGACGGCACCAACGCAGAAAACGCCGCCCAATTGGTGGCCGAAAGCGATTTTATCATCCTTGCCGGCGGCCATGTGCCCACCCAGAACGCCTTCTTCCAGGAAATCGGACTGCGGGAGCTGCTGGAGGATTTTGACGGCACCGTCATGGGCATCAGCGCCGGCTCCATGAATCTGGCGGACACGGTTTACGTCCAGCCCGAGGAGGAGGGCGAGGGCATGGACCCGGACTTTCAGCGCTTCTGCCCCGGCCTGGGGCTCACCGGCGTGAACATCCTGCCCCATTATCAGAAGGTGAAGGACAACATCCTGGACGGAATGCGGCTTTTTGAGGACATCACCTATTCCGACAGCCAGGGCAATACCTTCTTCGCCCTGCCCGACGGAAGCTACTTTTTCCAGGACGAAGAAAGCCTGCTGCTCTTCGGCGAGGCCTACCTCCTGCGCGACGGCACGCTTTCCCAACTCACCCGCTCCGGCGACTGCCTGGATATGGCAGAGTTTGAATGACATGCCGGCGTTCATCCCCTCCCGGATTCTCGCAGCATGAGTGGAAATTGATGTTTGTTTACAGAATTCCGCCCAGCCACTGTAGGGGAGGCTCGTAGCCTCCCGCGCAGTACAGCGTAAAAATCCTAAAAATGTCGGGCGAATTCGTGCAAGTTTCCCACATATGTACCATTCAACCAAACACTCAATAGCCGAAAGCTGGCGGGAGGCTGAGAGCCTCCCCTACAGTGGCTGGTGGGCAAACAAATTCCTTTCCTGCCGCCGGCTTTTGTCTGCACATTGGATGGGGAGCGTATTTTGCTGAAACTCAGGAAGAATTTCACTTGACAACCCGGTTGGGGTGTGCTATAATAGCCCCCGTGGTGAGTGAGTTCACCCGAGATTCCATGGGCCTTTAGCTCAGTTGGTCAGAGCCTCCGGCTCATAACCGGATAGTCCCGGGTTCGAGTCCCTGAAGGCCCACCAGTTCATTCAGACTTTTGTCTTTTCCATATAGGGGTATAGCTCAATTGGTAGAGCGGCGGTCTCCAAAACCGTAGGCTCA
>CAMCKD010000154.1 GCA_945875335.1 uncultured Clostridia bacterium | reverse complement strand
GCTTAAGCCGTGACAGCTCCCCCACAGGGGGAGCCAAGGTGTTTCCGGGAATTCGCCAAATTCCAATTTGTCGGTTAATCCGATATGCATATAAAAATTCGTCATTGCCTTGCACGATTGTATTCCCCAAACAACGCAAATTCCGACTATCTTTATAAAACGGAGGTCTTAATATAATGGCTCAAAAAGTCCGATTCACTGAAACCGTCCTTCGTGATGCCAACCAGTCCCTGATGGCGACCCGGCTTCCCTACGCCGATTACGAGCAGATCCTCCCCACCATGGACAAGGCCGGCTACTACTCCGTGGAGTGCTGGGGCGGCGCTACCTTTGACAGCTGCCTGCGCTACCTGAACGAGGATCCCTGGGAGCGGCTGCGGCATATCCGCGAGCATATGCCCAATACCAAGCTGCAGATGCTGCTGCGGGGCCAGAACCTGCTGGGCTACAAGCACTACCACGACGATGTTGTTGAGAAGTTCGTGGAGCTGTCCATCAAGAACGGCATCGACGTTCTGCGGATCTTCGACGCGCTGAACGATTTCCGGAACATCCGCACCGCCCTGGAGGCCACCAAGAAGTACGCCACTCCCAACACCGTGGCTTCCGGCTGCATTTCCTACACCCAGTCCCCCGTGCACACTCCCGCCAAGTACGCCGAGATGTGCAAGGAGCTGCAGAGCATGGGCTTTGACACCATCTGCCTGAAGGATATGGCCGGCACCATGAGCCCCGCCGAGGCGGAGGCCCTGTTCAAGGGCATTAAGGACGCGGGTGTCACCCTGCCCCTGATCCTGCACACCCACTGCACCACCGGCATGGCTTACATGACCGTTATGAAGGCCGTGGAGGCCGGTGTGGACATCATCGACACCGCCACCTCCTGCTTCTCCAACGGCACCTCCCAGCCCGCCACCGAGTCCATCTACTACGCTCTGGAGGAGCTGGGCATCGACACCGGCCTGGACGAAAAGGTTATCAACCAGGTCAACGACTACTTCAAGCCCATCAAGCAGAAGTACATCGACAACAAGACCCTGAACCCCAAGTCCATGGGCACCGACGCCCAGGCCCTGGTATACAAGGTTCCCGGCGGCATGCTGTCCAACATGATCGCGAACCTCACCGACATGAAAGCCATGGATAAGTTCGACGCCGCCCTGGCGGAGATCCCCGCTGTCCGGGCGGACATGGGCTATCCTCCCCTGGTCACCCCCCTGAGCCAGATGGTGGGCAACCAGGCCGTCACCAACGTTTTGGTGGGCCAGCGCTACAAGAACATCTCCAAGGAGATCAAGAGCTACCTGAAGGGCGAGTACGGCATCTCCCCCGCCCCCGTGGATGCCGACCTGCAGAAGCGGGTCCTGGCGGAGGCCGGTATGGAGGCCCCCATCGACTGCCGCATTGAGGACAGCAAGCGCACCGGCGAGGACTTTGTGAAGGCAAAGGAAGCCCTGGGCGATCTGGCAAAATCCGAGGAAGATGTGATGAGCTACATCTGCTTCCCGGATCAGGCCACCAAGTTCCTGGAGGCCCGGAAGGCCAAGGAAGAGAACAAGGTCACCTACACCATCACCGAGGCGTAAGGAGGGTCCGCTATGACGATTCTTACTGCCGGTCTGGGCGAACACCTGCCTGTGGGCGAGGCCGCGGTTCTGGCCCTGCTGGGCTACGCGGTGGTATTCTTCGGCATCGTGCTGCTGATGGCTGTGGTCGTGGCTATGGGCCGGGTGTTCATCGCCCGGGACAAGAAAGCCGCCGCCATTAAGGAGGCCGCCCACGCCGCCGCCCAGGCTGCCGCCGCTGCCGCCCCTGCCGCGCCCAAGCCTGTGGCTCCCGGCACTGCCGGTGAGCTGAAGCTTCACGATGTGGAGCCCAGGACCGCCGCCATGCTTATGGCCATTGTAGCCGACAAAATGGGCAAGCCCCTGAACGAGCTGCGCTTCATTTCCATCAAGGAGGTCAAGTAAATCATGAAATATAAAGTGACCCTGAATAACCGCACCTACGAGGTAGAGGTGGAGGCCGGTCAGGCCATGCTTCTGGATGAGTATGAGGCCATTGCCCCCACGGCTGCCCCGTCTCCCGCTGCCGCCCCTGCCGCCGCCCCTGCGCCCGCCGCTGCTCCCACCCCTGCCGCCCCCGTGGTCACCGGCGCCGGTGAGCCTGTGAACGCCCCCATGCCCGGCACCATTCTGAAAGTGAATGTCACCCAGGGCCAGGCCGTCAAGGAGGGCGAGGTGCTGTGCATTCTGGAGGCAATGAAGATGGAGAACGAGATCATGGCCTCCAAGGGCGGCACCGTGACCCAGGTCCTGGTTGCCAAGGGCTCCATCGTGGATACCGGCGCGCCCCTGGTGATCATCGGTTAAGGAGGGTGCCCAATGAATATTGGTCAAATCCTTCTGAACCTGTGGGAAAGCTCCGGCTTCGCGGCGCTCATCACCGGGTTTGTCTCCCAGAACTCCTGGCAGAACCTGCTGATGATTATTATCGCCTGCGGTCTTCTGTACCTGGCGATTGTGAAGAAGTTCGAGCCGCTGCTGCTCACCGGCATTGCCTTTGGCTGTCTGCTGACGAACCTTCCCGGTGCTGGGCTCTATCACCAGGAGCTGTGGGATGCCTATGTCCAGGGTACGCCCTACATCAATGCCGCAGGTGAGGCTGTGGAGCACATCACCTTTACCACCATCATCCACGACGGCGGTCTTCTGGACATTTTCTACATCGGCGTCAAGTCCAGCCTGTACCCCTGCCTGATCTTCATGGGCGTGGGCGCCATGACGGACTTTGGCCCCCTGCTTTCTAACCCCAAGAGCCTGCTTCTGGGCGCCGCTGCCCAGATGGGCGTGTTTGTGGCCTTCTTCGGCGCCAGCCTCATGGGCTTTACCGGCAATGAGGCTGCCTCCATCGGCATCATCGGCGGCGCGGACGGCCCCACCGCCATCTTCCTGACCAGCCAGCTGGCGCCCCATCTGCTGGGCGCCATCGCCGTGGCGGCCTACTCCTACATGGCTCTGATTCCCATGATCCAGCCGCCCATTATGCGTCTCATGACCACCCCCGAGCAGCGGAAGATCAAGATGGTCCAGACCCGTACCGTGTCCAAGACCGAGAAGATCATCTTCCCCATCGTGGTCACCATTTTCGTGGCCCTGCTGCTGCCGGACACCGCGCCCCTCATCGGCTGCCTGATGCTGGGCAACCTCTTTAAGGAGACCGGCGTTACCGACCGGCTCAGTGACACCGTGCAGAATGCCCTGATGAACATTGTCACGATCCTCCTGTCCACCGCCGTGGGCGCAACCATGGTGGGCTCCCGGTTCCTGACATGGGAGACCCTCAAGATCGTCTTCCTGGGCGTGTTTGCCTTCGCACTGTCCACCGCCGGCGGCCTGCTGGGCGGCCTCGTGATGTGCAAGGTCACAAAGGGAAAGGTCAACCCCCTCATCGGCTCCGCCGGTGTGTCCGCCGTTCCCATGGCCGCCCGGGTGACCAACGTGGAGGGCCAGAAGGCCAATCCCTCCAACTTCCTGCTGATGCACGCCATGGGCCCCAACGTGGCCGGTGTCATCGGCTCCGCCATCGCCGCTGGCTTCCTGCTCAGCGTCTTCGGTTAAAAAACTTTTTCCGGCAGCACGGCGCCCCCGCGCTGCCGGATTTTTATGTCGTGCGAAAATATGTGTACCCATTTCACGCCAGGCCCACCCGGTATCGTTCTATAGCGCGGAAAATAGGAATTTGTAGGGCTGTTTGGGCAGTGGCGAGCGGTGCCGATGCGGTACACGTCCTTGCCCCCCGCGTTTACGAGGGGGGTGGTAAGAGTA
>CAMCKD010000153.1 GCA_945875335.1 uncultured Clostridia bacterium | reverse complement strand
TGGCGGGCGGCTGGTAGCCGCCCCTACGAATGGCGTGTACAACAAACAACAATTTTCCATCCAAATAAATCCTCCGGGCAAAATATACAATCCATCCCTTTGAAAAATGGCAAAATAGCCGATTGAATATTTTAATAAAATATGGTACCATTTCAGTATTCCGGTGGAATATGCCTACTCCACAAACAATAGGCATAGGAAGCTAAAATAAAGGAGGAAACCCCCGTTTCGACTCACGGTGCGGCAGTGTGGAGACCTGTCGTAATGCTTCCGCTATTTTACCTGGCGGTACGCGAGTGCATTCATTGAGGATTCAGGATGCACGGAGTCACAAAAATCATGGCAAGCTTAACCCTGAAGAACATCAAGAAGGTCTACCCCTTCAACGGCGACGACGCCAAGCAGGCCAAGAAGAAGAAGAAAGGCGACGAGCCCGAGAAGAAGAAGAGCAACCTGCAGATCACTGCTGAAGGCGTTGTGGCCGTTCAGGAATTCAACCTGGACATCGCCGACAAGGAATTCATCGTTCTGGTCGGCCCCTCCGGCTGCGGCAAGTCCACCACCCTGCGTATGATCGCCGGTCTGGAAGACATCTCCGGCGGCGAGCTGTACATCGGCAACCGTCTGGTGAACGACGTTCCTCCCAAGGATCGTGACATCGCCATGGTTTTCCAGAACTACGCTCTGTACCCCCATATGACTGTTTATGATAACATGGCTTTCGCCCTGAAGCTGCGTCACGCCCCCAAGGACGAGATCGACAAGAAGGTGAAGGAAGCCGCCGAAATTCTGGACATCACCCAGTACCTGGGCCGTAAGCCCAAGGCTCTGTCCGGTGGTCAGCGTCAGCGTGTTGCCATCGGCCGCGCCATCGTCCGTAACCCCCAGGTCATGCTGATGGACGAGCCCCTGTCCAACCTGGACGCCAAGCTGCGTAACCAGATGCGTGCTGAGATCATCAAGCTGCGTCAGCGCATCAACACCACCTTCATCTACGTTACCCACGACCAGACCGAGGCTATGACCCTGGGCGACCGCATCGTCATCATGAAGGACGGCTTCATCCAGCAGATCGGCACTCCTCAGGAAGTGTTCAACCATCCCTACAACCTGTTCGTGGCCACCTTCATCGGCACTCCTCAGATGAACCTGTTCGAGAACGCCGAGCTGGTGAAGGAGAACGGCAAGTACGCTGTCAAGCTGGAGAACCTCACCGTGGAGCTGTCCGCCGAGAAGCAGGCTGCCCTGGCCAAGAACAATGTCGCTCCTCAGAAGGTCGTCCTGGGTGTCCGTCCCGAGCACATCGAGCTGGGCAGCACCGGCATCGACGCCAAGGTGGATGTGTCCGAAATGATGGGCTCCTCCGTGCACCTGCATGTCACCGCCATGGGCCGTGACGTGGTTCTGGTGGTCTCCACCATGAACATGACCGCCGCCGAGGTGGCCGCTCTGAATACCGGCGCTTCCGTGAAGTTCAACTTCGCCGGCCATGTCTGCCATGTCTTCTCCAAGGAGACCGGCATCAACCTGGAAGCCTGATTTTCACACATCGGAGCTCCCAAAGTTTCTATTGAATAAAAAAGAGACGCTTTCGGGCGTCTCTTTTTTGTATGATGATCTTGGGAGGTAAATTGTTGTTTATGGCGCACGCCCTTGGCTCCCCCTCTGGGGGAGCTGCCGAAGGCTGAGGGGGTGTCCCCCAGATATACGGTATCAGGCTGTAAATTTCTGAGCGCATGCCCTCCCTTACTTGTAAGGGAGGGGTAGGGGAGGGATTCGCAGTACCAGGCAGCAAATCTGTACAAGCCGATGCGAAGAGGTACTATCCCATTGTTTCAGCTTCTACGAATTCGCCGAAGCTGGCTGCAAATCGTCAGTGCCTACTGCCCAATCCCCCCTACCCCCCTTTACACAAGGGGGGCATGGCTGGTGCGCACATCGATACCCGGTACATTCAAACCGACAAACAACAATTTTTAAGTGTTACAGCCTACTACAGTGGCGTTATGAAAACTGGGGGCTTTGGGGGGCGCGGATGCTCTCAGATCACGCGGAACGTTTTCCATTTGCCGGATTTCTGCCTCCAGAAGAAAATCACCGCCCGCAGGAGCCAGTCACAGACCATGGCGATGGCAATGCCGATGACGCCCATTTGCAGGGTGATGCCCAACAGGTAGGACAGAAGCAGGCGCACCCCAATGGTGGAGATAATGGACACATACATGGTGAATTTCACGTCTCCCGCCGCCCGCAGTCCGTTGCTGAGGGCGCCGGAGAATGGGAACGCGATTGCATTAAACAGGTTGTGAATCAGCACCAGCCAGATCACAAGCTGTTTGGTTTCCGGTTCCAGGGCATACAGGCGCAGGAAAGCCGGTGTCAGCAAAAAAATCAGCAGATTCCATGCAGAGGAAATCAGAAGGGTGATGCGCGTCAGTTTCTTAAAATAACCATCTGCCGCCTGGGTATCGCCATTTCCCATACACTGTCCAATCACCGTGATAAACACCGGCCCCATGGAAACACCGGCCAGCGCCGCCAGGGACCAGATGCTTTGGGCCACGCCGTTTGCGGCGATCTGATAAGTACCAAACAGGGCTACAATGCTGCTCAAAGCAACCTTCACCAGCTGAAAAACACCGTTTTCAAAGCCGTTGGGGATGGCGATGTTCAAAATGCTTTTCATCAGGCCGCCATTCCACTGGAAAATCCATTTCCAGCGGTAGACCACCTGGTTTTTCTTCTGGAAGCACAGCCATGTAATCGCCACGGCGGAGAAGGCCCGGGCAATCAGGGAAGGGTAGGCCACACCTGCCACGCCCGCTTTCAGAACAAAGACACCGATCACATTTCCAATCACATTGATGATATTGGATACAACGGACAGGTACATGGTGACGCTGGTCTTGCCAATGCTGCGAAACACCGCCGCACCGGCGTTATAGACGGCCAGAGCCGGATAGGAATAAGCGGAGATTCGCAGATAGGTAATGCAGGCCTGCATCACATCCTTCTCAACCTTTCCAAACAGCAGCGCAAGCATTTTTTCATTGCCAAGGAGCACAAGCAGCCCGATCAGCAGGGAAAACGCCGCAGAAAAGGACAGCAGCTGGCTGGCAGCTTCTCCGGCCTCCTCCGCTGCCCGTTTCCCAATATATTGGCTGATGACCACCGCGCCGCCGGAAGCCAGCGCAGTGAACAGGTAAATGAAAATGGTGTTGAACTGATTCACCAAGGAAACCCCTGAAACCGCCGCTTCTCCGGCATAGCTGACGATCAGCGTGTCCGCCAATCCCACCAGCATCACCAGCAGCTGCTCCAAAAACAGAGGAATGATCATCGCCCTCAAACTCCTGTTTGAGAAAAGAACTGTTTTCTGATCCATATCCGCCCCTCCCGCAAGCGTTTTCTATCGAATGAAAACCTCGTCCGAAGCAGGAATTCCCTGTTCATCAGGAATGTAGCGTTCCACACGCATATGAAGGTCGTACTTCTCTCTCAGCTGTGCGATTTGCTTCATCATGGGTGAGGCATGGTGAATATCCAGGGAAGCCTGATCCTTCCAGCTGTCAATTAAAAGGACGGTCTGCGTATCCTCCATGGGGAAGAAATACGCATATTTCACATTCCCCGGCTCGGCACGAATTTCCTTCACGATTCCGCTTGCAACCATTTCCTCCGCAAATTTTCTCGCATCCCCGGGTTTTCCTGTGTAATAAATATGGATGGTGATAGCCATGCTTTTTCCTCCGTTCTAATATTTGCATATTGGCTTTCGTCAGCAACGCGGTAAATTGTTGTTTGGTGGGTTGAACATACCGGGTATCGATGTGCGCACCGGCCATGCCCCCCTTGTGTAAAGGGGGGTAGG
>CAMCKD010000152.1 GCA_945875335.1 uncultured Clostridia bacterium | reverse complement strand
GGTACCAGGGCAAAAAACGGAAGCTGGTCGGCGGGGTCATGACCCCGCCCTACGATGTCGATACTATGTTAAAGCGCCACTTAGCTGAGTGAAACCGAGAAGCACTTAACACAATGCAGGGGCCGTCCTCCGGGACAGCCCCTGTTTTGGATTGAAGGAGGATACAAAATGGAGGAACAGTTTTCCCGGACGGCCATGCTGCTGGGGGAGGAGGGCGTTGAACGGCTGAAACGGGCCCGGGTGGCGGTATTCGGCCTGGGCGGCGTGGGCGGCTTCGTGGTGGAGGCTCTGGCTCGGGCGGGCATTGGGCAGCTGGATCTCATCGACAAGGACACCGTCAGCACCTCCAACCTGAACCGCCAGCTGCTTGCCACCCACGGCACCCTGGGGATGCTGAAAACCGAGGCGGCCCGGCTGCGGGCGGCGGAAATCAACCCGGATTGCCAGGTGCGCACCTATCCCCTGTTTTATCTGCCGGACACCGCCAGCCAGTTTGATTTGGGGCAGTATGACTATCTGGTGGACGCCATGGACACCGTCACCGCCAAGCTGACCCTGGCCCAGCAGGCGGCGGAGAAAAACGTGCCCCTCATCAGCTGCATGGGCACCGGCAACAAGCTGGACGCCTCCGCCTTCCGGGTGGCGGACATCTCCAAAACCAGCGGCTGCCCCCTGGCCCGGGTGATGCGCAAGGAGCTGGGCAAGCGGGGCATCAAGCATCTGAAGGTGGTCTACTCCCAGGAGGAGCCCATGAAGCCCACCGGCTGGGAGGAAGAAGCCGCCGCCACCGGCAAACGCCAAATCCCCGGCTCCCTCCCCTTCGTCCCCGGTACCGCAGGGCTGATCCTCGCCGGGGAGGTCATTAAGGACATCGCCCTGGGGGAGATGTGAGATATAAGATATAAGATATAAGATATAAGATAACTCACAGGCAAATTGTTGTTTGTCGGTTTGAATGTACCGGGTATCGATGCGCACCGGCCATGCCCCCCTTGTGTAAAGGGGGGTAGGGGGGATTGGGCAGTAGGCACTGACGATTTGCAGCCAGCTTCGGCGAATTCGTAGAAGCTGAAACAATGGGATAGTACCTCTTCGCATCGGCTTGTACAGATTTGCTGCCTGGTACTGCGAATCCCTCCCCTACCCCTCCCTTACAAGTAAGGGAGGGCATGCGCTCAGAAATTTACAGCCTGATACCGTATATCTGGGGGGCACCCCCTCAGCCTTCGGCAGCTCCCCCAGCGGGGGAGCCAAGGGTGCTATAAACAACAATTTTTTGCGTTACATGCTGCTGAATAAAAACCTGCCCATCGGGTTTTGAGCCGGTGGGCAGGGTTTTTTTCTTATTTCACTTCACATTTCACGATTTCGCCGGTCTTCTCGTTCTTTACGATTTCGGCGGCAGCCACCTTCACCAGGGACTGGTACTTGTCCTTGCTGGGGCCGCTCTTAGAATAGGCCCACAGGGTGTCCATGGAGTATTTTTCATCTGCGGCCTGACCGGCGGCGAAGGCTTCCTGATCGACCACATAGACAGAGACATTGTAATCGGTCTCCGAGGCGAAGAGGCCCCGATAAGCGCTGTCCACGATGCACACCACCTGCTGGTCATCCCATTCATCGGTGTTGTCCAGAACCACCTCTGCCATGGCGTGGTTGTTGCTTACCCGCTCTGCGGCAGTGTAATCGGCGGAACGGGAGGTGGTATTGTAGCGGTAGTACAGATAGCCCACAGCGCTGGAAACGCCCACTGCGAAGAGCACCACCAGAGTGACAATCTGCTTGGTGGTGAATTTCATTTCCGTGTCAGAGGAGTAGGTCAGCTTCGCCCGGCGGGTGACAGGCATCACAAACCGCAGGAACAGAGTCAGCACCACGGACTCAATGGGGAACATGCACAAATTCTTGAAGATACGGGCAATGGTCATCATGCCCATGATCTGGTCCTTGGCCTTCGCCGGGTTGCCGATGTAGACATACCACCATGCAAAAATCAGCTGCTGGAGCACTACGTTCACCAGGAAGCAGATGAAGAACCGGCTGAGCATGACCCGGGTGGGCGTGGCTTTTGCGCGGTACAGGCACAGGGCGTAGATCATGGTGCTGGCAATCTCCGTCAGCACAAAAGGGAAGAAATAGTCGCCGGTGGGATAGATCATGAAGCCGATGGTGTCGGAGATGATGGCGGCGGGAATTGCCACCACAGGGCCATAGATCATGGCGCCCAGGGCCGTTGCCAGCATGGCGGTTTGAATGCTCAGCTGGGGCCCAAGGGGAATGGCCAGGGGCTTCAATGCGATGCGAAGGGCCGTCAGCAGGGCGGCAATCACCAGCATTCTGGTGTCCTTCAGCTCCGCCGCGGCGTCACGCCAATAGGCCTTGGAAAAAGGGTGGGGGTACAGGGTGGTTGATTTGGTTTTTTCGGACATAACAATTCCTCCTTTTGATGTAGGAGCGTTCGGATAAGGGTAGATGATCTGCCCCGATGGGTCACGGAATAAAAATCCCCCAGTGGGCAAAATACCCCTGGGGAGGAATGAATATTCACTTGACCCGTGGGGAAGGGACAGCCATGCAGCCATGCAGCCGTGCTCCGTTCGCCCAACCGAGTGTCGTTGCTACATAAAGGAGGAAACCTCATTTATGGCGCAGCGGGTGCGGAAACCTTATCGCGGACGAAACCGTCCTTCGTCTGCCACACAACTCCCCATTCTGGCAGCACTTCACGCAGGGCTTCCTACTCTGTTCGCCATCAATATACATGATTCTGTCTCAAATGTAAAGACCCAAAATGGAAATTTTTTCATTCCGAACGCTTGCCCCCCTCTCTGAGGGGGGTAGGGGGGAGTGGCGTTTGATGGATGGAGCCAGCTTACCGCTTCTGAGTCATGACACCCCCTCAGCCTTCGGCAGCTCCCCCAGAGGGGGAGCCAAGGGCTTCATGCCGTTTCCTGGCGGATCAGGTTCAGATACTGATCCAGGTAAATTTTATAGGTAATGGACATCAGCGCCGTGCGCAGCAGTTCCTTTTCCTGGGTTCTGGTGGTGCCGACGACGGCGGGGGTGTCCCGGAGGCCGCAGACGCATTGCAGCAGGTTTTCCAGCTCGTCGCAGAAATAGTCGTAGGCCACCTGCAGCTGGTAGCTGCTTTTCTGCACCTGCATCATCAGGCGGATGTCCTCCAGTGGCATGACGGTTTTGATGTAGGACAGGAAAATCAGATAGGCGATGGAATCCTGATAATAGGCCTTTTTGGTGGGGCCGGGAATGAGCTTCTGCTTGACGTAGTTGCTCACCATGGAGCCGGTGAGGGGGCCGGGCACATACCGGGCCACATACCGGGTGACCTGCTCCAAATGCAGGCCGATGTCCGGCAGCTCCCGATACCTTGGCAGACGGAAATCCACCACATACTGCGCAAGCCTGCGGCGATATTCTTCATTCATGAGATAATCAACTCTCTTTCTGATCCCATCTTAATACCAATTTCAGCATCTGTCAATCAGTTTTTCAAAACCCGATTGACAGATATTAAATAACGTGTATAATAAAAGAAAATGCTTATCAGGTTAACGCATTGAAACGATAAATTGTTGTTTGTCGGTTTGAATGTACCGGGTATCGATGTGCGCACCGGCCATGCCCCCCTTGTGTAAAGGGGGGTAGGGGGGATTGGGCAGTAGGCACTGACGATTTGCAGCCAGCTTCGGCGAATTCGTAGAAGCTGAAACAATGGGATAGTACCTCTTCGCATCGGCTTGTACAGATTTGCTGCCTGGTACTGCGAATCCCTCCCCTACCCCTCCCTTACAAGTAAGGGAGGGCATGCGCTCAGAAATTTACAGCCTGATACCGTATATCTGGGGGACACCCCCTCAGCCTTCGGCAGCTCCCCCAGAGGGGGAGCCAAGGGTGCTCTGCAA
>CAMCKD010000151.1 GCA_945875335.1 uncultured Clostridia bacterium | reverse complement strand
GCCTGCCACAACCCCTCCTACATCACCAAGGGCTTTAAGATCGTCCAGGACGTGAAGCCCGGCGGCGTGTTCCTGATCAACTGCCAGTGGAACATGGAGGAGCTGGAGCATCACCTGGATGCCGCTTCCAAGCGCTACATCGCCGAGAACAACATCCAGCTGTACACCATCAACGCCATTGACCTGGCCATCAAGGTCGGCATGGGCAAGCGCACCAACACCATCCTGCAGTCCGCCTTCTTCACCCTGGCCAACGTCATGCCCGCCGAGGATGCCGTGAAGTACATGAAGGACGCTGCCGAGCACTCCTATGCCAAGAAGGGCATGGACGTGGTGGAAAAGAACTGGAACGCCATCGACGCCGGCGCCACCGCCTTTGTGAAGGTTGACGTGCCCGCTTCCTGGGCCACCGCCGAGGCCGCTCCCGTGGACGTGGCTCTGGAAGGCCCCGCCGCTACCGTGGCTGTTGTCAAGAAGATTCTGAACCCCATCGGCAAGATGGACGGCTACAGCCTGCCCGTCTCCGCCTTCGACGG
Source organism: uncultured Clostridia bacterium (assembly GCA_945875335.1). Lineage (GTDB taxonomy): Bacteria > Bacillota > Clostridia > Oscillospirales > Oscillospiraceae > Faecousia. The sequence goes on along the minus strand of CAMCKD010000151.1, from coordinate 3,463 downwards.
CCTGGCCGACGGCCAGTTCCCCCTGGGCGCTGCCGCTTATGAGAAGCGCGGCGTTGCCGTCACCGTTCCCCACTGGGACGAGACCAAGTGCATCCAGTGCAACAACTGTGCCTATGTCTGCCCCCATGCCACCATCCGTCCCTTCGCTCTGACCGAGGAAGAGGCCGCTGCCGCTCCCGCCGCCACCCGCACCGTTCCCGTGAAGGCCGGTAAGGGCAAGGGCAAGTACAGCTTCACCATGGCCGTGTCTCCTCTGGACTGCATGGGTTGCGGTGTCTGCGTCGGCGTGTGCCCCACTGCCGCCATCGCCATGGTGCCTCAGGAGCAGGAGCTGGCCGAGCAGGATGTGTTCAACTACATGGTGGCCAAGGTCTCCGAGAAGAAGGATATGCAGGACAACACCGTCAAGGGCAGCCAGTTCAAGCAGCCCATGCTGGAGTTCTCCGGCTCCTGCGCCGGCTGTGCTGAGACCAGCTACGCCCGTCTGGTGACCCAGCTGTTTGGCGATCGGATGTACATCTCCAACGCCACCGGCTGCTCCTCCATCTGGGGCGGTCCCGCCGCTACCTCTCCCTACTGCATGAACAAGGAAGGCCACGGCCCCGCTTGGGCAAACTCCCTGTTCGAGGATAACGCCGAGCATGGTCTGGGTATGTACACCGCTCAGTCCGTCATCCGTGAGTCCCTGGCAAACAAGGTCAAGGCTGTCATGGAAAGCACCACCTGCGACGAGCGCAAGGCTGCCTGCCAGGCTTGGCTGGATACCTACAACGACGGCGAGGCCAACAAGGCTGCCACCAAGGCTCTGATTGCCAACCTGGAAGCCAAGGTCTGCTGCGACACCGTGAAGGACATCCTGTCCAAGAAGGAATACCTGTCCAAGAAGTCCGTGTGGATCTTCGGCGGCGACGGCTGGGCCTACGATATCGGCTTCGGCGGTGTTGACCACGTTCTGGCACAGAACAAGGATGTCAATGTCTTCGTCTTCGATACCGAGGTTTACTCCAACACCGGCGGACAGGCCTCCAAGGCTTCCAACATCGGCCAGGTGGCTCAGTTCGCTGCCTCCGGCAAGGAGACCAAGAAGAAGTCCCTGTCCGAGATCGCCATGAGCTACGGCTATGTTTACGTTGCTCAGGTGGCCATGGGCGCCAACCCCGCTCAGACCATCAAGGCCATCACCGAGGCTGAGGCCTACAACGGCCCCTCCCTGATCATCGGCTACGCCCCCTGCGAGATGCACTCCATCAAGGGCGGCATGACCAACTGCCAGGCTGAGATGAAGAAGGCTGTGGAATGCGGCTACTGGAACCTGTTCCGGTTCGATCCCTCCAAGGAGACCGGCAAGTTCACTCTGGACTCCAAGGCACCCAAGGGCGGCTATCAGGAGTTCCTGATGAACGAGGCCCGCTACAGCCGTCTGACCCGCGAGTTCCCCGACCGCGCAACCGATCTGTTCGCCAAGAACGAGGCTGCCGCCAAGGAGCGCTGGGAGCATCTGAACAAGCTGGTTGAGATGTACAAGGACTAATTCCTGACCATTAACCCATTGTCCCTCCCCCGCCACGGGGGAGGGATTTTTGTAAAGGAGAGAAAGAAATGATTGATACCTGCACCGTCATCGACATCGCCGGTGACTACGCCATCATAAAATACGACTCTACCGGCGCCGAGGGCCAGGTGGCGCTGGCGCTGCTGCCGGATGGCCTGAACGTGGGCGACCGGCTGAAACGGGAATTCTTCGATTACGAGAAGATTTAATCCCGGTTCTATCCCGCCCCTGTCCTTCATATCCTGAACCAAACCATGGCAGGAGCCCTCTCCTGCCGGATGAGGAGGCTGGCTATGGAGGAAATTTATTCGGAAATTGCCGCGCGAACCGGCGGCAATATCTATATCGGTGTGGTGGGCCCGGTGCGGACGGGGAAGTCCACCCTGGTCAAGCGGGTGATGGAGGAGCTGGTGATCCCCGCCATCGAGGACCCCTACCGCCGGGAGCGGGCCCGGGATGAGCTGCCCCAGAGCGGCTCCGGCAGAACCATCATGACCTCGGAGCCCAAATTCGTGCCGGAGGAGGCGGTGGAGATTTCCCCCGACGGCACCTCCCGGCTCCGGGTGCGGATGATCGATTCCGTGGGCTACATGGTGGACGGTGCTGTGGGGGCGGAGGAGGACGGCAGCCCCCGGATGGTCACCACCCCCTGGTTCGACCGGGAGATTCCCATGACCCAGGCGGCAGAGCTGGGCACCAAAAAGGTGATGGAGGAGCACTGCTCCATTGGCCTGGTGGTGACCACCGACGGCACGGTGACGGAAATCCCCCGCCAGGACTATCTGGAAGCGGAACGCCGGGCCATTCTGGACATGAAGGCCACGGGCAAGCCCTTCCTGGTGGTGGTGAACAGCCGGGAGCCAAACGGGGAAGCAGCCGGGGCGGTGGGAGATTATCTCAGCCGGGAGTACGGTCTGCATCCCTTCATCGCCGACTGCCAGAGTATGGATCGCCAGGGCATTGCAAAGCTCCTTGGAGCCATGCTTGCCGCTTTCCCCATGGCAGAGCTGCGGGTGTTTCTGCCCCGTTGGCTGGATGCGTTGGAGCCGGAGCACCCGGTAAAGGCGGCGTTGTATCAGGCTCTGCTCCAGCAGGCCGGACAAATCCAGGATTTGGGCCATGCGGAGGCGGCTCTTGCACCCCTGGCACAGCTGGATCAGGTGCAGGACTTCCGGCTGCGCAGCGTGGATTTGGGCAGCGGCGTGGTGTCCTGTGCCATGGTATTCCCGGAGGCTCTATTCTATGAGATTCTCAGCAGCCGGGCCGGCATCACCGTGAAAACTGATGCGGAGCTATTGAAGCTATTGTCAGAGCTGTCGGACATCCGGCGGGAATACGACAAAATATCCTCCGCCCTGGCATCGGTGAAGGCCACGGGCTATGGCGTGGTGATGCCTACAGCGGAGGAAATGAAGCTGGAAACCCCGGAGATCCTCAAGCGGGGCGGCTCCTATGGAGTGCGGCTGAAGGCCGGTGCCCCCTCCATTCACATGATGCGGGTGGACATCGACACGGAAATCAGCCCCATGGTGGGAGACGAGAAGCAGTCCCGGGAGCTGATTGCCTACCTGAAGGACGAAGACCCGGAAAAGCTCTGGCAGAGCAATATCTTCGGCAAATCCGTATATGCGCTGATTCAGGAAGGCTTGAACGCCAAGCTGGTGCGGATGCCGGAGGATGTCCGGGGCAAATTCCGGGGCACCCTCCAGAGAATCGTCAACGAGGGCGCATCGGGCCTCATCTGCCTGATTTTGTGATATCCACTTAGCTCCCCCTCTGGGGGAGCTGCCAAAGGCTGAGGGAGGGGCGGGGGAAATGAATAATGAATTGTGCTTATCGGTTTGACTCAGCAGAGTGGTAAATTGTTGTTTATCGTGCAGATTTCCGCCCAGCCACTGTAGGGGAGGCTCG
>CAMCKD010000150.1 GCA_945875335.1 uncultured Clostridia bacterium | reverse complement strand
ACTCAGTTAACGAACCTGGCGGGCGGCTGGTAGCCGCCCCTACGAATGGCGTGTACAATAAACAACAATTTATCTATGCATTGCCGGGAGAAGAGTGCTTGAAAACCTTGCGCTGTCGTGCTAAAATATAAGAAAAACAAAAGGAGCGATGGAAATGCAGGATATTGGAATGCAGTTTCACATTCATTGTGTGGCAGGGGACGTGGGGCGCTATGTGTTCCTGCCCGGCGATCCGGGGCGTTGCGAATCCATCGCCTCCCATTTCGATAACCCGGTGCATGTGGGCATGAACCGGGAGTACAACATCTACACCGGCACTCTGCTGGGGGAGAAGGTCTCCGTCTGCTCCACCGGCATCGGCGGGCCTTCTGCCTCCATCGCCATGGAGGAGCTGGCGGCCATCGGGGCGGACACCTTCATCCGGGTGGGCACCTGCGGCGGCATCGATCTTTCGGTGGAGCCGGGGGATGTGGTGGTGGCCACTGGAGCCATTCGCTTTGAGCATACCTCCTTGGAGTATGCCCCCATCGAATTTCCCGCCGTGCCGGATTTTGAGATCACCGCCGCCCTGAAAGAAGCGGGGGAGGCTCTGGGCTACCGCACCCATGTAGGGGTGGTGCAGTGCAAGGATTCCTTCTACGGCCAGCACAGCCCGGAAAAGAGCCCGGTCTCCTATGAGCTGCTGCAAAAATGGGAGAGCTGGAAGCGCCTGGGGGTCAAGGCCAGCGAAATGGAGTCCGCGGCGCTGTTCGTGGTGGCCTCCGCCCTTCATGTCCGCTGCGGCAGCTGCTTCCACGCGGTTTGGAACCAGGAGCGGGAAAAGGCGGGGCTTTTCATGAAAATGACCGAGGATACCTCCGCCGCCATCAAAGTGGGCATCGAGGCCATGAAGCGCATCATATCTTCCGACCAGAAAAAGTAAAAAAATGCGGCTCATTTCGAGCCGCATTTTTGAAAGAGAGAATTACATTTCTGCGTAGCTGACAAAGCCCAGGGTGAGATAGTCCAGGTAGACCCGCTTGTCCGGGGTTTTGCCCATGGTCACCCGACGGCATTCCACCTCCCAGACGGGGCTTCCGTCCAGAGTGGTTTTGGTGATTTCAAACACATGGTTCCAGCTGCGGCCCTCCATATATTCAGTCTCTCCGCGGGTGAAGCTGATGACCTCTGTGCGGCGGAAGTGGAAGGTGGGGAAGGCGTTGTGCAGGAACGCTTCAAAAAGGGCTTCGGCATCCAGAACGCTGCCCTGCTGGAAGGTTCTGCGAATCATGGCACCGTAATCTTCCATCTTGATTCCTCCTTGTGGAATAGTACGGCAATCGCTGAGGCGGTTGTCCTGGTACCACTATAGTCGGAAATGGAATATCTGTCAATAATCCTGAATAAAAATTCAAAATATTTGTGCAATATCACGATAATGTGAAATAGACTTTGGAGGAATTGCCGTGAATCAGAGAAGGAGCACTCCCGCCTCCCGGATGGCCCTGGGGGGCGTGCTGGCTGCTGTGGCCGTTGTCATCATGAGCCTGGGCGGGTTGATTCCCGTGGCCACCTATGTGTGCCCCATGCTCTGCGCCGTGCTGCTGCAGGTGGTGCTGATGACCTGCGGCAAGCGGGTTGCCTGGGCCTGGTATGGGGCGGTGGCGCTTTTGTCCGTGCTGCTGTCGCCGGACAAGGAAGCGGCGGCGGTGCTGGTCTTTTTGGGGTACTATCCCATCGTCAAGCCTCGGCTGGATGGAACCCGGCTGCCCTGGCTTTGGAAGGGGCTGCTGTTCAACGCCAGCATCGGCGTGATGTATTTTCTGCTGCTGAAGCTTTTCGGCATGGCGGAGCTGGGGGAGGAATTCGCGGAATTCGGCCTTGTGATGCTGCTGGTGCTGCTGGTCATGGGCAATGTGACCTTCTTCCTGCTGGATCGGCTGCTGAGCCTGAAAAAATTCCGAAAGCGGGTGTTCTGATGGAAAGACCCTGGCAGCTCTATCTGCTGCGCTGCGGCGACGGCACCCTGTACACCGGCATCGCCCTGGACGCAAAGAAGCGGTTTCTGGCCCACCAGAGGGGAAAGGGAGCCAAATACACCCGGGGAAGAGGCCCTTTGGAGCTGGTGTATACCGAAAGCTGCCCCAGCCATTCCGAGGCCCTGAAACGGGAATTGGAGGTAAAAGCCATGAGCAGGGAGGAAAAGGAAAAGCTGATTGCCCAGGGGAGCACCCCAAAAAACCTCCCACACAAAGAGGGAGCAGAGGAATTATCTGCATATAAATAAGAAAAAGATATGCAGAAAAAACGGATTCATATGCAGAAAGATGACAGCTTTTTCCTTATGGGGTTTATCCCGAGTATGGACGAATTATTGTTTATCGCACCAGCCACTGTAGGGGAGGATATTATCCTCCCGCGCGGTACAAGCCTTGAATGATTGACCAGGTTGGGCGAATTCGTACGATGCGGGAATCTGTACCATTCAACCAAACACTCAGTTGACAAACCTGGCGGGAGGCTAAGAGCCTCCCCTACAGTGGGGCGTCCCATTAAACAACAATTTGCAGGTTTACAAAATAAAAAACGAAGCGATCAGCTCCGACAAGAGAAAGGAAAAACATTATGAACTATCGTCAGTTTGGCAGCACCGGGGAGCGGATTTCTGCTCTGGGCTTTGGGTGCATGCGGTTTCCCGAGTATGAGAAGGACGGCAAAAAGAACGTGGACACCGACAAGGTGGATGAAATGCTGGCCAAAGCCTATGAGCGGGGGGTCAACTATTTCGACACCGCTCCCTACTACTGCAACGGAGGCAGCGAGGCGGCTTTGGGCCATGGTGTCAAGCCCTTCCGGGATAAAATTCTCCTGTCCACCAAGTTCCCCACGGAGGTGGCAAAAAAGCCCGGAGACTACCGCCGGCAGCTGGAAAGCAGCCTGGAGCGCCTGGGCACCGACCACATCGATTTTTACCATTTCTGGGGCATTGATAAGGAGATTTACGATGACATCATCCTGAAGCAGAATCTTTTGGAGGATGCCCGGAAGGCCAAGGAGGAAGGCCTGATCCGCCACATCTCCTTCTCCTTCCACGATGACCCTGCCGTCATCCAGTACATCATCGATACCTCCGAAGCCCAGGGCGTACCCATGGAGAGCATGCTCTGCCAGTACAATCTGCTGGATCGGAGCAACGAGCAGATGATGGCCTATGCCCGCTCCAAGGGCCTGGGCACCGTCGCCATGGGCCCGGTGGGGGGCGGACGGCTGGCAGCTCCCACGGAGCTCTATGCCAAGCTCACCGGCGGCGCTTCCATCCCCACCTATGAGCTGGCCTTCAAATTTGTTCTGGGCAATCCCGATCTGTGCTGCGCCCTGTCCGGCATGGAGAATCTGGATATGGTGGAAAAGAACACCGCCCTGGCCTCCGGCAGCGTTTCCTTCTCTCAGGAGGAGTGGAAGCAGCTGGGAGATGCCATGGATAACCTGAAAAAATTCAGCGACCTCTACTGCACCGGCTGCAAATACTGCCAGCCCTGCCCCGCGGGCATTGTGATCCCTCAGATTTTCAACATGTACACCTACTACAATGTCTATGGCCTGAAGGACCACGCCCGGAAGCTGTTTGACCAGTATGTGGAAAAGGGCGGCGTGCTGTCCGACGCCTGCCTGGACTGCGGCAAATGCGAGAAAAAATGCCCCCAGCACCTGAAAATCCGGGAAAACCTCAAAATGGTGGAGGCCATTTTCAAAAAATAGGAGCCCCAATCCGCTGCATTTTTTGCAGCGGATTTTTGCGTATTCAGGGTGGTTTGGAATGATTCATCTCAGGAGGGATACTTGAACCTCCGCCGGCATACATTTCTGATTGGATACGATCCGCTGGCGGCTGCTTCGGAACGGCATCGTGACAGAAAAAATTAGGTGTATATCGGCGTTAGCAACTCGGTAAATTGTTGTTTGGCAGGCAAAAAAATGTACACACCATTCGTAGGGGCGGCTACCAGCCGCCCGCCAGGTTGGTAAATTGAGTGTTTG
>CAMCKD010000149.1 GCA_945875335.1 uncultured Clostridia bacterium | reverse complement strand
TGTCGTCAGAAAGCCGTCCTAAAAAAGCATAGTTTTAGGCTTAACGGCCTACTACGGTTGGCGTGTGCGAAAGCTGGCGTGTATGAAAACGGAACAAACGCAAAAACCCGGAGGGGGTGAGCCGCTCCGGGTTGGGGGTATTGGGATTACTGGTCGTCCTCGTCATCCTCGTCGTCGAAGGTGAATTCCAGGGTCTCGCCGCATTTGTCGCAGACGATGCTGCCGGATTCCAGGACCTCCTCGTCGAAATCGATGATGTTGCCGCAGGCGCAGCGAACCTCATAGACGGTGGTCTCCTCGTCGCCGAAGTCGAAGCCCTCGTCGCCAATCTCGTCGTCCTCGTCTTCGTCGTATGGCCAGAACTCGTCGTCCTCGTCCTCATCGTCGTCGTCCTCATCCTCGTCCAGGATGTAGTCCTCGATGGCGTCCAGGTCTTCTTCGATCTCATCCAGCTCGTCGGAGATGGCGATGGTGGTATCCTCGATGTCCGCGACCTTCTTGGTCACGTCGCCCAGCAGGTCCACAATGGCAGCGATCATCTTTCCTTCATCGGACTCGGTGTTCAGCTTCAGGCCGTCCATCAAGCCCTTGAGATAGGCGGACTTTTCAGAAATCGTCATAGCAGTAACTCCTTATTGAATCAAACCTTGGAGCGGCCCAGGTACTCGCCGGTGCGGGTGTCGATCTGGATCTTGTCGCCCTCGTTGATGAACAGGGGCACCTTCACCTCGGCGCCGGTCTCCACGGTGGCGGGCTTGGTGACGTTGGTGGCGGTGTTGCCAGCGAAGCCGGGCTCGGTCTTGGTGACCACCAGGTCGGCAAAGTTGGGGGCCTCCACGCCGAAGACGCTGCCCTTGTAGCTCATGATGACGCAGGTGTCGTTCTCCTTGACGAACTTGAAGGAATCGTCCAGCACGCTGCCGTCGATGGGCTCCAGCTCATAGGTCTCGCCGTCCATGAAGTAGTAGAGGTTGCCGTCGTTGTAGGAATACTCCATCTTCTTGCGCTCAATGTAGGCGGTGGGGTACTTGGCGGTGGGGTTGAAGCTGGTTTCGGTGACGCCGCCGGTGATGACGTTCTTCATCTTCACCCGAACGAAGGCAGCGCCCTTGCCGGGCTTGACATGCTGGAACTCCACGACCTGCATGACCTTGCCGTCCATTTCAAAAGTAACACCGTTTCTGAATTCACTTGCAGAAATCATTTTTGAATCCTCCTAGATTATCTTCCCCTGATGCGGAGAAAAGTATGTACAAAATTACATCGCTTTATTTTAACCGATGGAGCGGCTTTTTGCAAGGGGAAATCTGAGATTTTTTACAGAATCAACAGCTCTTTGGGCAGCTTTGTGAGATTTTCACAGCCATCGGGGGTCAGAACCGTCACATCTTCGATTCTTACACCGAATTTTCCCGGCAGATAGATCCCCGGCTCGGCGGAGCACACTGCCCCGGCGGGCAGGGGCTGGTCGTTTCGCTGGTTCATGTTGGGGCTTTCGTGGATTTCCAGCCCTAAGCTGTGGCCGTAGCCATGGCCGAAGAAATCGCCGTAGCCGGCGTCCTCGATCACCTGCCGGGCGATGCCGTCGATGGCCTTGCCGGTGACCCCTGCCTTGGTGGCGGCAATGGCTTCTTCCTGTGCCTTCAAGACAACGGAATAGACCTTTTTCATCTCCTCCGTTGCATAGCCGAAGGCCACGGTGCGGGTGGTGTCGGAGCAATAGCCCTGATACAGCACGCCAAAATCCAGGGTAAGGAAGTCCCCTTCCTGAATCACCCTGTTGCCTGCCACCCCGTGGGGCATGCTGGTGTTGGGGCCGGAGACCACAATGGGGTCGAAGGACAGGCCCTGGGCGCCGTTTTTATACATACAATAAATCAATTCTGCCTGGGCTTCCAGCTCGGTCATGCCGGTTTTCAGCCGGGGCAGTGCCTCCAAAAAGGCGGCATCGGCGATTTGCTGAGCCTTGCGCATTCTGTCCAGCTCCCAGTCCTCCTTCACCGCCCGGAAGGCGTAGATGGGCTGGTTGTAGGGCACCAGCTTGGCGTGCAGCGTCTCCTGGAACCGGGCCAGCTCCCCGGCGGTGAGGTAGCTTTCCTCATAGCCCAGGGCGGTGATGCCGAAGTCGGCGATGGCTTCGTTGATGAGCTTGGGATAGCTCCGCTCCCGGTCGGTTTCCACCACCTCAAAGAAGCGGATATTCTTCTGGGCAGACTCGATGTAGCGGCTGTCGGTATAGTAGCGGCAGCCCTTCTTGCTGACCACGGCCATGCCCTCGGCAATGTCGAACATGGCGCCATAGTGGCGGCTGTAGCGGGAGGTCAGCAGCAGGCCGTCCACCGGGCCATCCAGCAGGGACAGGTATTTTTCAAGATTGTTCATTTTCAATTCTCCTTCTCCAGGCCAGGATGATGAAGGGCAGCTCCATCAGGTGGCGGCATTTGAACAGAAAGCGGTGATTGTGAATGGCCTTCACCAGGATGGAGGTGACCCCCTGGGCGTTGGCTCCCAGGGTATCGGTGAAAATCTGATCCCCCGCCAAGGCCGCCTGGCAGGCCGGGATATCATAGCGGGCCAGGCACTCCCGGATGCCCTTTCCCCGGGGCTTTTTGGCGCGAATGATGCAGTCCAGGTCTCGTTCATCACAGAACCGCTGCACCCGGTCGCTTTTGCTGTTGGAGACCACACAGAGGGTGATGCCCGCCTGCTTCATGGTTTTGAACCAATCCTCCACCTTTTGGGTGGGGATGTCGGAATAATAGGTAACGATGGTGTTGTCAAAATCCAGCATCAGCAACCGAATGCCCCGCCGGGAGAGCACCGCCGGGGTGATGGCCGTGATGTCCGGGGCCAGCAGAGTGGGCAGAAAGGAAAGGGACATATCATCCTCCATAGCAGCATAATCTTTGGATGCAGTATACCACGGAAGGGAGGTTTTGTCCATAGCGATTCGACTGAATCTGGCCATGACCGCATCGGAGCTGACCCGCACCACTCCCCTGCCCCCTAGTCCTGCCTGGATGGCCTGCCATTTCTCCCCCTACTCCACCGGCCTGACCAATCTGCCCACCCGGCTCCCCCCGGAAACCCTGCTGATCCTCAATGACCGCACTCCCATCCACGGCCATGAGCCGGAGCGGGTCTGCCGGGAGCTGCAGGGGGTGCTCCAACGGTTCCAGAGCCCGGGGCTGCTGGTGGATTTTCAAAACCCGCCCTGCCCGGAATCCCAGGCGCTGGCTTCCTATTTGGCCGCCCATCTGGGGCTGCCCCTGGCACTGCCGCCGGAATACTGGCAGGAGGGCGCAGCAGTGTTCCTGCCCCCGGTGCCCACGGATGTGCCCTTGGAAGCCTACCTTCAAAAATGGGCCTCCCGGGAAATCTGGCTGGAAGCGGCCTTGGAGGGGCAGAACATCACCCTCACCCGGGAGGGCGCCGCCAGCAGCCCCAACCGCCGCCGGGATTTTGACCACATCCACGAAGACAAAGCCCTCCACTGCCACTACAGCATCCAGGAGCTGCCGGAGGCTCTGGTCTTCCACACCTGGCGGACACCGGAGGACTTGACCCAGCTATTACAGGAAGCGGAAGCTCTGGACGTCCACACCGCCGTGGGCCTGTACCAAGAGCTGGGCAGCCCGCCAAGCCCATAAATAGGGTGTAACACTTAAAATTTATGCACACGCCACTGTAGTAGGCTGTAAAGCCTAAAAGTTGATGTCAGTGAGATATAAGATATGAGATATGAGATATAAGATACAAGATACAAGATAATCGGACAAAAGCAAACTGAAATAACGAAAGCACCCCGAAAAGAGCGCGCCGGGAGAGGGTTCTTAGGGGGAGGGCGGCTTTGGCTTCGGGAGTGAGACACTCAGCGCCTCCCCCTAAGCCGACTTCTTTGGTTACTTTCTTGTTCGGCGACAAGAAAGTAACACTACGCAGTCACTAACGAATATGGAACGGTTTCGTTTCATTCAACATCTCCCGAATCGTGACATAGCGGTGTCGTCAGAAAGCCGCCCTACAAAAGGAAAGTTTTAGGCTTAACGGCCTAGTAGGGGAGGCTCTTAGCCTCCCGCCAGGTTGGT
>CAMCKD010000148.1 GCA_945875335.1 uncultured Clostridia bacterium | reverse complement strand
TGGCGGGCGGCTAATAGCCGCCCCTACGAATGGTTCGTCGCATAAACAACAATTTCCCATCTTTCTATGTTTCCTCGGAACTGCACCCATTTTGGGACAGCACCAGGGTTTTCACCACCACCGGGAACGCCGGGCCCACCGGGGCGGCCACATCAAGATAGCTGCCGCTTCCCACCTTCACCCGGTCAAGGCAGAGGATGGCCGCCTCCCGCCCCAGCCGCAGGGCCAGAGCCTGCCCCAAGGCCTTTGCCATGTCCTGCTCCAAACACAGGTAGATGGGGGGCGGAAGCTGGGCGGCAAGCTGGTCCGCCAGTTGGGAGATGGCTTGATAGGTGGGGGCTTCCAACCCTGGCATGGCGCAGAACACCGGCCCCTCGTAGTGGCTTCGCTGCTCCTGCCGGGTGATGACCGGGACGTTTTTCAATGGGAACGTGACGTTCTGGCAGAACACCGTGCTGCCGGAAAGCTGGGTGCTGTGGCAGCCTGCGCCGATGACGGTGGCCCGGATGGTCTGGCTCCCCAGCACATAGTTTCCCTTGCAAAGCAGACTTCCCCGGATAGCCCTTCCCAAAAGAGGGCCCAGGTCGCCGTATTCCTGCCAGGGGATTTCCCGGTCGATGCAGTCCGCCACGCCGCCGGAAAAGGAAAGGGTGATTTCCTCCCCGGGGCCGTTCAGGGGCAGACCCGCCTGAGCCTCCCGAGTGGTCAGGTGCTCCAAAAGCCCATCCGACGGCTTCAGTCCCGCTGCCATTTCCAGAGCGGAGGCCAGCAGCGCAGCCAGCTTTTCCGCCTCTTCTTTGGAAAGCCGCTGCCCCGGCCGGCAGGGCCAAATTCCCCGCAGCACCGGGGAGACATAGGTCAGCACTCCATTTTGGAGCTTGATGAGCCTGCCCCCCACGTTCAGGCAGCCGGTGGCAGCGATTTCTCCCCGGCGAATCAGGGCCAGATTGCTGGTGCCGCCGCCGATGTCCATGTGGAGCACCGTCTGGCCGGTTTTTTCGCTGTATTCCACCGCCCCGGCACCCTTGGCTGCCAGCACGCTTTCCAAGTCCGGCCCGGCGGCGGCCACCACGAAGTCCCCGGCCAAATCGGCCATGGCCTCCATCACGGCAGCGGCGTTTTCCTTCCGGCTGGTCTCCCCGGTGACGATGATGGCCCCCGTGTCCACATCCTCCCGGCGGATGCCTGCGGCCTGATACTCCCGCTCTACGATTTCACGAAGGGCGGCGGCATCCATCCGCTTTTCCTCCAGCAGGGGCGTGAAATACACCGGGCTCTGGTAGAGGATTTCCCGCCGGGCAATGGTCAATTCCGGCACCGCAAAGCTGGATGCCTGGTTCGCCACCGCCAGCCGGGACACCACCATCTGGGTGGAGGTGGTGCCCACGTCCAGTCCCACGCTGAGCAGCTCAGCCATGGCCCGCCACCTCCCCCAGAATCCGGCGGATGAGGAACTCCTCCACCTTGATGGGGTTGGTTTCTACGCAGGGGTCTTCCAGCACCGTTTCGATGATCATGGGCATGTTTTCCGTCAGCTTTCGGGAGGGAATCCCCGCCTGGGCCAGGGTCTGGGGCAGCCCCAGCTCCCGGCGCAGACGGAGCAGCCCGTTTTTTAGGTTTCGCAGGGCCACCGCGTCGGCGCTGCCCGCCATTCCGGCGCAGCGGGCCAATTCCGCATAGCGGCTGGCGGATTTGTGGGCATTGCAGTCCACCACCGCCGGGAGCAGAATGGCGTTCAGCCTGCCGTGGGGCACATGGAACATGCCGCCCAGGCTGTGGGATATGGCGTGGCACAGCCCCAGTCCCGCCTGGGAGAAGGCGATGCCCGCCATGGTGGAGGCCAGGTGCATCCTGAGCCGCACCTCGGTTTTCCCCGCGTAGGAGGCGGGGAGCACCGCATAGGCAATGCGAAAGCTCTCCCGGGCGTACATATCCGAAAACATTCCGGCCCCCGTCGCCACATAGGCCTCCACCGCATGGGTCAGCACATCGAAGCCCGCGTCCGCAATCAGCCCCGGGGGGAGCTGGGTGAGCAGGTCGCTGTCCAGAATGGCGGCAGCGGGCCGGAGCTTTTCGTCTACCAGGGGGTGCTTGGCCTTCCCGTGGGTCAGAATCGCAAAATTCGTCACCTCCGAGCCGGAGCCGGAGGTGGTGGGGATGGCCACCAGCCTTACCGAATTCTGGGCAAAATAGGCCATGGCCTTGGCACAGTCCATGGCGCTGCCGCCGCCCAACGCCACCAGCAGATCCGGCCGGAACTCATTCATTCGGGCCGTTCCCTCTGCCGCCAGCGCCACCGTGGGGTCGGGCTGCACCCGGTCAAAAAACTCCACCTGCTCCGCCTTTGCCAGATCGGCAACCCGTTTGGCGGTGCCGTTTTTCATAAAATAGGGGTCTGCCACCAGCAGCAGGCGCTTCGCACCGAATTTTTCCAGCGCCGAAAGAGCACCTGCACCGGCAAAGATTTCTGTTTTTAAGGAGAATTCCTCCATTTACCCACCCGCCTTTTCAGCAGTAGTATGTCCGAAGGCTGGCAGAACATGTATCCTTTCCAGGAATTTTTTCTTCCCCGAAAAAAAGTGGTAGGAAAATAAGAACAAATGTGTTATGATAGGGTTCGAGGTGAATTTAGTGGAAAAGAACGAAGAAGAAAAGCAGGAGGGCTATGTCCCCCGGCCTGCCTGGCAGGTCTGGGCAGCCAGGGGCGGACTGGTTCTGTTTATCCTATTTGTGGTCTACCAGTACCTCTGCATCCTCCGGGGTGGTCTGTGATGAAAATTCTGGGCATCGACCCCGGCTATGGCATCACCGGCTTCGGACTGGTGTACGCGGAGCGGAACCAATTCCAGCTGCTGCGGTGCGGGGCCATCACCACCCCGCCCAACACGGAGTTTCCCTGGCGGCTCAGCGTGATTTACAACGACATGGTGCAGCTGCTCACCCTGGAAAAGCCGGATGCGGTTGCCATCGAAGAGCTGTTCTTCGGCCATAACGTCACCACCGGCATCAACGTGGCCCAGAGCCGGGGGGTAATTCTCCTGGCGGTGCAGCAGGCGGGGATTCCCATCTTTGAATACAAGCCCATGCAGGTCAAGCAGGCCGTGGTGGGCTACGGCAATGCCAGCAAGCACCAGGTGATGGACATGACCAAGCGGATTCTGCATCTTTCCGCCGTCCCCAAGCCCGACGACGCCGCCGACGCGGTAGCCATCGCATTGTGCCACGCGCGATCCAGCACCTCGCTGCTGGCGAGGCAATACAAGATATGAGATATGAGATATGAGATATTATGAGATATAAGATATGAGATATAAGATACAAGATATTCAATATCTAATATCTAATATCTTATATCTCATATCTGAACGAAGACTGTGGGGTAATAACATGCTATATTATGTTTCCGGCAATGTGGCCATTTTGGAGCCTGGGCTGGCGGTCATTGACTGCGGCGGGGTGGGGTATGGCTGCCGTGTGACGGCCTATACCGCCGCCCAGCTGAAGCTGGGTACCAATGCCCGGCTGTTTGTCACCGAATCCATCCGGGAGGATGCTTTCGATCTCTACGGCTTTATCTCCCGGGAGGAACAGCGCTGCTATGAGCTGCTCACCGGGGTCAACGGCGTAGGCCCCAAGGCGGCCATGGCGATTTTATCCGCCGGAGGGCCTCAGAATTTCACCCTGGCGGTGATGACCGGGGACGAAAAAATGCTCACCGCCGCCCAGGGAGTGGGCAAGAAAATCGCCCAGCGGATCATTTTGGAATTAAAGGACAAAATCGGCGGCGGCAGCATGGAGCTGGACTTCTCCTCCGGCACCCCTGTGGCAGCCCCCCAGGCCACAGGCTCTCTCGCCATGGCCACCGCGGCGCTCCAGGAGCTGGGCTATTCTCCCGCCGAAATCAATACCGCCCTCAAAGGCGTGGACCCCAAGGCCAGCACCGAGGAAATGGTGCGCTACGCGTTAAGAGCAATGGTGATGAAGAGTTAGAGATGAGTTATAGATATAAGATACAAGATATTAGATATAAGATAATAGCGGCAAATTGTTGTTTGTGCGACGAAGCATCCGTAGGGGCGGCTACCAGCCGCCCGC
>CAMCKD010000147.1 GCA_945875335.1 uncultured Clostridia bacterium | reverse complement strand
TTGTGGTTTTCAGCTTGTACTGCGCGGGCGGCTGGTAGCCGCCCCTACGAATGGCGTGTGCAAACAACAATTTGTCCGTCCGATGTGACAGGCTTTCTTTTACTGACAGATTTCTTTACAAACAGCCTCCGTGGCCTGGGGCAGGAGGATCCACTCCGCCTGCTCCATGACCCGGCGCTGCAATATTTCCGGGGTATCCCCGGGGAGCACCTCCACAGCCTTCTGGGCGATGATCTCCCCGCCGTCGGGAATGTGGTTGACATAATGCACCGTGGCCCCGGTGACCTTCACGCCGTAATCCAGGGCCGCCTGGTGAACCTTCAGGCCGTAGAAGCCCTCGCCGCAGAAGCTGGGAATCAGGGCCGGGTGGATGTTCAGAATCCGCCGGGGCCACTTGGCGGTGAAATCCCCGGAGAGAATGGTCATAAAGCCCGCCAGCACGATTACATCAATGTGGTATTCTTCCAACGTCTTTTGCAGGGCCTCTTCAAAGGCGGCCTGGCCTCCCAGCTGCTTTTTCAGCAGGGTGACGCCGGGAATATTCGCCTTTTTGGCCCGCTCCAGAGCATAAGCTCCGGCGGCGTTGGATACCACCAGGGTGATTTTTCCGCTGTGCAGAATGCCGCTTTCCTGGGCATCGATCAGGGCCTGCAAATTGGTTCCGCCGCCGGAGACCAGTACCGCGATGTTGGCGCTCATTCCAGAATCACCTTTTCCTCGTTTTTCACAATGGAGCCGATGACGTAGGCATCCTCCCCCTTGGCGGTGAGGATTTCCAGCGCCTTATCCGCCTGGTCAGCGGGGACGATCACGCTCATGCCCACGCCCATGTTAAAAGTGTTGAACATGTCCCGCTCGGGGATGCTGCCGGTTTCCGCAATCAGCCGGAAGATGGGCAGAATCTTAATGGCGCTCTTGTCAATTTTGGCGCAGAGCCCGTCGGGGATGGAGCGGGGGATGTTCTCGTAGAAGCCGCCGCCGGTGATGTGGCTGATGCCCTTCACGTCCACCTGTTCCAGCAGAGCCAGAATGCTCTTGACGTAAATTTTGGTGGGGGTCAGCAGGGTTTCGGCGATGGATTTTCCGCCGAGGAAATCATTGGGCTTCATCAGGTCGGGGTTGTGCTCCACGTCGAAGACCTTCCGCACCAGGCTGAAGCCGTTGGAATGGACGCCGGAGGAAGCCAGGGCAATCACCACGTCCCCCTCCGCCATCCGGGAATTGTCGATGATCTTCTTTTTGTCCACAATACCCACGGAGAAGCCCGCCAGGTCGTAGTCATCCTCGGGCATCATGCCGGGATGCTCTGCGGTCTCGCCGCCAATCAGGGCGGAGCCGGACTGGACGCAGCCCTCGGCCACGCCGCCCACGATTTCGGCAATCTTCTCGGGGATGTTCTTGCCGCAGGCGATGTAGTCCAGGAAGAACAGGGGACGGGCGCCGCAGCAGATCACATCGTTGACGCACATGGCAACGCAGTCGATACCGATGGTGTCGTGCTTGTTCATCAGCATGGCAATCTTCAGCTTGGTGCCCACGCCGTCGGTGCCGGACACCAGCACGGGCTCCTCCATTCCTGCAATGGGCAGGCCGAAGCAGCCGCCAAAGCCGCCCACGTCATCCAGGCAGCCCTCATTCTTGGTGCGGGCGATGTGCTTTTTCATCAGCTCCACGGCGCGGTAACCGGCGGTGATATCCACACCGGCAGCAGCGTAGCTGGCAGACTGGGAGTTCTTGTGATCCATAATAAGTCGCTCCTTCATCGTATTTTATGTGTTTCGTTATCCTTTTCCGTTCCAGCAATAGGTGCAGACCTGATCCTTGGGCAGGCCGATGGCCTCCAGGATGCCGTCCAGGGTCTGGTATTCCAGGGAGGCGAAGTGCAGCTTCTGGCAAATGGCCTGGCGCATCTTTTTGCCCCGCTCTGTGTTGCCGTCCATATATTCGTCCAGGTGGTTCAGACCTTCCTCGCCCTCCAGCTCCAGGATGGTGGCTCGGGCAATCAGCTCGTTTTCGGAGTTGGAGCGGGAGAAGTTCAAAAACTTGCAGCCGTAGAGGATGGGCGGGCAGGCGCTGCGGATGTGAACATCCTTGGCACCGTGCTCATAGAGGAATTCAACGGTTTCTCTCAGCTGGGTGCCCCGAACCACGGAGTCGTCCACAAACAGCAGCTTCTTGTCCCGGATCAGCTCGTCCACGGGAATCTGCTTCATTTTGGCCACCATGTTCCGCTCGCTCTGGTTGGCGGGCATGAAGCTCCGGGGCCAGGTGGGGGTATATTTGATAAAGGGACGGGCGAAGGGCACGCCGCTTTCGTTGGCGTAGCCGATGGCGTGGGGGGTGCCGGAGTCGGGGACGCCGGCCACATAGTCAATATCCTGGGCAACATTGTTTTCCTTGTCCGCCTTTGCCATGATCCGGCCGTTGCGGTAGCGCATGACCTCCACGTTTTTGCCCTCATAGCAGGCGGTGGGGTAGCCGTAGTAGGACCAGAGGAAGGCGCAGATTTTCATGTCCTTCCGGGGCGGAGCCAGCTGCTCCACGCCCTCGGGGGAGATTTCCACGATCTCGCCGGGGCCCAGCTCCCGAACCACCTCATAGCCCAGCTTCTGCCCGGCGTAATCCTCAAAGGTCACCGCGTAGCCGTCCTCGTTCTTTTCAATGACGATGGGAAGCCGGCCCATCTTGTCCCGGGCGGCGATCAGGTGGCCGCCGTCCTTCATGATCAGGATGGAGGCGGTGCCCTGAATCATATCCTGGGCAAAGCGGATGCCGTCGGCAAAATTGTCCTTCTGGTCGATGATGGCGGCAATGAGCTCGTTGGAGTTCACCCGTCCGCCGGTCATGGAGTCGAAATGGCCGCCGGAATAGGTCAGATGGGTCTTGATCAGCTCTTCCGCGTTGTTGATGATGCCCACAGTGCAGATGGCGTAAACACCCAACCGGGAGCGAATGAGAATGGGCTGGGGGTCGGTGTCGGAGATGCAGCCGATGGCGGCGGTGCCGGTCATCTCGTCCAGAATGCCCTCAAACTTGGTGCGGAAGGGGGAGTTCTGAATGTTGTGAATCTCCCGCTGCATGCCCACGTCCTTGTCCCAGGCAGCCATGCCGCCCCGGCGGGTGCCCAGGTGGGAGTGATAGTCCGTGCCGAAAAACACATCCAGAATGCAGTTGCGGCGGGATGTGGCGCCAAAGAATCCACCCATGGAAAAATCTCCTTGTTTTTTATTTGTTCAGTTCCAGCTGGAGGGCCGCGTCCTTTTCCAGCACCTTGGCGGCGTCGCTTGCCCGCTTGGCATCCAGCCTGGCGGCCAGGGCCTCATCGGAAACGGCGATGATCTGGGCAGCTAACAAAGCGGCATTAACGGCTCCATTGATTGCAACAGTGGCCACAGGAATGCCGGAGGGCATCTGAACTGTTGACAATAGAGCGTCAATGCCGTCGAGGTTGGAGGATTTGCAGGGGATTCCGATGACAGGGATGGTGGTGTTTGCAGCAATGGCACCGGCCAGGTGTGCGGCCATACCGGCTGCGGCAATTACAGCGCCGAAGCCGTTGCGTCTTGCATGCAGGGCGAAATCACGGGCCTGCTCGGGGGTACGGTGGGCGGAATACACATGGGCCTCAAAGGGAATGCCCAGGCTGTCCAGGGTATCCATGGCCTTGCGCAGGATGGGCAGATCGCTGTCGCTGCCCATAACAATGCCGACTTTCTTCATACTTACCTCCTGAAATTCTGAAAATGTCAGAAAAAAAGTTCAGTATGATTATATCATGATGGGTCGATTTCCGTCAAGAAAGCAGAAAGACGATTCCACCCAGCCTTTTGGAGGGTTCTATGTGTATCTTGCCAAAACCGGCAGAAAAAGTTTGGATTGATCAGAGCGCCACCGTTGTCGCTTGTCATACTTAAAAATTGTTGTTTATCGCACCACTTGGCTCCCCCGTTGGGGGAGCTGCCCCAGTGCGCACACTGGGGCTGAGGGGGTGGCGTTCGTTAGATGGAACCAGGCACCGACCACCACCCCGCCTATCCGTAGTAGCGTGTTAATCCCAAAACTATACGTTTTCGTAGGGCGGGGTCATGACCCCGCCGAAACGTAACGAGATGAAAGCACTTT
>CAMCKD010000146.1 GCA_945875335.1 uncultured Clostridia bacterium | reverse complement strand
TGGCGGGCGGCTGGTAGCCGCCCCTACGAATGACAAGTGCAAACAACAATTTGTCGGTATCAGGCCTTTGCTATCTTATATCTCATATCTAATATCTGATATCTTATATCTTCTAACATCTCTCCCAGCAATTCGTTCATTTTGGAGGGGAACTTCTATGAGTCTTGAATTTTCCGAAGGGCTGGAAACGCCCATCATTACTCCCACCTTTGTGCCCCAGGATTCGGCGGAGGTTGGTCTGCGGCCCAAGCTGCTCTCCGACTATACCGGCCAGGAGAAGGCCAAGGGGAATCTGTCCGTCTACATCGAGGCCGCCCGGCAGCGGGGGGAGTGCCTGGATCACACCCTGCTCTATGGCCCGCCCGGCCTGGGCAAGACCACCCTGGCGGGGGTCATTGCCAATGAGATGGGGGTGAACATCCGGGTCACCTCCGGCCCGGCCATTGAAAAGCCCGGGGATCTGGCGGCCCTGCTGACCAACCTGAACCCCGGGGACATCCTGTTTATTGACGAAATCCACCGCCTGAACCGGGTGGTGGAGGAAATTCTCTACCCCGCCATGGAGGACTTTGCCATCGACATCATCGTGGGCAAGGGCCCCAGTGCCAACTCCATCCGGCTGGATTTGCCCAAATTCACCCTGGTGGGTGCCACCACAAGGGCGGGTCAGCTCTCCGCCCCGCTGCGGGATCGGTTCGGCGTTTCTCTCCGGCTGGAATTATATCAGCCGGAGGAGCTGGCGAAAATCGTCACCCGTTCCGCCGCCATTCTGGGCATGGACATTGACCCCCGGGGCGCCATGGAGATCGCCTCCCGGAGCCGGGGCACTCCCAGAATCGCCAATCGGTTTTTGCGCCGGGTGCGGGATTTCGCCCAGATCATGGGGGACGGCACCATCACCAAGGAGGCCGCCGACCTGGCCCTGAGCCGCTTGGAGGTGGACAAGCTGGGGCTGGACGCCGTTGACCGCCGGATGCTCACCGCCATCATCCAGAATTACGGCGGCGGCCCGGTGGGACTGGAAACCCTGGCTGCCACCATCGGTGAGGAAGCCATCACCCTGGAGGACGTTTACGAGCCCTATCTGATGCAGCTGGGCTTCCTCACAAGAACCCCCCGGGGCCGCTGCGTCACCGCCCTGGCCTACGACCATCTGCACATCCCCTATGAAGGGCAGACCCAGTTCACCATTTGAGCACAGCTCCCAGCATTTGTCTTTATTGGATGAACGTTTGTCCCTGCATGGAAATATTGCATAAATGGTACGAAAAATTTACGAAAATTATTATAAAGGATTGACAATTCCATCGGGAGTGTGTATAATCCTATGCAGTGGCGTTATTCCGCCACAGATTTCAGACCCTGCGTATCAACCTTTCCGGTGGACTTTCACGGGGCAAAAATAATGGAGAGAGGTATTTCCAAATGTACGAAGACAAGACTTTGAAGTGCAAAGATTGCGGCAACGAGTTCGTGTTCACCGCCGGTGAGCAGGCTTTCTACGCTGAGCGCGGCTTCCAGAATGAGCCCCAGCGCTGCAAGGCATGCCGGGACGCCCGCAAGAACAGCACCCGTGGCCCCCGTGAGTTCTTCACCGCTACCTGCGCACGCTGCGGCGGCGAGGCTAAGGTTCCCTTCGAGCCCAAGTCCGACCGTCCCGTGTTCTGCAGCGAGTGCTTCGCTCAGATGCGTGCCAACGGCTAATTGACTTCAAAAAACCGCTCCACCTTAGCAAATGAGGTGGAGCGGTTTTTTGTTATTGTTCCTGCCCGGTTTTGAACCGGGTCATCATTTCGTTTGTCAGGCTGAAATCGTCGGGCTGGAGCTGGATGTCCTCCCGGCTGACCCACTGGGCGTATTTCAGCTCGTTTTCGTCCATGTGAATGGTGTCGTCGCCGTCCAGCTCACAGAAGAAGCCCAGCAGCAGGTCATTCGCGATGCCCCAGGGCTGGGAGGTGTAATAGCGGATGTTCTTCACCCGGACGCCCGCTTCCTCCATCACCTCCCGCTGGACGGTCTGCTCAGCGGTCTCGCCGATCTCCGTGAACCCGGCAATCAAAGCGTTGCTTGCAAAGCCTGTGCGGTAGCGGGTGATCAGCAGCTTGTCGCCGTTCTTCACCCCCACGATGACGGCGGGCATGATTCTGGGGTAGCAGGTGTAGCCGCAGACGGGGCATTTTTTCGCCCGCTCCGTCTGGGAGTGTTCCGTTTCCACCCCGCACCGGCCGCAGAACCGGGTATCCCGGTACCAGTCCGCAAGGTGCTTTCCTGTGAGGACGGCAAAAATGCGGTGCTTGGGAAGAACCTGCTCCCGGCGCAGCTGCCGCACATCCCGAAAGGCATAGCCCTCCGGCGGTGTCTGGGGGGCATTTTTCAGGAAATACCGCTCCTCGTCCAGGGTGAAAAGGTAAATGCACCCCTCCGTCCCCAGCTCCCCCGCAGTGGGAAAACGGCTGCCTGGGCCAAGCAGCAATCCCTGGGCCCCGAAGCAGAGCACCCAGTCTCCGGCTTCGGGCTTGGCAGCGGGGTCATATTGGTTGTATAGAATGTGGGGAAAAATATCCTGAATCATTCGTTATTCACCGCCAAATTCTGAATCCATTTTCCCTTCCCCAGGAAGTAGGAGCCCACCAGCGCCTTGAGCATATTGGTGCACTGGCAGAGGAAGTACAGCGGCAGGATGGAAATGCCGGTGAACCGGCTGAGGACGAAGCCCAGGGGCACCATCACCGCCCACACAAAGCCGCTGTCGAACAGGAAGGTGATGTAGGTCTGGCCGCCGGAGCGGAGGACAAAGTAAGCCGCGTTGGCAAAGGCGTCAAAGGGCATGAACAGGGCGCAGACCAAAATCAGCCGGGTGGCCAGGGAACGCACCGCCTCGGAAGTATTGTAGATATGGGGGAAGGCGCTGGACAGGGCCATGGTCAACAGGCCGAATACCAGCCCGGAGGTTACGGAAATGGCAATCAGCTTCCGGCTGGCATCCTTCACTTCCTCCTTGGGGGTGGAAGCACCCAGCATCTGGCCCATGAGGATGCCGTCCGCCGCGCCCATGGACATGAACACCACGCTGGTCAGGTTGAACAGGGTGGAGGTGATGTTCAGCGCGGGCACCACATCCAGGCCGCAGGTGGAATAGCACTGGTTCAAAAAGGTCATGCCGGTGGACCAGAGCAGCTCATTGGCAAGCAGGGGCATGCCTCTGACGATGATCTTCTTTGTCAGGCTCAGGGGGATGGACAAAGAGCGGTAGGCTCCCACAATGAAGGGATTCCTCTCTGTGTGCAGATGGGTCCAGCCAGCCACGATGCCCAGCTCCACGAACCGGGAGATCACCGTCGCCAGGGCCGCGCCCTCCACGCCCATCTCCGGCGCGCCGAAGTGGCCGAAAATCAGGATGTAGTTTAAGACCAGGTTCACCAGGGTGGCCACGATGCCCCCCAGCATGGGGATGAAGGTCTCGCCGGTCTCCTTCAAAGTTCCGGCGTAGGCACTGGTGAGGGCGAAGGGCAGCAGACCCAGCAGCATCCATTCCAGATAGCTCTGGCCGTATTCCAAAATGGCGGCGGCGTCCTGCTCCGCCCCCTCTCCCGTGAGGAACAGGCGAATCAGCGGTGTATCCGCCAGGGAGAAGACAGCCATGCCGATGAGCGCCAGGGCCACGCAGATGATGATCTTAAACCGGAAGGTGTAGCGGATGCCCTGATCGTCCCCGGAGCCCTGGAACTGGGCGGTGAAGATGCCCGCGCCCGCCGTGGCACCGAAGATGCACAGATAGAACACAAACAGCAGCTGGTTCACAATGGAAACGCCGCTCATGGGAAGGGTGCCCACCTGACCCACCATGATGTTATCCAGCAATGATACAAAATTCGTAATGCCGTTTTGGATGATGATGGGCACCACGATGGTCATCACCCGGCGATAAAAAGCCCGGTCACCGATGTAACGCTTCAGTCTCATTTTCTCAATTCTCTTTCCTTTATTAAAACTTATTTTCGCATATGGATGATAGCATGGAATCAAATAAAAAGCAAGGGGGAACCGGCACCATTTCATCCAACCAACCGTAGTAGCTTGTCACACTTAAAAATTGTTGTTTGTCGTTTCGTAGGGCGGGGTCATGACCCCGCCGGTCGGTAACAAATTTGTGAGTGC
>CAMCKD010000145.1 GCA_945875335.1 uncultured Clostridia bacterium | reverse complement strand
GCAAAATGCGCAACCTGGTCGGCGGGGTCATGACCCCGCCCTACGAATGGTGCGCTAAACAACAATTATCCAGAGGAACAATGGCAAAAACTGGGAGATAATATGAAAATATTGGTTTATGATGTGGCTGCCGAGTATGGGGGGGCCATGACGGTTTTGCGGGATTTCTATCAGGAGGTGCTGGAAAAATCTCCCCGGGAGATCCAGTGGGTGTTTGCCCTGTCCCAGCCGGTGCTGGAGGGCAGACCCGGGGTGAAGGTTCTGTGCTTTCCCAAGCCGAAAAAATCCCATCTCCACCGGCTGCTGTTTGAACATCTGGATTTCCCCAAAATTCTTGCCCAGGAGCGGCCGGATGTGGTGATTTCTCTGCAGAATATGCCCGTTGCCCGGTATGGCGGGCGGCAGCTGGTATTTTTGCATCAATCCCTGCAATTCTGCGAAAAAACCTTTTCCTTTTTGAAGCGGGAGGAGCGGAGCATCGCCCTGCAGCAGCGGATCATCTGCCGGATTTACCGCTGGACGCTGCCAAGGGCGGAGCATTTGTTTGTTCAGACCCAGTGGATGAAGCGGGACTGCATGGGCTGGCTGGGCTGGTCGGAGAGCAACATCACCGTGGTGCCGCCCCGGGTAACGCCGCCCCAGGTTCGGCCCTATACCGGGGCAGCCAGCCGCACCTTTTTCTACCCCGCAGCGGCGGACATCTATAAAAATCACAGCTTGGTGGTGCAGGCCTGCAAGCTTCTGGCGGCGGAGGGCATCACCGACTACCGGGTGATCTTCACCATCTCCCCGGAGGAAGGAGCCGTGGCTCAAGGGCTGATTGCTTCCGCCCAGGGCTTGCCCATCGAAATTGTGGGAAGACTCACCTATGAAAAAATATGGGAGCATTACAGCAGCACCATTTTGCTCTTCCCTTCCTATATGGAGACCTGCGGCCTGCCTCTGACGGAGGCGAAGGAGGCCGGTGCCTGGATTCTGGCCTGTGACCTGCCCTTTGCCCGGGAGGTGCTGGAGGGCTATCCCAACAAGGCGCTCTTCCCCTGGAACGACGCCCAGGCGCTGGCACTGGCGATGAAGCAGGCACTGGCAGGCGTCCCCTGGCAGCAGCCGGATTCCTGCCTCCAGGAAACAGGGCCGGGGCTGATGGAGGCCATGCTGAACTACCTGGCGGGGGAGATTGGTCAGGGAAACTTTGGAAAGAATCATGGATAAACGGAGATTGCAGCAATGGACGGCTTTGCAGTAAAATGTATTCTCGCCGATTTTTTGGATCGTGTTGGTATCCTGGATCGGGAATTAAAGCGGTTAAACCGGAAATATGCCAATAATTACATCAGAATTGTGAATTACCACACTTCGCCGGAAGCGGAAAGGCATTTGTTTCAAAATCAGGTTGAATGGTTTTTGGAGCGTTTTGAAAACTGCGACATGGAGAAAATGGCTTCCTTTTTGAGGGGCGAATCTGTTTTTCGGGAAAAGCCCGGAATTATTTTCACCTTCGATGACGGTTTCCTTGAAAACTACCAGGTGGCGCATCAGGTCCTGAAAGAACAGAACGCAACCGGGTGGTATATGGTATCGTCGGGATTCGTCGGTCAGCAAAATCATCAGAGCCACAACGGCTGTCACGACTATATGACAGCGGAGCAATTACGGACGATCCTCGCCGATGGCGGTGTCATTGGGTGCCACACCTATTCCCATCATCGGATGGATATCAACGACACGGAGGAAACGCTGTTCCATGAGATCGTGGAGGCCAAAAGCCAATTGCAGAAGCTGACAGGCACGGAAATCAACCTTTTCTGCTGGTGCGGCGGTGAAGAAGAAACCTACACCCAAAAAGCTGCGGAGCTGATTCGCTCGGCGGGATACACCTACGCCTTCATGACCAATTCAGAGGTAATCAGACCCGATACCAACCGTTTTCAGATGGATCGGAGCAACATTGAAGCTTCCTGGCCCATCAGTCTGGTGAAATTCCAAATATGCGGGCTCATGGACTACAGGTTCAGCGGAAAACGCAGACGTGTTCACAAATTAACAGGGGAGATCGACGATGAAAAGAGTAATTGACAAGCACAGGTGGTATTCCGTGGAAAGAGTCCTGTTTCCCCAGGAGCAAATCCCGGATTCCCAATGTGACCTGATTCGGTATATGCGGTTTGAAAAACAACAGCCCATGCGCTCCGCCGCCATAGAGGATGTGGCCTACACATATCTGACCGACCTGAGCGTGCCTGCGGAGGAGCTTATCGCCTCTTTTTCAAAAACAGTCCGATATGAAATTCGCAGAAGCGAAAAAGACGCTCTTTCCATTTCGTTTTATGATACCGAAGCACTTGGGGAGCATCAGGAGATTCTGAAGGATTTCACGGCAACCTACCTCCACTTTTGCGAATTATGCGGAAACCAGGAATTAAAGTCGGTTCTGGATGAGGGCTTGATACAGACCTATATCCGCAGCCACTGCTTTCTGTTGTCCGCCGCGGAGTTTGCCAACGGGAAGGTATACCACGCGTATTTCTTCAGCGAAAGCAGCGCTTGCCTGTGGTACTCCGCATCGGATTTCAGAAATCAGGATGTTGACAGGAACCTGGCCGCGAGAGCAAACAGAAGGCTTCACCTTGAGGATATGAAATACTTCCAGAAGCAGGGAATCCGATCCTACGATTGGGGCAACGTATCCACAAAGAATAATGAAAGTCCCAATGGGATCGACCAATTCAAAGCATCCTTCGGGGGAACCTATTCGGAAAATTACAGCTACACCGTTGGAAACACCCTTTGGGGGCGTATCCTGCTTTTTGGCAGAAAGCTTCTGACCCGGAACGAGGAGAAATAGGACCATGCGGGTTTTGATCAGCACCAATATTCCCTCACCCTACAGATGGCTGTTTTGGAATCAACTGAGTGAGAAATGCGAACTGTCCGTTGTGTTTGAAAGCAAACGGGCAAAGAACCGGGACGCGTCCTGGTATTCTGACGCGCCCCCAAAATTCACCGACATTTATCTCAATGGGTTCCAATATGGTGAGGAATCTGCCGCCAGCATTGGAATGGTGAAATACTTCCTGAGCCGGAAATACGATGTGAAGGTTCTGGGTGGGTATTCCTCCCTTTCGGATATGCTGACAATCCTTGCAATGAAGCTTTGCAGACAAAAGTACATTTTGGATATTGATGGCGCCATTGAGCATGACGAGAGCGGCTTCAAGCGATGGATCAAAGGCTTTTTCATCCGGGGAGCCCAATTGTATCTCAGCCCAAGTCAGGTCAGCGACCAGTACCTGATGAGCTACGGCGTCAGGAAGGAACAGCTTAGACGCTTCCGCTTTACCTCGCTTTTGGAGCAGGATATTTTTGACGCACCCAGCACGGAGGATGAAAAGCGTACCCTGCGGGAAGCGCTGCACATGGGTGAAGAAAAAATCGTTCTGTCGGTGGGCAGCTTTATCCATAGAAAGGGCTTTGACATCCTGCTGGAGTCCTTCGCAAACATGCCCAAAACCATCGGCTGCTATCTTGTGGGCGGCGTTCCGACCCGGGAGTACCTGGCGCTTGTGGAGAAATACAAGCTGGAAAACGTCCATTTTGTTGGGCATCTCAGCAAGGAGGAGCTGGTGAAATATTACCGGGCGGCAGATTGCTTCGCCTTCCCAACCCGATATGATATCTGGGGTCTGGTGGTGAACGAAGCGCTGTCGCGGGGGCTTCCGGTTGTGACAACGGACCGATGCGTGTCCGGCTTGGAGATGATCGAGCAGGGCAAGAACGGCTTCCTGATTCCCTCCGAAAATCCGTCTGCTTTAAGAGAAAAAATCCTGTCCATCACGCAAAATGAGCAATTGCATCAGGAAATGAGCCTTCATGCTTTGGAAACCGCCCGTGATTACACAATCGAGAGAATGGTGGATGCGTATTTTTCGGCATTCCGGGAAGTTATCAGCGGGTTCCAATGAAATCGTTCCATATCCTAAATCCAGGAAAGCAGTATTTTTTCAACCAAGCCACTGTAGTAGCATGTTAATCCCAAAACTATACGTTTTCGTAGGGCGGGGTCATGACCCCGCCCTACGAAAGGCAAGTTTTAGGCTTAACGGCCTAGTAGGGGAGGCTCGTAGCCTCCCGCCAGGTAGGCAGCCTGAGTGTTTGGTTGAAT
>CAMCKD010000144.1 GCA_945875335.1 uncultured Clostridia bacterium | reverse complement strand
TCATACAGACAAATTGTTGTTTAGCGTACACCCTTGGCTCCCCCTCTGGGGGAGCTGCCCCAGTGCGCACACTGGGGCTGAGGGGGTGCCGTCCCAGATATACGGTATCAGGTTGTAAGTTTCTGAGCTCATGCCCTCCCTTACTTGTAAGGGAGGGGTAGGGGAGGGATTCGCAGTACCAGGCAGCAAATCTGTACAAGCCGATGCGAAGAGGTACTATCCCATTGTTTCAGCTTCTACGAATTCGCCGAAGCTGGCTGCAAATCGTCAGTGCCTACTGCCCAATCCCCCCTACCCCCCTTTACACAAGGGGGGCATGGCCGGTACGCATCGATACCCGGTACGTTCAACCCACCAAACAATAATTTATTTGCTGAAGGGTCCGGCAACCAGGTGGTTCATCCGGCTGCTGCCGTAGAAATCGGTGTCGAAGAGGATGTCCTCCCCTTCGGGGGTCTCGAAGCGCTCCTCCGGCTCGAAGGCCATGCCAAGGGTGTCGGAGGTGATGAGCTTGGCCTCGGGCAGGTAGTCCATCAGGTTGGTCTCCAGCCGGTACTGGCCATTTTCTTCTTTCAGCTCCAGGGTGATGTGGTGCTCGGTGTCCAGGGTGAAGTCCTCTTCAACGTCCGCGGGCTTGGCCCCGTTGAAGAACACGTTGCCGCCGGTCCACACGGGCAGGGGCATGTAGTACCGATCCCGGTTCTGGGGCGCTCCCTCGCCGCAGTAGCCCTCGAAGCAGGCCTTCCACTGCTCTTCGGTCATGTAGCCGCTGTAGGTCAGGGTGCCGGCGGTGAGGTTCTCGTCCTCCCACTCGTTATCCTTGTAGTCGGCCACCATTTCCACCATCTTCTCCCGCACCGGCTGCTGGACGAAGACGTTGTTGTAGAACCGAACGTCGCCATGGAGGATGGACATGAAGCCGGTGATCTCCGTGCGGTGGGGCATGTGGATGGGGGTGTAGCGGGTGGAGTCATACTTCTGGCTGCCGTTCTTCACGCCCCGGCCCACCGCCGCGATGGCGCCGCCGAACAGGTTATGCACAAAGGCCACGCCCTGGGTGGGCAGCTTCACCGCCCGCTCGGAGAGCAGGATGTTGTTGTCCACCAGGCAGGGGCCGTGGGCGATTTCGATGAACAGGTCCTCGCCCAGTCCCAGGCCCTCCCGGTTTTCCAGCTTCAGCAGATAATCATAGGGCATGCAGTTGTCATGGAACAGGTTGCAGCTGACCCGGGTGCCCTGGGTCTGCCAGTCCAGCCAGATGCCCCGGGTGCAGTGGTGGAAGTGGCAGTTTCGGATGATCACATCGATGGCCGCGTGGAACTTGATGCCGCCGATTTCCGCGCCGGCCAGGTTCCGCTTGTTGTTGATGTGGTGGATGTGGCAGTTTTCCACCACGGAGAACACGCAGCCCAGGTTGCCCACGATGCCGGTCTGGCCGCAGTCGTGGATGTCGCAGTTCCGCACGGTGTGGGAGCCGATGGTCTCCTTGCTCCAGCCGTCGATCTGGGCAATGCAGGAGCAGTCCCGCTGGGTCTGGGCACCGTCCTTATATTTGAAATGGGACCACTTGTTGTCGTTGCCCTGCTGCAAATACTTGCCCAGGGAGATGCCGGAGCACTTGGAGTGGGACACCTCGCAGTCCTCAATGACCCAGCCCTTGGACCAGTGGGGGCCGATCATGCCCTCCTGCAATGCGGTGGGGGGTGCCCACTGGGTGGCGGCCTTGGTGACCACGAAGCCGGAGAGGGTGATGTAATTCACATGCTCTGCCTCGGGCCAGAAGCAGTGGGGCCGGACGGTGATTTCCACGTTCTCAGCGTTGGGATTTTTGCCCTGGAAATTGGCGTAGATCAGGGTGTTCTCCCCGTCCTGGGACTGCTCGGTGTACCAGGTGTGCTTGGTGAAGGCCCGATCCCAGGAGCCGTCGTAGAACTGGGGATCGAGCACCTTTTCCAGGGTGTCCTGCTCATACAGGGACTTGTCGTTCAGGAACACGTCGCCGGTGTGGGCGGGGGTGCCCTGGTTCAGCCAGTCGCCGAAGACCAGAGTGGTGTAGGGATTGTGCTTGCCGAAGAAGGAATTGGGCAGGATGAGCAGCCACACATCGCCCTGGTAGGGAGTCCAGTTCATCACCTGCTCCGCGCCGGTGATGATTGCTCCCCGGGGGACGGCGGAACGGTAGACAATGGGCTGGCGCTGGGTACCGGCGTTGCGGGGGCTCACATCCTCCCGGTAAATGCCGGGGGCCACCACCACCTCATCACCGGGCATGGCCACCGCAGCCGCCTGGCTGATGGTTTTGAAGGGACGCTGGGCACTGCCGTCGCCGGAGCGGAGGGCGGTGCAGTCAACATATCGAATCATGGATTTTTTCCTCCTGTATGGTTGTTTTCTGAATACCATTATAGGGGCTGAGCAGAGAAAGTCAATAATCGCTAATTGCTCAAAAAGCGCAAAAAAACAGCCCTCGATGTCTTCCTTGCAACATCGAGGGCTGTCATTCGCTCTTATTATCCAGCATCATCGATTAGACCTCTCTTTCTACGGATTCAGAGCTAACGCCTTTTTGACTCGCTCTGTTTTGTACCTTTATACTACCGGAAAATTCTTGATTTTGCAAGATGGAATGTTTCATAGAAAAGTTGCCGCCTTTTCGTGCAACCGGGAGAAAATGAAACAATCCAATGGATTTCTGTTGACGCGGTTCAGGCCTTGTGATATGATAGTCCTGTTGGGGCGTTCGGAAAGGATGCCCTTTTCGTTGTTTAACGCACCAGCCACTGTAGGGGAGGCTCTTAGCCTCCCGCCAGGCCACAAACCTGAGTGTTTGGTTGAATGGAACAATGTTCAGCGTGGTACGCTCTTCGCCCATCCTGGTTGGTAACTGAAAGCCTGTACTGCGCGGGAGGCTAAGAGCCTCCCCTACAGTTGGCGTGTACGATAAACAACATTTATCCGATATTTTGCGCAAATCCGGGGCTTATTGTTCAAAAAGGAGACAAAACATGAATATTGCAGTGACTTATGAAAACGGGGAAATCTTCCAGCATTTTGGCCGGACGGAGCAGTTTAAGGTGTACGAGGTGGAGGACGGCCGGGTGGTTTCCGCCCAGGTTTTGCCCACGAACGGCACCGGCCATGAGGCGCTGGCGGATTTTCTGGCGGGGAACCAGATCGAGACTGTGATCTGCGGCGGCCTGGGCGGCGGCATGCAGATGGCCCTGAATCTGGTGGGCATTGAAGTGGTTTCCGGCATCCAGGGCAATGCGGATGAGGCGGTGGAGGCCTACCTGCGCGGAGAGTTGGAATCCGCCGGAGTCAACTGCCATCATCACGAGGAAGAGGGCCATAGCTGCCACTGCGGCCAAAGCTGCGACGGCGGCTGCTGCGGCCCCCAGGGCAAGAACGCAGGCAAGACCTGCCGGGTGCACTACCGGGGCACCTTCAACGACGGCACCCAGTTCGATGCCTCCTATGACCGGGGGGAGCCCCTGGAATTCGTCTGCGGCGCGGGGATGATGATTGCCGGCTTTGATGCCGCCGTGATGGACATGGAGGTGGGAGAGCACCGGGACATTCACCTGCTGCCGGAGGAAGCTTACGGCGAGGCCGACCCGGGCATGATCTTCCCGGTGGAAATCGCCCAGCTCCCCGGGGCAGAAAACCTCACCCTGGGTCAGAAGGTCTACCTGTACGATACCTCCGGCCAGCCCTTCCTGGTGAAGGTGGTGGCCAAGGACGAGACCACCGTCACCTTCGACGCCAACCACGAAATGGCGGGCAAGGAACTGAATTTCCACATCGAGCTGGTGGAGGTGCTTTAATCCTCCAGGCAGTCCAGGATTTCGTCCAGCACATCCTCCAGATCCTCATGGAGCTCCGCCCAGGCATCATAGGCCTCGCTTTTCTCGCTGCGGGGTTCCAAGGCGTCCAGGTCGGCGATCATCTGCTGGGTTAGAGCCCGGTACTGCTCCAGCTCCTGGGCTGTCAAAGCCTCAATTTCCGGCACAGCCTCCAAAAAGGCCCCGATTCGTTCCATGGGATTGAATTTGATAACGCTCATATCAATTTTCCTCTCCTGGCCCGCAATCGCGGGCCAATTTTTTCGCAAATGGTTGTTTATCGTACACGCCATTCGTAGGGCGGGGTCATGACCCCGCCGAAACGTAA
>CAMCKD010000143.1 GCA_945875335.1 uncultured Clostridia bacterium | reverse complement strand
ATATGATGCCCCGTACCTCCGCAGCCAGGACACCCCCTCAGCCTCGCAAGCTCGGTAGCTCCCCCAGAGGGGGAGCCAAGGGCGCGGTGCGTTAATTAGGTAAAGAACCACATAGCTGAGTAAAACCGATAAGCATTATATCTTATATCCTATATCTCATATCTCCACTTATGTCAGGTCCACCTCTCCGGCAAGATTCCTGGCGAAGAGGGCTTTGATTTCCTCCGGGTCAAGCCCCTGGCCGATGGCCCACATCAGCTTGGTCATGGCGGCCTCGCTGGTCATGTCCCGTCCCTGGATGACTCCCAGCTCCAAAAGCTTGGTGCCTACCTGGTAGACCTGAAGGTTGGCGCTGTCATAGAGGCATTGGGTGGTGACCACCACGCTGATGCCGTCCTCCACCGCCCTTCGGATGCCCCGCAGCCCCTTGTGGAGCACGTTCACGCCGCCCAGCCCAAAGGCTTCGATGACGATGCCCTTGTAGCCCATGGCGGCCAGTACATCGAACACCGCCGGGTTCAGCCCCGGGGTGAGCTTCAAAAGGAAGATGTCCCGGCTGATTTCCGGGCAGAGTCTGGCCTGACCCCGGCGCACCGGCAGCACCGCTTCGTCCACCACCAGGCCCCGGTTGGTGACCTGGGCGGCATAGCGGGCGTTGACGCTCTCAAAGGCGGAAAACCCGGAGGCCCGCACCTTCACCGCCCGGCAGCCCAGCATCACCTTCCGGTCGAAGGCCAGAAATATTCCGGGATGGCCGGAGGCGGCCATGGCAAAGGCGGTGCGCAGATTGGCCGGGCCGTCCGACAGCATGTCCGCCAGGGGCAGCTGGGAGCCGGTGAACACCACGGGCAAATCGATGTCCGGCAGCATAAAGGTAATGGCCGAGGCGGTGTAGGCCATGGTGTCGGTGCCGTGGGACACCACGATGCCGTCAAAGCCCACCCGATCCTCAAAAATCCGGCGGGCGATGAGCTGCCATTCCCCCGGGGTGATGTTGGAGGAATCCAGGCACATCACATCGTCCACGGTGATGTCGTAGAAATTACGAAGCTGCTCCAAGGCCAGCTCCATGACCTCACTGCGCCGGGGCTCCAACCCTTCCCCACCGGGCAGGGACGCAATGGTGCCGCCGGTGGTGAGCAATAGAATCTTCTTTTTGTCCATACAGCTTCCTCTTGACAGAATCTCTCTTTCTACATTATAGCCTTTTCCCCCGAAAATAGCAAGAAAAAATGCATGAGGATTTCTCCAACATGCAACGGTAAAATGCAGCAGCGTGTCACATGTATAAATTGCTGTTTAGCGCGCACCCTCGGCTCCCCCTCTGGGGGAGCTGCCGAAGGCTGAGGGGGTGCCCCCCAGATATACGGTATCAGGCTGTAAATTTCTGAGCGCATGCCCTCCCTTACTTGTAAGGGAGGGGTAGGGGAGGGATTCGCAGTACCAGGCAGCAAATCTGTACAAGCCGATGCGAAGAGGTACTATCCCATTGTTTCAGCTTCTACGAATTCGCCGAAGCTGGCTGCAAATCGTCAGTGCCTACTGCCCAATCCCCCCTACCCCCCTTTACACAAGGGGGGCATGGCTGGTGCACACATCAATACCCGGTACATTCAAACTGACAAACAACAATTTTTATGTGTTACAGGCTATCGCTGTGACGGTTGGTCTTTATTTGTATCAAACGCCGATATACCGAAGGATTTCGTCTATGTTTCGCCTGCCGTAGACGATCCGCAATACAGAAACCGTTTCTTCCGCCGGGTCTGGCAGGTAGTACATGAGATAATTGCCAATTACTTTTTTCCTGACCCCGGTGGTGGGCAGATATTCATTGATGACCAAAGAACCGCTTTCCGGGAAGGTGCAGGCTTCCTCCATGGCGGCTTGCAATTTGTCTGCAAAGGCTGCGGCTGCATTGGGATTTGCCAGCTCCACTGCCAAATACCTGAGGATGCTGTCTAAATCGGCCTCTGCATTTCGGGTGAGCTTGCAGCTCCATTTAGATTCCATATTTCTTCCTCAAATCGCTGAATGCGGTTTCGGCATCCACTGTCCTTCCGGCTTTCACGTCTTCCAGACCCTCCATGATCATTTTCGCCTCGTATACCTTCTGCATGGTGCGCTCATAGTAATCAATATCCATGACCACAAGACGGCCATAGCCGTTTTTCGTCACAAACACCGGGCCCTTTTCCTCCGCACAGCGGCGCTCCACCTCAACGGTGTTTTTTAATTCACGCATGGGGATGATCTGCATCAATGTCCCCTCCTTTCCTGTGGCTATATTTTACCCTTAATTTAGCCACAAGTCAAGGGAAGCTTTCGCAAAAGCAACAGTTGATTTTCTGGGAAAAAGAGAGTAAAATAAAGAAGAAAATTACATTTAGGAGGTTCTCCCATGAATGTTCTGGTTACCGGCGGTGCCGGGTATATTGGCTCTCACACCTGCTTGGAGCTGCTGGAAAGCGGCTACGGCGTGGTGGTCATCGACAATCTGTGCAATTCCAACCCCAAGTCCTTGGAGCGGGTGGAGGAGCTCACCGGCAAGACACTGAAATTCTATCAGGGCGATGTGCGGGACGAGGCGCTGCTGACCAAAATCTTTGCGGAAAATGACATCGGCTGCGTCATCCATTTCGCCGGCCTCAAGGCGGTGGGCGAGAGCGTTGCCAAGCCCTGGGAATACTACGACAACAATCTGAACACCACCCTGGTGCTGACCAAGGTGATGAAGCAGGTGGGCATGAAGAATCTGATCTTCTCCTCTTCTGCCACCGTCTACACCGCCGACAACGAGATGCCCCTGAAGGAAACCAGCCGCACCGGCGGCTGCACCAACCCCTACGGCTGGACGAAATACATGACCGAGCAGATCCTCTCCGGCATTTCCCACGCGGACGAAGACTGGAGCGTGGTGCTGCTGCGCTACTTCAACCCCATCGGCGCCCACAAAAGCGGCAGAATCGGCGAAGACCCCCGGGGCATTCCCAACAACCTGATGCCCTACATCACCCAGACCGCCATCGGCCGCCGGGAGAAGCTCAGCGTCTACGGCAACGACTACCCCACCCACGACGGCACCGGCGTCCGGGACTACATCCATGTGGTTGACCTGGCCAAGGGACATGTGGCAGCAGTGAAATACGCCGTCGAAAACCGGGGCTGTGAGGTGTTCAACCTGGGCACCGGCGTGGGCTACAGCGTGCTGGACATGGTGAACACCTTTATGGAGGTGAACGGGGTGAACATCCCCTATGTGATCACCGACCGCCGCCCCGGCGACATCGCCACCTGCTACGCCGACCCCGCCAAGAGCCGGGAAATTCTCCACTGGCAGGCAGGCGAAACCCTGGCCGATATGTGCCGGGATTCCTGGAACTGGCAGAAGCAGAATCCTCAGGGCTTTGAGGGCTGATTTTCCTGTTTTTTTCCGAAATCGGCTTAAAAAATCCTTTACTTTTGGGAATACTTATGTTATGATAGTCGGGCTGGCTTTGGCTGGCCCAGGCCCGTGGCTCAGTTCCGGGATTCACCACCCATACTTAGCCGCCGGGTAATTGATTAGAAAGGTGGAAAATACCATGATTCAGAAGGAAAAGAAGACCCAGGTCATCCTGGACAACGCGACCCACGAAGGCGACACCGGCTCCCCCGAGGTTCAGGTTGCCATCCTCACCGCCCGCATCAACGAGCTGACCGAGCACCTGCGTGTTCACAAGCACGACAACCACTCCCGCCGTGGTCTGCTGATGATGGTCGGTAAGCGCCGCTCCATGCTGGACTATCTGGCCAAGAAGGATATCAACCGCTACCGTGCCCTGATTGCCAAGCTGGGTATCCGTAAGTAAGAATTGTCAAAGGCGACGGGGCGACCTGTCGCCTTTTTCAAGCATCCACCCCTCGGGAGCTGTTTTAGCAATTGAAAGTGTCCCCGGTTTCCCCGGAGCCAGTTTCAATGGCTAAACCTCCCGAACCACCATCCTTCGCCTCCCCCAGCGGGGGAGGCAAGGGACCCACAAAAAGAATTTTTATGGAGGTAAAACATGGTAACTCACAGACAGTTCCCCAACCACAAGGTTTTTGAAATGGAAATCGGCGGCCGTCCCTTCACCGTGGAAACCGGCAAGGTGGCAGAGCTGGCCAACGCCGAGTGCATCTGCCGCTACGGCGACACCGTGGTGCTCACCA
>CAMCKD010000142.1 GCA_945875335.1 uncultured Clostridia bacterium | reverse complement strand
CTCAGCCCCAGTGTGCGCACTGGGGCAGCTCCCCCAGAGGGGGAGCCAAGGGTGCAACAAACAACAATTTACCGGGTTACTGACGGAAGCCGATATGCAAATTCTATTGTGAGTATAGCACACCTAGTTAACTAGGTCAACCAGATTTCGCTGGAATTCTATAAAAAAACACAGCCGACCGTGGTCAGCTGTGTGATAAGGTATCTTCTAATCGCATATCAACTTCAAATTCATTCAGATGCTTCTGCATTTTTTCCCGGGCCAGGTGATCGTCCCGCTGTTCAATGGCCCGGTAGATTTCCTCGTGGATTTCGATGCCTCTGGACAGCATATCCTGCTGTGCCTCCGGGGTCATGGTGGCAAGCTTCGCCCGGATAAAGTTCTGAATCAGGTTGCTCAGAGGCCGGATCATCAGCAGGCTGACGGCGTTTTTGGAGGCGGCGGCAATGAGACTGTGGAATTCCGAGTCCAGGGCGATAAAGGCGGCCGGGTTCAGCTCCGTGCCCGCCATTCTGTCCAGGCAGTCCCGCAGCTGCGCCAGGTCTTCCTCCGTCCGCCGCTGACAGGCCCACACCACCGTGGCGACCTCGTTGATGCTGCGGTATTCGCTCAGCTCCCGCAGGTCGATCTGGCGAATCTGGATCGCCTCCTGGATGGATTTCTGGAGGTTGTGGTTATCCGGCTCCAGCACCACCGCTCCGTTGCTCCCCGCAATGGTGCGGATGTAGCCGCTGCGCTCCAGCATCCGCAGGGCTTCCCGCACCGTGGGGCGGCTGCGCTGGAACATCTCCATCATATTCCGTTCGCTGGGCAGCCGGTCGCCGGGCTTCAATTCCTGCCGGAGAATCCGCTCCCGAATCTGATCCACAATGATCTCGCTGGCCCGTTTCGTCACCGCAGGCTGAAACTGAACCCCATTCTCGTCCTTGTCTGACATGCTCCCTGCCCCCATTCCATTCGGACAAACCCCCGCCGGGTTTTGAAAAGATGATAAGAAATTACCACACTTCCGAAAACAAGTCAACGGGCAATCCAAAAATAATTCGTTTTTGGCGATTGGCGTTATACAGCTTTATGATTCCTTATCCCACCAGCCATTCGTAGGGGCGGCTACCAGCCGCCCGCGCAGTACAAGCTGAAAATTACTAGAAATGTTGGGCGAATCCGCACCAGTTTACCACATTTGTACCATTCAACCAAACACTCAGATAACGAACCTGGCGGGCGGCTGGTAGCCGCCCCTACGATGGCGTTAATTGACTAAATACATCTTTTGCGATAGTCGAAATTGCGTTTTTCCGCAAAGAACCACAATTGACAGAATGGGAAAAATAAGGCATAATAAGCAGAAATTGAATCCTAAGGAGCGCTCACCATGATCCTGTTTGGAACCCTTGTCAATACCGCCACGGTGCTTGCCGGAAGTGCCGTCGGCATGCTGTTCAAAAAAGGCATCCCCAGCCGCCTGAATGACACCCTGATGAAGGGGCTGGGCCTTTGTACCCTGTTTCTAGGGGTCAGCGGCGCCATGAAGGGGGAAAACACCCTGATTATGATTCTCAGCATGATCATCGGCGCCGCCATCGGCGAGGGCATCGATATCGACCGGCGCACCTCCGCCTTCTTCCACCGGCTGGAAAAACGCTTCACCAAGCCGGGGCAGTCCGGCCCCAGCATTGCCGACGGCTTTATCAATGCGTGCCTGCTGTTCTGCGTGGGCAGCATGACCCTGGTGGGCTCCCTGAATTCCGGCCTGCTGAACGACCACTCCATGCTGCTGACCAAAAGCATGCTGGATTTGTGCAGCAGCATGCTGTTCGCCAGCACCATGGGCATCGGCGTGATGCTCAGCGCCGTTTTTGTGCTGGTGTATCAGGGCGGCCTGACGCTGCTTGCAAGCCTCCTGGCCCCGGTGCTCACCGCCACGGTCATTGCGGAAATGACCTGCGTGGGCAGCCTCATCATCATTGGCACCGGCCTCAACCTGCTGGGCATCACCAAGCTGAAGCTGATGAACCTGCTCCCTGCCATGTTCCTGCCCATCCTGTTGTGCCAGCTTCCCTTCCTGTACATGATGTGAATTAAAGCCCAATAGTATAACAGAACCCTGCCTCGTTTCACCGAAGCAGGGTTTTTCTTTGGTTACGCTCAGAGGGTCAGCAGCTGGGTGTATTCCCGCATGTCGTCCAGGGTTTCGATGCGGTCTGCCAGCTCCACGATTTTTTCGCCCACGCTGTGGGGGAGCTTCCCGAAGGTATCGAACTGATCCCAGAATTTTGCCAGCAGGAATTCCCGGGTGGGATAGTCGTGCATGGAGCCGCCGTAGTCCTGGATGTCCTCGTAGACGGCGCCGTCCTTCATCTCCACGATCACCTTCATGAGGCTCTTGGCGCTGCCGGAGTCAAAGACCTCCATGGAGGAGCCCTCGGCCAGCTCGATGAGGAAGGGGTCTTCCACGATGGCGGGGGTCTGTACATAGGCCACCTTCACGGAGCCATGGAGCAGCGCGCAGCAGGCGGCGAACTGATAGGAGAACAGGGCGTTGGTGTGGTTGCGGCGGCTGAAGGGGTTGGCGTAGTAGTTAAACCGCATGTTGGAGGAGCGGAACACCCGCACCTTTTTGATCTGCGCCGGGTCCAGGCTGCCGCGGTCGGCCAGAATCTTTGCCCTGACGCCTGCGCCGCATTTTGCGGCAGCGGTGGTGGGGATTCCGCCGGGGCCCCGCTTGAAGCTCTCCTCGGTATACCAGACCTGTCCCAGCCCTTCAAAGGCCTTTTCATACAGTGCCGGCACCGGCGCGCCGTCCTTGATCTGCCGGGTGACCAGACCCCAGTGACCAAAGAAGGGATCTGCCCAGCCGTCCCAGCCGCCCTTTGCCAGCTCGCAGGCGTAAATGCCCATCTGAGCGCTGGCGCCGTTGTGGTATTTGAACTCCTGGCTGTAGTCGTAGTAGGAATTGGCGGGGTCTGTGGCGTTGGCGGCGGCATAGGTCAGGGCAACCTTGGCCTGCTTTGCGTCCAGACCGTAGTATCTGGCGGCCAGCGCGGCGGCGGCACTGGAAACCATCAGCATGTCGGTGGGCCAGCGCATGGGAAGGGTGTAAAGCACCCGGGCGGTGAGATCCTCCGCCGCGATCTGATTGGCGATAAATTCCTGGCCGGTGGTCTTCTGTGTATCCGCCAGGGTCAGACCCAGGGGAAACAGGGTCTCACCGCAGTGGGAGGCAATCCGATCGCCCAGAACATGGAAGAACATATTGCCAAAGTCGTTGGCGCGGGCAGTGATGCTGTTGAGCATGACTGCGCTGGGCATGGGCAGGCGGCCCTTTCTGGCAAACAGCGGTGCCTCGGGAATGCCGCCCCAGCGGTTGAGCATGGTCTCCAGGAATTGATCCTCCGGCACCACGGCACCGCCGAAAATACAGCCGGTGATGTCCAGCAGGCGGTCCTTGAAGATGCGGATATTGTCCTGACTGAGCTGGTCGAACCGGGTGTTCACCAGGTTTTCACAAAGACGATCGGTGCCCTCGGGGGGCGCAAAGGGAAAATCCGCCTTGTTGGGGCAGGCGGCATCCACACCGATGGGAGGTGCGTATTCCATTATTTTCCTCCTTTATTCTTTTGACAGCGCCCCGGGTGGGGCGCTGTCAGTTTGTTGTGATGATCAGTGCTCGCATCTGCCGCAGCCGTTGCAGGTGCCTTTGGTGATGCAGTCCGGCTGGCGAACCAGCTTTGAAAAGAAGGCGGCGTCCAAGCGGGGCGCTTCCTCTTTTTCCTCCTGCTTTGGCTGGGTTTCTTCCTCCGGGGTTACCACTGGCGGAACTTGTTCAGCGCGTCAGCGCCGTTCTTTGCGGCTTCCTCGGCGGCCTTTTTTGCCATGTCGGTATACAGACCCTTCTGGTGCTGGGCCACGAATTCCTCGTAGCTGGGGTCCTTGGCCCGGAACTTGGCGTTGCGGGGCAGGGGAACGTCCTGATCCACCAGAATGTCCTGCACCTTGCGGATGTCCACCTTGTGGGCGGTGGTACCATCGGCCACGGCAACGGCGGCGGCAACACCGGCAGCCTGGCCGGTGCCCACGCACTGAGGAATCAGGTTCAGCCAGTCAATGGCAACATTGTCCGCGGACAGGTGCCGGCCGGGGCACAGCAGGTTCTCCACTTCCTTGGGCAGGATGGCGCGGTAGGGAATCTCCACGGGGCCGCAGTCGTTGAGCTGGCAGATGGTGGAGTGCC
>CAMCKD010000141.1 GCA_945875335.1 uncultured Clostridia bacterium | reverse complement strand
AAAATGCGCAACCTGGTCGGCGGGGTCATGACCCCGCCCTACGAATGGCGTGTGCGATGAACAACAATTTGCATGATTGCCTGGCCGATCAGCACATCCATTTATATCACGGCAAACCAATAGCGATACAGGAGCTTTCTCCACCAGGGGGCTCTGCGCAGGGCCCTTCGGCAGGCGGACTGGCTGGCGGGGAAGGCCTCCAGCTCCTCCCGGGTCAGGGCATGCTGGCTGAACATCGCTTTTTCCACCAGGGATTGCAGGGTCTCCGGCACCGGGCGCTTCAGCAGGCGCAGCAGCACGCCCAGCTCCCGGTAAATGGCAACGGCCTGTTGGTTGCCGGTGCCCTTGGACTGCCTGACGGTTCGCAGGCCGATCCGCACCAGCCGCTGGGCTTCCATCAGCACCCAGAGCAGCGCCAGGGTCACCAGCGTCACAGGGATCCACAGGGGCAGCTCCCATTTTTCCTCCGGCACGGGCTGGGGCTGGGTGGTGGGAGGGAGCTGGGTGGCTTGGGTGACGGGGACTGTAGCGGGCTGGGTCTGGGGCTCCGGCTGGGCGCTCTGGGTGGTTTCCGTGAGGGTCTCAGTAGGTGCCGAGTCATCGACAGCAGGGGTTGCTTCCAGAATGTTCCAGGTCCAGGTGCGGTAGTTGTAGTATTCCACCCAGGCGTGGGCATCGTCGGAGGTCACCTTCACCGTCTCACCAGCCAAGGCATCCGTCCGATAGCCGGTGACATAGCGGGCGGGCACTCCACCGCTGCGCAGCAGCACCGCCGCCGCCGTGGCAAAATGGACGCAGTAGCCCTGCTCCCCCTGCTCCAAAAACCAGAGGGCGAAGTCCGTCTCCCCCTCCGCCATGGAGGTGGCAGCGCGGTCATAGCGGGCCGCGTTTTGGACATACTCCGCCACCGCCTGCACCGTCTGCTCCACGGTGCTGCCCTCCCCGCAGATGCTTTGCAGCAGCGCCTTGGCTCTTCGGCTGATTTCAGAAGGCAGCTTCAGCCACTGCTCCCCCGGAAAAGCCCCCATGGAAGCGCCCCGGAGGGCCAGAGTATATTCATGCCGCTTTTCCTCATTTTCCGCCGCGCCGTCGGTCAAGAAGGTCTGGCCATCGGGAAAGGCGGGCAGCAGCAGATTGTTTTGCAGGTTCAGGGTGTTCACCGTCACCATGCCCCGCTCCTCCCCGGTGCCTGCCAGGGTGTCCTGGCGGCCATTGGAGGATTCCCAGGCGGTGCCGGTGTAAACATCGTAGTCCTTCACCCGCAGATACACCGGGCCGGACTGCTCCGCCGTTACCTCCGCCACCGGCACACCCAGCAGCAGCTGAGCGGGGAGGCTGGAAAGCTCCACCTTCTCCCGCTGCCGGAAGCCGGAGAACCAGTCCAGGCCCTGTTCCTGGAGCTTTTCGGGCAGAGCCATGAAGGAGGCCAAAAGATTCTCCCGGAGCTGCTGGGTGGTGTTCACAAAGCTCTCCCGGGGGCAGAAATGCAGCAGCAGCCCCAGCGCCAGCGCCACAGGCAGCGCCGCCAGCACCGTCAGCCGGCCGGCCTGGCTGCCGCTTTCCCGGCGGACGGCATCGGTCAGCAGCAGCAGGCAGAGGCACAGCAGCAGGCCGAAGAGATTTTCCTCCTTCGGCACCGTGTCCGTCACCACCAGGCAGGCCGCCAGGGGCAGAAGCAGCGCCGCCACCGCAAGGGCATTGCTCTTCCGGCAGCAGACGGCCCGGCTGACGGCAAAAATCAAAATCATCCCCAGCACCGCCACCGGCAAATCTGCCGCCATGGGCTCTGTTTGCAGCGCTTCCGGGATGCCCCAGCCATAGCCGCCGTCGTAGGCCTTGGCAAGAGTACCCAGGGCGCTGAGCAGCTGGGGACCGAAGCTGCCCTCATACCACAGCCACCCCGCTCCCACCGCCGCCAGGCCCAGGGCTGTCGCCTGACCAAACCGATGGCACAGCAGGGTTCCGCAGATCAGAGCCCAGCACAGCCACGCCAGCACCACCCGGTTGGGAAAGTCCAGCGCCAGGGGAAAGGCGGAGATCAGACACCCCACCGCCCCCCAGGCTCCCAGCATGGACAGGACCGTGGACTCGAAAAGCATGGGGACTTTACGCTTCATCGGCGTCACCTCCGATGTGGTATTGCCAGGAGGCCTCCACGCCCTCTCCCCAGGAGGCGCCGGGCTCCGCCAGGGGGGCGCAGAGCAAACGGTCGATGCCCTTTTGCAGCGCGGCCTCCGAATCCACATGGGCGCAGAGCACGCCGCTGCCGGTGAGGGCCCGGATTTCAAAATCCAGCTCCCGTTTCAGTAAGTAGCGGCCCACCCACAGCAGGCGGCCGAATTTTCGATCCAGCGTATCCGGGTCGCCCCGCAGGCTCAGGGTCAGCAGCACCGCCCCACGCACCGGCTCCATGGGCTCCCGGAGAATCAAATCCCCCACCTTGGCGGAGAGCTTCCAGTGGAGCTGATTCAGGCTGTCCCCCGGGCGGTAGAGCCGGTGCTCATGATTTTCGGAGAAGCCCCCGCCGGGCTTTGGCACCCAGCTTTCCAGCTCCAGCCGCTGGGGGTCCAGCAGGTCGGACACCGGCGCTTCCCTTGGCCGCACCAGAATGGTCTGCTCCCGGGTGTTTCTGGCCCGGAAGGCAAAGATGCCCAGATAATCGCAGACCTTGGCCTTCTCCACCCGGGCCCGGTAGCCGCCGCAGTGCTCCGTGGAGAAGCCCTGCTCCGGCTCATAGCGCCACTGCTTTCCCGTAAAGCAGCTCTGGACCCGGATGTGGCCCTTGAAGGGGGGCATGGGACTGCCGCAGCTGCCCAGCAGCCAGATTTCCGCGTCCTCCCCCTGTTCCAGCACGTCCACCCCGGCGGGAGCGGCCTGGAAGCCGAAAATGGCGGGCAGGCTCAATAGCAGCGACAGCCAGGGCAGCCCTGCCGCCGTCAGCAGCAGGATCCAGGAGAGCCACTCGCCGCTGGCAAGATAGTAAACAATGGCGCAGCACAGCAGCATCAAATACTGCATTCTTCTCGTAAACATATCAGCGAAGCCGGGGGGCGGGGACGGTTTCCAGAATTCTTTGCAGCACCTGCTGGCCGGTGACGCCCTGGGTCTGGGCCCGGGGAGTGAGGATCAGCCGGTGGGCAACGCACTGGACGAAGACCTCCCGCACGTCCGCGGGCACCACATAGTCCCTGCCCCGGAGCTGGGCGATGGCCTTGGACATGGACGCCACCGCCAGGGTGGCCCGGGGACTGGCACCCCGCTGGATTTCCGAATCCTCCCGGGTGGCGCCCACCAGCCGGACGATGTAGGAAACCACACTGTCGCTGATGAAGGTTCGCTCCACCGTGTCCTGCAAAGCGCAGAGCTGATCCCGGGACAGCACCGTCCGAAGGCTTTGCAGCGGGTTTCCCTCCTGCCGGTTCAGCACCATAGTCACCTCGTCCTTGGGGTCGGGGTAGCCCAGGCTCAGCCGGATGAGGAAGCGGTCCATCTGGCTGTCCGGCAGCAGCTGGGTGCCCGCCGCGCCCACCGGGTTCTGGGTGGCGATGACGATGAAGGGCTGGGGCAGCACATGTGATGCCCCGTCCACGGTGACCTGGCCTTCCTCCATGGCCTCCAGCAGGGCGGACTGGGTGCGGGAGGTGGCCCGGTTCAGCTCGTCCGCCAGAAACAGATTGGTGATCACCGCCCCGGGCTGGTAGCGCAGGCCGCCGGTCTGGGCATCGGGCACGCTGTAGCCGGTGATGTCCGAGGGCAGCACGTC
The DNA here is from genome assembly GCA_945875335.1 of uncultured Clostridia bacterium. Taxonomy (GTDB): domain Bacteria; phylum Bacillota; class Clostridia; order Oscillospirales; family Oscillospiraceae; genus Faecousia. The sequence continues at coordinate 477 of CAMCKD010000141.1, read as the reverse complement.
CGGGGTGAACTGCACCCGGCTGTATTTCAAATCCAGCGCCTTGGAAAAGGCCAGGGCCATGGTGGTTTTGCCCACCCCGGGGATGTCCTCCAAAAGGATATGTCCCCTGGCAAGGATGGCGGCCAGCACCCACAGCAGCGTGGCATCCTTGCCCACCACCGCCCGGCGCACCTGATCCAAAATCTGCTGCACCACGATTGTCACTTCATTTTCCCTTGTTTGCATGGAATTGCTCCTTCCCCATGATTCATTGGACACATTATACCCGCTCCCGGCCAAAAAAACAAGTCGAGGGGATGAACAACCCCAGCCCAAAGGCAAACACATTTCCTGTCGTTCACTTTCCTGTGCCCCGGGAACCGTTTTCGATGCGTTTTCCCCCGGGACAGGCGATATACTGACAGAGGAAACATGACACCTGGAAATTGTTGTTTAACACACACGCCATTCGTAGGGGCGGCTACCAGCCGCCCGCGC
>CAMCKD010000140.1 GCA_945875335.1 uncultured Clostridia bacterium | reverse complement strand
GCTGGAACGGCACCGGCAAGCGCATCACCATCAAGGATACCCGCGGCATCATCGACGCCATCCTGAATGGCGACATCGCCACCGCTCCCACCAAGACCATCCCCGTGTTCAACTTTGAGGTTCCCACCGAGCTGCCCGGCGTCAACCCCGCCATCCTGGACCCCCGGGACACCTACGCCGATCCCAAGGAATGGGAAGTCAAGGCTGCCGACCTGGCCAACCGCTTCGTGAAGAACTTCGTCAAGTACACCGGCAATGATGTAGGCAAGGCCCTGGTCTCCGCCGGTCCCGAGGTCAAGTAATTTCCGCATTCTGTTTTGATGGCTGCGGGACACCCCCGCAGCCATCCAGGGCAGCTTCCCTTCCGTGGGAAGCCCCCTGGTTTTTCTATGGCCGGGAAAATGGAAAGAGATAATAGAGAGCAGAGAATAAACACACCATCCGTAGGGCGGGGTCCTTGGCTCCCCCAGAGGGGGAGCTGCCGAGCGCAGCGAGGCTGAGGGGGTGTCGTCCCCTCAGAGGAACAAGCTCCGAAAATCGGAAACCTGATACCATTCAACGAACGGAACCCCCTCAGTCAGCTTCGCTGACAGCTCCCCCAGAGGGGGAGCCAAGGCCCGTCTCCGGTATCTTCTATCTCATAGCTCTTATCACCTATCACTCCTCTCTTCTCTCTATTATCTCCTTCCCCTCCTGCGCCTGACTTACTTCATATCTTATTAACGGAGGTTCACCCAATATGGCTCAGAAAGTCCAATTTACTGAAACCGTCGTTCGTGATGCCAACCAGTCCCTGATGGCCACCCGTATGGCCTTCTCCGATTTCGCCGACATTCTGTCCACCATGGACAAGGCCGGCTACTACTCCGTGGAGTGCTGGGGCGGCGCCACCTTCGACAGCTGCCTGCGCTACCTAAACGAGGACCCCTGGGAGCGGCTGCGGAACATCCGCAAGGCCATGCCCAACACCCGGCTGCAGATGCTGCTGCGGGGCCAGAACCTGCTGGGCTACAAGCACTATCATGACGACGTGGTGGAGAAGTTCGTGGAGCTGTCCATCAAGAACGGCATCGATGTGCTGCGTATCTTCGACGCCCTGAACGATTTCCGCAACATCCGCACCGCCCTGGAAGCCACCAAGAAGTACGCCACCAAGCGCACCGTGGCCTCCGGCTGCATCTCCTACACCCAGTCCCCCGTCCACACCCCCGCCAAGTATGCCGAGATGTGCAAGGAGCTGCAGAACATGGGCTTCGACACCATCTGCCTGAAGGATATGGCCGGTACCATGTCCCCCAATGAGGCCGAGCACCTGTTTAAGGGCATCAAGGACGCGGGCGTGACCCTGCCCCTGATCCTGCACACCCACTGCACCACCGGCATGGCCTACATGACCGTGATGAAGGCCGTGGAGTCCGGCGTGGACATCATCGACACCGCCACCTCCTGCTTCTCCGGCGGCACTGCCCAGCCCGCCACCGAGTCCATCTACTACGCCCTGACCCAGATGGGCATCGAGACCGGCCTGAACGAGAAGGTCATCAACGAGGTCAACGACTTCTTCAAGCCCGTGAAGCAGAAGTACATCGACAACAAGACCCTGAACCCCAAGTCCATGGCCACCGACGCTCAGGCCCTGGTTTACAAGGTGCCCGGCGGCATGCTGTCCAACATGATCGCGAACCTCACCGATATGCACGCCATGGATAAGTTCGACGCCGCCCTGGCGGAGATTCCCGCCGTCCGCGCCGACATGGGCTATCCTCCCCTGGTCACCCCCCTGAGCCAGATGGTTGGCAACCAGGCCGTGACCAACGTGCTGGTGGGTCAGCGCTATAAGAACATCTCCAAGGAGATCAAGAGCTACCTGAAGGGCGAGTACGGCATCACCCCCGCTCCCGTGGATGCCGAAATCCAGAAGAAGGTACTGGCCGAGGCCGGTATGGACAAGCCCATCGACTGCCGGGTGGAAGACAAGAAGCGCACCGGCGAGGACTTCAAGGCTGCAAAGGCTGCCCTGGGCGATCTGGCCCGCTGCGAGGAGGACGTGATGAGCTACATCTGCTTCCCCGACCAGGCCAAGAAGTACCTGGAGGGTGTGAAGGCCGCAGAGGAAAACAAGGTCACCTACACCATCACCGAGGCATAAGGAGGCAGCGCTATGTACTTCAAAATGCCTGTTGGTGAGGCTCTGGTTTACGCGCTGCTGGGCTACGCTGTGGTGTTCTTCGGCATCTGCCTGCTGATGGCCGTGGTCATGATCATGGGCAAGATTTTCATTGCCAAGGACAAGAAGGCCGCCGCCGCCAAGGCTGCTGCCGCTCCCGCCCCCGCCGCTGCCCCCGCAGAAGCTCCCAAGCCCACCGCTCCCGGCTCCGCCGGTGAATTGAAGCTCCACGACGTGGAACCCAAGACCGCAGCCATGATCATGGCCATCGTTGCCGACAAGATGGGCAAGCCCCTGAACGAGCTGCGCTTCATTTCTATCAAGGAGGTCAAGTAATTATGAAATACAAAGTGACCCTGAACAAGCGGGTTTATGAGGTTGAGGTCGAGGCCGGTCAGGCCATGCTGCTGGACGAGTACGAGGCCATTGCCCCCGCTGCCGCCCCTGCCGCTGCTCCTGCTGCCGCCGCTCCCGCTGCTGCTCCCGCTCCCGCCGCCGCCCCTGCCGCTCCCGTGGTCACCGGCGCAGGCGAGCCTGTCACCGCTCCCATGCCCGGCACCATCCTGAAGGTGAACGTCACCCAGGGCCAGGCCGTCAAGGCCGGCACCGTGCTGTGCATCCTGGAAGCCATGAAGATGGAGAACGAGATCATGACCTCCAAGGACGGCACCGTCACCCAGGTTCTGGTGAGCAAGGGCTCTGCCGTGGATACCGGCGCACCTCTGGTTGTGATCGGTTAAGGAGGGCACCCAATGAATATTGGTGAAATCCTGCTTGGCCTGTGGAACAAATCCGGTTTTGCCCAGATCATCACCGGCTTTGTGTCCAGCAACGGCTGGCAGAACCTGGTGATGCTGGTCGTCGCCTGTGTGCTGCTGTATCTGGCCATCGTGAAAAAGTTCGAGCCCCTGCTGCTGCTGGGCATCGCCTTCGGGTGCCTGCTGAGCAACCTGCCCGGCGCGGGACTGTACAACCAGCAGCTGTGGGATGCCTATGTCCAGGGCGTGCCCTATGTGAACGCCGCCGGGGAAGTGGTGGAGCACATCACCTTCACCACCATCATCCATGACGGCGGACTGCTGGACATCTTCTACATCGGCGTCAAGTCCTCCCTGTACCCCTGCCTGATCTTCATGGGCGTGGGCGCCATGACCGACTTTGGCCCCCTGCTGTCTAACCCCAAGAGCCTGCTGCTGGGCGCTGCCGCACAGCTGGGTGTGTTCGTGGCCTTCTTCGGCGCTGTCCTGCTGGGCTTCACCGGCAAGGAAGCTGCCTCCATCGGCATCATCGGCGGCGCTGACGGCCCCACCGCCATCTTCCTGACCTCCCGCCTGGCCCCCCATCTGCTGGGTGCCATCGCCGTGGCCGCTTATTCCTACATGGCCCTGATTCCCCTGATTCAGCCCCCCATTATGAATCTGATGACCACCCCCGAGCAGCGGAAGATCAAGATGGTTCAGACCCGTCAGGTCTCCAAGACCGAGAAGATCATCTTCCCCATCGTGGTCACCCTGTTCGTGGCCATGCTGCTGCCCGATACCGCTCCCCTGATCGGCTGCCTGATGCTGGGCAACCTGTTCAAGGAGTGCGGCGTTACCGACCGACTTTCTGACACCGTGCAGAATGCCCTGATGAACATCGTCACCATCCTGCTGTCCACCGCCGTGGGCGCCACCATGATCGGCTCCCGGTTCCTGACCGTGGAGACCCTGAAGATCGTCCTGCTGGGCGTTATCGCCTTCGGCATCTCCACCGCCGGCGGCCTGCTGGGCGGCCAGGTGATGTGCGCGATGACCCGCGGCAAGGTCAACCCCCTGATCGGCTCCGCCGGTGTGTCCGCCGTTCCCATGGCCGCTCGCGTTTCCAACGTCCAGGGCCAGAAGGCCAACCCCTCCAACTTCCTGCTGATGCACGCCATGGGCCCCAACGTGGCCGGTGTCATCGGCTCCGCCATCGCCGCTGGCTTCCTGCTCAGTGTCTTCGGCTAATTCATTTCATGCAAAAGAGGTGTCCACCCCGGGCACCTCTTTTTTGTCGAACAAATGCAGCCGCTGTAAGCTGTCACACTGTACACGCCATTCGTAGGGCGGGGTCATGACCCCGCCGAAACGTAACGAGACGAAAG
>CAMCKD010000139.1 GCA_945875335.1 uncultured Clostridia bacterium | reverse complement strand
GCCATCGTAGGGGCGGCTACCAGCCGCCCGCCAGGTTGGTAACCTGAGTGTTTGGTTGAATGGTATAAATGCGGGAAACTGGTACGAATTCGCCCAACCTGGTTGGTGATTGCAGGTTTGTACTGCGCGGTATGTTATTTTCGCTGAAAAAGGAACGGCAGACGGGAGGTGTCCACGGTCAAGTACCCCTTGCTCACCAACCGATTCAGCACGTTCCGGGCGGCGCTTTCGGAAAGGTTCAGTATCTGCGCCGCTTTTTTCACGGTGATTTCCGCGTTCAGCCCCGACTTGTTCATCCGCTCCAAAAGCCTGGACTCCTGCTTACCCAGCACATTTGTGGACAAAGCAGCATCCATCAGGCTGCGCTCAAAAACATCCAGCATGTAGGATACAAAGGGCGAAAGATCCAGCCATTTTTCCCCGCCGTCCAGCAAGATCCTTTCGGAATCAGAAAGGCTCCCATAGTACCCGCTGAGTTGATTGTTGATGGCATTGGACAGCGGCACACTTTTCATCTTCTTATATCCACCGTGATAAAGCTGGGACATATTGCAGATTCGGGCGGTTCTGCCGTTCCCGTCACAGAAGGGATGGATATACACAAAATAGAAATGGGCCACAAAGGAATTGAGGAGCAGCGCAGGAGAATTTGATTGACGGAATTTGAACCAATCCTCCATCAGTTGGGGCAGCTGATCTGCCTGGGCCGGGGCGTGGATGATCCGGTCAGCGGAGCCCACATAAACCATGCCGCTGCGGTATCGGCTCCCCGCTTGATTCTCATTCTCGCAGACCCCTTTTACGATCTTCTCCCAGAGCCTGCGGATGTTTTTCGGTGTGATCTCCTGCCGGTAGGCGTAATCGGCACCGGCGATGGTGTTGACCACCATTTGGTCATCCTTTGTGCTGGGATGATCGAAGCTCTTTTTGACCTGGGCCACGGTGGTTCTGGCTCCCTCGATGGTAGCAGAGGACCAGGCATCCAGAAGAAGAACCTCCTGCACCCCCCGCCGCTCCGGGAGCTTCTGATACAGCAGCTCTAATTCCTGTGCCTTTTCCGAAAGCTTCGTCATGCCGGTCAGGTAGAGCGCCTCGCCGTGGATTCCCTTCAGGGGCAGCAGTACCCGGTCATTCAGACGACGATTGAGGTTTTCTTCGGCATCCGCAATACCGGCTCTGGCACGATATTCCAGCTTCTGAATGGTATCCCACATAGCTGTCCCTCCTACAAATGATAGAGATAGTTTACCACAAAAAGCCCTGCCTGTCTATGATGCTGCCGATTTTTATTCCACCCGCTCGCAGTACAACGCCGAACACAATTTCCCGAGATAGACCCGGAAGGCTTTGACGGCAAAGCGTATTGCACAAATTTCATAGCAATTTCTTTGGGAAAAACTGCCTTTGCAATTGCGAATGGAACTTTGATACAATAAAGGCGTGAAAAACTGCCCCGGGGGAGGATGGATCCGTGACCATTTGTAAACCAAAAAGACGCTCTCCCACAGCTTTTGCGGCGATGGGAGAGCGTTTTTTTCAGTAGATCAGCTGCCTGTATCCTTGGAGTGCTGGCATTTTCCGCTGCAGCAGCCTCCATTTGGACAGCCGATACAGCCAGCGCCCCGCTTTCTTGCTTTGCGCAGGTACCAACCGGCAAAGCCTACGACAAGGGCAACCACTGCGATGATCAGAATATCCGTCATAACCTTCCTCCTTACATGCTGCTGCTCAAGGCGTAATGGGAAGCGTTGGCAGTCCGAATCAGAAATGCCAGAATCCCAATCAGAAGGAGCACCACAACCAGCCCCGGCAGGAATCCGGCGCCGACAGAGCTGGTGGTGATCAAAGTGCCCACCTGATAGGTAAGAAAAGCAACCGTGAAGCCGGTGGCAAACTGCAGTCCCACACCGCCCCAGAACCACTTCCGGTCACTGATTTCCGCGTGCATGGCTCCCAGAGCGGCAAAGCAGGGAGGGGTGTAGAGGTTGAACATCAGATAGGCCAGAGCGGCGGCTTTCGTGATGGCAAAGACGGAAGCCACCTGGGCACCGGCTCCCTCCATCAGCGCCAGCTCCTCCGTGTCGATCAGATTCTCAAGACCCACGAAGCAGACCGCCAGAGTTCCGACTACGTTTTCTTTTGCGATGAAACCCGTGACAGCCGCGGCCGCCAGCTGCCAGGAGACAACGCCCACAATGGGCACCAGCAGGTACGCAAAGGGCTGGGCCACGGATGCCAGAATGGAATCACCGGCGGTTTCGGCAATCTGAAAGCTCCAGGTAAAGGTCTGCATGATCTGCACAGCGGTATTGCAGACCAGAATAATGGTAAAGGCCTTGACCACAAATGCCCAGCCTCGAGAGCACATCTCTTTGAAGCCCCGCTTCAGAGAGGGCAGCTTGTATTCCGGCAGCTCGATGATGAAGAAGGACTTCCGATTTTTGCAGCCGGTGATGCTGCCCACCAGCAGCGCTCCCAGCAGAATCAGCCCGATGCCCACAAAATACATCAGCGTGCCAACCCAGGAAGAATCCTCAAAAAACGCCCCGGCGAACAGGGCAATGACGGGCAGCTTGGCGCCGCAGGGCATGAAAGGGGTCAGCATGGCGGTGGCCCGGCGTTCCCGTTCATTCCGAATGGTACGGCAGGCCATCACCCCGGGGATGGCACAGCCGGTGCCAACCACAAAGGGAATCACGGATTTCCCGGACAGCCCCACCCTCTTGAAGATGGGGTCCAGCACCACGGTGGCCCGGGCCATATAGCCGCAGTCCTCCAAAAGGGAAATCAGGAAATACATCACCATGACCAGTGGGAGGAAGCCAATCACCGCAATGACGCCGCCGATGATGCCATCCACCAACAGCGCCTGGAGGATGGGGGCCGCGTTTTCAACCATTCCACCGACCCATTCCTGAAAAGCTTCCAGCCAGCCCACCAGGGTATCCGCGATCCATGGCCCAACCCAAGCCTGGGAGATCTGGAATACCAGAAACATCACTGCCCCAAAAATCAGAATACCGCCCACGGGATGGGTCAGAACCAGATCGATGGTGTCCTGGGCATTTTTGTCCCTGGTCAATACCTTTCGGGTTTCCACGGAAGCAACAATTTGGTTCACAAATTCAAAGCGCCCCCGGTCTGCCGCCTCCACCGCCTGTTTCTTCGACAGATCGATGCTGCCCTGGTGATAGGGGGCGGTCTGCTTTTTCCCGCAGGCGGCGATGGCAGCCTGAACCACTTCTTTCAGGCCGTCGCCGGTGGTGGCGGTGGTGTCCAATACCGGGCATCCCAGCTTCTGGGAAAGGGCCTTGACATGGATGTTGGTCTGCTTTTTGCTGTTGATGTCGTGCTTGTTCAGCGCCACAACCACGGGAATGCCCAATTCCAGCAGCTGGGTGGTGAAAAACAGGGAGCGGCTCAGATTGGTGGCATCCACGATATTGATGATCACATCCGGCTTTTCGTTGCGGATATAGGCGCTGGTGATGCCCTCCTCCATGGTGAAAGGCGACATGGAATAGGCGCCGGGCAGGTCAATGGCAATCAGCTCCAGCTGCCCGGCAAAGACCTTTTTGATTGGCGCTTCTTTCCTGTCCACGGTAACGCCGGCCCAGTTGCCCACCTTTTCATTCCGGCCGGTGAGGGCGTTGTACATGGTGGTTTTTCCACTGTTGGGATTGCCTGCAAAAGCAATTCTCATTTCAATTCCTCCTGTTTCTGGTTAGTTGAAGCTAACTTCGCTTGAAAAACAATCAGCGGGATGCCCGCTGTTGTGGCTTTATGAGATGATGATGGACTGTGCCAAAAGACGGTCGATGCTGTATCTGCCGTCCTTCAGGCAGACCGTGCAGGCCCCTTTTCTGCGGGAGACAATGGTAATGGGTTCCCCGCTGTAACACCCCAGGGAGAATAAAAACCCATTCAATTCCTCGTCCTCGGATGCAATCTCCATGATGGTATATGCTTTCCCGGTTTCTGCTTGCAATAAATTCATAATTCCACCTCGGCGCTCAAGATAATTTGGTTAGTCGCAGCTAACCACTCTGCAAAGAAAATGGTTAGCAATAGCTAACGGACGCGTATATTGTAATCGGTATTACCGAATTTGTCAAGTACAATTTTTCGATATGGTTATTCCACGGTATTCAGGCAATCGACAAACCATCTTGCCCCAAAGCAGAGGGGGGTGCCCCTGCTGCCGTGGTACCGCCCCCCAGTTTTCGCAACGCTACTGTAGTAGCCTGTAACACATAAAAATTGTTGTTTGTCGGTTTGAATGTACCGGGTATCGATGTGCGCACCAGCC
>CAMCKD010000138.1 GCA_945875335.1 uncultured Clostridia bacterium | reverse complement strand
AAGCACCCAGAAATCGTTACCGATCGGCGGGGTCATGACCCCGCCCTACGAAACGTTAAATAACAATTTCCCCCAAAACCTGGCAGGCGTTTTTCTCCCTATATTTTATCATATTTGCCCTGCTTGTCAATCGGGCAATGGATGGGGTTGGGGGAAAGAAACGGAAATGGGGCAAAAAGTGGGGGGAAAGCGGAATTTCTCCTTGCGCCCGGTGCTGCGGGGGAGTATAATAAATTCCATCTGTAAACAAGCTCAGAAGGGAAGAAAGATCATGAAAGTCCTATTGCAAGACCTGACGAAAATTTTCCCCAGCCGGAAAAAGGGCGCGGCGGACACGGTAGCGGTCAACAAATTCAATTTTGAGATTCCCGACGGCAAGCTCATCGGCTTGCTGGGGCCCTCAGGCTGCGGCAAGAGCACCACCCTTTATATGATTTCCGGCCTGCAAAAGCCCACCTCCGGGAAGATTTTCTTCGGCGATGAGGACGTGACCGACCTGGCGGCGGAGAAGCGGGGGGTGGGTCTGGTGTTCCAGAACTACGCCCTGTACCCCCACCTGACGGTGGAGCAGAACATCCGCTTCCCTCTGGAAAATCTGAAAGGCAAGGAGAAACTCAGCAAGGAGGAAATGGGACGCCGGGTTCTGAATGCGGCAAAGCTGGTGCAAATCGACGGACTGATGGAGCGCAAGCCCAGTGAGCTCTCCGGCGGCCAGCAGCAGCGGGTGGCCATTGCCCGGGCCCTGGTGAAAATGCCCCGGGTGCTGCTGCTGGACGAGCCCCTTTCCAACCTGGATGCCCGGCTGCGGCTCCAGACCCGGGAGGAGATCCGCCGCATCCAGAAGCAGACCGGCATCACCACCGTGTTCGTCACCCACGACCAGGAGGAGGCCATGAGCATCTCCGACTGCATTGTGGTGATGAAGGCCGGTGTGGTGAACCAGATCGGCAGGCCCCAGGAGGTTTATGACGACCCTGTCAACCTGTTCGTGGCCAAATTCCTGGGCACCCCTCCCATCAACATCTTCCAGGGCCGAGTCTCCGGCGGCAAGCTGCTGCTGGGGGAAGATGCGGTGCTGGAGCTTGACGGTGTGGAAGACCGAGAGGTAGTGGTAGGCATCCGGCCCGAGGGCTTCATTCCCGACGAGCAGGGCGGTCTGCGGTGCCGGATGGTGAACGTGGAAGTCATGGGCCGGGATATGAGCGTGGTATCCACCCACCCAGCCTTCCAGGGGGCGGCCATTCGCTCCATCATCGCCTCCGACGCGGGCATCAACCGGGAGGCGGAGACTGTCCGCTTCCGCCTGAAGCCCAATAAGGTGCTGCTGTTTGACCCGGAAACCGAAGCCCGGATTCCCTTCCAGGTGAAATAAGGAGGCAGACCCATGGAATACAGAAGCAAAAAGGGCTGGCTGTATTTGCTGCCCGCAGTCCTGTTTTTGGGCGTGTTCATGGTGTACCCGCTGATCGATGTGTTCATCTACTCCATGGAGGAGGGCTTCAATTTCGCCTCTCAGACCTATTCCGGGGTGGGGCTGTACAATTTTTCCTATGTGCTCCACGACCCCTATTTCCTCCAGGCGCTGAAAAACACCTTCATTCTCGTCATCATCACCGTGCCCCTGTCCACCGGGCTGGCGCTGCTGATCTCTCTTGCCCTCAGCTCCATTCGGAAGCTAAAGGACTTGTTCCAGACCCTGTTTTTCCTGCCCTATGTGACCAACACTCTGGCCGTGGGCTTGGTGTTCATGATTCTTTTTAAGAAGACCCCCTATTCTGACGGCCTGGTGAATCTGCTGCTGGGGCTCTTCGGCATGACCCCGGTGGACTTCATCGACGGGCCCTACTGGGCGAAGATGTTCGTGCTGTGCTTCTACACGGTGTGGATCGTCATGCCCTTCAAAATTCTGATTCTCACCAGCGCCCTGGCCTCGGTGAATGAAACCTACTACAACGCCGCCCGGGTGGACGGCACCTCCCAGCTGCGGATGTTCACCAGAATCACCCTGCCCATGATCTCCCCCTCCATTTTCTATCTGATCATCACAGGCTTCATCGGCGCCTTCAAGGCCTACAGCGACGCGGTGGCCCTGTTCGGCGTGAATCTGAACAACGCCCAGATGAACACCATCGTGGGCTATGTGTATGACATGCTCTACGGCAACTCCGGCGGCTACCCCTCCTACGCCTCCGCCGCAGCCATCATCCTGTTTTCCATCGTGCTGACCATCACCTGCATCAATCTGCTGGTCAGCAAAAAGCATGTGCATTATGTGTGAGGTGCCCCATGGATAAGAAACATCAACTGAAATTAGGCGGTCTGCGCCGGGGGGCGGTGTATGCCCTGCTGGGGTTCTGGGCGCTGATGGTGCTGTTCCCCTTCTACTGGATGCTGCTGACCTCCGTGAAAAGCTACGGCAGCTACAACGCCGAGTATGTGCCCAAGCTCTTCACCCTGAGCCCCACCCTGCAAAACTATGCGGATGCGTTCCGGGCGGTGCCCCTGGGACGGTATTTTCTCAATACCATTGTGTTCACCGTGATTACCACCGGCATCATGCTGGTGGTGACAGTGCTGGCGGCCTTCGCCTTCGCAAGACTGAATTTCCGGGGGAAGGATCTGGCCTTTACCGTGTTTTTGTCCCTGATGATGATCCCCAATGAATTGGTGGTCATCACCAACTATGTGACCATCGCCAACGCGGAGCTGCGCAACACCTTTTTGGGTCTGATCCTGCCCTCGGTGACCTCGGTGTTCTACATCTATTTATTAAAGGAGAATTTCTCCCAGATCCCGGACGAGCTGTACTACGCCGCCAAGGTGGACGGCACCTCCGACCTCAAGTATCTGTGGAAGGTGATGATCCCCATCTGCCAGCCCACCATCGTCACCGTGACCATCCTCAAGGTGATTGAATGCTGGAACAGCTACGTCTGGCCCCGGCTGGTGACCACCAACCCCAATCATTTTTTGGTGTCCAATGGCATCCAGGAAATCCGCGAAAACGGCTTCGGCCGGGAGAACATCCCCGCCATGATGGCGGCGGTGGTGGTGATTTCCCTGCCGCTGATCGTCCTGTTTTTGATCTTCCACAAAAAAATCATGGCCGGTGTGGCCCGGGGAGGCACCAAGGGATGAAAAAGACATTATTAGCCCTGCTGACGGTGCTGCTGCTCACCCTCTCCGGCTGCCACGGCGCCCGGGAGCGGCTGAGCTTTGAGATTCCCCAGGCGTTTGACACCACCCGGCAATATGAGATCACCTTCTGGGCCAAGAACGACACCAACGTGACCCAGGCGGAAATCTACAAGCAGGCCATCGCCGATTTTGAGGTGCTCTACCCCAACATCACCGTGAACATGCGGCTGTACACCGACTACAGCCGGATTTACAACGATGTCATCACAAACATTTCCACCGGCACCACCCCCAATGTGTGCATCACCTATCCCGACCACATCGCCACCTACCTGACGGGAGAAAACATCGTGGTGCCCCTGGATGAGCTGCTGACGGACAGCCGCTTCGGCCTGGGAGGCAGCCAGGTGGGCTTTGACGCACCGAAGAAGGAGGAAATCGTCCCGGAATTTCTGGCAGAATGCAGCTTCTCCGGCCACCAGTATGCCCTGCCCTATATGCGCTCCACGGAGGCGTGTTATGTCAACAAAACCTATGTGGAAAAGCTGGGCTATGAGCTGCCCGAGGTACTGACCTGGGACTATATCTGGGAGGTCAGCGAGGCGGCCATGGAGAAAAGTGAGGACGGAACCTTTAAGGTCAACGGCCAGAAGGTGCTGATCCCCTTCATCTACAAGTCCACGGACAACATGATGATTCAGATGCTCCACCAGCTGGATGCCGGGTACTCCAGCCAGAACGGCAGCATTGAAATCTTCAACGACACCACAAAGGGCTTGCTGGAAACCGTTGCCACACACGCCAGAACCGGGGCATTTTCCACCTTTAAGATTTCCAGCTATCCGGCCAATTTCCTCAACGCCGGGCAGTGCATCTTCGCCGTGGACTCCACCGCCGGTGCCACCTGGATGGGAAGCAAGGCTCCCCTGCTGGACATCAGCGCCGACGCTCTGGTGGAATTTGAGACGGCGGTGCTGCCCGTGCCCCAGTTTGACACCGGGAACATCCGCATGATCTCCCAGGGCCCCTCCATGTGCCTGTTCAATAAGGAAGACCCCCAGGAGGTGCTGGCCTCGTGGCTGTTCATGCAGTATCTTCTGACAAATGAGGTGCAGATCAGCTACTCCTGCACCGAAGGCTATGTGCCCGTCACCTCCAAGGCCCAGGAAAGCCCGGAATATCAG
>CAMCKD010000137.1 GCA_945875335.1 uncultured Clostridia bacterium | reverse complement strand
CTCGGCCACCCTCCCCAGAGGGGAGGGCAAGGGTGCGCTCTACAAACAACAATTTTTACGTTACAACCATCTTGCAATCAATCTAAAAATCCTGTATGATGATATCATCAGCTGCCTTAGGGCGGTTGGAAGGAGAGAGCAAACATGACGGAAATCATTGAAGTATTAAAGGCGGTGCTCTTCGGCATCGTGGAGGGCATCACCGAATGGCTGCCTGTTTCCTCCACGGGGCACCTGATCCTATTGAATGAATTTGTGAACCTGAACGTGTCCAAAGAGTTCCAGAGCATGTTTGACGTGGTGATTCAGCTGGGTGCCATCCTGGCGGTGTGCGCCCTGTTCTTCCGAAAGCTGAACCCCTTTGACCGGGACAAGAACAGCCTGCAAAAAAAGCAGACCTGGACGCTGTGGTTCAAGGTCATCGCCGCCATCATCCCCTCCGGCGTGGTGGGTGTGCTCTTCGACGACTGGATGGATGAGCACCTGCACAATGCCATCGTGGTGTCCATCGCCCTGATCGTCTACGGCGTGGCCTTCATCCTGGTGGAGCGCAGAAACCAGGGCAAGGAGCCCAAAGTCAGCGATGTCCACGAAATCGGCCTGATGACCGCCATGATCATCGGCGTCTCCCAGTGCCTGAGCCTGATTCCCGGCACCTCCCGTTCCGGCTCCACCATCCTGGGCGGAATCCTGGTGGGCGTCAGCCGGGGCGCAGCGGCGGAATTCAGCTTCTTCATGGCCATCCCCACCATGCTGGGGGCCAGCGCCATCAAGCTGCTGAAATTCTTCCTGTCCGGGGCCGCCTTCACCGCCATGGACCTGCTGATCCTTCTGGTGGGCTGCACCGTATCCTACATTGTCAGCCTTTTGGTCATCAAGGGTCTGATGGCCTATGTCCGCAAGCATTCCTTCTCCGCCTTCGGCGTGTACCGCATCGTGCTGGGCATCGCCGTTTTGGCCTATTTCCTGCTGCTGAAATAAACCCAAAGACATATAAGGAGGCAACACCATGGATTTTGAGGAATACATCATTGAAAATGACTACCTTCGAGTCACTGTAACCACCTGGGGTGCCCAGGTGAAGAGTGTGGTGCGCAAAAGCGACGGTGTGGAACACATCTGGCAGGCGGACGGCTCCGTCTGGGGCTACCATGCGCCCATTCTCTTCCCCCACACCGGCAAAGTGGTAGAGGGCACCATCCACGCCAAGGGCCGGGACTTCCCCGCCTCCCAGCATGGCTTCGCAAGACTGATGGAGCACGATTTTGTAAAGCAAACCGCCAACACCCTGGTGCTGGAGCTCCACAGCAACCCCCAGACCCTTGCCATCTTCCCCTATGAATTCCGCCTTATCTCCACCTTCTCTCTGGTGGGCGACACCCTGCACCACACCCTCACCGTGGAAAACACCGACTGGGAAATTCTTCCCTTCGGCATCGGTTTCCACCCCGCCTTCTCGATTCCTTTTGACCCCATGCACGAGGCCACGGACTATGAGCTCCGCTTCGACCAGATGGAGTCCCCCCTGTGCCTGAGCTGCCAGCCCAACGGCCTGTTCCGGGGCAAATGCTATTACTTGGGCAGCAACATCGACTGCATCCCCATCGACGACAAGCTCTTCGCCATCGACAGCCACTGCATGACCAATCTCCACTCCAAAACCCTGGGCATCTACGAGAAGGGCACCGGCCGGGCCGTCATCTGCGACATTGAGGAATTCCCCTATACCCTGATCTGGAGCAAGCCCGGCATGCCCAGATTCGTCTGCATCGAGCCCTGGCACAGCCTGCCCAGCCCGGAAAAGGGCACCACCGACTGGCTGCAAAAGCCCGCCGCCGCCATCCTGGCCCCCGGCGAAAGCTGGAGCACCACCCTGAAAACCCGGTTCGCCAGATAAAGGGCTGCTTGACAATTTTGCCATCTGCGCTATCATTAACATAACAAGGGCGCTTCCGATAGACGGTCAGCTCCCCTTGATGGTTAGAAAAGAAGTAACCGCCAAGTTGGAAGCTCGGGCGGTTACTTCTCTTTTATCATCAGTACGATCAAACTGGCATGGAACCAGAGCGGTCAATCAAAATCAATCAAAATTTTTCAAAAAACTCTTGACAAAACCCTTGTCCCCGGATATAATAAGGAAGCTGATTTCGGCGGTGCCGAGATCATTTGACCACACATGGCGGCATAACTCAGTTGGTAGAGTAGCCGGTTCATACCCGGTATGTCATCTGTTCGAATCAGATTGCCGCTACCAGGCCCGTTGGTCAAGCGGTTAAGACACCGCCCTTTCACGGCGGTAACATGGGTTCGATTCCCGTACGGGTCACCATGAAAATACAGCTCGCTGCAAGCGCGGCGGGCTGTTTTTTCGTTCTCAAAAAATGCTGCCAAAATTAAATTCATGGGCCTCTTTCATCGCCAGAATGCGGCGGGTCAAGTCCTGGCAGGCGGCGCGGAATTCCGTCCCGTCCCGCTCTTCTGCGTAGGCCTCCAGCATGGCAAAGAGGCTTTCAATGTCCTCCATGGGCTGATGGTCCGCCAGGGAGGCAACAAAGGTGTGGTTTTCCTCCCAAGCCGCCTTTGCTTCCGATACCGCGGCAGCAGCGGCAGGCCAATCCTCCCGGGCGGCATAGTCTTCCGCCTGGGCCACCTCCGCCGCAATGGGCTTTTGAATCTGGCTCATCCGCAGCTGAGACCAGACACAGACCACCAGCAGCAAAACCAGCAGCCCCACCCCGATGCGAAACCGGCTCATGACTGCCCCTCCTTTCCAACGAAGAGCACCTGCTGCCCCATCACCGCCAGCAGGAAGGTATCCTCTACCTTGGCATTGTACTGCCGCAGGGTCTCCAGCACCCAGGGGGCATCCTTGCCGGAGAGGGACAGGTTTTCACCCAGCAGCACCCCGTCTTCAATGATGGTCACCGGCAGCTTCACCGGCTTCACCTGTACCCCCGCCTCCTTTGCAGAGGGCGGGGTATTTTCCGGGTAGGGGAACACGGACAGGGTACCGTTGGTCTCCAAAATGGCATACTGCACCTGCTGAGGGTTCAGCACATCCTTTTGCCGCAGATGGCCCATAAGCTCGTCCAGGGTGATCCGGGTCTGGCGGAGCTGGTGCTGTAAAATCCTTCCGTTTTCAATGAGTATCACGGGCTTTCCGCAGAGGATCCGCCGGAACCGCTGACTCCGCAGGGTAGCCCAGGACAGCACAAGCTCCAACCCCAGCACCGTTAGAATGGGAACCAGCCCGGAAAACAGCGGGATGCCCCCATCCTGCATGGGGATGGCCGCCAGGTTGGCCACCAGCATGGTCACCACAAATTCCGCCGGCTCCATCTCCCCGATCTGTCGTTTGCCCATGAGCCGAACCACCGCAATGAGCACCAGATACAGAATCAGGGTACGAACATAGGATAATATCACGTTTCTCACCTCAAAAAGAGTATCCCCCCTTTCTTCAAGGCATAAACCCCTTGCCGGGACATACACTTGAAAAAAAGGAGGACAACGGCATGGGAAAACGGGATTGGATCATACTCATTTTTGCCCTGGCTCTGGCGGCAGCGGCTGCCATCGGGGTGCTTCAGGGCACCCTGCTGGAAACCGGCTCCTGGGGTCTGAGCTTCCGGGAGCCGGGCACCGCCCCCATCGGCAACGCCGGGGTAGATCAACTAAAAAAATACGATGCAGCCTATTTGGGCAATACCCAGGAAAAGGTGCTGTACCTGACCTTTGACGCAGGCTACGAAAACGGCTGCACGGAGCAGATTTTAGATGCCCTGAAAAAACACAATGTCCCCGCCGCCTTTTTCCTGGTGGGAAATTACATCCAAAAGAACGCAGACCTGGTGCGCCGGATGGTATCAGAGGGCCACACCGTTGGCAACCACACCATGCACCACTACGACATGAGCAAGCTCTCCGACCCCGCCGCCTTCGCCAAGGAATTGGAGGATTTGGAGCGCATTTTCCAGGAAACCGTGGGACAGCCCATGGAAAAATACTACCGGCCCCCCCAGGGCATCTACAGTGAGGAAAACCTGCGCCAGGCCAAGGAGCTGGGCTACAAAACCGTATTCTGGAGCCTGGCCTATGTGGACTGGAAGAACGACGCCCAGCCCACCGCCGAAACAGCCTTCCAGAAGCTCCTGCCCCGCACCCACCCGGGGGCCGTGGTGCTGCTCCACTCCACCAGCAAAACCAACGCCGCCATCCTGGACGGGCTGCTCACCAAATGGGAGCAGCAGGGCTACCATTTCGCCCCCATCTCCGAGCTTTTCACCGCAGCCTCTTAGTATCAAAGATATACAAATTGTTGTTTATCGCACAAAAATAATGCACACGCCACTGTAGGGGAGGCTCG
>CAMCKD010000136.1 GCA_945875335.1 uncultured Clostridia bacterium | reverse complement strand
CAGCTCATGGAGTTCATCGGCTATTTCACCGCCATCGTCTGGCCCATCATGGCCGTGGCCGAGCTGATCGACATGACCTCCCGGGGCAAGGCATCGCTGAAGCGCATCAGTGAGCTGCTGGACGCGGAAATCACCGTGAAGGACGCCCCCAACGCCAGGGCGCTGGAAAATGTTCAGGGCGGCATTGAATTCCGCGATCTGACCTTCCGTTATCCCGGGGCTGAGTTCGATGCTCTGGAAAATGTGTCCTTCCAGATTCAGCCCGGGGAGAACATCGGTCTGGTGGGTAAAACCGGCGCGGGCAAGACCACCCTGGTGGATTTGATTTTGCGCACCTACAATGTGCCCGACGGCTGCCTCTTCATCGACGGCCAGGATGTGAACACCGTCACCATCCGCTCCGTCCGGGAAAGCTGCGCCTATGTGCCCCAGGATAATTTCCTGTTCTCCGATACCATCGCCCGGAACATCGCCTTTGGTGACCAGCAGGTTGACCAGGCTGCCGTGAGGCAGGCGGCGGTGCTGGCGGATGTGGATGAGAACATCCGGGAATTCCAGCAGGGCTATGAAACCGTGCTGGGAGAGCGGGGCGTCACCGTCTCCGGCGGTCAGAAGCAGCGGATTTCCATTGCCCGGGCTCTGATGAAGGATGCCCCCATTCTGATTCTGGACGATTCCGTCTCCGCCGTGGATACCAAAACCGAGCGAGCCATCCTGAGCAATCTCCGCTCCACCCGAAAGGGAAAGACCACCATCCTGATTGCCCACCGCATTTCCACCATCGAGCAGATGGACAGAGTCCTGTTCATCGACCAGGGCAGGCTCTCCGGCTTCGGCACCCATACGGAGCTGTATGAGACAAACCCCGCCTACCGGAAAATGGTGGATTTGCAGCGGCTGGAAGAGGAAGGAGGCAATGAGTGATGAAGGAGTATCTGCCTCTTTTGATTGCCTGTGCCGTCATCGGCCTGTTCACCCTGGTTTTTGTGGCAGCCTACATTGCCCTCAAGCGCCATGTGAAGCACCCGGAAAACGAGCGCCACATGACCGACAGCTATCTGATCAAGCGCCTTTTGCAATACGCCAGGCCCTACACAAAGCAGTTTGTCCTGGTGTTTTTCATCATGCTGGTGTCCATTGCCTATGATGTGATGTCGCCCCTGCTGATCAGCCGGATTCAGGGCCTGATCAAGCTGGGCTCCTTCCAGCTCTCCCGGCTCTATGCCATGGTGGCGGTGTACGCGGGAATTCTGGTCGTCTCCATGGTGTGCACCTATTTCCAGGCCATGATCTTGCAGACGGTGGGCCAGAAGATTCTCACCCAGATCCGCCTGGATACCTTTACCAGAATCGAAAGCCTGTCCCATGAGCAGCTGAATCAGATTCCCGTGGGCAAGCTGGTGACCCGGGTGAGCAACGACCCCAACGCCATTAGCTTCCTGTTCACCAACATTCTGGTGACGCTGCTGAAAAACACCATGGTGATCATCGGTGTGCTGGGAGCCATGCTGATGCTGAACTATGCACTGACGCTGATGGTGCTGTGCTTCGTGCCCTTCTTAGTGCTGTTCACCCTGATCTTCCAGAAGTTCAGCCGTGAGGTGCACCGCAGGGTGAACAACACCCGCACCGATGTAAACACCTATCTGTCCGAAAACCTCTCCGGCATGAAAATCACCCAGATTTTCAACCGGGAGCAGGTGAAAATGGAGGAATTCCTGGATAAGAGCCATAAGCTCCAACGGGCCAAGTATAACCGAATGCTGGTATTCGGCATTTTCCGGCCCATGGTGTATATGCTCTTTGTCACCTCCAATCTGTTCCTGTTCTACATCGGCTGTCGGGGCTACATCCAGGACACCACCTTCCTGGGCCAGACCATTACCAGCGAAATCGTGGTGGCCTTCTATATGTACATCTCCAAATTTTTCAACCCCATCCAGGCACTGGCAGAGCAGTTCGATGTGCTTCAGCAGTCCTTTGCCTCTGCGGAGAAGATTTTCACCATTCTGGACATGGTGCCGGAGGTGGTGGACGAGCCCGATGCCATCGAGCTGGAAGAAATCAAGGGCGAGATCGAATTTAAGGATGTTTGGTTTGCCTATAAACCGGGTGAGTGGGTTCTCAAGGGCGTATCCTTCCATGTGGAGCCCAAGCAGACTGTGGCCTTCGTTGGCTCCACCGGCTCCGGCAAGACCACCATTCTGTCCCTCATCTGCCGCAATTACGACATCCAGAAGGGCCAGATCCTCATTGACGGCATCGATATCCGCAAAATCAAGCTGTCCTCCCTCCGCCGCCATTTTGGCCAGATGCTGCAGGATGTGTTCCTGTTCTCTGGGGATATCCGCAGCAACATCCTGCTGCGAATGGAAGGGGTCAGCGATGAAGAGGTCTGGAAGGCGGCCCGGTATGTGAATGCCGATTCCTTCATCCGTCGGCTGGAAAACGGCCTGGACGAGGTGGTGCGGGAGCGGGGCAACAATTTCTCCGCCGGCCAGCGCCAGCTATTGTCCTTCGCCCGCACCATCATCCACAAGCCCTCTGTGATGATCCTGGACGAGGCCACCGCCAACATCGATACGGAAACCGAGCTTCTCATTCAGGACTCTCTGGAAAAAATGAAGAACATCGGCACCATGCTGATCGTGGCCCACCGGCTGAGTACCATCCAGCATTCGGACAACATCATCCTTCTGTCCCACGGAAAAATCCTGGAGCAGGGCACTCACCAGCAGCTGCTGCACCAGAAGGGGCGCTACTATCAGCTCTATACCCTCCAATTCCAGAAGCAGCAGCTGTTGAAGGAAGGTTAACAGATAGGCACAATATTAAGATTGTGTTACTTCCCTTGATTTTTGCTCTGGTTTACGGTATACTTCTTCCATATCTGGAAAATGATCGGAGGGATGATCATGCAAATCTTATCTGCAATTCTTCTGTCCGCGGCGCTGCTGCTGTCCGGTTCGGCATCCAAGGATGTTGACCCTGACCTGGCAGCCCGGGCAGGCAGTTATTTCGTCCGTGTGATTCAAGCCGCCATGAGCTATGGCGCTGATACCGAAACCGCTTTTACGTCGGAAACGGTGATTCTGCACACCTCTCCCAGTACCCTGTCCAAGGCGGTGGCCTCTGTGCCCGCCGGAACCAAGGTGGAGCTGGTGAGAAGCAGGACTGTGCTGAATAACGTGTGGTTCCTGGTGCGTTCCGGCAGCGCTGAGGGATGGGTGCAGGAGAAGAGTCTGAAAAGCACCCAGACCCCCGTCCTGCCCAAGAACCAGGCCACAACCAAGGAAATGACGAATCTCTATAGCTCCTACAGCCAGGGCAGCCGGGTCCTTGCCCAGCTTGAAAAGGGAACTCAGCTGAGCATCAAGCGCATGGCGCAGTTCTCTTCCGACCAATGGGTGTATGCCACCGCAGGCAGCTACAATGTTTCCGGCTGGGTGCTGGTCTCCCAGCTGAACATGCCCGACGTAGTGGAAAACGCCGACCTGGACAGCAGTGAGACCAATGGAGACTACATTCCCTCCTATGCGAGAATGGGCATCGTCTCCACCGATCAGCTCAACATCCGCACCGCCCCCGGTGTCAATTTTGACCGGGTTGGCTGCTACCGAAGCGGCGAACGGGTGGGCATCATCGAAACCAACAGCGACTGGGGCCGCACTGCCAAGGGCTGGATTTACCTGGGCTATGTGTACATGGATGGTCAGGTGGGTTCCAATCCCATGGTGGGCAACGTCACTGCCAGCCGGCTGAACATTCGTTCCGGCCCCGGCGTCAAGTATGTTGCCTCCGGGTCCTATTATCAGGGTGACCGGCTGCTGATTCTGGAGCAGGTCTATTCCGGAGGCGCCTACTGGGGCTGCACCCGCTACGGCTGGGTCTGCATGGACTATGTGGAGCCCGACTATATCCCCGGCACCACCAAGCCCATCTATGGCTATGGTGTCACAAAAGCTGCGCTGGATGTCTTTGACACCGCCGGCGGGGAAACCACTCCCGTGGGTCAACTGGCCAAGGGAAGTGTGGTTCCTGTTCTGGTCACCGCTCAGGTGGGGGATGTGGTCTGGGGAAAGCTGCCCACCGGCTGGATCAATATGACCGATGTGGATATGCGGGCCATTTTTGAGCAGGGCATCATCCCCGTTCCTCCCGTCATGCCGGAGGAGCCCACCGAGCCCGAGACAACGGAGCCCACCGAGCCGGAAACCACCGCTCCCACGGAGGCACCCACGGAAGCTCCCACGGAGGCACCCACGGAAACTCCCACGGAAGCTCCCACGGAGGCACCGACAGAAGCACCGACAGAAGCTCCCACGGAGGCACCAACGGAGGCACCAACGGAGGCACCCACGGAAGCTCCTACAGAGGCGCCGACAGAAGCCCCCACAGAGG
>CAMCKD010000135.1 GCA_945875335.1 uncultured Clostridia bacterium | reverse complement strand
GGGGGGCACCCCCTCAGCCTTCGGCAGCTCCCCCAGCGGGGGAGCCAAGGGTGCGATAAACAACAATTTACCACATAAGCACATTTTATAATGTACTTTTTCCACATCATATCAAATCAATGCTTAAAAAGCAAGAATTTCAAAAAAATGACCTTATGCAGCGTTTTTGCCGCATAAGGTCATGATTTTTATTTCACATGGGAGGAAGAGCGCAGGGTCACGTCGTGGTAGCCGCCCTCTACGATGGAGACGGAGGAGACCAGGGTGAGCTTGGCATCCCGCTGGAGGTCTGGGATGTTGGTGACGCCCACGTTGCACATGGTGGACTTGACCTTGTACAGGGAGGCCTCCACGTTGTCGTGCAGGGGGCCCGCGTAGGTGACGTAGGAATCCACGCCCTCTTCAAAGCTCAGCTTGGTGGCGCCGCCCAGGTCGTAGCGCTGCCAGTTCCGGGCCCGGTTGGAGCCCTCGCCCCAGTATTCCTTCATATAAGCGCCGTTGACCATGATCTTGGGGGTGGGGCCCTCGTCGAACCGGGCGAAGTACCGGCCCAGCATCAGGAAGTCCGCGCCCATGGCCAGGGCCAGGGTCATGTGATAGTCGTGGACGATGCCGCCGTCGGAGCAGATGGGTACATACACGCCGGTCTCCCGGAAGTATTCGTCCCGGGCAGCGGCGACCTCGATCAGCGCGGTGGCCTGGCCACGGCCGATGCCCTTGGTCTCCCGGGTGATGCAGATGGAGCCGCCGCCGATGCCCACCTTGACGAAGTCGGCCCCGGCCTCGGCCAGGAACCGGAAGCCGTCCCGATCCACCACGTTGCCCGCGCCAATCTTCACGGTGTTGCCGTAGGTCTTTCGTACCCAGTCGATGGTCTTTTTCTGCCAGCAGGTGTAGCCCTCGGAGGAATCGATGACGAACACATCGGCGCCGGCCTCCAGCAGAGCGGGGATCCGCTGGGCGTAGTCCCGGGTGTTGATGCCTGCGCCCACCAGGTAGCGCTTCTTCTCATCCAGCAGCTCCAGGGGGTTCTCCTTATGGGAGGCGTAGTCCTTGCGGAAGACGAAGTGCATCAGGTGGCCGTCCTTGTCCACGATGGGAAGGGAGTTCAGCTTGTGCTCCCAGATGATGTCGTTGGCCTCCTTCAAAGTGGTCTCGGCGGGGGCAGTAACTAGCTTTTCCAGGGGCGTCATGAAGTCCTTCACCTTGTCCGTGGGCTGCATCCGGGACACCCGATAGTCACGGCTGGACACGATGCCCAGGAGCTTGCCGTTGGGGGTGCCGTCCTCGGTGATGGCCACGGTGGAGAAGCCGTTGCTTGCTTTTAACGCAAGCACGTCGGCCAGGGTGTTCTCCGGGGTCAGGTTGGAGGCGGAGGTGACGAAACCGGCCTTGTGGTTCTTCACCCGGGACACCATGGCCGCCTGATTTTCGATGGTCTGAGAGCCGAAAATGAAGCTGATGCCGCCCTCCTTTGCCAGGGCGATGGCCAGGGTGTCATTGGACACGGACTGCATCACGGCGGAGGTCAGGGGCACATTCAGAGAAATGGCGGGCTCCTCCTGTCCCTTGCGGAACTTGACCAGGGGGGTGCGCAGGCTCACATTGTCGGGAATGCAGTCCTCCGATGTGTAGCCGGGGATGAGCAGGTATTCACTGAAGGTGTGGCTGGGCTCCTTGTAATAGTAGGCCATGGGGAAATCCTCCTTGTATGGTATGTATAGATATTTTGATTGTTGAACGATAAGAAGTGAATAATGAATGATGAAGAGTGAAAATTGAAAAATTGTGGTATTTCCTTCGGAAATAATTTTTAAACCATCCGCTTTGCGGATACCCTAATTATTCATTATTCATCATTCATTTTTCATTATTCATTATGAAAACTCACACCGTCTGGCCGTCGCCCTCGTCCAGGATTTGGGCCACGGGAGTGCCTCCTTGTATGGTATGTATAGATATTTTGATTGTTGAACGATAAGAAGTGAATAATGAATGATGAAGAGTGAAAATTGAAAAATTGTGGTATTTCCTTCGGAAATAATTTTTAAACCATCCGCTTTGCGGATACCCTAATTATTCATTATTCATCATTCATTTTTCATTATTCATTATGAAAACTCACACCGTCTGGCCGTCGCCCTCGTCCAGGATTTGGGCCACGGGGGTGCCTTTTTCGGATAATTTTTTAAAATTGCCCATGACGCCGATGACGGGGCTCATCATGGCAAAGGTGTTGGGGTAGCTCTGGACGATGGCCGACAGCACCGAGGCCTGGGTCTTGTTCACCACGCACATGACGATCCAGGTGTCCTTGCCGGTGTAGGCGCCGTTGGCCTTGAATTTGGTGGCGGAGTGGTGGAGGCGCTGGATGATGTCATTGCAGATTTCGTCGGGATGGTTGGTGACGATTTCAAACCGAATGGCGCTGCGGCCGCTGCGCTGGAACCGTTCGCCCACGGTGGTGGAGGCGAAGCTATAAAGAATGCACAAAATCACCGGCTCCATTTTATAATCATACACGAAAAAGCTGGCGATTGCAACCACGGCGTTGATGCCAAAGCTGAGAGAAAAAACGCTCTTGCCCGGGTGGCGTTTGTGAATAATGGCGGAAATGAAGTCCGTGCCCCCGGTGTAGGCGCTGGCCTTGATGAGCACGCTGTAGCAGAAGCCCATGATGATGCCGGCAACCAATGGGCCCATGATCTTGCTGGTGCCGTTTTCCGTGGAATAGGCAAAGGCGGACAGGTCCACATGATCCAGGATCAGCAGCCCCAGGGAGAAGGTCACCACATACAGCATGCTCCGCAGGGCCACGGGCTTGCTGACCTCAAAATAGCACCAGATGGCCAGGGGCAGGTTGATGATCAGGCTGAGATAGCCCACGCTGACCCCGGTGACATACTGGATCATGGTGCAGATGCCGTTGATGCCGGAGGGGGCAAACTGGTTTGGAAAGACGAAAAGCTCATAGTTCAGTGCCGCCAAAAACGCGACACCCGCGATGACCAGATAAGTCCAGACCTTTTTTAGCGTAGCCATAGCCTTTTTCCTTTTTATGTCATTTTTTGAACATTTGCACCAAACCGCAGCAGCTGATATACGAATACAAATTGTTGTTTATGGCGCACGCCCTTGCCTCTCCCTCTGGGAGAGGTGCCCCAGTGCGCACACTGGGGCGGAGAGGGTGTCGTCCCAGATATACGGTATCAGGCTGTAAATTTCTGAGCGCATGCCCTCCCTTACTTGTAAGGGAGGGGTAGGGGAGGGATTCGCAGTACCAGGCAGCAAATCTGTACAAGCCGATGCGAAGAGGTACTATCCCATTGTTTCAGCTTCTACGAATTCGCCGAAGCTGGCTGCAAATCGTCAGTGCCTACTGCCCAATCCCCCCTACCCCCCTTTACACAAGGGGGGCATGGCCGGTGCGCACATCGATACCCGGTACATTCAAACCGACAAACAACAATTTACATGGAAAGTACAAATGTCCACGACAGAAAAACAGATTCTGACATCCTTGTCAAATCCATATTTAATTCAATAATATAGCATAGCTTCTTTTTACGGTCAAGAGAAAATCTTCAATTTACACAAATTCAGCTTGTAATTTTCGGAAAAATGTGCTAGAATTTAGGGTGAAGTATTATGCTCAAAAATGCGCAGTTTTACCGTTTTGGGCTTCTGTAAACAGAGGAAAGGAGCACAATATGTATTCATCCGCCTATGTCTGGGCAAAGGTTCTCAGCCACATGGAGGAGCGCCTGGGCTCTGTCACGGTTTCTGCCTGGTTCGACGACGCAGAGGTGGTGGAGCTGAACGAAAACAACCTGATTCTCTATTCCCCCTCGGATTTTCGCCGGGACATCATCCGCCGCCGGTGTACAGGGTTTGTGGAGGACGCGCTGAAGGAGGTCTTTAATTCCGACGCCAAGCTCCTGGTGTTCGGGGACAAGGAGCGGGACTCCTTCCGCAACAAGGGAAAGACCATGTCCTCCATGGATTTCAACCCCCAGTTCACCTTTGATAATTTCGTGGTGGGCCCCTCCAACCGATTCGCCCACAGCGCCTCCATTGCCGTGTCCAAAAATCCGGGACAGGTATACAACCCCCTGTTCATCTACGGCCCCTCCGGCGTGGGCAAGACCCATCTGCTCTACGCCATTGCCAACGGCATCCGGCGGCAGAACCCGGAGGCCAACATCGTCTACATCAAGGGCGATGAATTCACCAACGAGCTGATTTCCGCCATTGCCAGCGGTAAAAATGTGGAATTCCGCAGCAAATACCGGGAAAGTGACCTGTTCCTCATTGATGATATTCAGTTTATCGCCGGTAAGGAGTCCACCCAGGAGGAATTCTTCCATACCTTCAACAAGCTCTACGAGGAGCACAAGCAGATCGTCATGACCTCCGACCGGAAGCCCAGCGACATGCTGACCCTGGAGGACCGGCT
>CAMCKD010000134.1 GCA_945875335.1 uncultured Clostridia bacterium | reverse complement strand
GTTACTTTCTTGTTCGGCGACAAGAAAGTAACACTACGCAGTCACTAACGAATATTGGGCGGTTTCGATCCATGCAACATTTTCAAACTCATGACCCCGCCCTACGAAAGTAAACTTTTAGGAGTTACTAACTACTACAGTTGGCATATGCGTGAAAAACCAATTTTTATGTGTTACAGACTGCCACAGTGGCTGGTGCTGCATGTTTCCCCCGGCGGGGGATTTTTTTATGCCCAAAACCGGATAAAATCGGAAAAATCGGAAACCCTATTCCTGTTCCGCAATTTCGATGCCGAGAATTGACATGGAAGATTTTTGCATATATAATGAACAAGTTATGGACGATGCCGGGGGTATTCCGGTTTCTGATTATTTGCGGAATTTGGGTGAGAATATGAAAAGGAACAAGGTGCTCCCCTGGCTGTTTGGGGCTTTGGGGGCGGTGCTGGCTGCTGCGGCGCTGGTCATCTGCCTGACCCAGCGGGAGGCGGAGCCCAAGCTTTTTGGAGGCGCTTCCGGCGCGGAGGAATGCGCCCGGGCCATGATGGAGAAAATCAGCGCGGGAGACTACGCCGGAGCCTCCGCCTACCTCTATGGCACCCCCGATCTGGGCACCGGGATGGAAGAGGAGGACTCCTTGGCGGGCCTCATTTGGAACGCCTTTGTTTCCAGCCTGGATTGCCGGAGCCAGGGACAGTGCTATGCCACGGTGTCCGGCGTGGCTGTGGATTTTGTGGTCACCGCTCTGGATATCCCCAGCCTGACCCAGAATTTGAAGGACTATGCCCCCGCTGTGCTGGATGCCCGGGTGGAAAGCGCGGAGAACATCTCCCAGGTCTACGACAGCAGCAATGAATACCGACAGGATTTTGCCCAGTCGGTGCTGCGGGAGGCGGCGCAGGAGGTCATCGCCGCCAGTGCCCCCGTAGAGCGCACCGTCACGGTGCACCTGGTTCATGAGCAAAACCGCTGGTGGGTGGTGCCGGATGAGGCGCTGCTGGATGCCATTTCCGGCGGAATACAATAAGTAAGAAGGAATTTCATGGCGGAACAGGCCCACTCCCGGAAGCTGCGATATTTGCCCGGTCTTCTTTCTGCGGCACTGGCCGCATCGGTGCTGTTGGGCACGGTGCGGTGGATTGGGACGCCCAGCCGTTCTGCCTTCGGGGAGGACGCTGGGGAGCGGCTGCAAACCTATCTGGCGGCCTCTCTCCGGGATGCCATGCAGGGGCTGCTGTCCCAGGAGCGGGTGTATTGGATCGACCGCCATGCCCTGTCCGCCCCGGCGCCCAACCCGGCCTGCTTCGGTCAGGTGGATGACCCCAGGCTGCTGGATGTCTCCGGGTCGGAAAAGCTGCTGGAGGGGCAGAAGCTCTATTTTTCTCCCGCGATCACCCTGGCCCCCGGTACGCCGGTACGGTACTATCAGGATGAAACCATCCTCGCCATCACCTGGAAGCAGGTGCTGGATGGGGGCGTGTACACCTTTTCAGAGGTGAAAATTGCCCACCCCTCCCAGTTTCGCCGGTTTCTGGCGGGGGGAGAATTCGGGTCGGACAAGCTGTATGTCACCACGGAGATGGCCCAGAGCGTCAACGCGGTGGTGGCTTCCAGCGGGGATTTCTATGGCTACCGGCAGGCGGGCACCCTGGTCTACGACGGGGTGGTGCGCCGGGTGAACAACGGTCTGGTGGATACCTGCTATATTGATAAGAATGGGGACATGCTCTTCACCACCCGGTTCGACGAGATGAACAAGGAGCAGTCCCAGCGCTTTGTGGACGAAAAGGAAATCCTATTCAGCCTTGCCTTCGGGCCGGTGCTGATTCAGGAGGGCCGGGTGGTCACCCCGGACAGCTATGCTGTGGGGGAGATCAACGACTGCTACCCCCGCGCTGCCCTGTGCCAGCTGGGAAAGCTCCACTATCTGCTGGCGGTGGTGAACGGGGAGGAGACCTTGCCGGAGGTGCCCACCATTCACCGATTCGCCCAGAATCTGCGCAGCAGCGGCATCACCAAGGCCTATGCCCTGGACGGAGGCCAGACCGCCGTCATTGCCATGGACGGCCAGCTCATCAACGCCGTGCTCTACGGCCATCAGCGAAAAATCAGCGATATCATCTATTTTGCCACGGCGATCCCGGGCAAAGGGCAGGAGGAACAATGATGACGGAACAATACACAAGACCTCGCTGGCGCAAAAGGAGCAAGGTTTCCAGGGCTCTGGGGCCGGTCTCCTGTGTGCTCACCCTGGCGCTGCTGCTGGGGCTGCTGCCGTTGCTGGGGGCAGGGGGCCAGAATACGGCGGTGAAAATCGCCGTCCCGGATATCCCGGGACAATTTGACGCTCTGCTGGAAGATCAGGACAGCTTCCTGCCCCAGGCCCGGGAGGTTCAGCCCATCCAGGAGCTGAAGGTCAGAAAGCTGAACGACAGCGACCTGGTGGCCCCCAAGCCCTTGGAAAGCAGCTTTGGTCAGGCGGACACCATCGGGGAAATGGCCTGGTTCCAGGAAAAGGCCGCCACCCTGCTCCAGGGGCAGAAGCTCTACTTCGGCCCGGAACGGCAGCAGCTGGAGGGCTCCAAAATCAAATATTACTTAGACGATTCCATTGCCGTGGTCACCTGGAAGGAGCTGGTGGGGGTCACCGTGCTGACCTTCGCGGAGGTGAAGATCGCCGACGGCTCCCAGCTGCGCCGGTTCCTGGCTGACGGCCGCTTCGGCGCGGAAACCCAGTACAAAACCACCGAAATGGCTCAGACCGTCAACGCGGTGCTGGCCTCCAGCGGAGACTTCTACAAGTTCCATTATAACGGCGTGGTGGTGTATGAGGGCCAGGTGCGCAAGGTGTATTCCAACAAGGCCGATACCTGCTACATCAACGACCAGGGCGACCTGCTCTTTACTTACCAGAACCAGACCATGACCGAGGAAGAGGCTCAAAAGTATGTGGATGAAAACAACATCCGTTTCAGCCTGGTCTTCGGCCCCATTCTGGTGGACGACGGCCAGCGCTGCGAGCCCGCCACCTATGACCTGGGCGAGGTGAATTCCTTCAGCCCCCGGGCGGCCCTGTGCCAGATGGACAAGCTCCACTATCTGGTGGTCACTGCCAACCCGGAGGAGGAGCACCCCGGCAAGCTGGACATCCACCAGTTCGCCCAGCGGATCGCCGAAACCGGCTGCCGGAAGGCCTACACCCTGGACGGCGGCCAGACCGCGGCCATTGCCCTGAACGGAGAACTGGTGAACTATGTGCTGTACGGCCAGCAGCGGCCCATCAGCGACATCATCTATTTTGCCACATCGGTGGGAGGTTGAGCCGGATGGATCGGATTGCGTTTATTGTGGGCGGCACCTTTATCTATTGGAATTCCATTGTGCTGACCCTGGCGGCGGGAGTGGCCATCTGCGTGTTTCTTGCCTGCTATCTGCCCCGGGGGAACCCGGATGCCGCCGCTGTGGCGGTGCCTATGGCGTTGGTGCTGGGGGTGATTTTGGGCAGACTGGCCCACTGGTATTTCCGGCCGGACAGCTATGACAGCTTCCTTTCCGCCATGACGGACTATACCTCCGGCGGCTATGCCCTGCTGGGGGTGTTCCTGGCCTGTTTGCTGACGGCCTTGGTGCTGCGGCTGAACCGGATGGAGCCCAGAATCTTCCGCATGCTGGATTCCATGTGCCTGGGGGGCTGCGCGGGCATCGCCGTGGGACGGCTGGCCTGCTTTTTCAGCGCGGCAGACCGGGGCCAGATTTTGCAGAGCCTGCGGAGTATGCCCTTTGCCTACCCCGTGAACAATGTGGTCACCGGGGCGCCGGAATACCGGCTTGCCACCTTCGTGATTCAGGCCATGGTCACGGCGGCGATTTTCCTGGGGCTGCTGCTGTATTTCCTGTTGTCGAAAAAAAGACGGATGGGAGATGTGACGCTGCTGTTTCTGCTGCTCTACGGCATGTCCCAGGCGGTTCTGGACAGCACCCGGTATGATTCATTGTATATGCGCAGCAACGGCTTCATCAGCGTGGTGCAGCTGGCCGGTGCGGCGGCGGTGCTGGGGGTGAGCGTTTTCTTCTCCGTCCGTATGGTGCGGCAGCGGGGCTTCCGGGGCTGGAATGTGCTGCTCTGGCTGGCCATGGCGGCGCTGCTGGGGGGCGCGGGGTATATGGAGTATTACGTCCAGCGCCACGGCGACAAGGCGTTGTTCTCCTACAGCGTCATGACCGCCTGTTTGGGCGCCATCGTCCTGCTGGCGATCGGCACCTTCTCCCTGACCAAAAAGGCAGAAAGATCATAATCAGAGCATCCGTTTTTGCAGCAAAAGGAGTGCTTTTTGGGAGATATAAGATACAAGATATAAGATATGAGATATTATGCATATCAGCTGTCAGCAACCCAGTAAATTGCTGTTTATCGTACACGCCATTCGTAGGGCGGGGTCATGACCCCGCCGACCAGGTTGCGCATTTT
>CAMCKD010000133.1 GCA_945875335.1 uncultured Clostridia bacterium | reverse complement strand
CCTTTACACAAGGGGGGCATGGCTGGTGCGCACATCGATACCCGGTACATTCAAAGCAACAAACAACAATTTGCCGGTATTTTGACAAAAGCCGACAAGCGCAACAACAAACAATTCCCTCGTTTTCACTGGAGAAAAACATTTGGAGGCTGACGCCATGGAAATGATCAAGGTATTCATCACCGAGGACGAGAGCATCGTCCGGGAGGGTCTGCGGGACATTGTGCCCTGGGAGAAATACGGCTTTGAATTCGTGGGAGATGCCCCCGACGGGGAGATCGCCCTGCCGCTGATCCGCAGGCTCAAGCCCGATGTGCTGATCACGGACATCAAAATGCCCTTTATGGACGGCCTGGCCCTCAGCAGCATCGTCAGCCGGGAGCTGCCGGATACCAAGATCATCATCCTCAGCGGCTACAGCGATTTCGAGTACGCCCGCCAGGCCATTGCCCTGAACGTTGACCAATACCTGCTCAAGCCCATCACCAAGGCCGCCATCCTGAAAGCCCTGGAGCGCACCCGGCAGGAAATCCAGGAGGAACGGGAGCAGAAGGACTATCTGCGCCGCTACGAACAGGACACCAAAAAATACGAGAGCTTCTCCCGCCGTGCTTTTTTCGAGCGGCTGGTGGAGGGCTCCATGTCCGTCCAGGAGATTTATGAGGAGGCCGGGCGGCTGAATCTGGATTTGAACGCGGCGGGCTACAATTTCGTGATTTTCACCATCCAGTCCGACAGCGAGAACACCTATTCCGAGGCAGCGGCGGTGGCCTTGGACGGGCTGCTGGATTATTTCCTCCGCTACCCGGGCTACATCCTGTTCCGCAGCAGCCTGCTCAGCTACGCCGCCCTGATTCTGGGGGACTCGGAGAACCTGTCCGAGCTCACCGAACGGGCATTGGACATCATCCAGCGCCGGTGCGCCGGGGCGGAGGGGAAGCTGAACTGGTACGCCGCCGTGGGCACCCCCACCTACCGGCTCAGCGGTTTGGCCCAATGCTATAAGGATGCCAACCATGTGCTGGCCTACCGGCATCTGCTGCCGGATACCCATGTGTTCCGGGCAGAAATGCTGCGCAGCGAGGGGGAGCGCAGCGGCGCCTCCTGCTTGGAGACCCTGGACCCGGCCAAGCTGGACCCCATGATCATCCGTAATTTTCTGCAAACCGGCACCCCGGAGGAAACCGAGGCCTTTGCGGAGGAATACCTGTCCAACCTTGGCGGGGCGGAGCATTCCCTGCTGTTCCGGCACTACATCATGATGTCCCTGCGCATCAACGCGGAGCTGTGCTTGCAGCAGCTGGGATGCCAGCAGGAGGATTTTGCCCGCCTGCCCCAGCCGGAGGTGAATCTGCCCCCTCAGCGGATGAAGGAGTACATGGTTTCCGTACTGGCCGCCGCCCTGCAGCTGCGGGATTTGAAGAGCCAGCAGGAGAGCAGCGACATCATCAATCACGCCATCCGCTACATCGAAAAGAACTACACCGACGAGAACATCTCCCTGAACTCCGTGGCTCAAGCCATCAACATCAGCGCCAATTATCTCAGCGCCCTGTTCAGCCAGAAAATGGGCATCTCCTTTGTGGAATACCTGACCCAGAAGCGGATGAACCGGGCCAAGCAGCTTTTGCAGCGCACCAACATGCGCTCCAGCGAGATCGCCTATGAGGTGGGCTACCGGGACCCCCGATACTTCTCCTTTGTGTTCCGCAAAACCCAGGGCTGCACCCCCAGAGCCTTCCGGGCGGGGGAGACGGAGGAAGAATGAAAAAATGGTTTTCTCTGGAGCAGAACTCCATTGCCGGGAAGCTCTATGGGCTGATTCTCAACATCTTTGTGCCCATGGTGCTGCTGGCGGGGGTCATTCTGTTCCTGCTCATCAATTATAATGTGCGCAATTCCTCTGTCACCGGCAACATCACCACCGCCTCCCGGTTCAACCAGAACTTCAAATCCGACGTGGATTTGAAAATGTACTATTACGTCATCGGTTCCTCCCAGGAGCTGCCAACGGAGGACATTGAAGCCGCCCGCACCCTGGCCCAGACCCTGCTTTCCAACTCCACCGACCCCGACAGCCGCCGGGCGGCGGGCAGCGTCCTCGGGCTTTGCGACAGCCTGACTGCCAGCATTGACCGCATCCAAAGCACCGAAGGCTACGACAAGCGGATCGAGCAGCTGGAAACCAACATCTATGTCATCACCGAGCTGATCGAGGAATACATGTACACCTACCTCTATCATGAGGCGGGCCAGCTGGCGGCGCTGCAGCAGCGGCTGAACCGGATGCTGGTGGTGGAGATCCTGGCGGTGCTGGCGTGCCTGGCAGGGGTGGTGGTTCTGGCTGTCCGCCGGGCCATCCGCACCAGCCGCAGCATCACCGACCCCATCGACGCGATTTTCCGCCGGGTTGGGGAGATTGGCCAGGGCGATTTGAGCCAGAAGCCCCCGGTGCAGGCCGATGACCCCAAGCTCTCGGTGCTCAGCAGGGGCATTGAGGAAATGGCCGTCCGGCTGAACCGGCAGATCGAGCTGAACCGGCAGGAGCAGATTCGCCTGCGGGGCATTGAGCTGTCCCTGATTCAGGCCCAGATCAACCCCCATTTCCTCTACAACACCCTGGACGCCATCGTCTGGCTCATTGAAACCGAGAAAAATGAGCAGGCGGAGGAGATGGTCACCAGCCTGTCCACCTATTTCCGCTCCTTTTTGAGCAACGGCCAGGACATCGTCACCATGAACCAGGAGCAGCAGCACATCCGCAGCTACCTGGAAATCCAGCAGGTGCGCTACAAGGACATTCTGGACTACGACATTCAAATTGACAGCGCCATCGGCCAGTGTTTGATTCCCAAAATGACCCTCCAGCCCCTGGTGGAAAACGCCATCTACCACGGCATCAAGCCAAAGCGGGGCAAGGGGTTGATTTCCGTCACCGGGGTGTTGGCGGAGGGCCGGGTGACCATCCGGGTGTCGGATACCGGCGCGGGAATGGAGCCGCCGGAGCTGGAAAAGCTGCGGTATCAGCTGGAAAACGACGAGGCCGCGGGCTTCGGCCTGGTTTCCTCCTATAAGCGCCTGCAGCTCATGTACGGGGCGGCGTGCAGCTTCACCATTGACAGCCGCAGCGGGGAGGGCACCGCCATCACCATTCAAATTCCATTCAGAACGGAGGGGCTCCATGAAGAAATTCGCTAGTCTGCTTTTGACCGCGCTGCTCCTGCTCACCGGCTGCGCCAAGGAAGCGCCGGTGGAGCCCAGCCTGACCCGGGTGGGCTTTTCCCAGTTGGGGGCGGAGTCCGATTGGCGGGTGGCCAACACCGATTCCATGATCCGGGCCTTCAGCGAGGAAAACGGCTATGAGCT
Source organism: uncultured Clostridia bacterium (assembly GCA_945875335.1). Classification (GTDB taxonomy): domain Bacteria; phylum Bacillota; class Clostridia; order Oscillospirales; family Oscillospiraceae; genus Faecousia. The sequence continues at coordinate 1,165 of CAMCKD010000133.1, read as the reverse complement.
GCTCTATGACAACGCCCGGCAGAAGCAGGCCAACCAGCTGGTGGCCGTGCGGAACTTTATCGTCCAGGGGGTGGACATCATCGTCATTGCCCCTTTGGAGGAAACCGGCTGGGAGGCGGTGCTGCAGGAGGCGAAGAACGCCCAGATCCCGGTGATCATCGTGGACCGGGAGGTGGCGGTGGAGGATACGGAGCTGTATCTGACCCAGATCGGCTCGGACTTCCTGACAGAGGGGCTCCAGGCGGTGGGCTGGCTGGAAAATGCCCTGGAAAACCGGCAGGAGGACGTGAACATCCTCCACATTCAGGGCACCTACGGGGCCACCGCCCAAATCCAGCGCACCAAGGCCATCGAGGATGCCGTCCGGCTCCATGACAACTGGCACTTCGCCGCCCAGCTGGCGGGGGACTTCACCGAATCCAAGAGCTATGAGATGGTGCGGGATTTCCTGGCAGAGAACCAAGACATCGATGTGATCTACAGTGAAAACGACAACATGACCTTCGGCGCCATGCGGGCCCTGGACGAGGCGGGTATCACCTACGGCCAGGGAGGGGACGTGACCATCATCTCCTTTGATGCCGCCCGCCGGGCGCTGAAGCTGTGCATGGAAGGGAAAATCAACCTCTGCGTGGAGTGTAACCCCCTCCACGGCCCCCGGGTGGACGAGCTCATCCGCCAATACCTGGCAGGGGAAACGATCCCAAAGCAGATTTTTGTGGAGGAAACCGTCTTCACCCCGGAGATACTGACCCCGGAGCTGATTGCCGCCCGGCAGTATTGATTTCGTGGGACAACCACCGCTGCACCCCCGGACACATATGATGGGGGTGGAGGTGAGGTGCCGGTGAATCCATGCGAATTGACAGCCTCCGTCACGGCGCTGGCCAATGCCCTGGCCTGCAGGCTGGATGAAAATGAATTGAACCTGCTGAGTGTCGTGCTGGTTCAGCTGGGGGACACCCTGGCCACCATCGCAGCCCAAAGGGCCATGTGCCAAAAATAAAATCAGGGCGGTGTGAAAGCCGCCCTGCATTTGACTTTTCCCGTGCGTTTGCCCCCCACCAACCAATCCCTGATCCTTGCCTGTCTGAAACAGAAAAATTGTTGTGCAGAGTACCCTTGGCTCCCCCTCTGGGGGAGCTGCCCCAGTGCGCACACTGGG
>CAMCKD010000132.1 GCA_945875335.1 uncultured Clostridia bacterium | reverse complement strand
GTCATCGGCGGCGGCAATTTCTGGCGGGGCGTGAAGGACGGCGCGGACAAGATGCAGCGCTCCCACGGTGACGCCATGGGGATGCTTGCCACCGTGATGAATTCCATCGCCGTGGCGGATGCCCTGGAAAAGCACGGGGTGGATGCCCGGGTGCTCACCGCTGTGGAAATGAACAAATTCGCCGAGTATTTCACCCGGGACACCGCTGACCGTTACCTGAACGAGGGCAAGGTGGTCATTTTTGCGGCGGGCACCGGCAACCCCTATTTCTCCACCGATACCGGCGCGGTGCTGCGGGGTGTGGAAATCGAGGCCGATGCCATCCTCATGGCGAAGAACGTGGACGGCATCTACTCCGCCGACCCCAACAAGGACCCCAGCGCCGTGAAATTCGACCAGCTGACCTATGACGAGGTGCTGGCCCGTCACCTGCAGGCAACGGATACCACCGCCATGACCCTGGCGATGGATAACCATATGACCCTGGTATGCTTCGCCCTGAAAGACCCCCAGAACATCCTCCGCGTGGTCTGCGGAGAAAAAATCGGAACGATTGTCAAGGAGGATTAACAAATGAGCGTAGATTTTAAGGACATTTCCAGAAGAATGGACAAAACCATGGAGCATTTGGGTGAGGAGTTCGACGCGGTCCGCGCCGGCCGTGCCAACCCCAAGGTTCTCGACCGCATCAGCGTGGAATACTATGGCAGTGAGACGCCTTTGAACGGCGTGGCTACCATCTCTTCCCCCGATGCCCGCACCCTGGTGATTCAGCCCTGGGACGGCAAGCTGCTGAAGGACATCCAAAAGGCCATCCAGGTGTCCGACCTGGGCATCAACCCCCAGAATGACGGCCGCGTTATTCGCCTGGTGTTCCCCCAGCTGACGGAGGAACGGCGTAAGGATCTGACCAAGCAGGTCAAGAAGTACGGCGAGGAAGCCAAGGTCGCCCTGCGCAACATCCGCCGGGACGGCATGGACTATGTGAAGAAGCTGAAAAAGAATTCCGAAATCACCGAGGACGACCAGAAAAAGGCCGAAAAGGACCTGCAGGATCTGCTGGATCAGTATATCAAGAAGGTAGACGCTGCCCTGGCTGCCAAGGAAAAGGAACTGATGGCTATTTAATATTTTGTGCATTTCGGGTTAAGTCAGCAAGGTGTAGATAGTCAAGTAAGCCACCGTAGGGCGGGTGCCATGGCCCCGCCGACCCGGTTCTGATTTTGTGTGGCCGATTCGTTGGGAAAAGGGTATATCGAGGTTCAGATGATTCCATTTGATTTTAACGTTCGGTCATCGTGGAGAGCCTCCGGGGTGTTACTTTCTTGTCGCCGAACAAGAAAGTAACCAAAGAAGTCGGCTTAGGGGGAGGCGCTGAATGTCTCACTCCCGAAGCCAAAGCCGCCCTCCCCCTAAGAACCCTCTCCCGGCGCGCTTCTTTCGGGGTGCTTTCGTTATTTCAGATTGGGTTTTGCCTGATTATCTTATATCTGCTCTATTGCTGAGCAAAGCCGACAGATTTTACCCCACCCCGGTAAAGCCGGGGTGGGTGTGAAGAATTGAAAAGAGGAAAGGGCCCTGTTTTCAGTTTTTCACAATCATATTTTTGAAATGAGGTGCGTTCAATGGCACTTTTGAAATCCGAAAAACCCGCCCCTCCCCGGCATATTGCCATCATTATGGACGGCAACGGCCGCTGGGCGAAAAAAAGAGGCCTGCCCCGTACCGCAGGACATGCGGCGGGGGCGGAATCCTTCCGAAAAATCGCCAACTACTGCCGCAGTCTGGGCGTGGAGTATCTGACGGTGTATGCCTTCTCCACGGAAAACTGGAAGCGCTCCGCCGAGGAAATTTCCGGCATCATGCGGCTGCTGCGGCGGTATCTGGAGGAAGCCCTGGCGGACATGGAGAAAAACCGGGTGCGCTTCAAATTCTTCGGCGACCTCTCCAAGCTGAGCCCGGAGCTGCAGGCCATGTGCCGCAACGCGGAGAGCCGCTCAGCAGAATACGATGTGCAGGTGAATTTCTGCCTGAACTACGGGGGCCGGGACGAGATCGTCCACGCGGTAAAGGGCTTTATGGCCGATGTGGCGGCGGGGAAGCGGGAAGCGGGGGAGCTCAGCGAGCAGGTGCTGTCCGGCTATCTCTATTCCGCCGGTGTCCCCGACCCGGAGCTGATCATCCGCCCCTCGGGAGAGCAGCGCATCAGCAATTTCCTGCTGTGGCAGAGTGCCTATTCGGAGTTCGTCTTTATGGATGTGCTCTGGCCGGATTTCACCCCGGAGGATTTGGACAAGGCCATCGAAGAATATCACCGGCGGAACCGTCGGTTTGGAGGAGCATAGAAAGATGAAAAAACGCGTTGTGACTGCCGCGATCCTCATTCCGGTGCTGGTGCTGGTGGCTTTGGTGGCCCCGAAAATCGTGGCAGCGGTGGTGTGGGGCGTGCTGCTGATGATTGGCGTCTATGAGCTGCTGTATACCACCGGCCTGGTGCAGCATCCCCGGATGGTGCTCTATTCCGCCCTGATGGCCCTTGCGACATCCCTGTGGAGCCATTATGGCGCCAACCAGGGCATCGCGCTGTTGGGGATTCTGGTGTTTTTCATCCTGCTGTTTTCCGAGCTCATGGCCAACCATGTGAAAATCAGCCTGGAAATGATTACCTATTGCTTCTTCGCCGGAGCCATCCTGCCATTTCTGCTCTGCGCCATCATTCGCATCCTGTCCATGGCCTCCGGGCGGTATCTGATTGCCATTCCCTTTGTGGTGGCCTTCCTGTCCGATGCCGGTGCCTATTTTGCCGGCAGCACCTTCGGTAAGCATAAGCTGGCCCCGGTGGTCAGCCCCAACAAAACCGTGGAGGGCGTGATTGGCGGATTGGTCAGCGCCATGGTGGGCATGCTTGTCTATGCGGTGCTTTTGCAGCTGGTGTTCCGCTTCCAGGTGAACTACGGCGCGGCTCTGCTCTATGGCTTCCTGGGCAGTGCTGTGGGCGTGTTTGGCGATTTGAGTTTTTCCATCATCAAGCGTCTGTCCGGCATCAAGGATTTCGGAACCCTGATTCCCGGCCATGGCGGGTTCTATGACCGTTTTGATTCCATGGTTACCGTTGCGCCGCTGATGGAGGCGCTGATTCTTCTGCTGCCGGTGGTGACGTGATATGGTGAAATGTGTGAGTATTCTGGGTTCCACCGGCTCCATTGGCCGCCAGAGCCTGGATGTGATCAGCCATCTGGAGGGAATCCGGGTGGCGGCTCTCACCGCGGGAAGCGGTGTGGAGCGTATGGCGGAGCAGTGCCGCCGTTTTCATCCCCGCCTGGCGGTGATGGCAACCCAGGAGGCTGCCCAGGCCCTGGCCTGGGAGCTGAATGATCCCTCCATCTCCATCGCCTGGGGGGAGGAGGGCCTGATTCAGGCTGCCACACTGGAGGAGGTGGACTGCGTCATCACGGCGGTGGTGGGCATGGTTGGTTTGAAGCCCACTCTGGCCGCCATCAAAGCCAAAAAGCGCATCGGCCTTGCCAATAAGGAGACTTTGGTCTGCGCCGGAGAGCTGGTGATGGCCCAAGCGGAGCAGTGTGGGGCGGAGATCATCCCCGTGGATTCGGAGCATTCCGCCATCTTCCAGTGCCTCATGGGCTGCGGTGACCGGCGGGAGGTCAAGCGGATCCTGCTGACCTGCTCCGGCGGCCCCTTCTTCGGCATGGAGGAGGAGCAGCTAAAGCAGGTGACCAAGGCCGATGCCCTGCGGCACCCCAACTGGAAAATGGGCCCCAAAATCACCGTGGACTGCGCCACTTTGATGAACAAGGGGCTGGAGGTCATCGAGGCCATGCGGCTGTACCGTCTGCCCTTGGAGCAGGTGGAGGTGCTGATCCACCGGCAGAGCATTGTCCACAGCCTGGTGGAGTTCACCGACGGGGCGGTGATGGCCCAGCTGGGCACCCCGGATATGCGTCTGCCCATCCAGCTGGCTTTGACCTATCCCCAGCGCACCGTTTGCCCGGTGGAGCCTTTGGATTTGACCCAATGCAGCGCCCTGACCTTCTGCCACCCGGACATGGAGAAATTCCCCTGTTTGGCGCTGGCAAGAGAGTGCGCAAAGCTCGGCGGAACCGCCTGCCCTGCTATGAATGGAGCCAACGAAGAGGCGGTGGCCCTGTTCCTGGCAGACAAAATCGGCTTTTACGACATTTACCGCCTGGTGCGCCAGGCAGTGGAACAGGTGCCTTTCATTCAGGATCCCACCCTTGAACAAATCCTGGAAGCCGACCGCCTTGCCCGCCAGGCGGTGCGGAACGCCGAATCGCCCAATCGATAATGCGAAGTAAACCGAATAATTGTTGTTTAATGCACCAGCCACTGTAGGGGAGGCTCTTAGCCTCCCGCCAGGTTGGTAACCTGAGTGTTTGGTTGAATGGAACAACGTTCAGCGTGGTACGAATTCGCCCATCCTGGTTGGTAACTGAAAGCCTGTACTGCGCGGGAGGCTGAGAGCCTCCCCTACTAGGTTGTAAAACCTAAAAGTTGATGTCAGTGAGATGAAGATATA
>CAMCKD010000131.1 GCA_945875335.1 uncultured Clostridia bacterium | reverse complement strand
ATTTTCAGCTTGTACTGCGCGGGCGGCTGGTAGCCGCCCCTACGAATGGCGTGTATGTTAAATAACAATTCACCGCTATGCCAAGTGAATGATAAAACGCGCACAGCCTGTATCTTCAAGCTGTGCGCGTCAATTTTAAGTGTTCAGTCTGCGGGTGCTTTCCCGCTGGAACAGGAGGAAGGGAACCGTCTCGTGGCGGGAGGGTTGACCTTCGATGCAGGCGGTGAGGATTTCAACGCTGCGCTGGGCCAGCTGCTGCACGGGCTGGGAGATGGTGGATAGCTTGGGCACCATATAGGAGCCCAGGGGCAGTCCGTCATAGCCCATCACCGAAACATCCTCCGGCACACGGAGGCCGTAATCCCGCAGTGCCCGGATGGCTCCAATGGCCATCACATCACACTGGGCAAACAGAGCGGTGAATTTCCTGCCCTGGGCCAGCAGCTGGGCGGTGGCCTGGTAGCCGCCGTCATAGGAAAAGCGTACTCCCTGATAGTCCAGCTCCTCGTCAAATTCGATGCCGTGGCCCCGCAGAGATTCCAGGCAGCCTTCATAGCGCAGACGGCTGATCTCGGAGCTGTCCAGGCAGCCGCCCACCACCACGATCCGCCGGTGGCCCAAAGCAATCAGGGAGTCCATGGCGCAGCGGCAGGCCTGGTGGTCATCCACGCAGACGCTGGACAGATTGGGGAAGGACAGGGAAGAGGCGTTGTTGGTCAGAAGCAGGCAGGGAATCTGGATCTTATCAAAATCAGAGCGGAAATTGCAGTTGTTTCCCCCCATGAACAGGATGCCCAGGGGCTTTTTCTCCCGGCAGAGCTGGATGGCCCGGAGCACCTCGTTGGCGTCCTCGTCCAGATAGTCCACATACACCGGGTACCGGGTGTTTCGCATCAGCTTCTGAACCATCTCCACCAGCTCGCTGAACATCTCGTTGGAGGTGCCCTTTACCACCACCAGAATGGAGGTGGCATGCTGCTGCTTGAGCTGCTTGGCGTTGATGTTCAGCTCAAAGCCGCATTCCTGGGCGGCCTGGAGGATGGTCTGTCGTGCCTTCTCACTGACGTTTGGATGACCATTCAGCGCCCGGGACACGGTGCCCACAGCATATCCGGTTTTTTCGGCCAGGTCTTTAATGGTCATGTTGGTTCCTCCGATGGACGTGTTATCCCTTGACGGCACCGGCCACAACGCCCTTGATGATGTGCTTCTGGCAGAAGAGATACAGGATGATGATGGGCAGAACCGTCAGCATGATGCAGGCCATCATGGGGCCCATTTCCACCCGGCCGTAGCTGCCCTTGAAATACTGGATCAGGATGGGCACGGTGGTGTACTTCTTGCGGTCCAGCACCAGGTAGGGCAGCAGATAGTCATTCCATACCCACATGGTTTCCAGGATACCCACGGAGATCAGGGTGGGCTTCAAAATGGGAATGACGATGGTGAAATAGGTTTTCAGGGGGGTGCAGCCGTCGATCATGGCGGCCTCCTCCACTTCCAGGGGGATGGACTTCATAAAGCCCGCGAACATGAACACGGCCAGGCCCGCGCCAAAGCCCAGATAGATCACCCAGATGTTCCAGGGGGTGTTGAGCTTCAGCTGGTCAGAGGTGGAGGCCAGGGTGAACATCAGCATCTGGAAGGGCACCACCATGGAGAACACAAACAGATAGTAGATGGCCTTGGTCAGCTTGTTCTCCACCCGGGTGATGTACCAGGCGCACATGGAGCAGAACAGCAAAATGGCGGCCACGGAGGTGACGGTGATCAGCAGGCTGGTGAAGAAGGCACCCACAAAGCCCTTGGAGCCCACGGCGTTGATATAGTTGGTCAGCCCCGCAAAGGACTCGGCGGTGGGCAGCTGGAACACGGTGCTGGTGGAAATGGCGGATTCCTTTTTCAGGGAGTTCAGCAGAATCATCACCACGGGGTAAATCCAGGCCAGGCTGAACAGGCTGAATACCACCGTCAGGAAGGTATTGGCAACATTGTGTCTCTTATTCATTACTGCTGTACCTCCTTAGAACGGGTGGCCCGGAGCTGAATCAGGGAAATGGCAATGACCATGATGCAGAATACCACCGCCTTGGCTTGGCCGATGCCCTTCCAGGCTGCGCCGGAGCGGGCATAGAAGTTGTTGTAGATGTTCAGAGCCAGCATTTCCGTGGCGTGGTTGGGGTCGCCGCCGGTGAGGGCCAGGTTCTGATCGAAGAGCTTGAAGGAGTTGGTCAGGGTCAGGAACATGCAGATGGTGATGGAGGGCATCACGTTGGGAATCTTGATGCGGAAGAGGATCTGGCTGGTGGTGGCGCCGTCGATCCGGGCGGCCTCAATGTAGTCCGTGGGGATGGATTGGAGTCCGGCGATGTAAATGATCATCATGTAGCCGATCTGCTGCCAGCACATCAGGATGATCATGCCCCAGAAGCCCGCGGTGGTGTTCAGCGCCAGCAGGGGCTTGCCCAGCAGGCTCAGCAGGCAGTTGATGAGGATGTTCCAGATGTAGCCCAGGACGATGCCGCCAATCAGGTTGGGCATGAAGTACACGGTACGGAATACGTTGGTGCCCTTGATGTTGTTAGTCAGCGCCAGAGCCACGGCGAAGGCCAAAACGTTGATCAGCACCGTGGACACCACCGTGAAGACAGCGGTGAAGCTCAGGGAGCTGAAAAACTGGGCATCCTGAAAGACTTTCAGATAGTTTTCAATGCCCACCCAAGTGGCTTTGTTGATGGTGGTGAATTTGCAGAAGGACAGATACAGGCCTTCGCAGAAGGGGATGACGAAGCCGATGATGAAGGCCAGGACGGTTGGCAGCACGAAAATCGGCCACCATTTTTTTGTTGCTTTGACCAATGGATATTCCTCCTTTTTCTTTCAATGCTGATGGCAAAAGGCAAACCGCATTCGCTGCGCCTTCCCTTTTGGCATCAACAAAGCGCTTCCTGCCATTTATAAATTGGGGGTGGGCAGTGCCCACCCCCGGAAAGATGATGGAATTAACCCAGCAGAGCGTACTCGGAAGCCCAGCCATCCACGAAAGCGGAGACAACGGCATCCCAGTTGGCGTCGGTCTGGTCAGCGGCGTAAGCGGTCAGAGCGGAACCGACCACGTTCTTCCACTCCTCAGAGGGCATGGTGGGGAAGTTCCAGGACACGGGGTTCTTGCCGGCGGCGGTGTAAGCCACATCCTGCTTGACGAACAGGTTGGGGGACTCCACAGCGGTGTCGAAGGGGATGACGAAGCCCATGTCGTTGGCCATGGCCTCGGCGCCCTCGGTGACGCACCAGTTCATGAAGGCCAGAGTGGCGGCGATGTCCTCTTCGGAGGCATCCTTGTTGACGCACCAGTAGTTCTCAGTGCCGGTGCACAGACCCTGGTTGGCCTCGTCGCCAGCGCCGATGTAGATGGGGATCATGGCCAGCTCGTCATCGCCGAACACGGCGGACAGGGAGCCGTACTCCCAGGAGCCGTTCTGATAGAACACGGCCTGGCTGTTCAGGAACTCGTTGCGGCTGTCGTCGCCGGTCTTGGCGGAGAGATCAGCGGGAGCGCAGGTGGAGTTGTTGATGTACAGGTCCCAAATGGCGCGGTAGTTGTCCAGGAAGGAGCCCTTGATCTCGGTGGTGGTGCCGATGCCGTCTGCCTGATACTCGAAGTAGATGGGCAGGTTGGCCAGGTGGGTCTTGAAGCGCCAGTCGGAGGAGCCGTCCATACCGGCGGAGGAGAAGGCGGAGAAGCCCAGCTCAGCGCTGCGGGCGGTGATATCCTCGGCAACAGCCTTCAGGGACTCGAAGGAGTTGATCTCGTCGATGGTGTGACCGGCCTTCTCCAGCAGGGTCTTGTTGGTGATGATGCCGTAGGACTCGATGACGTAAGCGATGCCCAGAACAGCGTCGCCGTCCTTCAGTGCGAAGCCGTCGCTGGTCAGGTGGCTGTACAGCTCGGAGCCGGACATGTCGTAGCAGTAGTCCACCCAGTTAGCCAGACCCACAGGGCCGTTGACCTGGAACATGGTGGGAGCCTCGGACTTGCCCATTTCGGCCATCAGAGTCTCTTCGTAGGTGCCGGAGGCGGCGGTGAGCACGGTGACGGGCACACCGGTGGCCTCGGTGTAGGCGGCGGCCAGCTTCTGCCAGGCCTCGTCCTGCTCGGGCTTGAAGTTCAGGTAGTAGACAGAGCCCTCGGCTTCTGCCTTAGCGGTGGTGGTGCCGGCGCAGACAGCCAGGGAAACGACCATGGCCAGAGCCAGCAGCAGAGAAAGCAGCTTTTTCATTTTGGTTCCTCCTAAAATTATTTCGGATATCTCCGAATCGTAATTGGAAACGATTCCAGTCGTTCCGTGACATTAGTGTACACGATAGAAGTCAAAAAATCAACGGGAAAATGGCAAAAACGAAAAGTTCTGCATACTCCACAATTGTCCTCCCTTGTATTTGTGAAACTTAACGGGAGCAGAACGGAATGCGCACTGAAAACGATTCCAAAAACGTGTGCGCCATGACCAGAAAACGGTAAATTGTTGTTTGCAGAGATGCCATCGTAGGGCGGGGTCATGACCCCGCCGAAA
>CAMCKD010000130.1 GCA_945875335.1 uncultured Clostridia bacterium | reverse complement strand
TTGACTATAAGGACACCGCGAAGCTCCGCCGTTACCTGTCCGAGCGCGGCAAGATCCTGCCCCGCCGTACCACCGGCACCTGCGCCGCCCATCAGCGTGACCTGACCACCGCCATCAAGCGCGCCCGTCAGATCGCCCTGCTGCCCTACGTCACTGACTGATTTTTTCAAAAATCGCACCCCGGAACCATTCTCGGTTTCCGGGGTGTTTTTTATTACACACGCCATTCGTAGGGGCGGCTACCAGCCGCCCGCCAGGTAATGAACCTGAGTGTTTGGTTGAATGGTACCAGAATACCGAAAGGATTTACCTTCCCCCGGGGGAAGCTTTTGGCGGTTGCCGTTACCTGGTACCATTCAACCAACCGCTCAAATGTCCAACGTTGCGGGCGGCTGGTAGCCGCCCCTACGATGACGTGTATGGTTTTTATCCGAAAAATAACAATTTACAGCATTTCCATCAAGGCGTCGGCGTAGGCGCTGCAGGTGGCGTTGGCGGGGTCGCCGGTGACGGTTACAGGGCAGCTTTCCAGGGCCTTTTCCAAGCGTTCGGCCTGGGCGGGGCGGCAGATGTGGCGCAGGAGCATGGCCTCGGCTTTCAGGATGCTCTGGGGGCTGGCGTAGTCTCCCAGGCCCAGCTCCAGCAGCCGGGGGGCGGAACCGTGGATGGCCTCAAACATGGCGAATTTGTCGCCGATGTTGGCGCTGCCTGCGGTGCCCACGCCGCCCTGGATCTGGGCGGCCTCGTCGGTGATGATGTCGCCGTAGAGGTTGGGCAGCAGCACCACCTGGAACTGATTGCGGATGGCGGTGTTCACCAGGTTGGCGGTCATGATGTCGATGTACCAGTCGTCCACGGTGATCTCCGGGTAGTCCGCCGCCACCTCATGGGCAATGGCGGTGAATTTGCCGTCGGTCTTTTTCATGATGTTGGCCTTGGTGACGATGGACACCCGGGTCTTGCCGTTCTGCCGGGCGTAATCAAAGGCGGCCCGGGCAATCCGGCGGGTGCCCGCGTCGGTGGTGACCTTGAAGTCCACCGCCATGCCCGGCAGCTCCACGCCCCGGCTGCCCAGCACATACTCGCCCTCGGTGTTCTCCCGGAAGAACATCCAGTCGATGCCCTCTTCGGGGATGGTCACCGGGCGGGTGTTGGCGTAGAGGTCAAGCTCCCGGCGCAGCGTCACGTTGGCGCTCTCCATTTTGCCGCCCATGGGGGTGGTGGTGGGGCCTTTCAGCAGCACATCGCAGGTTTTGATCTGGGCCAAAACGTCCTCCGGCACGCTTTTGTTCAGGGCCAGCCGGTTTTCGATGGTCAGACCCTCAATTTTTTTCAGAACCACCTTGCCGGAGGCAATGTCCTCTTGCAGCAGCTTTTCCAGCACCCGTTTGGCCTGGGCCATGATGATGGGGCCGATGCCGTCGCCGTCGATGAGGCCGATGGTCACCACTTCTTTTTTGGTGAAATCCACCTTCTCGGCGGACATTTTTTCAATCCGCTCCAGCTGCTCCTTCAAAAGCACCCGGAAGGAATCCACGGCAGAGAGGATCTGGGCCTGAACCCCCAGCTCGTCCTTCACCGCATTTTGTAAATCATTTAAGGCTTTTTCAATGGAATTCATGGAATTTTCCTCCTGAAAGATGCGATTGTAATAGGCTTAAAATTATCATTTTCCACCCAGCCACTGTAGTAGTTAGTAACTCCTAAAAGTTTACTTTCGTAGGGCGGGGTCATGACCCCGCCGACCAGGTTACGCATTTCACCCTGGTATCATTCAACGGAAGCGCTCAAATATTGTTACCAATCGGCGGGGTCATGACCCCGCCCTACGAAAGTTAAGTTTTAAGCTTAACTGTCTACTACAGTGGCTGGTGCATCAAACAGCAATTGAAGGGTCAGCTGTTTTCTTTGGTATAGGCCAGCAGGCCGCCGGCGAGGAGGATGGCTTTCTGGCGGGGGGTGAGGACACAGTTCAGCTTGGCGGCTGCGCCGGTTTGGGTGTCCGTCAGGGTGACGGTGCCGGTGTCCATGCCCTCCAGGATGCCGGTGATGGTCAGGCTGCTGCCCTGGGTGAAGCGGTCATAGTCTTCTTCACACTGGAAGGTCAGGGGCAGGATACCGGCGTTGATCAGGTTGGCAACGTGGATTCTGGCAAAGCTCTTGGTCACCACGGCCCGGATGCCCAGGTACATGGGCACCAGGGCGGCATGCTCCCGGGAGGAGCCCTGGCCATAGTTGCTGCCGCCGAGAATGATGCCGGAGCCCGCTGCCTTCGCCCGGGCGGGGAACTCGGGATCGCAGACCTCAAAGCAGAATTCGCTCATTTTGGGAATGTTGGAGCGGTAGGGCAGCACCTTGGCACCGGCGGGCATGATGTGGTCGGTGGTGATGTTGTCCCCCACCTTCAGCACCAGCTGGGCGCTGATGGTGTCCTCCACCGGCTTGCCCTTGGGGAAGGGCTTGATGTTGGGGCCCCGAAGCACTTCGGCATTCACCGCTTCTTCAGGAGGCAGGGGCTGGAGCACAGAGCTGTCGTCAATGTCAAAATGCGCAGGCAGGGTGATTTCTGGGATGGGGGGCAGGGTAGTGGGGTCGCAGATATAGCCTGCCAGGGCGGAGGCGGCGGCGGTCTCGGGGGAGACTAAGTAGACGTTGGCGTCCTTGGTGCCGCTGCGGCCCAGGAAGTTCCGGTTGAAGGTGCGAAGGCTCACGCCGCCGGAATTGGGGGAGAAGCCCATGCCGATGCAGGGCCCGCAGGCGCATTCCAGAAGTCTTGCCCCGGAGGCCAGAATGTCGGTCAGTGCGCCGCAGTTTGCCAGCATGGTCAGCACCTGCCGGGAGCCGGGGGAGATGGACAGGTTCACCCCGGGGGCGATGGTTTTGCCCTTGAGGATGGCGGCGACTTTCAGCATATCCACCAGGGAAGAATTGGTGCAGGAGCCGATGCAGACCTGGTCAACCTTCACATCCTTGAGAGAAGCCACCTCCACCACGTTGTCCGGGCTGTGGGGACAGGCGATCATGGGCTTCAATTCGCTGAGATTGATGGGGATGATGCGGTCATATTCCGCATCCTCGTCACTGGACAGGGGAACGTAGTCTTCCTCTCTTCCCTGGGCCGCCAGGAAAATCCGGGTCTGCTCGTCGGAGGGGAAGATGGAGGTGGTGGCTCCCAGCTCCGCTCCCATGTTGGTGATGGTGGCCCGCTCGGGGACGGTCAGGGTTTCCACGCCGGGGCCGCCCCACTCGATGATGGCCCCCACGCCGCCCTTGACGGAGAGGATTTGCAGCAGCTTCAAGGCCGCGTCCTTGGCGGAGACGAAGGGGTTCAGCTTTCCCGTCAGCTCCACCTTAAAAAGCTTGGGCATATTGATGTAGTAGGCGCCGCCGCCCATGGCAACAGCCACGTCCATGCCGCCCGCGCCGAAGGCCAGCATGCCGATGCCGCCGCCGGTGGGGGTGTGGGAGTCGGAGCCAATCAGGGTCTTGCCGGGCTTTCCGAACCGCTCCAGATGGAGCTGGTGGCAGATGCCGTTGCCGGGCCGGGAGAAGCGGACACCGTGCTTGGCGGCCACGGTTTGCAGATACTGGTGGTCGTCGGCGTTCATGAAGCCGCACTGCAGGGTGTTGTGATCCACATAGGCGATGGAAAATTCGGTTTTCACCTGGGGAATGCCCATGGTTTCAAATTCCAGATAGGCCATGGTGCCGGTGGCGTCCTGGGTCAGGGTCTGGTCAATCTTCAAAGCGATCTCGCTTCCCGGGGTCATTTCCCCGGAAATCAGGTGGGAGCGGATGATCTTCTGTGCAATCGTATTACCCATTTTGGCTGAACCTCTCAATCATGGTGGTTTTGGCGTTTGCGATGTGCTGGCTCACCAGCTCCTCCGCAAGCTGGGCATCCCCGGCGCAGATGGCATCGCAGATGGCCTTATGCTCATTGATGCTCTTCTGGCGCCGGGTGGGAATGGAGTAGGAATTCCGGCGGTAGCGCTGGGTCTTTCGGTGCAGGGGCCGCAGGGTATCCATCAGCACAGTGCGGCCGCTGATCTCATAAATGCTCTCGTGGAACTCGTCGTCGATCTCCCGCAGGTGGTCGAAGTCCCCTTTTTCAAAATAGAAGTCCTGCAGCTCGCTGAGCTGCCGCAGCCGCTGGGCATCGGCCTCGGTGCGGTTTTTGGCGGCGTAGAAGGCAGCCAGGCCCTCGCAGCGCAGGCGGATGTCCATGATGTCCTCCAGGTCCTCCAGGGTGATGCCCAGCACCACGCTGCCCTTGCCGGAGTCCCGGATCAGCCGCTCCTGCTCCAACCGGCGCAGGGCCTCCCGGATGGGGGTGCGGCTGACGTTCAGCTGCTCCACCAGCTTTAATTCCGTGAGAACCTCTCCCCGGGGGTAGACCCCGGAAATGATATCGCTTTCCAGCTTCTCAAAAACCTGATCCGCCAGAGAAATGGATTTTAATACTGCCATAATATCCTCCAATGTTGGGAATTTGTTGCGGTACGCAAAGTGGAATCACATTTATAAATTGTTGTTTGTGCGACGCACCATCCGTAGGGGCGGCTACCAGCCGCCCGCGCAGTACAAGCTGAAAATCACAAGAAATGTTGGGCGAATTCGTACCAGTTTCCCACATTT
>CAMCKD010000129.1 GCA_945875335.1 uncultured Clostridia bacterium | reverse complement strand
AGGTCATGGACAGCACCATGCCGAAGCAGTGGAACATGGGCACCTGAATCATCATGCGGTCAGCGGTGGACAAATCCATTCGGTCGCCGATGCACTTGCCGTCGTTGACCACGTTGTAGTGGGTGAGCATAACGCCCTTGGGGAAGCCGGTGGTGCCGGAGGTATACTGCATGTTGCACACATCCCCGGGACGCACCTGGGAGGCCATCCGCAGCACCTCTTCCCTGGGTACCAGGGTGCAGCGCTCCATGGCCTCCGGGAAGGTCAGGCACCCCGGCTGGCGGAAGCCCACGGTGATGACATTGCGCAGGAAGGGCAGCTTCTTGCAGTGCAGGGGCTGGCCGGGCTTCACGGCGGACAGCTCCGGGCAGAGCTCGTTGATGATGGCCTGGTAGTTGGAATCCAGACAGGACTGGATCATCACCAGGGTGTGGGTGTCGGACTGGCGCAGCAGGTACTCCGCCTCGTGGCTTTTGTAGGCGGTGTTCACCGTGACCAGCACCGCGCCGATTTTGGTGGTGGCCCAGAAGGTGATGAACCACTCCGGGATGTTGGTGGCCCAGATGGCAACCTTGCTGCCCCGGCGGACACCCAGGGAGATGAGGGCGGCGGCGAAATTATCCACATCCTCCCGGAATTCAGAGTAGGTGCGGGTGTAGTCCAGGGTGGTGTACTTAAAGGCGTACTGGTCGGGGAATTCCTCCACCATCCGGTCAAGCACCTGGGAGAAGGTTTCGTTAATCAGCTCGTCCTTCTTCCAGACATATTCGCCGGTGTGGGAGGCATTTTCATACAGTGCCTTTTTCTGGCCCCGGGTGGACTGGAACCGATGCATATAGTTGACGAAATGGGGATAGATGATCTCCCGGTCGGTCAGGTCCTCCATCCACTCCGGCTTCCACTCGATGGAGATGAAGCCGTCGTAGTCCACGGAGCTGAGGGCGCGCATCATGGAGGCCACCGGCAGGGTGCCCTCGCCAATCAGGTTGTAGGAGCTGTCGTCGTCGGAATCCCG
Organism: uncultured Clostridia bacterium; assembly: GCA_945875335.1. Lineage (GTDB taxonomy): Bacteria > Bacillota > Clostridia > Oscillospirales > Oscillospiraceae > Faecousia. The sequence continues at coordinate 3,730 of CAMCKD010000129.1, read as the reverse complement.
CAGGTGGACATGGCGGACGTAGGCACCCAGATTTTTGATGGTGGTGTCGCCGCTCTCGCCGAAGTCCCGATAGGTGTGGTGGATGTCCCACAGGGCGCCCAGCTCGTCGCAGGCGAATTCATCCAGCAGGGAGCGGAGCCTTGCGGTGTCGGCATAGATGCCGCTGGTTTTGATCAGCAGGCAGACCCCCAGAGCGGCGGCCTTTTGCCGCAAAGCGGCCAGAGTCTGCCGAACGATGTCCTCCCGGTCAAACTGAGCGGTGACGGCCACGCAGGGGCACTGGATATCGTGGGCAATCTCCATGACGGTGACGATGCTCTCCTGGTTTCCCTCCTGGGATACATCGCAGGAGGTGTCCATGCAGGGGATTTTCAGGCCCTTTTCATGGAGCATCCGCACGGTGGCGGCGGTGTTGTACTTGTGCAGGGGGCCGCCCCTGCCGGTGAGCTCCTGGCATTTCTGGACGTTATACAGCTCAATGCCCTCAAAGCGCATGGTCAGGGCGGTGGAAAGGTTCTCCTCCCAGCTCACGTTCAGCCAGCCCCGGGTTGAAAAAGAAAGATTCATGGTTTCTACCTCCCTTAGCCCGCTGCTTCTTCGTAGACGATTTTGTTCAGGGCGTTGATGTAGGCGTGGACGCTGGCACCCACAATGTCGGTGGAGATGCCCCGGCCGGAGAAGAGCTTGCCGCCAGACCTCAGCTTCACCACGGATTCGCCCATGGCCTCCCGTCCTTCGGTGACGGCCTGAATCTGGAAATCATCCAGCTCATAGTGGTGGCCCGCGATCTGCTCGATGGCCAGGAAGGCCGCGTCAATGGGGCCGTCGCCCAGGCTGATGCCCTCCGTCATTACGCCGTTCTTTTGCAGCTTGATGTGGGCGGTGGCGCTGATGGTGTTGCCGGAGTTGATGACGTAGCTCTCCAGCTGGTAGGTGGGGGGCACCTGCATGGCGGCGGAGGCCACGATGGCGTCCAGCTCCTTGGCACCCACGGTCTCCTTCTTGGCGGCGATCCGGGAGAAGGCCTCAAAGACCTTGGCCCCATCCTCCTCGGAAAGGTCATAGCCCAGCTTGGCGGCGGCCTTCATCACGGCGGTCAGATCGTCGTGGGCCGTCAGGAACAGCCCGTCCCCGGACTGGACGCCGCTATCAAAGGGAGAGGTGCTGCTCCGGCCGGTCTGGCACATCCACTGCACCTGGCCCAGAATCCGCTTCATGCTGGTGGTTCGGATGCCGCACTCCACGCCGAAGCTGCTGCCCCGGGCGGAGATGACCTTGGCCATGGTTTCCAGCTTGATCACATCCTCCCCGTAGGCGGCGCACTTGACCTCCCCGGCACCGCAGCGGATGGCGGCCACGGCGCAGGAATCGGCCATGGACAGCTCATTCTTGCAGCAGATGCCCAGGGTGACCTCTTTCAGCTCCGGCACAGCGGCGTAGGTCTCATTGAGAAAATCCGTGATTTGGTCGGGCAGCATCATCCCGGCGGCATCGCACAGGGTGATCACTGTGGCACCGGCACCGATGGCGGTGCGGATGGCCTCCTGCAAAAAGGCGGGGTCGGCCCGGGTGGCGTCGTCGGCCACCAGCTCCACCTGGGGGCACAGGGCCTTGCACTTTTCCACCAGATTTTTGATGGAAGCCAGCATGGAATCGGGCTTTTTCCGGGCCAGATACTCCATCTGCACCGCGCTGACGGGGGCGGTGACCTGCAAACGGGGATGTCTGGCTTCTTCCAAAGCGCCCCAGGCCAGGGCGATGTTTTCCTCCGACAATCCAACGGACACGGCCACGGCGCTGTCGCGTACGGCAGAGCTGATGGATTTGATCAGCAGCCTGTCCACCTTGGGGCTGGTGATGGGGCTGACCTCGATGACGTCAACCCCCAGCTTGTCCAGGTGCTTGACCAGCTCGATCTTCTCCCGGAAGCTCAGGCTGAACTTGCCGGACTGGCGCATGGTCATGTCGGTGATGGTGATTTTTCTCATAACTGGATTCTCCTTAACTTGTGGGATAGAAAAAGCCCCCGAAGCCAGATTGGCTTCAGGGGCGAATTTACAAAAATACGCGGTACCACCCTGATTTTCCTTTCCCGGGGGAAAGGAATCTCTCTCGGGCTCCAACAAGCCCATAGCCGGTAACGAGGCCAGTCGTGTACAGCTAATGGCTCCATAGGGGACGTTCGCCGCACCTGCTCGGGAGGCAGACTGCCTTCTGTCTTTCGCATTGGCTCGCACCACCCGCCAACTCTCTGCAGCGCTCCAACAGACGCATAACTCCGTCATTGCATTTGTGAGTATGTAAGACAGATTGTACCACTTTTTTTCAAAATGTCAAGAATTATTTCACCACCGGCGCACACTTGCCCACGAGAGAAGGCCAACCACTGTTGAGATATAAGATATGAGATATGAGATATAAGATAATTGAGCCAAAGCCAGCCGGAAATAACCTGCGCAGCTGGAAAAGAGCGCGCCGGGAGAGGGTTCTTAGGGGGAGGGCGGCTTTGGCTTCGGGAGTGAGACATTCAGCGCCTCCCCCTAAGCCGACTTCTTTGGTTACTTTCTTGTTCGGCGACAAGAAAGTAACACCCCGGAGGCTCTAATGATCCTGAGATGTTTTCGTTCCATGCAGCATTTCTAAAATCGTGACACAGCCCTACGAAACAGTCAAAACGATACTATTTATTTCTCCACCCGGCGGTATTCTCCCTGGGAGAAGACGGGTTCAAAGCCCAAGCTGCGGTACAGGTGGTTGGTGATGGGATTCTTTTTGTCCACGTTCAGGGTGGCGATCTTGCCCTGGGACAGGATTTCGTTCTTGGCCGTGTTCACCACCAGCCGGGCAAGGCCCTTTCCGCGATACGCCGGGCGGGTGTAAACACCGGCAATTTTCAGCGCCTGGTCAGTGGCTGTACTGATGCCTGCCATGGAGACGATCATCCCATCCCGGCGGAGTACCCGGTACTCATGCAGCCTCTGCCGGGTGCGCTCCAGGCTCACCGGGTCGTTCAGACCGCAGTCCGCCACAAAGCAGGTCTTGCATTCCACCAGCTCCTCCAAATCCGCTTCTGTGGGGATTTCCACCTCTGGGCAGGAGGGGTCCGTCACCTCCCGGGCCTCCATAAAGTCCATGGCAAGGGCTTCCTGATAGCGGATGCCGAAGCGGCTTTGCAGCATCCCAATGACCTGGTCGCACAGAGGTTCCCCACCCAGGAGGCTGCCAATTTCATACCCGTTGGAAAGCAAATATTCAAACAGCTCCCCGGCAGGCTTACCGCTTCCGAAGAGCAGCAGACTGTAGGGAGAGAGCTTCATAGCCAGCAGCCGCGCCCCGTCCGCTTCTGCCATGATGGCGTAGTTTTGCTTGTCCGATTCCCGAATCAGGGGAGCATCCAGAGAAAAAAACATGGACTGATAGGGATTGGTGGCCAGCAGCTCCCGGTTTTCCTCCACCAGAGCGGTACCGTTTGGGTAGACATGAATCATCCTGCATCTTCCTTTCTGATATAAAACGTTGTTGCATGTTATGCTTTATTATACCTGCTGCGGTATGCTTGTCAACAAGATTTTTCCGGGAAGGCGGGAGAATTCGGTTGAGTTTGGAAATGGGCCGTGGTATAATGCAATGTGCTTATCGGTTTGAGTCAGCAGAGTGGAAAATTGTTGTTTATCGTGCCCTTGGCTCCCCCTCTGGGGGAGCTGCCGAAGTAGCGCACACTGGGGCTGAG
>CAMCKD010000128.1 GCA_945875335.1 uncultured Clostridia bacterium | reverse complement strand
AAGGTGTCTAGTTTGTCTTTTCGTTATTCAATTTACAAGGTACAGAGTCGTTCCAGCCAGTCGCTGTGAACTCGTTCAGTTTACCACGTTCGCCTCTTTTTGTCAAGAGCTTTTTTCTCTTTTTTCGAGGTTTTTCGCAGTTTCCGCTCCCTCCCGGCCCCTCACAGGCCGTTCATCGGAAAGCTTGCATATATTACCACCTGGCGCTTCATTTGTCAAGCACTTTTTCGATTTTTTCTTTGACATTTCTTTTATTGATTTGTATAATAGAGGGTTGTATGATTTCCCTTTGGAGGTATTCCTATGAGAATGAGAAAAATGCGGAATCTGGAGCCCCGGACGGAGCGGTGCGCGGCCTATCGGATCGTCGAGCCTGCTTCCCTGAAAGGAAACTGGCGCAGCTTGAAGCCGGATTGCACCGCCCTTTGGGTGGAGGTTGGCTGCGGCAAAGGCAAATTCACCGCCGAAACCGCCCAGGCCAATCCCGATGTGCTGCTGATTGCCGTGGAGCGCTGCCGGGAGGCGGTGGTGGTGGCCATGGAGAAGGCCAGGGACATGGGGCTGACCAACGTATACTATATTGATATGGATGTGGCCATGATGGAGGATTTTTTCAGCCCCGGTGAAATTGACCGGCTCTACATCAATTTCCCCGACCCCTGGCCCCGGAAGAAAAACGCCAAGCGGCGGCTGACCCATCGGGGCTTCCTGGACAAATACTGCCGCGTCGTCCGGGAGGGCGGCGAGTTCCATTTCAAAACCGATAACGCTCCCCTGTTTGAATTCAGCCTGGAGGAATTCGCCGCCTGCGGGCTGGAAACCAAAAACGTGACCCGGGATTTGCACAAGGACGGTATCGTGGGCATCATGACCGGCTATGAGGAAAAATTCCACGCTCTGGGCACCCCCATCAATCGGTGCGAGGTGGTGTGCAAGCCCTTTGTGCTGCCCCCGGAAGAGAAGAAGCCCAGGCAGCAGACCGGGGAGGAAGCCCAATGACCTACTCCGCAGGCAGCTGCGACGTGGCCGTTGTTGGTGCCGGTCACGCTGGAATTGAAGCAGCCCTGGCCGCTGCCCGGCTGGGACTGCACACCATACTCTTCACCATCAATCTGGACGCGGTGGGCAATATGCCCTGCAACCCCGCCATCGGCGGCACCGGCAAGGGGCACCTTGTCCGGGAGCTGGACGCCCTGGGGGGCGAGATGGGGGTTGCCGCCGACGCCAGCTGCATTCAATATCGGATGCTGAATCGCGGCAAGGGCCCGGCGGTGCACTCTCTGCGGGCCCAGGCCGACCGGGTGCGCTATCGGATGTACATGAAGCACGCCCTGGAATTGCAGGAAAATCTGGAGCTGAAACAGGCTCAGATCACCCAGGTGCTGACGGAAAGCGGCGCCGTCTCCGGGGTGCGCACCCAATTGGGAGCGGAATATGCCGCAAAAGCCGTGGTCATCGCCACCGGCACCTACTTGGACAGCACCGTCATCACCGGCGAGAGCGTCATTCCCTCCGGGCCGGATGGGATGCACCCCAGCGTGGGGCTGGCGGACAATCTGCGTTCCATGGGGCTGAATCTGCGCCGGTTCAAGACGGGGACGCCCCCCCGGGTGAACCGCAGGAGCATTGATTTTTCCAAAATGGAATTGCAGCCCGGGGACGAGACGGTGGAGCCCTTCTCCTTCCGCACGGAGCACAGGGTCAACAACTCCGCCGTGTGCTATCTGACCTACACCAATGAGGAAACCCACCGCATCATCCGGGAGAATCTCCACCGCAGTCCCATCTATGACGGCACCATCTCCGGCGTGGGTCCCCGGTACTGCCCCAGCATTGAGACGAAAATCGTCCGCTTTGCGGATAAACCAAGGCACCAGCTGTTCATCGAGCCCTGCGGATTGGACACCGAGGAAATGTACATCCAGGGCTTTTCTTCCAGTCTGCCGGAGGATGTGCAGCTGGCAATGATCCGCACCATTCCGGGCTTGGAGCGGGCGGAGATGATGCGCCCGGCCTACGCCATTGAATATGAATGTGTCGACCCCACCCAGCTGCTGCCCACCCTGGAGACGAAAACCGTCTCCGGCCTCTACGGCGCGGGGCAGTTCAACGGCACCTCCGGCTATGAGGAGGCCGCCGTTCAGGGCCTGGTGGCTGGGGTGAATGCGGCGCTGAAAATCCAGGGAAAGCCCCCTCTGATCCTCACCCGGGACACCAGCTACATCGGCACCCTGATTGACGATCTGGTGACCAAGGGGACGGAGGAGCCCTATCGGATCATGACCAGCCGCAGCGAATACCGGCTGCTCCACCGGCAGGACAACGCCGACCAGCGGCTGACAAAAATCGGCGCTTCCATCGGTCTGGTTCCCCCGGAGCGGCTGCGGCAGGTGGAGGAAAAATACGAAGCCGTCCGCCGGGAGAGAAACCGCTTAGAAGCCACCGGCATTGCCGGAAGCGATGCACTGAACGCCATGCTGGAAGCCAAGGGCAGCGCCCCGGTAGCAAACTCCGCCCGGCTGGCAGATTTGCTGCGGCGGCCGGAAATCGGCTATGAGGACATCGCTCCCTTCGATGCTGACCGCCCCGCCCTTTCCAAAGCGGTGACGGAGGAAGTGGAGATTCAGATCAAATATGCCGGATACCTCCTGCGTCAGGAAAAGCAGGTGGAGGAATTCAAAAAGGAAGAGGCACGGCTGCTGCCTGCTGATTTGGATTATGAATCCATCGGCGGACTTCGGCTGGAGGCAAGGCAGAAGCTGAGCCAGATTCGCCCCCTTTCCATCGGCCAGGCGGGACGGATTTCCGGCGTCAGCCCGGCGGACATCGGGGTGCTGCTGATTTACCTGGAGCAGCGGTAATCGGTCACCTTTTTCGCTTCCCCCGCATACCCTATTGGGAGGCGATGATTTTGGCAATTGTGAAAACGGATGTACCCATGACGGCCCAGCTGTGCAGTGAGACCATTGACGAGCTGGTGCGTACCTACCCCTTCTGCCGCAGCGAAATCCTGACGGAAACCGCTTTCGGAAGACCTGTCAAAACGCTGGTGATCGGGGACGGGGAGCGACAGGTGCTGTTTACCGCCGCCCACCATGCCAACGAGTGGATCACCACCCCGGTGCTGCTGAAATTCGTGGAGGAATTGGCAGCTGCCATGCGCAGCGGCGGAAAGCTTTGGGGAGTGGATGGCCGGAACATCGGGCGGCTGGTCACCATCCACACGGTGCCCATGGTGGACCCGGACGGGGTGGATCTGGTCACCGGGGCCATTGAGCCGGGCTCCCTGCAATACGCGGCGGCGGAGGCGCTGGCGGCATTTTACCCTCAAATCCCCTTCCCCGACGGCTGGAAGGCCAATTTATTGGGAGTGGATTTGAACCTTCAATACCCCGCCGGTTGGCTCAATGCCAGGGACATCAAATTCGCCGCCGGCTACACCCGCCCCGGGCCCCGGGATTATGTGGGCCGGGCGCCATTGACCCAGCGGGAGAGCAAGGCCCTGGCGGAATACACCGAGGCCGTTGACCCCCGGCTGGTGCTGGCCTACCACACCCAGGGAAAGGTCATTTACTGGCAGTTTCAGGACTATGATGTGGAGGGAGCCCGGGAGCTGGCCCAAGAATTTGCCCGGGTCAGCGGCTACAGGATGGAGGACACTCCCTACGAATCCAGCTTTGCCGGGTACAAGGACTGGTTTATTCAGAATTTCCGCCGTCCCGGCTTCACCATTGAGGCGGGCAGCGGCGAGAACCCCCTGCCCATCACAGAGTTTGACAGCATCTACCGGGATAACCTGGGGATTCTGGTCACCGCCGCCATGGGGCTGCCGGGCGGGGCATAACGCTTATGTTTACCAAAGGAGAAACAATGGTCATTTTTTTCGACATTGACGGAACCATCATCGACGACAGAACCCACGAGATCCCCCCCTCCGCCGTTCGTGCTGTGGAGCGGCTGGTGGAAAAGGGGCACATTCCCATCATCAACACCGGCAGGCCCTATTTTCAGGTGGACAGCCGGGTAAAAAAGATGGCCTTCCGGGGCTTTGCCTGCGGCTGCGGCATGGAGGTGCTGCTGGACGGCAGCTGGCTGGTGCGGGCGAAGCCGGACTTGGCCCTGCGCCGCAAGAGCGTGGAGGTTTCCCGGAAATACAACATGTGTTCCTTTTACGAAACCGAGGACGGAGGGATTTTGCTGGATGGGGAGCATTCCATCCATCCCATCATGTCCAGAGAGGTCACCCGGCTGGAGCAGGCAGGCTTTCCCATCCACCAGCTGGAGGAGGAAGGAGAGCCGGATTTTGTGAAATTCGTCACCTTCCGGGGGGACGGCGGGGATGTGGAGGGCTTCAAGAAAGCGCTGGAAGCAGACTACACCATCACCGACCGGGAGAACGGCATGTATGAGCTGGTACTCAAGGGCTACTCCAAGGCAGAGGGCATGGCGCTGATCCTCCGCCGCCTGGGTGTCAGCAGAGAAAACACCCTGGCCATCGGCGACAGCACCAACGACCTGCCCATGTTCCGCCTGGCAAAGCACACCGTCTGCATGGGCGGCGGCATGGAGGAAGTAAAGGAAATGTGCGAATACGTCACCGCCCCGGTGCTGGAGGACGGCATCGAAAAAGCGCTGACCCATTTTGACCTGATTTGAAAATCACCCCGCAGGAACGAACCCGCGGGGTGATTGTTTTTTCGGAGGAACAGATATTTAGCAGATATAAGATATAAGATAAACTAAACTCAGCAGCGTGGTAAATTGTTGTTTGTAGGGATGCCATTCGTAGCTGTCTCTTATACACATCTGACGCTGCCGACGATATGCAGTGTGT
>CAMCKD010000127.1 GCA_945875335.1 uncultured Clostridia bacterium | reverse complement strand
TTGGTGCAGCCGCCCCGGTAGAGCTGGTGGAACACCTGGCCGTCCTTGATGAACAGCACCCGGTCAGCGCAGCTGGCGGCTTTGACGGAGTGGGTCACCATCAGCACCGTCTGGCCGCCCCGGTGAATCTGGGAAAACAGCCGCAGCAGCTCGTCGGTGGACTTGGAATCCAGGGCCCCGGTGGGCTCGTCGGCCAGGATGATCCTGGGCTTCATCATCAGGGCTCTGGCCACCGCCGCCCGCTGCTTCTGGCCCCCGGAGACCTCATAGGGGTATTTTTTCAGCAATTGGGAGATGCCCAGCTCCCGGGCGATGGGGGTCAGGGCGTCCTTCATCTGCTGATGGGGGATGCCCGCCAGCACCATGGGCAGATAGATGTTGTCCTCCAGATTGAAGGTATCCAGCAGATTGAACTCCTGGAACACAAAGCCCAGGTTGTCCCGGCGGAAATCGGCAATGTCCTTCTCCCGGATTTTGGTAATGTCCTGGCCTTCCAGCAGCACGGTACCGGCGGTGGGCTTATCCAATGCCGCCAGGATGTTCAAAAGGGTAGTCTTGCCGGAGCCGGACTCGCCCATGATGGCCACGTACTCCCCCTGCTCCACAGAGAAGTTCACGTCCCGCAATGCCTCCACACTGTGGCCCCCGAAGCGGGTGGTGTAAACCTTTTTCAGATGCTCAACCGTTAATAAACTCATTTTTTGCCGCCTCTTTTCTTTCGTTTCTCCATACCATCAATGTGATGACGACCAGTGCCGCGAAGCACAAAAGCTTTGTGATTTTTTTCATATCGTCACTTCCTTTCCTTTGATGGCTCTATTATAGCGGCAAATTCCTCTCCCTTCCCGCGCTTTTCCTTACAGCCGGAGCTTCAAAACGAACAAAACTGTCACAATTGTATGTGCCACTTTCTGAAAGTGGTTAATAATTTGTTGTTTATTGCACCAGGCATTCGTAGGGCGGGGTCATGACCCCGCCGGTCGGCAACAAATTTGTGAGTGCTTTCGTTGAATGGGACATGTTCCAAACCGCAACGTGGTCGGCGGGGTCATGACCCCGTCTACGAATGGCGTGTACAAACAACAATTTTTCGTACTGCTGAGTCAATCCATACTATTCGTATTGATTATGGGCCTGGTTCAAATCCAGCTTCATCAGGGTGCCCTCCCCGGGGGTGGACTGGGCGGTGATGGCATGACCCAGATTGCGGCAGATGCGGCGGCAGAGGTACAGCCCCAGCCCTGTGGCCTTTTTGTCCGCCCGGCCGTTGCAGCCGGTGTAGCCCCGGTCAAAAATCCGGGGCAAGTCCTCCGGGGCGATGCCGATGCCAGTGTCCCGGATGCACAGAAAGCCTTCTTCCATATAGATGGAGACGGTGCCCTGGTTGGTGTATTTCAGGGCGTTGGACAGCAGCTGCTCCACCACGAAGGACAGCCATTTTTCATCAGTGACCACCCGGTTTTCCATGGGGGTGTAGTCCAGCCGGATGCCCTTGCGGATGAACTGGGCGGCGAATTTCCGCACCGCAGAGCGCACCACCGGGTCGATGGCGCACTCCCGGAACACATAATCCGTGTCCACACTGTCCAGCCGCTGGTAGGTCAAAGCCATCTGGGCATACTGCTCGATCCGCTGCAATTCCTCCCCCAGCTCCCGACTCAGGGGGGAATCCTCATTTTCCAGGGCCAGGCGCATGGCGGCAATGGGAGTTTTGATCTGATGCACCCAGGTGGTGTAGTAGTCCCGCTGGTCGTCCTCCCGGCGCTGCTGCTCCCGGCGGAGGGTCTGCTCCCGCTGGGATAGATTGCGGATGATCTCCCCATAGGCCTCGTCCAGGCTGCCGGGCTCCCCAGTCAGGCAGTCGGTCAAGTCCTCCGGCAGGGACGCCAGCAGGGAAAGCCTTTTCAGCTTTTCCCGCTGCCTGCGGTAGTCAGCCAGAAACCAGCCCAGCAGCAGCGCAGCACACAGGCCGCTGGGGTACAGCACCGCCGCCACCGGCAGATGGTACAAAAGGAAGGAAACCACGAACACCAGTACGCAGACAGCCAGCAGCACCAGCCATCTGCGCCGCTGCTTCAAATAATGCCCCATTTCCTCACCCCACCAGATAGCCCACGCCGAATTTTGTCTCGATGAAGCCCGCAAGCCCTGCCCCTTCCAGCTTTTTGCGCAGCCGGCCCACGTTCACCGTCAGGGCGTTTTCATCCACAAATTCATCGGTCTGCCACAGGGCCTCCATCAGCTTTTCCCGGCTGACCACCTTGCCCTTGTTTTTCATCAGCACCAGAAGAATGCGGTATTCGTTTTTAGAAAGGCTGATGTTTCTGCCTTGGTAGCTCAGGGTATTGTCCCCGGTGTTCAGCAGGGCGCCTCGGTGCTCCAAAACCGGGCTGCTCTCTCCGAAGGAGTAGGTTCGCCGGAGCAGCGCCTGAATCTTCGCAATGAGCACGTTGCCGTCAAAAGGCTTGGGGATGAAGTCGTCGGCCCCCATGTTCATAGCCATGATGATGTTCATATTATCCGAGGCCGAGGACAGGAAAATGATGGGCACCTTGGACACCCTTCGAATTTCGCTGCACCAGTGGTACCCATTCATAAAGGGCAGGCCGATGTCCATCAAAACCAGGTGAGGCTGGCAGGCTGCAAATTCCCCGGTGACATTTTGAAAATCCGACACCGTAACGGCCTCCATCCCCCAGGAGGTCACCCGCTGGGCCACCCCCCGGGCGATCCCGGCATCGTCCTCCACAATGAAAATGCGATACATAAGCGTTCACCTCTTGATTCCATTATGCGCCCATTCCATATTCTTGTCAAGAAAAAGAACCCCGACGGGAAACCCGCCGGGGTATATTACAATTGCTCCAATTCCCTTTTCGCCGCCTCCACGGCTCCCTGGTCGATGCGGCATTCCAGCCGAAACACAGGAAGCTTTGCCGCCAGATTCATGGCGAAATCCACGGCGGAGAGGACAAAGGGGTGATTCCAGGTGTTGATGGTCAATTCCGAAAACACTGCCTGGAAGGCCTCCTGCTGGGACAGCCGCACCGCCCGATTTTCCGCCGCTTTTTTCACGATGAAAATGGCCTTCAGGGGAAGAGATCGGTTGAGAAACACCCCGGAGGAACCGGCGATGGGCAGGCCGTGGACGGTATAGCCATCCTGGGTTTTTTCCAGCACCGCCCGGTCCCCGTTGACCATGGTGGCCCCGGCATACCGCTCCCACAATGAGGCCTGGGTGGTTTTCCCTCCCCCGGAGGGCGCGGAGAACAGCACCCCGCCGCCCCGGTCATCCACATAGGAGCAGTGAAACAGGAATTTTCCCCCTTCAAAGAGGATACGCTCAATTCCGGCGCAGTTGAAGCAGCCGGTGGAATTCAGGTAGTAGCTTTCCGCCCCGGGGTGGTAGTGGATCTCCAGGGAGTTCCCCGGCTCCAGCCAGTTCCAGGCGGATACCCCCCGGGTGGAGGGAATGCGGAACAGATGAAGGCATTTCCCCTCCCCTTGCAGCACCAGATGCATGGGGTCGGAAAACACCGGCTTGCCGTCAAACGGAGGGATGGCAAAGTCCTGGTCGGGAATCAGGGAAATGGAGAAGTCCTCCGGCTGGGGGTTCACCCGGTAGAGGGAAAAGCCCTCGTTGTCACTTAGCTCAGTCGGAGCATCCACCCGGATGGAAATCCCGGCGATTTTGTAATGTGACTGCAACACCCTGTCCCTCCCTTCTGAGTAAGTCTTCCATGTGCTGGGTATAGCCGCACAGGTATTGGGGCGGCTGGGTATGCCCCGCCGTCTCCTGATACACCGCCGCCTTGCACACGGGGCACAGCTCCTTTTTCCGGCAGTCGGCGCACTTGTCCGGCACCGGCACCGCCGCCACTTTTTCCACCAGCTGCTGCCACCCCTCGGCAAAAGAAAGCTCCGTCAAGGGGATACGGATGGCCCCGAAGAGCACGCAGGGCTGCAGATGTCCATCCCAGGTGATGCCGAAGGAGCAAACCCCCGCCCGGCATTCCAGCTTGTCCGGCTCCCATTGCTCCGCCTGCGCCAGCCTGTCCAGCAGGAAAGCAGTGTTGGCGGCGCTCTGGCGGAAGCCGGTTTTCCCCAGGGTGACCAGCTTGTCAAAGCAGGCCGCCTCCGCCGCCGCCTCAGGACTGAGCCGGTGGGTATCGGCCCCGCAGCCCTGGCAGCCCCGGGCAGGGAAGATATAAGAAGTGGTATGGAGCACCAGGCCATGCTCCGCCGCCCAGCGGTGCATCTGGGGCAGCTCCCGGATGTTTTCCGGCACCAGCACAGCGTTTAAGTATACGTTCAGCCCGGCATCCAACAGCAGCTCCACAGCTCTGCTGACCCGGGTAAAGCCATCGGCCATGCCGGTGAGGGCTTTGTAGGTGTCATCCGAAGCGCCGTAGAGGGAAATGTTGATTTTGGTGGGGGGGTACCGCTTGAACCAGGCAACCCGTTTTTCATCCACCAGGGTGCCGTTGGTATTAAAGGAAATCAGCAGACCCAGATGACTGAGCCCTTCCATCAGCTCGTCCAGGTGAGGGTAGGTCAGGGTCTCGCCCCCGGTGAGGGACAGCACCAGCATTCCCTGCTGCGCCGCCTGTTTTGCCGCCTCCAGCCAAAAGGAAGCCGGAAGAAGCCTCCCGGAAACCCAGCGGTCTTCCTCCGGCTTGTGCACATAGCACATGCGGCATTTCAGGTTGCAGATGGGAGTCAGCTCAAACTGTCCCCAACCCGGCGTTTTAGAAGCCGCCGCCTCCTTCGCCAGATTGGAAAGAAAAGATAGTTCCATAATATATTAAATCCCGTTAAAATCGGATAATCAGTAATAAATCATTACAATAATACCAGCACGGTAAATTGTTGTTTGTGCGACGAAGCATCCGTAGGGGCGGCTACCAGCCGC
>CAMCKD010000126.1 GCA_945875335.1 uncultured Clostridia bacterium | reverse complement strand
CCCGCCAGGTTAGATGCCTGAGTGTTTGGCTGAATGGTACAAATGTGGGAAACTGGTGCGAATTCGCCCGACATTTCTTGCAATTTTCAGCTTGTACTGCGCGGGCGGCTGGTAGCCGCCCCTACGAATGGCGTGTACGCTAAACAACAATTTGCCCGTATACTTGTTTTATCCCTTCATATAATACATCCCAATTCTGTCCCGCATTTCGTAGTAGTGGGGCAGGCTGCGCCAGCCAAGGCCGGTGGAGGAACCGGCGTACAGCATTACTTTTGTATCCGGCAGTTCCTGCTGCAGCAGGGCTGCCGGATTTTGTCCATTCACCCAGGGGACGTAGTGAATCCCGCCCCACCAGAGGTTTTTCAGCCATTTCATCTGGGCAATGGGGGTGGGGTCGCCGTAGGTGTAGCCCAGGTTCAGGTCTTCCAGGCCGGTGCAGCCAAGCAACGGGGAATAGTCCCGCACCGGGGTGACAAAGAGCTCCAGATACACCAGATTTTTCAGCTCCGAAAGGGGGGACAAATCCCTCACCTGGGTGTCCGCCAGCACCAGATAGCGCAGCTTTTTCATGTTCCGGGCCCATTCGCAGTGGCGGATCCAGCAGTGGCCCAGATCGATGCACTCCATGTCGATGCAGTATTTCAGCTCGTCCGCGTCCCTGCCGCCGATGAGCTGACCCTTGGTGATGGGGGCGAACCAGGTGTCGTCCGTCCGGGCGGTGAGGGGGCCCAGCTTCACCCGCCACACAAAGCGAATCTCCGGGTGCCGCTGCCCCAATTCCGCCAAAACCTCGTTGGGCAGGCCGCAGTCGCAGAGGATGATTTTCTTCGCGTTTTTCAGATAGGGAAGCAATGCCTCCAATTCCGCCGTGTCCTCCATGGCCACGCCGCTGAGGTCGATTTCCCGCTGGTCGGTGCAGAAGCGGACACCGCCCCATTCCTCCTCCCACAAAAAGAAGATAGAAGGGTAGTCCCTTGCCAGCGCCCGGGCCTCCATTGGGGAAAGGCCGGTTTGGCGCAGATCCATCCGCCGCACCCGGGGCAGCAGGGTCAGAGCCTGGCGGATGTCCTCCTGGGTGCATTCCCCGGGTGTCAGGGCGGCCTCCCAGCAGTCCAGACTCACGCCTCCCAGGCTCACCCGATAGTTTACCTGGCAGCCCGGGTGCCGGTTTCGCAAAGCAAGCAATTGGGGATAGTCCCGGCAGCTTTCTCCCCGCACCAGCTCCAGCCGGGGCAGGTAGTCCAGGGCCGCCACGTCCTCAGCGGTCAGATGGTCAATTTGGATTTCCCGGGCGCTGGGGCTTAGCCGCCCTCCCTGGAAGGACAGCTCCCAGAGGATTTCCGCCCCGCCCGCCGCCTGGGAAATGGCTTCGTATTCCGCCCCGGTGAGACCCGTGCCCCGCAGGTCAACCCAATAGAGCCGAGCAAACCGGGAGAGGGCTTCGCCGTTCACGCCCTCGGGCAGCACCAGCACGGCGGTATCCCTGGGATAGACCCGTCCGCCCAGCACCACATAATTGCCCCAAAACCAGTTCCCCACAGTCACTGCCAGCAGCACCAGGGCGAACATGAAAAATCGTTTCATTGCTGCCTCCCGGTCTTTTTGAGGATAGTATATCCCGTCCAAAAGCATTGCCCATTTCCAAATCATTCTTATGGATTTTATAGAACTGCCCGGACAGAGCCACGAAAGCACTTGACGTTGCAGGAAAGTGGGAGTATCATAATGAAATGACACTTTGCATCGGAAGAAAAGAGAGAGAAAATCATGAATTCGAAAGAATATCGCACCGGCGTTCGGACGGGCCTGCCGGTGGGACTGGGTTACTTTTCCGTCAGCTTCGGCTTTGGAGCCATGGCAGTGTCCAAGGGCCTGGGAGTGGGGCACGCCACCCTGATTTCCGCCTCCAACCTGACCAGCGCCGGCCAGTTTGCGGGGCTTGGGGTGATCGTGGATAACTCCGGCCTGTGGCTGATGATCCTCACCCAGCTGATCATCAACAGCCGCTACGCCCTGATGAGCCTGGCCCTCAGCCAGCGGATGGGGGAGAAGATCGGCGTTCTGCCCCGGCTGTGCATCGCCTTCATCAACACCGATGAGGTCTTCGCCCTGGCCATGGCCCGGCAGCAGGAGCTCACCGTTCCCTTCCTCTATGGCCTTGGATTGCTGCCCATCATCGGCTGGGTCAGCGGCACCCTCTTTGGGGCGCTGGCCGGCTCCATTCTGCCCCAGTCCATCCGCACGGCCCTGGGGGTCATGCTCTATGGCATGTTTGTCGCCATCGTCATTCCCCCGGCCAAACAGGAGCGGCCCGTGGCGGTGGCGGCGCTGCTGGCCTTGATTTTCAGCAGCCTGTTCACCTGGGTGCCCGCCCTTTCCAAAGCGCCCACCGGCACCCCCATCGTCATCTGCACCGTGGCCGCCGCTGCCCTTTGCGCCTGGCTGTTCCCCATCAAGGAGGAAGAGGCATGAATATTTATGTGTATATTGCCGCCATGGCCCTGACCACCTACCTGATCCGCATGCTGCCCCTGACGGTGTTCCGCAAGCCCATCAAGAGCCGGTTTTTCCGCTCTTTTCTCCACTATGTGCCCTACGCCTGTCTAACGGCCATGACCTTCCCCGCCATTTTGGGGGACACCGCCAGCCTCCTCAGCGGCGCGGCGGCACTGGCGGTGGCGGTGGTGCTGGCCTACCTGAACCAGAGCCTCATCGTGGTGGCCGTTGCCAGCTCCGCCGCCGTGTTCCTGGTAGAGCGCCTGATGGGCCTGCCCCTTTGATGCCCAAACGGTTTTTGACAAATTGTTGTTTATCGCGCACCCTTGGCTCCCCCTTTGGGGGAGCTGCCGAAGGCTGAGGGGGTGCCCCCCAGATATACGGTATCAGGCTGTAAATTTCTGAGCGCATGCCCTCCCTTACTTGTAAGGGAGGGGTAGGGGAGGGATTCGCAGTACCAGGCAGCAAATCTGTACAAGCCGATGCGAAGAGGTACTATCCCATTGTTTCAGCTTCTACGAATTCGCCGAAGCTGGCTGCAAATCGTCAGTGCCTACTGCCCAATCCCCCCTACCCCCCTTTACACAAGGGGGGCATGGCTGGTGCGCACATCGATACCCGGTACATTCAACCCGATAAACAACAATTTGCCGTTCTGTTGGCGCAAGCCGAAATATGAAACTTTCTTTTTATTTACAGTCTGTTCATTGACTTTTCCGGTTTGGTCTGGTAAGATACCGAAACCCCGCCGGTTTTCTGGTTTGGAGGATATAAGTATGGGATTTTGGGAAATACTGCTCTTAGGAATCGGCCTGAGCATGGATGCCTTCGCGGTGTCGGTGTGCAAGGGGCTGGCGGTGCAGCGGTCGGATAAGAAGACCGCCTTGGTCTGCGGCGCCTGGTTCGGCTTCTTTCAGGCTCTGATGCCGGTGATCGGCTTCTATCTGGGCAGAATCTTCGCAGATGCCATCGAGGCGGTGGATCACTGGGTTGCCTTTGGCTTGCTGGGCTTTGTTGGATTCAACATGATCAAGGAGGCTCTGGAAGAGGGCGAGGGCTGCGCCGACCCGGATTTGTCCCCCAAGGCCATGCTGCCATTGGCAGTTGCCACCTCCATCGACGCCCTGGCCGTGGGCGTGACCCTGGCCATGACGGCCCGGGATTCCATCTGGACGGCGGTGGCGCTGATTGGCGTGACCACCTTTGTGCTCTCCGCCATCGGCACGGCGGTGGGCGGCGTGTTTGGCCGGAAATATGAGAAAAAGGCGGAGATTTTCGGCGGCGTGACCCTGATGCTCCTGGGCCTGAAAATTCTGCTGGAAAATCTGGGAGTGCTGTAAATGAATGGGGAAAAGAAAAAATTCGGGCTGGCGCTGCTGGCCTGTCTGGTGCTTTGCTTCATCTGGGGCAATTCCATGCTCCCCGGTGAGGAATCCAAGGCCATCAGCGGCGGGCTGCTGAACTGGCTGAGGCAGACCTTCCCCGCTTTGAAGGCGCTGCCGGAGCTGTATCTGCGAAAGCTCGGTCATTTCTCCGAATTCTGCCTGCTGGGCTTTCTGCTGACCTGGTTCTTCCTGATTCAGGGTCAGCGGGGCATCCATCGGGTGACCATGCCGCTGCTGTTCGCCCTGCTCACTGCCGTCACCGACGAGACCATCCAAACCTTCTCCCTGGAGCGCTACCCCAGCGTCATGGACGTTTGGATCGATACCGCCGGAGCCTGCGTGGGAATTGCGGCGCTGCTATTGCTACATTATCTGATTACTCTGCTTTTCAAGCGGAAAGGAACGAAAACATGAAAAAATTACTCAGCATTCTTCTGGCGCTCCTGCTGCTGGCGGCTCTCACCGGCTGCAGCAAGGCACCTGCCCCCCAACAAAGCGTGGAGGGAACGCCGGAGGAAATCATCGCAAAAATCTACGAAAACCACCAGCCCTTAAAGCTGAACGTCATCAGCATGGAGCTGGACTTGTCCGACGCCGACGCGGTGGCCTATAACACCGGCCTGGAATCCGCCGACAAGCTCAGCGCCGTCTGCGTCTCCGAGGCCATGATGGGACAGGCCTATTCCCTGGTGGTGGCCCGGGTGAAGGATGCGACGGATGCCCCCCAGGTGGCGAAGGACATCTATGAGAAGGTAGATCCCAACAAGTGGATCTGCGTGGGGGCCGACACCAAAACCGCCGCCTATTCCGGCGATGTGGTGATGTTCTTCATGGTTGGCTCCCAGTTTGCCGAGTCCGCCACAGTGGACACCATGCTGGAGGCCTTCAAAACCGTCTGCGGCGGCAATATTACCGTGGTTGGTTAAACACAAACGGCAGCACCATCGGCGCTGCCGTTTTTTCAAGTAGCTTGTCACAATTCAAAATACACTTTTCGTAGGGCTGGGTTACAATTTGAGAATTGTTGCATGGAAAGAAACAGCTCAATATTCGTTCGTGCCTGCGTAGTGTTACTTTCTTGTCGCCGAACAAGAAAG
>CAMCKD010000125.1 GCA_945875335.1 uncultured Clostridia bacterium | reverse complement strand
TGGCGGGCGGCTGGTAGCCGCCCCTACGAATGGTTCGTCACACAAACAACAATTTTATGAATTACACGCGAATCAGCTCCCCGTTTTCTGTCAGTACCGCGATTTCAAAGTAGTCGGTAAAATCATCCCGGGTCTGGCTGCACTCGAATACCCAGGCCGGGGACAGCACCACTTCCTCCCCCTGCGTCTGTGCAAGATAGCCCAGGCGGATTTCGCTGCACTGGACATTCTCATAGGACGCAAGCTCAGAAATGCGATTGACAACGGATTCGATGGCCTGTTTCAGCGGAATGGGAGACTGGATTTGTCTGCGCTGGTTCTCTTTCAGCATCATCATCCCCTGGCAGCTGAAGAGCCCATCCTCGGAATAGAAGGCCTCTGTGGTGGTTCTGCTGCCATAAATGGGGATTCCCTGGTATTCCGGCTGAAATCTGACGCGGTAGTACCCCTGCTGCTTCCGGCTGTCGAACTCCGCCCTCACGTTCCAGGGAGTGAATTGGAAGCAGGAGTAGTTGGACAGCAGCTCTGCCACTGTTTTGGCTGCCTCCTCCCCCGTCATGCTCATCCCCTCGGGGACGATTTCCGTCAGGTAGTGGGGCATGAAGCAGCTCCTGTCACCGTCCAGGGCGCTTCCGTTCAAATCCCGCTGCACATCCACATAATATACATAGCCCGCACTTCCCCCCACATCGCAGTCAAAGCCCAGCAGCAGATTCCCGGTGGTCTCATCGGAGATGCTGATGTCCGTTTTTCCGCTGCTTAACTCCCCTTCGATTTGGGGGAACCGCTCCATCACCAGCTCCCGGCCCATTTTCTGCCAGAGGGCCAAATCTGTCTGCATCCAAACGGTACTGAGCTCCTCCGTATTCACCATGGGAACCGTGGCGTGAATGGTAAAATTTGTGCCCCGAATTTGCTGGGTGATGTCCAGGGTCTGGCCGGCGGTCAGTTCCTCCATGCTCCACATTTCAGGGATGGAATCGGGGTTCCCGTTGGGGATGGTGAAGCTGATGGGGTAATCCGCCTGGTCCACCCGGGCGTATTGAACGGTATCCCCTTCCAGCTTGAAGGCATAGGTGACCACCCGATAGGTCAGGCCTACGCTGACCTCCGGCAGATTCCGGCATTTTTCCGGCAGCTCCACCTCCCCCATGCCCATGCAGATGGGGTCAATGGTGAAGAAGCCGTTCTCGTCCGGGTCCCCATGGCAGGGGCCCAAATCATCCCCATCCGCGTAGACGTGGTCTGAGATCCAGCTGTCCCGCACCAGGAAGCTCAGGCTGCCCTCTTTTTCAAGTCTTTCCTCAATATCCTGCAAGGCCGCCCCATCCTTCACCAGACTGCGGTAGGAGGGATACCCGTCCGCTTCCACAGTCTGGAAGGGGAGATTGGCGTAGTCCTTGGCATCAAAGCTGAAATCCACCTGATTTTCCAGCCTCTGGAACTGGCAGCCCAGGGCGATTTTCTCCCCGTCGTAGTAGTATTCCAGCAGGGTCACCCCGGCTCCATCCAAACCGGGGATTTGGTAGGGCACCTGGGTCTGGACAACCTGTTCTCCGATTTCCAGCATCATGGCCTGAGTCTCCAATTGGGTGTCCAGCCACTGGGCGTAGTCCGGGCGTTCCTCCCGCAGGGCATCGTCCGGGGTGACATATTGAAAACTGCTCCAATATTTGGAAATCAGACTTTGAATGGCTCCCGTTGCATAGGCCGTCACTGCCAGAGCCGCCGCCAGGCAGGCAGCCAGAATCATCACCGCCAGACGGCGGCTGTGCTGCTTTTTCATACCGTTCCTTTCCGAAGGGGGGCAGTAGGCCGCGCATTCCTCCACAAGGGCGGGGTCAAGCTGGTTCAGAATTTCCACCATGTTGTTCCGGCTCATGGAAGCATCCCTTCTTTCCGTAAGTATTTTTTCAGATTTTCACGGATGCGGAACAGCCGCACGGAGATACGGTGGGGCGTTTTGCCCAGGGTTTTGGCAATGTCCGTGATGGAATCGGCATAATAGTAGCGCCGCAGGAAGGCATACCGATCATCATAGGGAAGCCCCTCCAGGAATCTGCTGATATAGCCGGACAACTCCCTGGCTTCCAGCGCCGATTCCACGGTGCCCAGGGCGGGGATGGTGTCCTCCAGCTCGTCCAGAGCCGCGTCAAAATGACTGTTGCGCTTCTTGGCGGTGTTGGCCTGATAGCGGCTCAGGGCCTGGTTCCGGGCGATGCCGCAGCAATAGGCACCCAGGGATCTGGGCACCGTGGGCGGAATGGAATTCCACACCCCCAGATAGGTATCGTTGGCGCATTCCTCCGCGTCCAGCGGGTCGGCCAGGATATTGCCGGCGATGCGGGACACTGCCCTGCCGTATTTGGAAATCAGCTCTACCATGCCCCGCTCTGAGCGCTCCAAAAGCAGAGCAATGATTGCCTGATCCTCCATGCTTGACCACTTCCTTTCCGTTACACCCATATAGTCAGGAACCAGGAGCCAATATCTCACATTTCATTGAAAAAACCCTCCCGAAGGAGGGCTAAAGCTTATTTCCGCTCCGGCTCCTGACCGGGCAGGGGGCGGTGCTTGGCGGTATACTCGCTGACCTCGATGCGGATGACACTGACGATGGACACCAGCCGCTCGTTGAATTCAAACGCCTTGCCGGTCTGGGTCTGCATCAGCAGCGTCATGGCCTGCTCCTTCTCCGCCACATCCTCCACCATCACAGCCTTGCCCCGGCCCATGAGGGAATAGTAGGTGATGCCGTACTGGCAGGGAATCTTCCCCTCAAAGGGCTCCACACCATAGTCCATCTCAAAGCAGCAGGTGGGATTTTTGGCGATGACATCCAGCTTATAGCCCTTCACCGCACTGTGCAGGTACAGTGTCAGCTTCCCATCCTCCAGCCGGTAGCCATAGTTCATGGGCACCACATAGGGCATGCCGTCGTCCACCAGCCCCAGATGCAAGAACTTACTCCCATCCAGAATCTCTCGGATCACCGCCGGATCGGTTACCTCAAATTCTCTCCTTGTCATAATATAACCTCCATTTTGTTCGGGAAAAATTGTTGTTTATCGCACAAAAATAATGCACACGCCACTGTAGGGGAGGCTCGTAGCCTCCCGCCAGGTTTGTCAACTGAGTGTTAGGTTGAATGGTACAAATGTGGGAAAATGGTACGATTTCGCCTATCCTGGTTGGCAACTGAAAGCTTGTACTGCGCGGGAGGCTACGAGCCTCCCCTACAGTGGCTGGGCGGAAATCTGCACGATAAACAACAATTTATGTGTTACAGCCTACTACAGTGGGGCGTCCCGTCAAGTGACCCATTTGCTGAAAAAGTTGGAATTATCATACCACGATGGGGCAGGGATTGTATGAACAGAATATGAACGAATTTCCTACTGTCTTGACACAAACCGGGGAACATATTATGATAGGGATGAAAAATGGGAGCGTATGCTCTATGATTACTCAGGAGGAACATCCATGTCCAAAAGAAAACGCCGGGGCGACGGGCTGCGCAAGGTGCTGATTGCTCTGATTGTGCTTCTGGTCGCCGCCATTGGTCTGTTGATCTGGCTGTGCGTCCAGCTTGCCACCGCCCCCCAGGAGGCGCTGCCCACGGAGCCCATCGTCTTGCCCACCGAGACCCTTTATACCGAGCCGCCTACCACGGAACCGCCCACTACCCTGCCCCCGGAGCCGGAGCATGTGGTGTCCACCGCCACCATTCTCTCCACCGGCGATCTGCTGATGCATGGTCAGCTGATTACCGACGCCCGGCAGGATGACGGCAGCTATGATTTTAACTACATCTTCCCCTACATCACCGAGTATGTCACCGCCGCGGACTACGCCGTGGCCAACCTGGAAACCACCCTGGCCGGAACCGCCAAGCCCTACCAGGGCAACCCCATGTTCAACTGCCCGGATGCCATTGCGGATGCGGCCAAGGCGGCAGGCTTCGACATGCTGCTCACCGCCAGCAACCACAGCTACGACAGCCAGCAGGCGGGCTTTGAGCGCACCATCCGCACTGTGCGGGAAAAGGGCCTCGCCAATCTGGGCACCATGCTCTCCGCCGACGAGCCCAAATACCTGGTGCAAAACATCAACGGCATCAACATCGGCATGATCGCTTACACCTATGAGGATTCCATCGGCCCAAGCAATCCCCCGGCCCTGAACTACAACTCCATGCAGTCCGGCGGCTATGACCTGATCAACTGCTTCCGCCACGCCGACCCCAGCTCCCTTTATAATCATCTGGAAACCCAGATGGAGCTGATGAAGGCTGAGGGAGCCGAGGCCATCGTGGTCTACCTTCACTGGGGGCAGGAGTACCTTTTGGAGGCCAATGCCAGCCAGAAGGAGATTGCCCAGAAGCTTTGCGACATGGGTGTGGACGTGATCATCGGCGGCCATCCCCATGTGGTGGAGCCGGTGGAGCTGCTGGAAAGCAGTCTTGACCCCGACCACCGCACGGTCTGCCTGTACTCCATGGGCAACGCCGTATCCAACCAGCGATTGGGAGAGATCAGCCGGATTCCCACCGCCCACACTGAGGACGGCGTGCTGTTCTCCATTACCTTCTCCAAGTATTCCGACGGCACCGTGTATTTGGAGGATGTGAACCTGATGCCCACCTGGGTGCGTGCCATTGACGCCAACGGCAACACCGTGGTGCGCCGCAGCGCCACCATCCGCCGCTATGAAATCCTCCCCCTGGACGACACCCGCCGGGATCAGTGGGCGGAGCTCTTCGGCATCAACGAAAGCACCCTGGCCCAATGCAACGAATCCTGGCAGCGCACCATGGACATCACCGGCGCCGGCATGAACCAGGTGAAGGACTACCTGAACGCCGAAAAAATCGCCCGGGAAGCCAACTACCTGTGGCTGGCCCAGAATGCTTCTTAATCCCCTTTCCTCCCCCCACCGGGGGAGGAATTTTTTGATTGAAAAGAATGGGAAATAATGGTATAATCAGTCAGAAAAACTGTTGTTTGCACACGCCATTCGTAGGGGCGGCTACCAGCCGCCCGCCAGGTTCGTTAACTG
>CAMCKD010000124.1 GCA_945875335.1 uncultured Clostridia bacterium | reverse complement strand
CGACCGGCGGGGTCATGACCCCGCCCTACGAAAAGTGTATTTTTAATTGTGACAACCAACTACAGTGGCGTGTATTCAATAAATCCCCGGTCGATCAGCCACTGGATGTTCTGGCCGATTTCCGGCAGCTCCAGGGTGGCGGTGGCCTGCGGGGGGAGGGCCTTGAGGATGTCCTCCATGGGCAGGGTGCCGTCGGGCAGGGCACTGTGGGTGTCGGCGGTGCCGTGATTGTTGTGCAGGTGGGCGTGGGACAGCAGCTCCCCCCAGCGGGAAATCCAGTCCAGAGCGGGGATGGAGGAGTAGGCGTTCACATGGCCCACATCCAGGCACAGCCGCAGCCGGGGGTCACCCACCTGGGAGACGATGGTCAGCAGCATCTCCGGCTCCTCCTCCATCACATTTTCCAGGCAGATTTCATAATCGCCGGGATGCGCATTCAGAAATTCCCGCCAGAAAATCACGGACTGCTCCGTATACCAGCAGGGGTAATACAGCTTCGGGGAGTAGCCGCCATGGAGAATCAGCTTGCTGGCCCCGTAACGTTGGGAAAGCTCCAGGGCCTGGCCGTAGCGGTGAGCCGCCAGCTTTCGGGCCAGGGGGTCGATGGCGCAGGGGAAGAGCTCGTTGAAGGGCCCGTGAAGCAGCCGTTGGGGGACGCCCTTCAGCTGCTCCCGGAGGGCGGCATCAGTCTGGGAAAATTGCTCGTCCATATTCCAGGCGGTGCAGAAGGACGCGATTTCCAGCCCCAGGCCGTTTTCCCTCGCCAGCTTTCCAGCCTGGGCGTCGATGGTAGAAAGATAGAGGAATTTCATTTCTAAAGCTCCAAAATGCCGTATTTGGTTTGCAGCCGGTCCAGCTTTTGCAGCAGGGGACGGCTGACGAACAGCAGGGTCAATGCCGCGCCGATGCCGTGGGTGGCGTTGTAGCCGATGCCCGCCGCGTACACCGCCAGCACATTTTTGGCGGTGAATTTGCTCAGCACAGTGAAAACGGTGCAGCTGTCCAGCAGGGGGCCTACAAGAAGCAAAATGGTGAAAAATCCAAAGGGGGCCAGAATCCAGGGCTTGGCCCAGCTCCGATGATTGTGAAAAATCAGCCCCGCCAGGAAGCCGCCGAACCCATAGGCAAACATCTGCCAGGGGGTCCAGGGGCCTTGGCTGAAAAAGAAATTGCTGGCAAAGGCCGCCACCGCCCCGGTGAGAAAGCCCGCCTCCGGCCCGAAGGCAATGCCCGTGATCATGATGATGCCGGTGATGGTTTTCAGGTACGGAGAGAAGGCGAACACCACCCGGGATACCGCTGCCAGGGCGGCCATCACCGTGAGAATCACCAATTCTCTTGCCTGGGGCCGCCGGGCCTCGAAGCGGAAGAAAAAGGGCAGCATCAGTTCCACGATGACCAGGGTGCTGATGAGGTAGTACCACCGGCCCTTCACCTGGGTGCCCAGGAACAGGGTCAGGGGAATCAAGACGAAAATCGCCAGAAGGGAAAATAGGGTGGATTTTCTCATAGGCTGCCCTCCCGGTTTTGGCGCAGCAGGGTCACCACATCGGCAGCGGTGACGGCGTTCTCAAACAGGTGGCGGCTCATCCGATTGGCGGCGGTGGTGTAGAAGCTGTTGGAGCCGAAGAAGCGCCGGGGGGTATCGGTGGTCAGCATCTGGCCGTCAAAGAACATACCCACCAGGTCGGTGTACTCGGCGCAGAATTCCACATCGTGGGATACCATCACCACGGTGGTGCCCCGGCGGCAGAGGTTTTTCAGAATTTCCGCAAAGGACTGTTTGAAAAAGCTGTCCAGTCCCTTGGTGGGCTCGTCCAGCAGCAGCAGCCGGGGCTCCGACAGCAGCACCTTGGCGAGTGCCGCCCGCTGGGTCTCGCCCCCGGACAGGTCGGCGGGGTGAGCACTGAGCAGAGTCTCCACCTGGCAAAGCTGGGCTGCCTCCCGGATTTTTTCGGGGGAGGCTCCCATTTCCTCCAAATCCGCCTGGAGGGTCTGCTTCACAAAGAGGCATTTTGGGTCCTGGGGCAGCATGGAAAGGCAGCCCTCATAGAGCTTGCCCCGGTAGCTGCCCAGGTCCTTTCCAAAGAGCCGGACATGGCCCCGATAGAGCTTGCAGATGCCGCAGATGGCTTTCAGCATGGTGGATTTGCCGGTGCCGTTGCCGCCCACCACGGCAAAAAAGCTGCCCTGGGGCACGGTCAGGGTCACGCCCCGCAGCACATCCGGGCCGTTTTTCTCGTAGCGGAACCAGCCCTCTTTTAGCTCCAGCGCGGCCACCTTCCCGGCGGGGAAAGGCGGCTCCGGGGGCAGAGCGGGAATGGCCGGGGCCTGGGGGAAGCAGCGGCTGAGCCAGCTTCGGCCCTCCCGGACGGTCAGGGGACAGGCGCCCTCCTGGGCTGCTTCATAGAATACCCGCACCGGGGCGGGCAGGGCGGGGAACATCTGGCTTTTTTCCCGGTAGAGCTGCTCCGCCACCTCCCGGGGCTGGCCCAGAGCGGTGACGCGGCCATTTTCCATGATCACCACCCGATCCGCGGCGGGGAACACATCCTCCGTCCGATGCTCGGTGATGACAATGGTGGTTCCCAACTCCCGGTTGATTTTTTTCAGCGTATTCAAAAAGTCGGCGGCGGCGATGGGGTCAAGCTGGCTGGTTGGCTCGTCCAGGATCAGCACCTCCGGCTGCATGGCCATGATGGAGGCCAGGTTGAGTAGCTGCTTCTGGCCCCCGGAGAGCTCTGCCACCTCCCGGTGGAACCAATCCTGGATGCCGAAAAAGCTGGCCATCTCCGCCACCCGCAGCCGCATGGTGGACTGGTCGCAGCCCAGGTTTTCCAGCCCGAAGGCCAGCTCGTGCCAGACCTTGTCGGTGACGATCTGGTCATCCGGGTTCTGCATCACAAAGCCGATGCGGGCGGCCTGGTCCCGGGGCGGAAGCTGCTCCAGGGGGGTGCCGTCCAGGGTGATGGAGCCGGTTCGCTGGCCGTGGGGGGTGAGCACGGTTTTCAGATGCCGCAGCAGGGTGGTCTTTCCGCTGCCGGATTTGCCGCAGACCAGCAGATATTCCCCGGGCTGAATGGAAAGGGTCACATCCTTCAGCGCGGCATCAGCAGCGCCGGGGTAGGAAAAGGTCAGATCTTGGATATGGAAATGCGCCATGCAATCACCTCCTTGATTTGCAGCAGTGTGGGAATCCAAAGCAGCAGGCAGTAAACCGCAAGACCCCAGCCGATGGGGTCAATTTTGAGCCTTGGCGTGAAGCTGGCCCCGGTGCCGCCGAGAAGAATGACGGCAATCTCCAATGCCAGAATCAGCGCCAGCAGAAAATAGTCCCGGGCCGTCATGCGGAAAATTTGAAAATTGGTGCGTCTGCCGGTGCCGTAGCCCCGGGAGCGCATGGAGTCGGCGGTGATGATGCTGCCCTCCAAAGCCCAGTCCGTCAGGGCGGAGAGGACGGAGGCACCGTCCTTTGCCTTTTCCGTCAGCTTGCCGGTTTGGGATGCCCCCTTGCCGATGGCACGGCGAGCCAGCAGAATCTGCCTGGCTTTTCTGGTGAAGGCGGGAATCATCCGCAGCACCATCACCAGCACCAGTGACAGCGCCGGAATCACCCGCCCGAACAGCGCGGTGAACTTGTCGCTGGTGAGTACTTCGCTGTAGCAGCCGAACCACAGCAGCATCACCACCAGGATGGAACCCAGAGCCATGCCGTAGTACAGGGCCTCCAGGGTGTAGGGATTGCCAAACCAGGTGAAGAGCACATGCTTGCCGGAGCGGTTCAGCAGGGGATTAAGGGCGGACATCAGAAGAAACAGAACCGCCATGCCGCCCAGCATTTTAAAGCCCTTCCGGCCTTTGAGCAGTAAATAGTAAACAGCCGCTGCGATGCACCCCGCCGCGCAGTAGGCCGGGTGCTGAATGGTGGCCCCGAAGCCGATGGCTCCTACAAAAAACAGAAAATTCACCGCCGGATGACACCCGGAAAACGCATCCCGCCTCATGGGCTCCCTCCTTTTTTCGATGCATTCTCTTTATTATACCATTTTTATCGAAAAAGGCAACTGCCAAATGGAAGCCTTGACTTCCTCTCCCCTGGGGAGTACAATGAATATGATATTCCGACGTTGTTCTGTATATGGAGAAATTGAACTGTCAAGGAGGCATGATCGATGACACCGAATGAAATGATTGCCCTCGCCGTTGAGGATGGCTTCGTGGGGGCGGCGGTGATTGAAACGGAGAAAATCGTGTTCGATCCCATGTTCCGGCCCTTTTGCGAGGAAAACCTCTGCGGCCAGTATGGGGTGAACCATTCCTGCCCTCCCAGCTGCGGCACCCCGGAACAAATGAAGCAGCGCATCCTGGCCCACAAAAAGGCCCTGGTGCTCCAATCCATGTGGGAGATTTCGGATTTGGAGGATAAACCCGCCCTGAAGCAGGCCAAGCTGAGCCACAACACCGCCGCCATCCGCCTGATGAAGCAGCTGCGCAGTCAGGGCTGCCCGGGCTTTCTGGTGGGGGCCAGCGGCTGCGCTTTGTGCTCCCCCTGCGCCCTGAAGGAGGGGAAGGAATGCACCTTCCCGGAGCTGCAGTATTCCTGCATGTCCGCCTACTGCATTTTCGTTCGGAAGCTGGCGGAGGAATGCGGATTGGAATACTCCCAGGCGAGGGGCTGGTATCCTTTTTTGGCATGTATGTCTTTGATTGACCCTTGATTTTTTGGAGTGCCCATGGTAAAATGTTTCAGTAAAAAAATATCGTTAAGGAGCGATACTGCAATGAAGAAACTGATTTCCCTGCTTCTCTGTGCCGCCCTGGTTCTGAGCCTTGGGGCTGTTGCCTTTGCTCAGGATACGGAAGTGGTCTGGGACGAGAACGAAGAAACCATCCTGCTGGAAAACGGCGGCGAATACGGCCAGGGCGAAACCTCCTTTGTGCTGGTGGTGTCCTGCCTGAATGAAACCGCCATCGTCACCGTGAACACCGATGCCAAGACCGTGGGGGAAGCCCTGGAGGAGCTGAGCATCGTGGCCGGCGAGGAAAGCGAGTGGGGCCTGTATGT
>CAMCKD010000123.1 GCA_945875335.1 uncultured Clostridia bacterium | reverse complement strand
CGCTCGGCCACCCTCCCCAGAGGGGAGGGCAAGGGTGCGCCAAACAACAATTTGCAACTCTCTTCATCCATGAAAATGCGGCTGTGAGGAATTTCCCACAGCCGCGAAAATTTACAGATTTTCTTTGATTTTCTCCATCATTTCCTGGTACTCGCCGTCCGTGAGCTTCACCTTTCCGGGGTTCATGGCGAAGGTGGTGCCCCATTCAAATTCGTCCTTGTATTTGGGCACCAGGTGGAAATGCAGGTGGCAGCCCCCGTCGCCGTAGGCACCGTAGTTCACCTTGTCCGGCTGGAAGGCCCGGTGGATGGCCCGGGAGGCTCTGGCCACATCCGCCATGAAGCGGCAGCGCTCTTCGTCGCTGATGTCCACCAGCTCACTGACATGATCCTTGTATGCCACGATCACCCGGCCCGGATGGCTCTGTTCCTTAAAAAGAATCAGCTGGCTCACATCCAGGTCACAGATTTTGATGCCGAAGCCCGCCAGAATTTCTCCGCCCATGCAGTAGCCGCAGTTGCAGTCTTTCATCAATCAATCGCCCTTTCTCTTTTTTCTCGGAAATCGGCGAGGAATTCCCTCGCTTTCTGTATGGTAGCACAGAAAAATCCCGGCGTCAAGGGGGCGGCCTTTGTACATTTTGCAATATTGCATACCTTTTGTTTCATTTTCCCCTGGATTTCTGGTTGATTTTCATATTGTATTCCAAGGGGAAAGATGGTATTATAATCAGTAAAAATGTATCTGTTGTCCTCACGCAGCGGACGATGATTGACACAAGGAGAACACCCATATGAAGTACATCGTTGTATTGGGCGACGGCATGGCCGATGAGCCCATCGCGGAGCTGGGCGGCAAAACGCCCATGGAAGCGGCATGCACCCCGGTGATGGATGAGCTGGCCGGCAAGGGCAGCCTGGGCACGGTTCAGAATGTGCCCCAGGGAATGGCCCCGGGCAGTGATGTTGCCAATCTCTCGGTGCTGGGCTATGACCCGGCGGAGAATTACTCCGGTCGATCTCCCCTGGAGGCCCTCAGCGTTGGCGTTGCCATGGAGGATAACGATGTGATCTTCCGCAGCAACATCGTCACCCTGACAGACGATGAACCCTACGAGGAAAAGACCATCCTGGACCACAGCTCCGGGGAGATCTCCACCGCCGACGCCGATGTGCTGATGGAGACAATCCGGGAAAAATTCAATAGCGACACCTTCCAGTTCTACACCGGCACCAGCTACCGGCATATTCTGGTATGGAAGAACGGCCGGGTTGCCAAGCTGGAGCCGCCCCATGACCATCTGGGCAGCGTGATTGGCCCGTTCCTGCCCCAGGAGGAAGTGCTTCGGAATATGATGAAAGAAAGCTTCCCCATTCTGAACGAGCACCCCCTGAACCGGGCTAGAGCCGCCGCCGGGAAGAACAAGGCCAATTCTCTCTGGTTCTGGGGTGCCGGTACCAAGCCCAGGGTGCAGAATTTCCAGGAGAAAACCGGCCTCAAGGGTGCCATGATTTCCGCCGTGGATTTGCTCAAGGGCATCGCCGTGGGGGCGGGGATGCAGGCCTGCCAGGTAGAGGGCGCCACCGGCTCCATTGACACCAATTTTGAAGGGAAAGCCCAGGCGGCCATCGATGCCCTCTTAAAGGACGGCTGCGACTTCGCCTACATCCATGTGGAGGCTCCTGACGAAATGGGCCACCAGGGCAAGGTGCAGGAGAAGGTCAAGTCCATTGAGTATCTGGACAGCCGCCTGATTGCCCTGGTGAAGCAGGCCATGGAGGAGGCAGGGGAGGACTTCCGTATGCTGATTCTGCCCGACCATCCCACCCCCATCCGCATCCGCACCCACACCGGCGACCCGGTGCCCTACCTGCTCTATGACAGCACCAGACAGCTGAAAAAGCAGGAGCGCTTCACCGAGGAAACCGCCCGGGCCGCAGACAATTTTGAGCCCAATGGCTATCGGCTGATCGAACGGCTGATTGCCGCCGAATAAGGGAGGATTATCAATGAGAGTATACAATTTTTCCGCCGGCCCTGCTGTGCTGCCGGAGGAGGTTTTGAAGGAAGCCGCTGCCGAGATGCTGGATTACCAGGGCACCGGCATGTCCGTGATGGAAATGAGCCATCGCTCCAAGCCCTATCAGAGGATCATCGACGAGGCCGAGGCGGATCTGCGCAAGCTTCTGAACATTCCCGACAACTATAAGGTGCTGTTCCTCCAGGGCGGCGCCCACACCCAGTTCTCCATGGTGCCCATGAACCTGATGCCCCACGGCGTGGCGGATTATATCATCACCGGTGTCTGGGCCAAGAAGGCATGGAAGGAGGCCCAGATGTACGGCCAGGCCAATGCCATTGCCTCCTCCGCCGACCGGAATTTCAGCTACATCCCCGATTGCTCCGACCTGCCCATCAGCGACAATGCGGATTACGTCTACATCTGCGAGAACAACACCATCTACGGCACCAAGTTCAAGCAGCTGCCCAACACCAAGGGGAAAATGCTGGTGTCCGACGTTTCCAGCTGCTTCCTGTCCGAGCCCATGGATGTGACCAAATACGGCTATGTCTATGGCGGCGTCCAGAAGAACATCGGCCCCGCCGGTGTGGTCATCGGCATCATCCGGGAGGACTTGATTTCGGAAAGCTGCTATCCCAATACCCCCACCATGCTGCGCTATAAGACCTACGCCGACAACGGCTCCATGTACAACACGCCCCCCTGCTACAATATCTACATCTGCGGCAAGGTGTTCAAATGGCTGCTGAACCAGGGCGGCCTGGAAGTGATGAAGACCCGCAACGAGGAAAAGGCCAAAATTCTCTATGACTTCCTGGATTCCAGCCTCCTCTTTGTGGGCACCGTGGAGAAGAAGGACCGCTCTTTGATGAACGTGCCCTTTGTCACCGGAAGCGACGAGCTCAACGCCAAATTCGTGGCCGAGGCCGACGCGGCGGGCTTTAAGAACCTGAAGGGCCACCGCTCCGTGGGCGGTATGCGGGCCAGCATCTACAATGCCATGCCCAAAGCTGGGGTAGAGGCTCTGGTCTCCTTCATGGAAGATTTTGAAAAGAAGAACGGTTGATTTTGCCTTAGGAAAAGAGGACGATTCCAATGTACCAAATCCATTATCTGAATAAAATCTCTCCCAAGGGTACGGCCCTTTGGAAGCAGGATTATTCCCTCACCGAAGATGTGCAGGAAGCCGACGCCATCCTGGTGCGCAGCGCCGCCATGCACGATCTGGAGCTGCCCCAGAAGCTGCTGGCCGTGGCCCGGGCCGGGGCAGGCGTGAATAACATCCCCTTGGATAAGTGCGCCGAGCAGGGCGTCGTGGTGTTCAATACCCCCGGTGCCAACGCCCGCAGCGTCATGGAAATGACCTTGTGCGGACTGCTGCTGGGCTGCCGGGATGTGGTCGGCGGCATCAACTGGGTCAAGTCCATCGCCGGTGAGGCGGACGTTTCCAAAAAGGTGGAAAAGGGCAAGTCCCAGTTCGCGGGCCATGAGATTCTGGGCCGGAAGCTGGGCGTGGTGGGCCTGGGTGCCGTGGGCGGCCCGCTGGCCAATGCCGCAAGAAGGCTGGGCATGGAGGTCTACGGCTGCGATCCCTTCATCTCTATCGACGCCGCCTGGCATCTGGACAGCCAGATCACCCGGGTGAATAAGCGGGAGGACATCTTCGCAAACTGCGATGTGATTTCCCTGCACACCCCTCTGCTGGACGACACCCGGAAGATGATCAACGCCGAAACCATCGCCATGATGAAGGACGGGGTCATCATCCTGAACTTCGCCCGGGATTTGCTGGTGGACGACGATGCCATGGCGCAAGCGCTGGCCTCCGGCAAGGTGTCCCGCTACGTCACCGACTTCCCCAATGACAAAACCGCCAATATGCCCGGCTGCATCGCCATTCCCCACCTGGGAGCTTCCACCGAGGAATCCGAGGACAACTGCGCCAAGATGGCGGTGAACGAAGTGATGAACTACCTGGAAAACGGCAACATCGTCAACTCCGTGAATTTCCCCAACTGCGATATGGGTGTCTGCACCGCCGCAGGCCGCATCGTGATTCTCCACCGCAACATCCCCAACTCCCTGAGCCGCTTCACCACCGCCGTGGCCGCCGAGGGCATCAACATTGCAGGCTTGATGAACAAGAGCCGGGGCGAGTACGCCGTGACCATGCTGGACTTGGATCACCAGGCCTCCCCGGAAGCTGCCAAGGATTTGCGGAATATCGAAGGCGTCCTCAAGGTTCGGGTCATCAAATAACAGACAATAATACTATTATCCGACTAAAACCTCACAATCTTTCCGGCCTGATTTGTGCAAAACTGCGTTGTCGTCTTTGCTTGGCGTCAGCCAAGCTGCATCCTCCGCCTTGTTTTGCGCAAATCATCCTCGGAAATCTTTGTGAGTTTTCAGTCAGATAATAGTATAAAACGCCGCAGTTCCGTTTTGGAGCTGCGGTATCTTTTTAGTTTTTTCGCACCAGCTTCAGGAGGTACTCCGTTGTGCCCTCTTCAAATTCCCTCTCGCCGTTTTCGATAAAGCCGTGGCGGTGAAAAAATGCCCGGGCCCGGGTGCTCTTTTCCAGGGCCCAGAGGAAATCCGCGTTCAGAGTTCCGTCGGCGAATTCCATCAGCCCATGTCCAATGCCGCCGCTTTGAAAGCAGGGGTCAACATACAGCTTCACGATCTCCGTCCCCCGGATTTCCAGGAAGCCCTTGACGATTCCCCGCTGTTCTGCCACATACAGGGAGTTCAGAATTTCCTCCTTCCCGAAATACCCGTCAATCACAGAAACCACCTGCAATTGCCCGAAGGAATATTCCTCCTGCTTGAATATCGGGAAATAGTTGATGCGGTTGTTGAAGACAAATATTTCCGCAATGCGGGATAAATCATTTTTGGCTGCCTTCCGAATCCTCAATTTCATCACTCCCCACAGGCGTTTTTCCCGCCGATTGGCTTGACTCGGCGGATATGCAAATTGTTGTTTGATGCACCAGCCACTGTAGGGGAGGCTCGTAGCCTCCCGCGCAGTACAGACTTTCAGTTACCAACCAGGATAGGCGAATTCGTACCAG
>CAMCKD010000122.1 GCA_945875335.1 uncultured Clostridia bacterium | reverse complement strand
TAACACTCAGTTGACAAACCTGGCGGGAGGCTAAGAGCCTCCCCTACAGTGGCTGATGCGCAAACAACAATCTATCTTTTCCCTGATGAGAACTGAAAAGCGCAAAGAAATGGATTGACAAACGGGAAAAATCATCTTATAATCAAAACGACGTTGCGAAACGATGTTTTGAAACAACTGGAAAGGATGGATCGTTATGCCCCCGAAGCCCAAATTCACACGAGACGAGATTGCCGCCGTGGCCTTTGCCATGATCAAGGAGGGTGGGGTCTCGGCCCTCACCGCCCGGGACTTGGGGGCCCGGATGGGTACCTCCGCCCGGCCCATTTTCACCCTGTTCAAAAACATGGAGGATGTGAAGCGGGCGGCCCGGGCCCTGGCCGTGAAGGAGTTCATGGAGTACATCAGCGACTATCAGGAGTATACCCCGGCCTTCAAGCGCATCGGCATGATGATCGTGTCCTATGGCATCCACGAGCCGGAGCTGTTCAAGCTGCTGTTTTTGCAGGAGCATCCCCAGGGCGTGAGCTTTGAGGAGTCGCTGAAGGATTTGAACGGCATGGACGATACCTGTGTCCGGCTGGTGATGCAGGACTACGGCCTGACAGAAGGGGAGGCCCGGCTGCTGTTTGAGCAGATGTGGACCCACGCTCTGGGATTGGGCACCATGTGCGCCATGGGCGTGTGCGGGTTCTCTGAGGAGGAGATTGGCAGACGGCAGGGAATTATGTTCGCCTCCCTGCTCATGTTCATCAAATCCGGCAAGCTGGATCAGGTGATTGTCCACCCGGAAAAGAGGTCGGAGAATCCCGGCTTCCAGGCGGAAAAACATCCTTTCCAACTGAAATGAAGGGAGCGGATGCAGGATGGAAAAGAATACGATTACGGTGCGCCCGGCGGCCTTTGAAGAGCTGGTGCGGGTGAATGAAATCCGCCGGTATGTCAACGATGTCCATGTGGCGGGCCGCCCGGATACCTTCCGCCCCGGCTTCTGCCGGGAGCTGGAAGAAATTCTCTACCAGCGGTTTGAGGCGGAGAACTGGAACATTCTGGTGGCGGAATCGGAGGGACAGATCGCGGGCTTTGCAACGGTGGAATATCTGGACAGGCCGGAATCCCCCTACAATCTGGCGAGGAAAATGTACCATGTGGAGGAATTTGGGGTAGACCCCGGCTTCCACCGCCGAGGCGTGGCCACCGCTCTGGTGGAATACATGAAGCGGGATGCTGCCCAGCGGGGCTTTGCGCGGTTGGAGCTGGATATGTGGGAATTCAACCAGGGTGCCCTGGCATTTTACGAAAACGTGGGCTTTACCACCTACCGCCGCTATATGGAGCTGTGGGTGTAAGAAGGAAAGGAGAGATGGGTTTGTTTCTTGCTACGGCATCTGCTCCATGCGAGGTTTGAGGACGGCGCATGGAGGATGTGAGTCCTCAAGCTTTGCTTTTTGATAATTCCATAATTATTAAAGGAGCAAAGAATATGAAAAAGACCATTTTGGAACTGAAAACCTTTTTGATTCTCTGGGCCACCCAGTCCCTTTCCCAGCTTGGCAGCGCCATGACGGGGTTCGCGCTGACTCTGTGGCTCTATCAGAAAACCGGCTCCGCCCTGCAGACAGCCCTGCTGAGCATCTGCTCGTATGCGCCCTATGTGCTGCTGAGCATTTTTGCCGGAACCCTCAGCGATCGGTGGGACAAGAAAAAGACCATGCTGGCCTGCGATACCTTCGCCGCCTGCTGCACCCTGGGGGTGCTGATCCTGCTGAAAACCGATGCCCTGAGGCCCGGGCACCTGTACATCCTCAACGCCCTGACGGGACTGATGAACACGGTGCAGCAGCCCTCCTCCGAGGTGGCCATGACCCTGATTACCCCGAAGGAATACTACCAGAAAACCAGCGGCCTGACCTCCTTTTCCAACTCCCTGGTGACCATTCTGAATCCTGTGCTGGCCACCGCGGTGTTTGCCTTCGGGGGGATGGACGGGGTGATTGTCTGCGATCTGCTGAGCTTCCTGCTGGCCTTCGTAGTGCTGGCGCTGTTCATTCGGATTCCCCAGCAGAAGCCGAAGGAAGCCAGAGGCAGCAGCATCCTCCGGGAGTCCCAGGCGGGGCTCCAGTACCTGAAGGAAAATGGGATGATTTTGAATCTCATTCTGTTCCTGGCCGGGGTGAACCTGGTGGCCTCCGCCTTTGACGCGGTGCTTCCGGCGCTGATTCTGCCCCGGGAAACCGGCGGCGAGACGGTGCTGGGCATGGTTACCTCCTGCGCCGGCATCGCCACCTTGATTGGCAGCGTCATTGTGACCCTGCTGCCAGCCCCTAAAAACCGAATTCGGGTGATCTACCTGACCATGCTGTTTTCTTTGAGCACCGAGAATTATCTGTTGGCCCTGACCCAGAGTCCTCTGCTCTGGTGCCTGGGGCAGCTGCTGGGCTGGACGGTGGTGCCCATTATGGGGGCCAGCCTGAATGTGATTCTGCGCAGCACCATTCCCGTGGAGATGCAGGGCCGGGTCTATGCCTGTCGGAACACCCTGCAATTTTTCACCATTCCCATCGGCTTCTTCCTGGGCGGACTGCTGGTGGACGAATGCTGTGAGCCCATCATGGCAAGGGGCATTCCCTGGCTGACCCGGCTCTTCGGCACCGGCAAGGGCTCCGGCGCGGCCATGATGATGTTTCTTTTAGGCATTGCCGGAACCCTGATCTGCCTGTACTTCGGGAAGAAACTGGAAAAATATCATTTTGAGGAACATGTATGATTGTTAAAGCAGATGAAAAATATCTTTCTGCCGCAGCCGCCCTGGCGGCCTCTCTGTGGCCCCAGCACTCCCAACAGGAACTGGAGCAGGAGCTTGCCCCGCTGCTGGGGGGACGGGAAGGGGCTGTGTTTTTGAAATTGGAAGGGAACCGTGCAGTGGGCTTTGCCCAGTGCCAGCTCCGCCACGACTATGTGGAGGGCACCGAGTCCAGCCCCGTTGGCTATTTGGAGGGCATCTATGTGGCCCTGGACTACCGCCACCGGGGCATTGCCGGGGCGCTGCTGCATACTTGCGAAAGCTGGGCCCGGGAAATGGGCTGCACCGAATTTGCCAGCGACTGCCAGCTGGAAAACCTGGAAAGCCTCTCTTTTCACAAAAAGCTAGGCTTTCAGGAAGCGGGGAGAATCATCTGCTTTACGAAAAAGCTATGAGCAAGGAGACGATTATATAGAACAAACCATGTTAGCCCGCGTCAGCCGGGCGGAGCGAAATCAGTTCACCGTCCTCTGCGGCGACAGCGAATACACCGCCAGGCCCCGGGGCAGCTTCTTCGGTGATGACCGGGAGCGCCCGGTGGTGGGGGACTGGGTGGAGGTGACTCCCATTTCGGAGGAGGACTGCATGATCGAAGCCATCCGGCCCCGGAAAAGCATCCTCAAGCGGGCGGACCAGTCCGGCCATGCCATGGGCTATGTGAAAACCATGCAGGAGCAGGTGATGGTGGCAAATTTCGACTATGTGTTCATCCTAACCTCTCTGAACGAGGACTACAGCCTGAACCGCATTGCCCGCTATGTGTCCGTGACGTTGGAGGGCGGCGGCATCCCGGTGGTGATTCTCACCAAAGCAGATTTGTGCCCGGATGTGCCCCCCTATCTCAAGGAGGTGGCGGCCCTGTCCGAAAAGGTTCGGGTTCACGCCATCAGCACCCACACCGGCTGCGGCTTGGAGGAATTGCAGGACTATTTCCATGAGGGCGTGACCATCGCCCTGCTGGGTTCCTCCGGCGTGGGCAAGTCCACCCTGATGAACCGGCTGCTGGGCCGGGAGATCCTGAAGACCTCTGCCATCCGGGAAAAGGACGGCAAGGGCCGGCACACCACCACCGCCCGGCAGCTCTTTGTCCAGGACGGCATCACCCTGATCGACACCCCGGGCATGCGGGAGCTGGGCCTGGTGGATGCCCAGTCCGGGGTCAGCGGCACCTTCTCGGACATTGAGGAGCTGGCCTCCCAGTGCCGCTTCCGGGACTGCACCCACGGCAGGGAACCGGGCTGCGCCATCCGAAAAGCCCTGGACAATGGCACCCTGGATAAAACCCGCTGGGAGATGTACCAGAACCTGATGGGGGAGAGCCGGAAGAACGCGGACATGAAGGCCATTGCCATCCA
The DNA here is from genome assembly GCA_945875335.1 of uncultured Clostridia bacterium. Classification (GTDB taxonomy): domain Bacteria; phylum Bacillota; class Clostridia; order Oscillospirales; family Oscillospiraceae; genus Faecousia. The sequence goes on along the minus strand of CAMCKD010000122.1, from coordinate 1,016 downwards.
GCGCAAGAAAATGAACAAATCGGGAAACCGAAGAAACTGGTAGAAAACCGGGCAGGGAAGCAACCCTGCCCGGTCGATTTCTTATTCTTCCCAGAACAGCTCGTCCAGCGTCTTGTGCAGCGCGTGGCAGATGGCCAGGCACAGCTTGATGGTGGGATTGTAGTCGCCCTTTTCGATGGCGTTGATGGTCTGGCGGGACACACCCACCATTTGCGCCAGGGCCTCCTGAGATAAATCCATGGCGGCCCGGGCGGCTTTTAAGCGGAGATTTTTCATTCTTCCTCCTTCTGGGCCTTCCGGCGGTGGAGCAGCAGGGCAATGACGATGATGATCCACACAATGCCTACGCCGAAATTGGTGATCCCGATGATACGGCCTTCGGGACGGTGGCTGTGGAGATTGTTCAGCCCGATGGTGACCATGACGAAGATAAAGCAGGCCCCCATGGTGAGAAACTGCCTGGGGGAGTCGTACATGCCCACATAGGCATCAAAGTGAATGGCGGTCACCGCAAACACCGTCACCCCCAGCAGCAGAACGCCAATGTTCCAAAGGAAGCTTCCGCCGGGAAGCGGGGAGACGAAGTCCCAGATGTTGCAGATACCGCCGGCAATCAACAGAGTGAAGAACCCGGCCTGGAATGCTTTGCCCCGTCCCAGCATCTGACGCTCGTCATATTTTTCGGTGTTGGGATGCTTCTTTTTGTGAAGATACAAGCTGATGAAAAATACGCCCAGGGCAAAAATAACGCCCACGACCACGCCAAGCAGATAATAATTCATATTGTTTTCCTCCCAAACTGTTTTCTTTGGATGGCTGTATCCTATCACGTTCCTGACATAATGTCAAGTATAATTTACAAAATAATTACTATGATTTCCCAAATGCCATTTTATACCATGGCTTGACAAATGAGAACAGATGTTCTATAATAATAAAAAACGAGGATGCGCAAACCGAAAAATTGTTGTTTACACTCGCCATTCGTAGGGGCGGCTACCAGCCGCCCGCGCAGT
>CAMCKD010000121.1 GCA_945875335.1 uncultured Clostridia bacterium | reverse complement strand
GGTCATGACCCCGCCGATTGGTAACAATATTTGAGCGCTTCCGTTGAATGATACCGGGGCAAAATGCGCAACCTGGTCGGCGGGGTCATGACCCCGCCCTACGAATACTCAGTTAAAGAACCATTAAGCTGAGTAACCGATAAACACAAAAAATAATGTTTGACAAATCGGACTTTTGCCTATATAATATCAAGGCATGACTGCGAGGAGGGGAAAAGTATGCTGCTGGGGCTTTCCAAAATAATTGACAGTCCCGGGCAGAGCGTTTCTTTTTCCACCAGCGTAGATCTGAGCGACCTTCGTTACGGCGTTTCTCATCCTGTTTCTGAGCCGGTTCTGGCAGAAGGCACAGTGCGCAATACTGCAGGTGTCCTTCTGATGGAGGGCAGCGTCACCACCACCATTCATGGCCTGTGTGACCGCTGCGCTGTCGAATTTGATCGAAAAATCGAATTCCCCATCAATGTGGTTCTGGTAACCGAGCTGAGCAACGAGGACAACGAAGACGAATGGGTATTCCCTCTCGAAGGGGACAGCGCTGATCTGGATGACATTGTGCGGACGGTGTTCGTGCTGAATCTGGATTCCAAGCTGCTGTGCAGGGACGACTGCAAGGGGCTTTGCTTCCGATGCGGCAAAAACCTGAACGATGGCCCCTGCGGCTGCCAGAAGGAGCCCGATCCCCGATTTGCTGCTTTAAGGCAGCTTCTGGAGAAGTAAACCAATATTTGATGCTGTTAAAAGCAGTTTTACCAAGGAGGTGTCACCATGGCTGTCCCTAAGTGTAAAGTGTCCAAGGCCCGCCGCGATAAGCGCCGTGGCTCCAACTGGAAGCTCTCTGCTCCCAGCGTCGCGGTTTGCCCCAAGTGCGGTGAACCCGTCATGCCCCACAGAGCCTGCAAGGCTTGCGGCACCTATAACGGCCGTCAGGTTCTGGCTGTTGAGGCTGAGTAAGGCAAAGCGGAAATGCAAGAGGAAGGTTTTCGGGCCTTCCTCTTTTTCCGTATTCGGCCACATTTTTGTTGCTTTTATCTGGTAATTATGGCATAATATATAAGATATACCTACTGAAAGGATGTGATGTGCATGGCAAAGCCCCTGGTTGCCATTATCGGCCGCCCCAACGTGGGCAAATCCATGTTATTCAATAAGCTGACCGGTCAGCGCACCTCCATTGTGGAGGACACCCCCGGCGTCACCCGGGATCGGATCTACGGCGACTGCGAGTGGTGCGGCCGCAGCTTCTCCCTGGTGGACACCGGCGGCATCGAGCCCGGCACCGACAGCGATATGCTGAAATTCATGCGCCGCCAGGCGGAGATCGGCATTGAGCTGGCCGACGCCATCATCATGGTCACGGATGTCCGCGCCGGAGTCACGGCGGCGGATGAGGACGTGGCGGTGATGCTGCGCAAGTCCGGCAAGCCCGTGGCCCTGGCGGTGAACAAATGTGACTCCGTGGGTCCCACCAACCCGGATGTGTACGAATTCTACAGTCTCGGCATCGGCGACTTGTTTGAAACCTCCGCCGTCCACGGCCACGGCACCGGCGATCTGCTGGACTGGGTGCTGGAAAACATCCCCGCGGATGACGGCCAGGACGAGGACGAGGATGTGATCAAGGTTGCCATCGTGGGCAAGCCCAATGTGGGCAAGTCCAGTCTTTTGAATCGGATTCTGGGGGAGGAACGGGTCATCGTCTCCAACATCGCAGGCACCACCCGGGATGCCATCGACTCCTACTTTGAGAACGAAACCGGCAAATACTGCTTCATCGACACCGCCGGTATGCGCCGGAAAAGCAAGGTCGATGACCTCATCGAAAAATACTCCAACATGCGCACCATCAGCGCCATTGAGCGGGCGGACGTGTGCCTGATCCTGATCGATGCCAACGACGGCGTCACCGAACAGGACACCAAAATCGCCGGGCTGGTGCACGAAGCCGGAAAGGCCGCCATCATCGTGGTGAACAAATGGGACGCGGTGGCCGACAAGGAAACCAACACCATGCGGGACAAGGAAAACGATGTGCGTCAGGGGCTGAGCTACATGCTCTATGCCCCCGTGGTGTTCCTCTCCGCCCTGACGGGGCAGCGGGTGGACAAGCTGTTTCAGGTGATTCAGGAGGTTCACGCCCAGAATACCAAGCGCATCACCACCGGCGCTCTGAACAGTGTGCTGGCCGACGCCACCGCCCGGGTGCAGCCCCCCACGGATAAGGGCCGGAGGCTGAAAATCTACTACATGACCCAGGCCAGCACCAAGCCCCCCCATTTTGTCATCTTCTGCAACGACGCGAGGCTGTTCCACTTCTCCTATCAGCGGTATCTGGAAAACCAGATTCGGGAGGTCTTCGGCCTCCAGGGTACGCCGGTGCGCATCACCATCCGCCAGAAGGGCGACAAGGAGGAATAAGGCAACATGGCTGTCAAACTGCTGATCATCGTGATTGTCAGCTATCTTCTGGGCAATCTCAACGGGGCCATTCTGATTTCCAGACTGCTGGCCCACGACGATGTGCGCCGCCATGGCAGCGGCAACGCTGGCTTTACCAATTTTTTCCGCAATTACGGAGGGGTCACCTCCCTGCTGGTGATTTTTATTGATGCCGTCAAGGCAGTGGCCGCCTGCGCGCTGGGAAGGTGGCTGCTGGCTCCCTTTGGCTTCGGGCTGGAAGGAGCGGCTCTGGCGGCGTTGGCCGTCGGAATCGGCCACGACTTCCCTGCCCTGCTGGGCTTCCACGGGGGCAAGGGCATCATCTGCGGCTTTGCCAGCGCCATGATGCTGGACTGGCGGGTTGGCCTCCTGTCCTTCGTGGTGTTTGCCTGTGTGTATTTTTCCACCAAGTATGTGTCCCTCAGCTCGGTGACGGCCGCCATTACCGTGGCGGTGAGCTTTGCCTGCTGGAACCACGACCGCATTTGGGCGGTGGTTTGCTGTGCCCTGATGTGCGTCCTTGCCATTGTAATGCACCATGAGAACATCGCCCGACTGCTGAACAAGTCCGAGCGAAAGACCGATTTCTTCAAAAAGGAGAACCGCAAATGAAAACCGCAGTCATCGGTGCCGGTGCCTGGGGCACGGCTCTGGCCATCCTCCTTTGCAAAAACGGCCACGACACCACCCTCTGGTGCCGAAATGAGGAACGGGCGGCTGAGATCCGAAGCACACGGGTCAACCCCCGGCTCCCCAGGGCGGTGCTGCCGGAGAGCCTCACCATCTCCGCTGACCCCGCCTGTGTGGGAAACTGCCAGATGGTGGTCATTGCCTCCCCCTCCTTCCCCATCCGCCAGGTGCTGTCCGCCGTGAATCCCTTCCTGCGCCCGGAGACCCTGCTGGTGTCCGTGACCAAGGGCATTGAGGATGGGACTTTGCTGCGCATGAGCCAGATCGTCTCCCAGGTCACCGGCCATCAGAATGTGGTTGCCCTCACCGGCCCCTGCCACGCGGAGGAGGTGGCCGCAGGCATTCCCACCGGCTGCCTGGCCGCCTGCCCGGATAAGGAATATGCCGAATTTGTCCAGGACGCCTTCATGTCCGACACCTTCCGGGTGTACACCAGCCCGGATGTGGTGGGTGCGGAGCTGGGGGGCGCGCTGAAAAACGTGATCGCCCTGTGTGCCGGTGTGGTCACGGGGCTGGGCTATGGGGACAACACCAGGGCCATGCTGATGACCCGGGGCCTGACGGAGATGGCCCGGCTGGGGGTCTCCCTGGGAGCCCAGAAAAGCACCCTGGCAGGCCTGTCCGGCATCGGGGACCTGATCGTCACCTGCACCTCCCAGCACTCCCGGAACAACCGGGCGGGCATTCTGATTGGTCAGGGTGCCACCCCGGAGCAAGCCATGGAGCAGGTGGGCGCGGTGGTGGAGGGCTATTACGCCGCCAAATCCGCCTGGGCGCTGTGCCAGAAGCAGCAGGTGGAAATGCCCATCATCCACGCAGCTTACCAGGCGCTGTACGAAGGGGTGGACGCCCGAAAGGCCGTTGCGAATCTGCTGACCCGCCAGCGCAAAGCCGAATCCGAGGACGCGGGCTGGCTGTAAGGCAATCCGATATATTCAAAAAACGCTGCCGAAATTGGCAGCGTTTTTGTATTGGATGGGATGATTATGCCAAATCCTGGCCGGTGACGTACTTCTTTGCAGGGGTCTTCAGCAGGATGGCGCCGATGACCAGCAGGATCAGGCAGTCGGGAAGCATGTAGGCACCGTTATAGAGGGCGGAATAGAACCAGGGGGTGGTCATGGTCATGTTGAAGAAGGTTTCGGGCATGTACTCGGCCCAGACGGTGGCACCCACCACATAGTGCACCAGGAACCGGGCAGCGCAGGCTACCACGGTGGCGGAGAAATACTTGCCCTTGAACAGGCCGGCCAGACCCAGCACAGTGTAGGCCACGATGAAGTCGCCGATGATGCTCTGCCAGCCGATGGCAATGCCGCCTTCAAAGAGCATCTGCAGCACGGCGTGGGCGAAGCTGGCAACTATGCCCGGGCCAAAGCCCCAGCGGACGCAGTAGAGGATGATGGGCAGCATGGCCAGGTCAACAGAGCCGCCCCAGGGCATTTTGTACAGGGGCAGGAAGCTGAGGATCTCCGCCAGAGCGATGCACACGGCACCCTCTGTCAGCATGCGGACTTTGCGATGAGATTTTTCCATTGAGAATACCTCCAAAAAAATAATCGCACTGCAAACCCGTCCAGGTGCAATGCGATACCAAAAGCGGTATTCTGATCGTGCATCTTTCCCTCCGACGGTACTAACCGTATCAGGTTCACGGGTCAGGGCGATACAGCCCAATCTCAGCCGGATTCCACCGGCCCCCCGAAGACGTATTTGCTTTCGTGCTGGGAGTATTATAGTAACAGAGGCGAATTTTGTCAAGCACGAAAACTATATGTCAATTCACACGGCAAATTGTTGTTTTTGCACACGCCATTCGTAGGGGCGGCTACCAGCCGCCCGCCAGGTAACGAACCTGAGTGTTCGGTTGAATGGTATAAATGTGGGAAACTGGTGCGAATTCGCCCAACATTTCTTGCGATTTAAGCTTGTGCTGCGCGGGCGGCTGGTAGCCGCCCCTACGGATGGTGCGTCGCACAAACAACAATTTCTCCATTTACTAACCAATTTGCAAATCAAAACCACTAGTGAACTAGTGGTTTGCTCAGACCCCATAGGGGTCAACACG
>CAMCKD010000120.1 GCA_945875335.1 uncultured Clostridia bacterium | reverse complement strand
ATGGCTGGTGCGCACATCGATACCCGGTACATTCAAACCGACAAACAACAATTTACCGAAAGGAGGGAACCTCATATGGCGGACTGGATGCGGCTGGACAATGCGGCTTTGATTTTCCCTGCGGTGCGGCGGCGGGACTGGACGAATGTCTTTCGGCTGTCGGCGACGTTAACTGAGCCGGTGGAGCCGGAGGTTTTGCAGCAGGCCGTGGATGCGCTGCTGCCTCGGTTCCCCTCCATGTATGTCAGCCTCCACCGGGGGATTTTCTGGTATTACCTGCAAAAGCTGACCAAAGCGCCCCGGGTGCGGCAGGACGGCGCCTGCCCGCTGATCCACATGACGGGAGCCGAGCTTCGCAAATGCGGCCTGCGGGTGCTGTACTACGAAAATCGAATCGCCGTGGAATGCTTCCATGCCCTGACAGATGGCAGCGGCGGCATGGTATTCTTAAAAACCCTGACGGCGGCCTACCTCTCCCTGCGCCACGGAATCACCATCCCGGCGGAGGAGGGGGTGCTGGATGTTTCCGAGAAGCCAAGGCAGGCCGAGCTGGAGGACAGCTTCACCCCTGCGGCGGGGCAGATCGCCCTGAGCCGGAAGGAGGAAAACGCCCTGCACCTGCGGGGCACCCGGGAGGAGGACGGCTTCCTCCACCTGACCATTGCCACCATCCGGGAGGAGGCGCTGCTGAATCTGGCCCATGGATACGGCTGCACGGTCACCGCCCTGCTGTGCGCGGTGATGCTCCAATCCATCCTGGCCCTGGCAAAGCTGCCCCAGGGGAACCGATGGGCCAAGGTGACGGTGGCGGTGAATCTGCGGCGGATTTTCAAAAGCCAGACCCTGCGGAACTTCGCCCTGGCGGTGAACGTGGGGGTTGACCCCAGACTGGGCAGCTATACCCTGAAAGAACTGATTCGGGTGGTACAGAGCCAGCTGGAAACCCAGGTCACGCCCCAGCAGATGGCGGCCAGGGTGGCAGCCAATGTGCAGGCGTCCCAGAATCTGCTGATTCGCATCATGCCCCTGCCCGTCAAAAATCTGGCATTGCGGCTGGTCTACCGCCGGGTGGGGGAGAGCAAGGGCAGCATCAACATCTCCAATCTGGGAAAGACCCGGCTGCCCAAGGAAATAGAACCCTATGTCCGCTTCCTGGACTTCACCATCGGCCCCCAGGCCACCTATTTTAACAATTGCAGCGTGGTCTCCTACGGGGGCTCCACCCGCATCAACCTCATCCGCTCCACCCGGGAGCCCAGCCTGGAACGGGATTTTCTCACCCGGCTGGTGGAGCTGGGCTTGGAGGTCACCGTGGACAGCAACGAAAGGACAGAATAGATGTATTGTATGAATTGCGGCGTGAAGCTGGGTCAGGGAGAGGAAAAATGCCCTCTCTGCGGTCTGAAAGCCTATCATCCCGATCTGGCCCGAACCCCCGGCCCCAGCCTGTATCCCCGGGAGTGGCATGCCCCGGAGGCAGAGCGCAGCGGCTGGCGGTATCTGCTGACGGTGTTTTTCCTGGTGGCGGCGGGAGCCTGCGCCATTGTGGATTTTTTATTGAAGGAAGGCATGACCTGGTCCGGCTTCGCCCTGGCGGGGCTGGCCACAGGCTATGTGATTCTGGTGCTGCCGCTGTGGTTTACCAGGCCCAATGTGGTGATTTTTCTGGGCATTGACTTCACGGCGGTGGGTCTGATGCTGCTCTACATCGATTTGAAGGTGCAGGGGGGCTGGTTTCTCTCCCTGGCCTTCCCGGTGACGGCGCTGTACGGCGTATTGGTCACGGGCTTCGCGGCGGTGGTGAAGTATGTCCGCCGGGGCAGATTTTTCCAGCTGGGGGGCGGGTGCATTGTATTCGGCTGCTCCGCCATGCTGCTGGAGCTGTTCCTGCACATCACCTTCGGCACAAGAATGTTCGCCTGGAGCCTGTACCCCGTGGCCATTCTCAGCACCGTGGGCCTCTTCTGGATTCTGGCGGGACTGATCCGGCCCCTGGGAGACGCCATTCGGAAGAAGACATTTTTGTAAAAAGGGGGCAGAACCATGGCGGAGCGGGCCATTGGGGAAAATCAGCTGTTTTATATGGAGTTCATCCACCGGGAAAACCAGTTCCGGCACATGGCCCGGGACAAGGATAAGCTGCAATATGAGCTCCTGCGGGATGCCAACCCCCAAGCGGTGGAGGAGGGCGTCCGGGCCTTCCAAGCCCATTTGCAGGGGCATCTGTCCGACGATCCCCTGCGCAACTACAAGTACCTGTTCGTTGCCAACATCGCCCTGTGCTGCCGCTACTGCATGGAGGGCGGCTTAGGCGAGGAACGGGCCTACAACATCAGCGACCTGTACATCCAGAAAATGGACAAGCTGGAAACGGAGCAGCAGGTAATCGACCTGCACCGGGACATGCTGGAATTCTACCTGGAAGAGATGACCGCGGTCAAAAAACAAAGAATCTGCTCAAGACCGGTGGCCGCGTGTATGGACTACATCTACGACCATCTGTATGAGCAGATTCGACTTTCGGATTTGGCAGCTCAGGTTGGATTGAACGAGAGCTACCTATCCGTTCTGTTCAAAAAGGAGACCGGGGTATCGATCTCCGACTACGTCCGCCAGCGCCGGGTAGAGGCGGCGGAGGGAATGCTCCGCTACAGCGACTACAGCTGCTCGGACATTGGAAATTTCCTGGCGTTTTGCTCCCAGAGCCACTTCATCAGTGTGTTCCGAAAAGCAACCGGCCTGACACCCAGACAGTACCGCGCACGGTACGGCTCCGGGGCGCATCTTACAGCACCGGAATGATGATGCCGTTGATGCAGGCGTAGCAGCGGGTCTTCCCGGTATCGGGGCGAACCGTCTCCTCCCGGCGAGTCCGGGCAAACAGAATGGATTTCATCATTTTTTTCATTGCATTTTCCTCCATAGGGGTTTGGTTGATTTGCGGCGCCAGTATACTCAATTCTTTTGAATTTGTATATCAAATTCATTGGCTGAATATCAAATCTATTTCGCAATGTCAAAAATTAGACCCGTATTTTGTTAACTTTTCATAAATCCACAGGCTCCGACTGGTTCTTCCCCCGCCCGGTATTGCTCCTGCGCATGAAAAAACACCCATCCTTCGTAGTAGCATGTTAATCCCAAAACTATACGTTTTCGTAGGGCGGGGTCATGACCCCGCCCTACGAAAGTTAAGTTTTAAGCTTAACTGCCTACTACGAAGGGTGGGTGTTTTTTATATCTTACAAACGGCCGGGATGGTTATGCCACTTCCCGCTTTTGATACATGGCAATGGAGGCAAACCAGGAAATGGCGTATACTCCCGCGCCAGCCAGGCAGAGCAGTGCCATCAGCACGCCCCTGCTCACGGCCAGCTGGGTGCCGCCGGTGAAGAACACGGAGCCAAGGTAGCCCGCCGCGCAGACGAAGCCGATCATGCAATAGTAGGCGATTCTCCCCTTCTCCACCCCCCAGCGGAACATGAAGGGCAGGGTGATGGAGGAGGTGATGGTGGCCATGGCGAAAATGGTGGCCATAAACAGGGCGAAGTCCCCAAATTGGAAGCTGCCCGCCAGGTTCATCCGGGCCGCCTGGGCAATGCCAACGGCAATCAGCATGGCCCCCTGGACAATGATGCCGACGAGATATTTGCCGGAGACGATCTGGGCCTTGGTGTAGGGCAGGGTGCCGCTGTATTCCAGCCAGCGGCTGCGCTCGTCATAGGCCAGCAGATTCACAGGAATCATGCCGCAGAGCAGACAGGGGTAGAACACGAAAAACATGTTCTCACCGCTGGTTCCGGCGAAGGACACGGCAATGAACACAATTCCAATCAGAATATAGGTGCGGCAGTATTTGGCCGCCATGTAAAAATCCTTCAAAAGCAAGCCTTTCATCTCAGCGTTCCTCCTTTACCATAAACACAAACAGCTCTTCAATGCTGATGGGGCTGAGGGGCAAGCCATCCGGCACCGCCTGACGCTTCACAATGGCCTGGACTCCATAGGGAGAGCTTTTTCGGTAGATCACCGCGTCGGGGTCGATGGCCTCCAGCTGGTGGGCGGCGCAGTGGAGCATGCCGTATTCCGCCAAAAGCTGATCCTTTTCCTCACACAGCAGCAGCTTTCCCTTGTGAAGGAAGGCAATGTAGTCGCAGAGCTTTTCCAGATCGCTGACAATGTGGGAGGAAATCAGGATGGAGTGATTTTCGTCCCGGGTGAAGTCGCTGAACATCTCCACCACCTCGTCCCGCACCACCGGGTCCAGGCCGCCGGTGGGCTCATCCAGCAGCAGAAGCTTTGCCCCATGGGACATGGCAACGGCAATACCCAGCTTCATTTTCATGCCCCGGGAAAAGGTCTTGAAGGGTTTCCCCTGGGGCAGATTGAATTTTTCCAGGATGCGGTCATATTCCTGCTGGTTCCAGTTTCGGAAGGTGCCCGCCATGACCTTGCCCACCTGGCGGGTATTCAGGCATTCCGGCAGCCCCACCTCATCCAGCACCACGCCCACCTCTTCCTTGGTCAGGCGGATGTTCTCGTGATTGTCCCGGCCCAGGATGGTGATGGTACCGGCGTCCTGGTGGAGCATGCCCAGAATCAGGCGGATGGTGGTGCTCTTGCCCGCGCCGTTCTCACCGATGAGCCCCATGACACAGCCGCTGGGCAGGGTCAGGCTCAGATGATCCAAAGAGAAGTCGGGAAAGCTTTTGGTCAGGTTTTTGATTTCCAGTGCGTTCATGCCATGTCCTCCAACTCTAATTTTATCATTTCCAGAATATCCCCCTTGGTCAGGTTGCAGCTGGCGGCAAGGTGGATGATCTGCTCCATATGTTCCTCGATTTTTTTCAGATTTTCCTCCCGCAGCAGCTCCGTGTTCTTCCGGGCCACATAGCACCCCTTGCCGGGGACGGTGTAGATGAAGCCATCCCGCTCCAATTCCTCATAGGCCCGCTTGGTGGTGATGAAGCTGATGCGCAGATCCTTGGCAAGGGAGCGGATGGAAGGGAGCAGCTCATCCTCCCTCAGGCTGCCGCTGATGATCTGGCTTTTGATTTGGGAATAAATCTGGTCGTAAATGGGGGTGCCGCTTTTGTTGTCAATCAATACAGTCACGCCATCGCCTCCGTTCATTCTGTATATACTCATTATATACAGTTATATCAGTTTGTCAAGTATCATTTTATGTGCTGATCGGTTTGACTCAGCAGTGTGGTAAATTGTTGTTTGTCGGTTTGAACGTACCGGGTATCGATGCGCACCGGCCATGCCCCCCTTGTGTAAAGGGCAATGTCA
>CAMCKD010000119.1 GCA_945875335.1 uncultured Clostridia bacterium | reverse complement strand
GACAGAGGCCTCTCACGCCTTTAACATCGGTTCGAATCCGGTACGGGTCACCAAGAAAGATATAAGATATTAGATATAAGTTATAAGATAAGCAGTTAGAACCTGAACGAGGGTTTTAACATAGATGATGGGGAAACCCATCCCAAATAGTTGGTATTGATTGCGATGAGGGTCCACCTGTTCCCATCCCGAACACAGAAGTTAAGCTCATCCGCGCCGACAATACTTGCAGGGCGACTTGCCGGGAAGATAGGTAATGCCAACACAATAAAAAGTCTCGCCAATCGGCGGGGCTTTTTTGTTTACAAAATATCACCTTCACCGTAGGGGCGGCTGGTAGCCGCCGCTACGAAGGTGTTCATGTTATAACAGTGGTTGTGCGCTGTTTATGCGATGATTCCAAGATATTCCACCCAACCGATCAGGATGCACAGCACTGCCGCAATGGCTGCGACGCACAGATGCACCTTCATTTCCATGGCCAGGATCGCGAAAAATTCCCGCACAAAGCCATTGGGCCAGAAGTACCATTTGGTATCCCCGGCAATCCCCTGGGCATCCAGTCCGGCCTTGTTTGCCAGGATTCCGCTGCGCAGGATATGATAGTTGGTCGTAGCGAAGGCCACCTTGGCGTTGGGGGTAAGTTCATCAATGATTTTTTTGGAGAAGCAGAGATTTTCCCAGGTGTTGCGGGATTTTTTCTCTGGGATGACCTCCTCCTCCTCTGCGCCGTGGGTCATCAGATAGAACCCCATGGCGGAGCCCTCGCTCATGATCTCATTGGGGCCCTGACCGCCGGAGGGGACATAGCGCAGCTGTTTCCCGGTGGCAACCTCCTGATCCCATGCAAACCGCACCGCCCGGTTTACCCGGCCCCGCAGCAGGGGCAGCAGACCGCCCCGTTTATCGATGGAGCAGCCGAGGATGATGATGTAATCCTTGTCATAGGTAGGGACAGCCCGGGCTGCAATCCAGCCCAAGATGCCGGTGCCTGCCAGGATGCACTCAAAATAACAGAGCATCAGCAGCAGGAACAGCGGTATCATGGTGTCCAGTACCAGGAAAATCGGGTTATTGTTGAGGCCAAGGGGGATAAATACGTATTTTTGAAGCAGATCGATGATCAGATATATGGCAAATGTTCCACCGATGTACAGCCCCGCAACCAAAAGGCTCAGGGCGTTGTTCAGGCAGAAGCCCTCGCGCCGGATCAGCTCCACATTGCTGATTCCCAGCAGCACACAGATGAATAAAATCACAAAAACCGCATAGTAGGAAAAGGTTCTGGGGAAGGTCAGCAGAGCCTCATAGAGATGAGCAGGGGTAATGCCGGCAGGAATGGTCAGAAAAAAGCGGATGGCCACAACCAGAAACACGGCGTTGAACAGCAGCCCGCCAATCAGGAGGATGTTGTTGTAGGAATACAGCGTTTTTTTCAAGGAGCGGTACAGCAGAAAACCCAAAACGATGGAGACTGCAATCAGAAATACCAGGACATAACCCATTCTACCATCTCTCTCTTTCTTGCGAGTATATTGGTAAGTATACCCCGAAACCACGGAAATTGCAACCCCGGACAATAGCGTCATTATTCTGCCGTCTTCCGGGTTCTTCAGTATCATAACTGCCCCGGACGCGTCCGGGGCAGTGGCTGTTATTTGGGGTTATCCCACAGGCGTCAATTGGCTGCGGAACAATTCCTCCAGATGGGCTTCGTCCATGGGGCGGGCATAGTAGTAGCCCTGGATATAGTCCACACCCTGCCCGATCAGGTAGTCGGCCTGCTCCTTGGTTTCCACGCCCTCCACCAGCACCTTTTTGTTCAGCCGCTTCATCATGGAAATGGTATTTTCCATGACGATACGGGCAGGCTCGGAGGTGCACACGTTGTCAACCAGGGATTTATCCAGCTTCACCACGTCCAGGGGCATGCTGCAAACCCGGTTCAGGTTGGAGTAGCCGGTGCCGTAGTCGTCCAGCATGATGGTCACCCCTGCCTGGGACAGGTCGGTGAGGTTGGAAAGCACACTGTCCGGCATGGAAGTGAAGGCGGATTCCGTCACCTCAGCGCTGATCATCCCCGGCTCCACGCCGTTGCTATGGATGATTTCCAGCAGCCGGGCGGACAAATCCCCCTGGTCGCAGTCAACAGCGGACAGGTTGATGTTGACCCAATCCAGCCCCAGCCGGTTCGGGTCGGTCCTGTTGAGAAATCCGCAGACCGACTCCACCGCGAAGCGGGTTAATTTCAAAATGGCGCCGTTGTCCTCGGCAATGCTGATGAATTCCCCGGGGCTGACGGCGCCGGTTTTCTCGGTATACATCCGCATCAGCGCCTCTGCACTGCAAAAGCGCCGGGCTTTGATGTCGTAGATTGGCTGATAGACCATGCTCAGGCTGTTGTCCTTCACGGCGCTGCGCACCTGCTCTTCAATCAGCTTCCTGCGCCGCAGCTTCATCACATCCACCGAGCTGAGCCGGAAGGCATCCTGTCCCTTGGCCATGGGAACTCTGGCGGCCATGTCAAAAAGGTTCATCAGAGCGTTGAAGGACTCCACGTCCTGGGGACAGTTCACGGTGCCCGTTTTGAGCTGCATCCGAACGCCGATGCGCCGCTTATGCAGGTGGCTTATCAGGGTCTCCTCATCCAGGTTTTGCAGCAGGTTGGTCCAGGCCTGGGTGCTCTGCTTGTTTTCCGGCAGGAAGCAGAACAGGCGGCTGTCCAACCGGGCGAAAACGATTCCGGGATGCTGCTTGAGGAAATTGGCCAGCACATTGATGCGGGATTCCAGCCGGGAGTAACCGTAGACCTTTTCCAGCTCGTGGTAATTATCCACCATCAAAAAGCCCACCTGGAAGCTCTGGCGCTGGTCAAACATGGGCAGCAGCAGGTTGGAAAAGCCCTGCTTGTTCAGCATGCCGGTGCTGCCGTCCAGAATCAGCTCCGGGTTCTGCACCGTCAGCTGGAACATCATGATGCACAGCGCCGAGGCGAAATTCTCCACCAGCAGCCAGGGGAAAAACAGCTGAATCAGCACCGCTCCCAGGGAAATGGCCAAAAACACCACAATGCTGGTGGCCTCCTGCCGGGGAATGAGATGCCAGGAACGCACCAGGCGCACCAGAATGCCGATGTAATTAAACACCGTCACCAGATACAGCAGCCACATCATGCTGCCCCGATGGTAGCTTCCGCCCTCGTCCAGCCAAAACAGGGAATCGGAGTACCAGCTGGTGAGAATCAGCAGCATGGAGAATGTGGACGGAATCAGCCAGGGAATCAGCCGCTTCCAGTCCGCCAGGTTGTGATCCGTCAGCGAATGGACATACAGCAGCAGCGCCGGAAGCAGCAGCCCGTGGGACACAAAATAGGTGACGTTGCTCAGCCGAAGCACCCACAGCGGCGCATGGCCCGGCAGGATATTGTTGCACAGGCTGGCCACCGTGGAGACCAGGGAGAGCCAGGCCATGACCAGGAAGATATAGTATTTTTTGAAGGGGGCGTTGAATTTGATGTAATGCAGGCCAATCAGGGCGATCAGCACAAAAAGCGCACAGATATTGAACCAGATATTCGGCTGCATCGGCTCACCTCTGCTTTCCGTCGGTGGGGGTGTCCACGCCCAAATTGGTAATGGTGCCCGCGAAGAGCGCCGGCGTGTCCGCGTCACCCTCGGTCACTACGCCTTTGCACAGCAGGCGCACATATTCGCCGTCCCGGTTTCTTGCCCGATAGGTCACGTCATGGAAATGCTTCCGGCCGGAGAGCACCGCGTCCAAATCCTTTGCGTAGAACTCCCGGTCCTCCGGGTGAATGAAGCCCATCCAGATGCTCCCGGCGTCAAACATGTATTCTCCCGGCAGGCCGAAATAGTCCACCGCCGTCCGGGACCAGCGGGAGACATTGTTGCAAAGATTGCACATGTAGATATAGGTGGTATCCGAGGTGGCGGAAAAGGCGGAAAAGATGGGGCTGTCCAGGAAGGCGGTATCCAGCTGGGATTCGGAGGGGCGGGAGAGTTCCTGGCCGGAATCGCCGGTGACCACCAGGCAATTTTTGCCGGAGCGTTTGCCGCGAAGCAGATTGGAATCCGCGATGCGAACCAGATCATCAAAGCTCTCCGCCTCCAGGCAATCTGCCAGGCCGAAGGTCATGGTGACGCTGGCGGCAGCGGTGCCGGTATCCACGGCGATGGCAGTCAGCTTCCGGCGAATCCGCTCCACGGTGGACTGGGCGGTCTCTGCGTCACAGCGGAGCACCAGGAGGAATTCCTCCCCGCCCCAGCGGCAGACCGCATCTTCCTTGCGGATGCTGGTGAGCAGGGTTTTCCCCACCTTGGAAAGGAGGGCATCGCCCACGCTGTGACCATAGAGATCGTTGACCTGCTTGAAATCGTCGATGTCGGCCATGACCACGCAGTATTGGGTTCCGTGGAGCTTCTCCACCTCCTTGGCAAAGCCATATCGGTTCCGCAGGCCGGTGAGGGGGTCGTTCTCCGCGTGGAAGGACAGAGATTTTTGAGTATTCAGGGTTTCCGTCATGAATTCAGAGGTGTAAACACACAGCAGCAGGGCGCACACCAGCAGGTTCACCTGGAAGAACTGATCCGTCAGTGCCGCCTCTTCAAAGGGTGCGCTGGGTGCCTGAACCAGGGTTGCCAGGGTCAGCAGAATGGACAGGATGGACAAAAAAACAGAGATGAGCATGGCATCGCGGTTTTTCAGGTCCCGGATGGAAAAGAAAAAGGTCACCGGAATGACGATGAAGGGGTACAGAAAGAAGGCCGGCCCCTGCCCCAGGGCGAGGTTGTAGATGCAGGCGTGAATGACCACATCCAAATACAGGGCCACCAGCATCCATTCGTTCACCAGCCTGCGGGTAAACTGCCAGGCCCACACCCCATAAAACACCAGGGCGCCCACATTCAGCGCCATAAACGCATACCGCTCCGCCAGCAGAAACATCACTGCCAGTACCGCATGGATAAACAAGCTTCCCGCCACCACCAGCATATACCGGGTGGTGTATCTGCGGTCATGCTCCCACATTTTTTCCAGCCTTTCAATGGCGTTCATCCCGTCATCTCCCTCAGAGCCCCGTTGCCAAATTTTTAAGCTGGCTAAATTATACAACATCCGCAGGAAAACTGCAAGAAAAAACAAGCAATTTCACAAAAAATCTCCCGCCGTTTTTCGACAGGAGATTTACATTTAACAATCGGGCAGTAGTTAGTAACACCAAAAAGTTTACTTTCGTAGGGCGGGGTCATGACCCCGCCGAAACGTAACGAGACGAAAGCACTTTCG
>CAMCKD010000118.1 GCA_945875335.1 uncultured Clostridia bacterium | reverse complement strand
TCGCCACCTCTGACTTAAATGACCTGTACCGCCGGGTCATCAACCGCAACAACCGTCTGAAGCGGCTGGTGCAGCTGCGAGCCCCCGATATCATCATCCGCAATGAAAAGCGGATGCTGCAGGAGGCCGTGGACGCCCTCATCGACAATGGCCGCCGGGGCCGGGCTGTCACCGGCGCCAACAACCGGGCGCTGAAATCCCTGAGTGATATGCTCAAGGGCAAGCAGGGCCGGTTCCGTCAGAATCTGCTGGGCAAGCGTGTTGACTACTCCGGGCGCAGCGTTATCGTGGTTGGCCCCGAGCTGAAGCTGTATCAGTGCGGCGTGCCCAAGGAGATGGCCATTGAGCTGTTCCGCCCCTTCGTGATGAAGAAGCTGGTTTCCGACGGCCTGGCAAACAACATCAAGTCCGCCAAGAAGATGATCGACAAGGGCAAGACCGAGGTCTGGGATGCCCTGGACGAGATCATCAAGGACCGCCCCGTGATGCTGAACCGTGCACCTACCCTGCACCGTCTGGGCATCCAGGCCTTCGAGCCCATCCTGGTGGAGGGCCGCGCCCTGAAGCTGCACCCCCTGTGCTGCACCGCCTTCAACGCCGACTTTGACGGCGACCAGATGGCTATCCATGTGCCCCTGTCCCCCGAGGCCCAGGCGGAAGCCAGAATGCTGATGCTGTCGGCCAACAACCTGCTGCGGCCCCAGGACGGCAAGCCCGTCACCGTGCCCACCCAGGATATGATTCTGGGCGCCTACTACCTGACCTACACCCGGCTGGGCAAGGCGGAGAAGGGCTCCGAGAATGTGTTCGTCACCGACGCCGGCGATACCAACCTGCCGGTAGGGGAGGTGGTGGATGCCGACGAGTTCCTGGCTGCCAACAAGGCCGCCAGCGCCGTGGGCAAGGCCATTGCCAAGTTCCGTCCCATCCACAGCTATTCCAGCCCCGATGAAGCCATCGCCGCCTATGCCGACGGCGCCATCGGCCTCCATGCCCCCATCCGCGTCCGCTACGGCAAGGAAGTGGACGGCCAGATGCAGTATCGGATCATCGATGCCACCGTGGGCCGCCTGATCTACAACGAGCCCATCCCCCAGGACCTGGGCTTTGTGGACCGCAGTGTCCCCGGCCATGAGTTCGACCTGGAGGTCAGCTTCCTGGTGGGCAAGAAGCAGCTGGGCAAGATCATCGACAAGTGCATCCGCAAGCATGGCTTCACCATCGCCACCGAGATGCTGGACCGCATCAAGGCTCTGGGCTATAAATACTCCACCAAGGGCGCTATCTCCGTGTCCATTGCGGACATGGTGGTTCCCGCCATCAAGTATGAGCTGGTGAAGCAGGCCGAGGGCAAGGTGGTTGAAATTGAAAACTTCTACCGCCAGGGCTATATCACCAACGACGAGCGCTACCGTCTGGTGGTGCAGCAGTGGGAAAAGACCACCGGCGAGGTCACCAATGCCCTGCAGGGCAACCTGGACGAGTTCAACCCCATCTATATGATGGCAGACTCCGGCGCCCGTGGCTCCATGGCCCAGATTCGTCAGCTGGCCGGTATGCGCGGCCTGATGGCGGATACCGCAGGCCGTACCATCGAGATTCCCGTCAAGGCAAACTTCCGTGAAGGCCTGTCCGTTCTGGAATACTTCATTTCCAGTAGAGGCGCTCGTAAGGGCATGACCGATACCGCCCTGCGTACCGCCGACTCCGGCTACCTGACCCGCCGAATGGTGGACGTTTCTCAGGAAGTCATCATCCGGGAGAAGAACTGCGGCACCACCAACGGCATTTGGGTGGGCGCCGTCATCCAGAAGGGTGACGTGATCGACACCTTCGGCAACCGCATCCGGGGCCGCTATCCCGTCAACGATGTGGTGTCTCCCATCACCGGCGAGCTGCTGCACTCCAAGGATGTGATGATGATGCCCGAGGATGCCGCCAAGTTCGAGGCCCACGGCATTGACAAGATTTATATCCGCACCATCCTGGGCTGCCGCGCCCGCAGCGGTGTCTGCGCCAAGTGCTACGGCATGAACCTGGCCACCTCCAAGGAGGTGGATTTGGGCGAGGCTGTCGGCATCATCGCCGCCCAGTCCATCGGTGAGCCCGGTACTCAGCTGACCATGCGTACCTTCCACTCCGGCGGCGTTGCCGGTGACGATATCACCCAGGGTCTGCCTCGAGTCGAGGAGCTGTTTGAGGCCCGCCGTCCCAAGAAGATGGCCCAGATTTCCGAAATCACCGGCATGGTCAGCATCGACGATACCCACCGCACCGCCCTGCGCAACATCACCGTTACCGCTGAGGACGGAGAGGTGAAGGTCTACCAGGTGCCCTATTCCGTGGGCTTGAAGGTCGCCCATGGCAAGCAGGTTCAGAAGGGTGAGCCCATCACCGACGGCGCTCTGTATCCCCAGGACGTGCTGCGCATCTCCGGCGTGGAGGCCGTGCAGGATTATCTGGTGCAGTCCGTCCAGGCGGTGTACCGTCAGCAGGGCGTTGAAATCAACGATAAGCACATCGAGGTCATCATCCGTCAGATGATGCGCAAGGTGCATGTGGACGACCCCGGCGACACCAAGCTGCTGGTGGGTGCTGTGGTGGATACCTTCGAGTATGAGGATGCCAACGCCGAAATCCAGGCCCGGATTGAGGCCGGTGAGACCGACCTGCGGCTCGCCCAGTGCTCCGCCGTGCTCATGGGCATCACCAAGGCCTCCCTCGCCACCGAGTCCTTCCTCTCCGCTGCCTCCTTCCAGGAGACCACCAAGGTCCTCACCGACGCCGCCATCAAGGGCAAGGTGGACCACCTGGTTGGCCTGAAGGAGAACGTCATCATCGGCAAGCTGATCCCCGCCGGTTCCGGCCTCATGGCCTACCGCGACTACCAGCCCGGCGCAACCCCCGAAAGCCGCATCTCCGATGACATGATCGATAACGCCAATTAACCCAATTCCCCCCGCAACCCAGAGTTGCGGGGGGGGGTTCCTTGTATATTAAGCGCAGCACGGCAAATTGCTGTTTAGCGCACCCTTGTCCTCCCCTCTGGGGAGGGTGGCCGAGCGCAAGCGAGGCCGGGAGAGGTGTCGTCGATTAAGGTGTACCAGCAACCAACGTTTGACACCCCCTCAGCCCCAGTGTGCGCTACTTCTGCAGCTCCCCCAGAGGGGGAGCCAAGGATACTCTGCAAACAACAATTTCTGAAATATGAAACAAAGCCCACATGGGAAAACAAGGCCGCGCCATCGGAAGCTGTTTCCTTTGGCGCGGCTATGTTTGTATATATTCAATAATGTCTGCAATGCTGCAATTGAGCACGGAGCAAATTTTATCCAGCACAAAGCTATCGTAGCGGACGACTTTGTTTTTGTAGTATTTATCGATGATGTGATACTGTATTCCCGTCCGTTTTGCCAGCTCATAGCGGGACATCTGGCGCTGGGACAGTGCCTTTTCTAAAGTGATTTTGATCATTTCCCTGAACCGCCCCTTTTTTATAGATTCTAATGGATATATATTTACTTGACAATTCTCTTGAATGAGTATATACTCAAATAGAACTATATTATTCGTTGAGAAAGAGAGATTCTTTCCCATCTGATGAAAGGAGCAAGACACAATGAAAAAAACCTTCTCCCGCGTTTTATCTGCATTGATGGTTTGTGTCCTGGTGACAGCCATGGTGATTGGTACTGTTTCACTGAACACTTCCCATGCAGAGTCCGCCACCTTCGGCCAGTGCGGCATGAATCTGTGGTGGTACTATGATGAGTACACCGGCACGCTGTCCATCAAGGGCGGCGGCGCATTGTGGGACTATGACCTCCCGGAGCTGACCCCCTGGTGGGGCTTTGCCGGGAACATTCAAAGAATCGTGTTCTCCTCCGGCGTCACCGTCATTGGTAAGAATGCCTTTGCCAAGTGTGCCGTGGAGACCATCGAACTCCCCGATACCCTGACCACCATTAAAGAGGGCGCCTTCAAGGACTGCGCCAAGCTGGTGGAGGTGGATGCCTCCGAAACCCAGCTGACCACCATCGAGGCCAAGGCCTTCGCCGGCTGCCAGTCTCTGCCAGAAGAGGCGGTTTCCCTGCCCGAAACCATTGTTCAGGTTTCCGATACCGCCTTTGACGAGGTGATGGCAGAGCCCGTCAAGCCGGAGCAACCCACCGTTGCCCCCACCGAGCCTACCGAGGTTCCTACTGAACCCACGGTCGCTCCCACCGAGCCTACGGTTGAGCCCACCGATCCCACCGTTGCCCCCACCGAACCCACCGTTGCTCCTACTGAGCCCACCGCTCCCTCTGAGCCGGTAGTAGAGACCAAGACCTACACCACCCGAGATCACTTTAATGTGACCGAAACCTGGGTGGACGGCGTGCTGACCAAGACGGTTAGCGTTTCCCCTACCGGCAGCTATACCACGGTCTCCACTGACTATGACGCCAATGCCAAGCCCGGCACCATCACCTCCTTGAATGAAGACGGAAGCATTGATACGGTAGGGGTATGCGCCTATGATGCAGACGGCAGACCTCTGTCCTTCAAATATACCGATGCAGAGGGCACTGTCGTTCAGGAGACTTTATTCAACTATACCTCTGCCACCACCGGCAAGGTTTCTACCAAGTATGGAGATGGAAGCACCAGCACCGGCACAGTTACCCTCCATGCCAATGGAGAACCTGCGGTGTGGGATGAGATCAGCAGCGATGGCTTCCGTTATGTCCTGGAAACGGATGAGGATGGCATCGCAACCAAGCATACCGCATATTTCGTTGACGGAACCTCCCAGGTTTCCTATTTCGGCAGCGACGGTGCTCCCAAGTTCCGTGAGCTGTACAACGAGAACAGCAAGCTTGTTGGAACCATCGAATGTGAAAGCAATGATAAGGGTGTCGTAATCAAAGAGGTCTTCACCGCAGCTGCGGATTCCGGCAACCCCATGCGCAGCGAAACCACCTATTATGATGACAATGGTTCTATGCAGAAAATCATCAGGGTGAATATCGATGGTCAGACTACGGTGACCCAGTATCAGAATGGCAAGCGGGTTTCTGAAGTCGTTACCGATAAGAATGGCGAGACCATCAGAACCACCTCCATTACCGGCGAGAAGGACGGACTCACTGAGTATACGACAATTCTTGCTGACGGCGCAAAGATCATCACCCGTGACGATGAAAGCGGAAATCAGGTTTATGAAATCTACTATGGCTCGAATGGCTATCAGCACGAGACCTTCTATAAGGATGGAAGACCTATTTCCAGCAAGGAAAGCCATCCCAACGGTTGGAGCTTTACCAATAAGTACACCTGGAATGCTGACGGAAGCTATATCATCGATTCCATTGATCAAGACGGAAGAACAACCATCTCGGTGTTTGATCAGGATGACATGAAGGTCTCTGAGGAGCGTTACGATGCCCAGGGTAAGCTGATTAGCACCACGACCTATGCAGAGAATAACGATGGTACCATCGAAGGAACGGCGATTTATCCCGATGGTTCCAAATCTGTCCTGACCTACAAAGATGGC
>CAMCKD010000117.1 GCA_945875335.1 uncultured Clostridia bacterium | reverse complement strand
TTTTCAGCTTGTACTGCGCGGGCGGCTGGTAGCCGCCCCTACGAATGGCGTGTGCTATAAACAACAATTTTCGCGCTTTACGAAAAATTACGAAACATTTATTTGCATTTTCAAAAAAGATATCATATAATGGGAAAAACACCGAAATTCGGTATCGGAGGTGACGGGTATGGCAACCATGGATGATATTGCCAAGCGGCTGGGGGTTTCCAAGGGGACGGTGTCCAAGGCCTTCAGCGGGGCGGGGGATGTGAGCGAGGCCATGCGGCGGGCGGTGCTGGAAACGGCGGTGGAGCTGGGCTATACCCGGGCCCTCCGTTCCTGCCAGCCCACCCGGCTTTGCGTGTTCATTGCGAATATGTCCTATGAGCATCCCAACGACTTCGGCTGGGATCTGGTGACGGGCTTCCGCAAGCTGGCGGAGCCGGACGGCTGCCTGGTGGAGCTGGTGCCCCTGACCCAGGAGCTGCAGCGGCAGCAGCACTATGACGAGTATATGCTGCTGCATCAATTTCAGGGGGCCTTCTTCCTGGGCACCTCCTTCTCCGACCCCTGGATGGGGGAATTCCGCACCTGCCGCACCCCCGCCGTGCTGCTGGACAACCATCCCCAGTACAACAGCGTGGTCTCCCAGGTGGGCATCGACAATGACGAGGCCATGGAGTCCGCCATCGCCCGGCTGATCGACCTGGGGCATCGAAAAATCGGCTACATCAGCTGCGGCCTGGACTCCTACATCTATCAGGAGCGGTATCTGGCCTTCTTCCGGGCTCTGCGCAAGCACATGCTGGAGGAGGATCGCCTGCTGGCCGGGCATTCCTATTCCATCGCCGAGTGTCTGGACTCCCATCTGCCCCGGCTGCTGGCCCAGGGCTGCACCGCGCTGATTTGCAGCCACGATTTGCTTGCCCGGGATGTGATGACCCGCTGCCAGGGTAGCGGCATCCGAGTGCCGGAGGAGCTGAGCATTATGGGCATCGACGATCTGCCCATCTGCCAGGAAACCCGGCCCACCCTTTCCTCCATCCGCCAGGACCGGACGGAGCTGGGCAAAAGCGCCTACTACGCCCTGGCCAGCCAGCTCCGCCAAATCCACATCAGCTGCCTGAAGCTCCACCCCGAAATCATCCTCCGGGATTCCGTAGGGCCGGTGAGAAGATAATGGGCGGCAAATTGTTGTTTATCGCACCCTTGCCCTCCCCTCTGGGGAGGGTGGCCGAGCGCCAGCGAGGTCGGGAGAGGTGTCGCCCACTAAAGCGTACCAGCAACCAACGTTTGACACCCCCTCAGCCCCAGTGTGCGCACTGGGGCAGCTCCCCCTCTGGGGGAGCCAAGGGCATCCCTATAAACAACAATTTATCTGATTGCCAATTCAATCCGAATAACGCAAAAAATTTACGCAATTGAGGAAAATTTTTCATATTTCCGGGATAATCTATTCACGGTTAGACAAAAAAGAAGTGTACTTTGGAAAGGAAGAGACGCATGAACGAGGTAAAGCAGCCGAAGAAACCGATTATCTCCTATTATTTCATTGTTCTGATCGTCATTATGCTGTTCAACTGGCTGGTGATGCCCTGGTTTTTGGAGCGGCAGATCCAGCAGGTGGATTACGGCACCTTCATGACCATGACCGAGGAAGGCAACATCGGTCGGGTGGACATTCAGAGCAACCAGATCGTATTCACCGACAAGGAAAATACCAGAATCTACAAGACCGGCCTGATGGACGACCCCGGGCGGACGGAGCGGCTCCATGCTTCCGGGGCCGTGTTCTCCAGCGAGATCATTGAGGAAGCCTCCCCCCTGCTGTCCATTCTGCTGACCTGGGTGCTGCCCCTGCTGATTTTCATCGGACTGGGTCAGTTGATGACCAAAAAGCTGATGGATCGGGCTGGCGGCGGCCCCAACTCCATGATGTTCAACATGGGCAAATCCAATGCCAAGGTCTACGTCAAATCCTCCGACGGCATCAAATTCTCCGATGTGGCCGGTGAGGACGAGGCCAAGGAAAATCTGACGGAAATTGTGGACTATCTCCACAACCCGGAAAAGTACAAGGAAATCGGCGCCTCCATGCCCAAGGGCATCCTGCTGGTGGGCCCTCCGGGAACCGGCAAAACCATGCTTGCAAAGGCCGTTGCCGGTGAGGCCAGCGTGCCCTTCTTCTCCATGAGCGGCTCGGAATTTGTGGAGATGTTCGTGGGCATGGGCGCTTCCAAGGTGCGCGACCTCTTTAAGCAGGCCAAGGAGAAGGCCCCCTGCATCGTGTTCATTGATGAGATCGACGCCATCGGCCAGAAGCGGAACACCGGCGGCATGGGGGGCAACGACGAGCGGGAGCAGACCCTGAACCAGCTGCTCACCGAGATGGACGGCTTCGAGGGCAACAACGGCGTCATCATCCTGGCCGCCACCAACCGGCCCGAATCCCTGGACCCCGCCCTCACCCGGCCCGGCCGGTTTGACCGGAGAGTGCCGGTGGAGCTGCCCGACCTGAAGGGCAGAGAGGCGATTTTGAAGGTACACGCCAGGAAGGTCAAGGTTTCAGACGATGTGGACTTCTCCAAAATCGCCCGGATGGCCTCCGGCGCTTCCGGCGCGGAGCTTGCCAACATCGTCAACGAAGCCGCCCTGCGGGCAGTAAGAGACAACCGAAAATTCGCCACCCAGGCGGATATGGAGGAATCCATCGAGACGGTCATCGCGGGCTATCAGAAGAAAAACGCCATCCTCACCGACCAGGAAAAGCGGGTGGTGGCCTACCACGAAATCGGCCACGCCCTGGTTGCCGCCAAGCAGACCGGCTCCGCCCCGGTGCAGAAAATCACCATCGTCCCCCGCACCTCGGGAGCCCTGGGCTACACCATGCAGGTGGAGGAGGGCAACCACTACCTGATGACCAAGGAAGAGCTGGAGGCCAAAATCGCCACCTACACCGGCGGACGGGCAGCGGAGGAAGTGGTTTTCAACTCCATCAGCACCGGCGCCTCCAACGACATTGAGCAGGCCACCAAAATCGCCCGGGCCATGCTGACCCAGTACGGCATGAGCGAGGATTTTGACATGGTGGCTCTGGAAACCGTATCCAACCAGTACCTGGGCGGGGATGCGTCCCTGGCCTGCTCCGCCGCCACCCAGACGGAAATCGACCGGCAGGTCATCGCCCTGGTGAAGCGGCAGCACGAGAAGGCCAAAAACATCCTGCTGGAAAACCGGGAAAAGCTGGATGAGCTTGCCACCTTCCTCTACGAAAAGGAAACCATCACCGGCGAGGAATTCATGAACATCCTCGATGCCCAGTGATCCGCCCAGCCACTGCAGTAGGCCGTTAAGCCTAAAACTTTCCTTTCGTAGGGCGGGGTCATGACCCCGCCGACCCGGTTGCGCATTTTGCCTTGGTACGATTCAACGAAAGTGCTTTCACCTCGTTACGTTTCGGCGGGGTCATGACCCCGCCCTACGAATGGCGTGTGCAAACAACAATTTACCGGGTTGCTGACGAAAGCTGATATGCACAATATCTTATATCTTGTATCTTATATCTTTCACAAATTGCCGCCATAACCCAATATACACGCCCCCCGGCTGCTGCCGGGGGGTTGGTGCGTTTTGGGGGTCATGCGCTCGGCGGGGCGTGGGGTTGAAGGCGGATGACCACGGCGGTGGCGTCATCGCCCTGGTTTCCGCCGGAGGCGAGAATCTGGGCGGCCAGGGTCCCGGGGTCGGTGTTCTTCGCCATGGCAGCCCAGGTCTTGGCGTTCGCCGTGTCCACCCCGTCGCTGAGCAGCACCAGGCTGTCCCCGGGGAACAGGACCACCCGGCTCACCGACTCCCTTCCCGCCGTGACCCCCAGCCCCGGGGGCGGCCCGGAGGAGCCTACCTGCACCCCCCGCTTGCGCCGCAGCAGCCAGCTGGGCCCGGCACCCCATTTATACAGCCAGACCCGGCCCGTATCCAGCCGCAGCTCCGCCAAATCCACCGTCACCGCTCCGCCCCGGTCCATCAGGGTCAGCTGGCTGTTGACGCTTCCCAGCACCGCCTCCGGGGCCATGCCGGCGGTGAGCATTTCGCGGATCAGCTCCGTTGCCTGGCGGCTCTCCTCCGCCGCTCCCAGCCCGGTGCCCATGCCGTCGCACAGCAGCACATAGTACCGGCACCCCACCCCCGGGAAGGCACTGACCCGATCCCCGTCCGCCAGCTCCTTCCCCCGGGAGCGGGCGGAAACCTGCACCCGGTAGCGGGGGCTGCCCTGCCGCCCCCGGTCGGGCAGCCGGTCGGAAAGCTCCTGAAGGGCATCGGACAGGAAGCCGTATTGCTGCACCAGGGCCATGCGGTATTCCTCCTGCTTGGCTCTGGCGGCCCGGATGCGGCGCAGCTGCTCCCGGCTCCGATTCAGGGCTGAGCCCGCCTGCTTTGCTTTGCGGCATTGGAACGACCCCTCTCCCGTCAGCAGCTCCTCCGTCAGCCGCTTCTGTTCCAGACAGCCGCTTTTCGCGCTGCAATCGGCGCAGGCGCTTTGCTTCATCTGCTGGGTCAGGGCGGAAATGTCCGGGATGGGGGGCGCGTATTCCAGCAGCTGCCGCTGGAATCGGTTCAGCACCCGGGCCGTCTGTTCCAGCCGCACCTGAGCCGCCCCCAGGCTGCTGCGCCGGGGGACGGCGGTGAGGCGCCAGGGCATCATGCCTCCCGCTGCCGCCCCAAGGCCCACTCCCACCAGCAGCCAGGGCTCCCAGCTCCGGCTCACCAGCATGAGTCCGGCACAGGCCAGGGGCGGGGATAAGAACCTGCGCCAGTCCCCCGGGGGAAGGAGCCGCTGCAAATAAAAGGACAGGGCCGCTGCCGCCGTCAGGGAGATGCCTGTCCCCGCTGCCAGCTCCGCCCCCAATGCCGCCGCCAGGGCAGCGGGGAGGGGCGCGGCTGCCGAGGCAAACCCCGCCGCCAGCCAGCCCAGCCAGGCATTCAGCCCAGCCAGAGCCATCACCCCCACGCCGCAGCCCAGCCACCGGCTCAGCCTGTCCCTGCCGGAAATGGCAGGCTCTGCCAGCAGCACCGAGGCTCCCGCCAGGGCGATCCGCAGAAACAGCACCTGGGGCTCCGCTCCCGCCGCCAGCCCGAAGGCCAGACCCGTGCCGGACACCAGGCACATGCAGCCCGCCGCCAGCCGGAACCGGGTTCGTCCCCCGGCATCCAGCAGCGGCAAAACCAGCGCCAGCAGCAGCGCCCCCACGGCCCAGATGGCGCCCTGGAGGCCCTCCTGCCCCCAAAGCAGCAGATACCCCAAGCCGCTGCCCGCCGCCGCCGCCACACTGCGCCAGCCTTTGGCGGCGGCCGTCAGCCCCATGGCCACGGGCTGCATCCTGCCCCAGAGCCGAAAGCTGCTGAGCAGCAGCCCGCCCCCAAAATAGGCGGCGCACCGAACCAAGGGCCGCTCCAGCCATTGCTCCCCCCGCCGTTTCACCCGCAGCAACACCGTTTCTGCCATCATTTGTAATCCCAGCCTTTCCTCAGTGATGTCTGCATTCTACCACTGAGAAACAGGAGATGCAGTCGCATCCGGTCTTTGAAAAAAACCTTCCCGCCCACTTTCCATCCAGCCACTGTAGTACGCTGTAACACTTAAAAGTTATTATTTGCTGAGATATGAGATACAAGATATAAGAT
>CAMCKD010000116.1 GCA_945875335.1 uncultured Clostridia bacterium | reverse complement strand
GCAAAATGCGCAACCTGGTCGGCGGGGTCATGACCCCGCCCTACGAATGGCGTGTACAAACAACAATAAGCGCATATTGATTACCGGCAAAAGAGGGTGCATGATGAAGAAGAGGATGCAAAAGCTTTCCCCAGGACTGAGAATGATTCTATTGCTGTTTGCTGCCATCACTGTTTGGCAATGCGTGGTACATTGGTTCCCTGCCCGGGCCAACACCCAGGGAAGGGACGAGAAAAGCATCGTTCGCGAAATCGCTTATGCCTACTACTGGGAGCAAGACCCCTCTGCAAAACGGGTTGAACGGCTGCTGAGTGAGCTCGGGGATGTGAACCCGGAAGCGGCCGAAAAATGGAAGGAAATTCTGGACTGCTGGAAGGAAACCAACCGTGAAATGCCGGTGCATTACGGCTCTCTGCCCGCCGGTTTGGAAGACGGGAGCCAGCTTTGCCTGATTGTGCTGGGGTTCCAGCTGAATCCCGACGGCTCCATGCAGAAGGAGCTGGTCAGCCGCTTGGAGACCACACTGAAAAGCGCGGAGAAATACCCGGAATCCTTCATTCTGTGCACCGGCGGCGGCACCGCTCAATCATCCGACGTTACGGAAGCGGAGGTCATGGCCGGGTGGCTGATGGAGCATGGCATTGATGAGGAACGAATCATCACGGAAAACAATTCCCTGACGACCTCCCAGAATGCCATCTTCTCCTGCCAGCTTCTCAGCCAGGACTACCCGGAAATCACCCAGGCGGCCCTGATTTCCAGCGACTATCACCTTCCCTGGGCCTCTATTCTGTTCCAAACCCAGTTCATTTTGGGAGAGTATCCCATCACGCTGGTATCCAACGCCGCCTGCCGCACCAACGAGAGCCTCAGCGATAACGCGCTGCTTCGTTTCCAAATGAACGGTATTCTTGAAATCGCCGGAATCAACTGAACCTGTGGCAGCCGATTTGGCTGCCACAAAACATTTCATGTGCATATCGGCTTTCGTCAGCAACGCGATAAATTGTTGTTTGTGCATGCCATTCGTAGGGCGGGGTCATGACCCCGCCGACCAACTTCCGTATTTTGCCCTGGCACGATTCAATGAAAGTGCTTTCATCTCGTTACGTTTCGGCGGGGTCATGACCCCGCCCTACGAAGCGCCAAACAACAATTTACCACTCTGTTGAGTCAAACCGATAAGCACAATTTTTTATTTTGAGCCGATGACGGACACCAGATAGAAGGGCACGGCATCGTCCTCATGTGCTTCGGCAATGGTGATCTCCACCTTGTGGCATTTCTTCTCCCCGTGGAACAGGACGGTGTCGATGTACAGGCAGTCGCCCCAGTCCTCGGCGAAATTGGCATCCAGCAGCATTGCCGTCTTCGGGTCATCGTCCACCACCACCCTGGCAATGGGGACAGGCTTGCGGACGGATTTGCGGTACTGCACTGCAATGCCGGTGCCCTCCACCTGGAAGGTGATTCGGTCTCCCCGGTGCCAGGCGGTGAAGCCCCGGCGGAACATCTGGGTGATGTGCTCCTGGGGCGCTTCATCTGCCTGGAATCCGGCGAGGATGGGGCTGGAATTGTGGTTTTGATGACGAATGCTGCATTCATACTGGTTTTGTGTTAACGGGGCAGGACGGGCTGCAGGTTTCTCGTCCATCTGCTCCGCTGTGCGGATTTGTTCCAGGAAATGGGTAATGACCGATGCAACCATCTGGTGACCCAGGTCGTTGGGGTGCAGATCATCCGGGGTGATCTGTCGGTTGCTGATCTGCCCGGAGGCGACCAGCGGATAGATGGTGCTCTTCATGCTGACGCAGGGAAGGTCATAGTGCCTGCCGATTTCCAGATGGATGTCCTGGGCGCTGACCATATTGTCATAGCGGACATTGTGAATCAGCATCACCGCCACGCCGTTTTGAAGAATCCGCCGCACCAGTCCCTCATAGGTCTCCTGGAAGAAGGGCGTGTTGTCGTCATTGACGCTGAACTCCACGAAAATCACGTCCGGCTGATACCGCAGCAAATCCTCCTCCACCCGGGCGACGCCGAATTGGGAGCTGGTGCCG
Organism: uncultured Clostridia bacterium; assembly: GCA_945875335.1. Classification (GTDB taxonomy): domain Bacteria; phylum Bacillota; class Clostridia; order Oscillospirales; family Oscillospiraceae; genus Faecousia. Next base: position 3,668 of record CAMCKD010000116.1, on the reverse strand, counting down.
CCGATACCGGCGTTGATGAATTCCGCGTTGGGAAAATGACCCTTCCACCATTCAAAAACCCGGGAGGCATAGCAGTTTTCCTGTTTGGAAGCCAGAGAGCCCTGGGTGATGGAACCGCCCAGGAATCCGACGGTGATCCGCTCCCCTTTTGCGGCCCGCTCCATCACCCGCTGCATGGGTTGCCAATTGCCCCGGTTGACCATGCCTTTTTCAAAATCGATCATACTGCATCCTCCCAGATTTCGTCCCCCAGAGCTTCAAGAAAGGCGCTGAGCTCCCGGGACATTTTTTCTGCCTCAGAGCCCCGGATGTGTCCGGGGGTGCCGCAGCCGTTGTTGGAATAGAGAAAATGATGAATGTTCGGATCATTCAGCTCCCGGCAAACCGCGTCGATGGCCAAATCCCAGTTTTTGTTGTGGTTCAAAATGGTGGTGGACAGGATGATGGTTGCTTTGGGATACAATTCCCGGAGTCTGCGGATAAACTGAAAATAGTGCTTTCGCCAGTTCAATGCTTTTTCATTGTCAATTCCCTGCTCCATAATATCCTCGGGATGGTTGTCATTCTGGCCGATGGCGACCACCACCACATGGGGCGTATAGTATGAAAAATCCCACTGCTTGGGGGGCTGGATACTGGGGTTGGACTGGATTTTATCGTACATCTGCTCCATACCGATGAGCTCCGGGGCGCAGTAGTAGCCGGTGCCGGGCAGCAGGGCAATGCCCCCTTGGGCGATGTCATGCAGCTGGGCATTCAGGCGGCGGGCGGTATACCAGGCGTAGGAATGCCAGCTGTTGCTGAATTCCCCGTTGTGGGGCGGGTCAGCCTTGCCGCAGTAGTCCTCCAATTCGCACACCTCTCCGGCGGTGACGCTGTCGCCGTAGAATTGCATCCGGCGGCGGGGCTTTTCCGGCAAGGGCAGCACCTGAGCCCCCTCCGGGAGCAGGAAGCCGTGGAAAACAACATGGTGGCAGGAATCCATCCGCTTGAAAACCATGAGCTCATGGACATCGTCGGACAGGTTCTCCCCCAGGCCGATCGTCTGGCGCCCGGCATCGGAGAGAAGGATTTTCCGCTGCACCCCATCCAGAATAACGCCCAGGGAGTTTTCATAATAGCCGTGCAGATTTTCAATATCCAAGGACACTGCCGTCCCCCGGAACCGCAGCTTCACATTGGTGCAGGGATAGACAAACACCGGCGCCTGAGGCTGCTCAAAATCAATTCGCCCCATGTATTGCAGCAGCGGATCATCGGGGGAAATCCGCCGGAAACCATCTGAACACATTGCAATCAACCTTTCTTTATTGATAATACCACTTCTGTGCTTCCGGGTCATCCTCTGAAACCTTTGGGGAGTATTTCAGCAGAATCCGCTCCATGGGATAGGTGGAGAGGAAAAAGCCGCAGCCCGGGAACACCAGAATCCCCCAGGGTATGAAATAAACACCAAGAAGGCAGCCGATGAGAAGCGCAAGCAGTAGAACTGTCGTCAAAAGATGTCGGAAGGTCAGCACCACCGACATGCGAAACAAAGCAAGGCTGCCTCGGTCAAATCTGGAAAGGCAGGCCCACAGGTAGCTGCCGCAGCCCAAGACCGCCAGCAGCATGGCAGCAAAAAGACATATCACAGGAATGGGAATCCGGGAATCGGAATACAGATACAGGCATTCCATTCCAATCACCGCCGCCAGCAGCTCCACAACCAAGGTCAGGGGCAGGCTTTGGCGGAGATTGCGGCGGAAGGAGGAAATAAACTCCTGATGGATCCTACCGGTTTTGTGGCGAATCACCTTTGAAGCAGCGTAGTATGCCGCTGTGCTGGATGCTCCAAGGGTGAGCACCGGAAGGGAGCAGACCAGCCAGAGAATGCTGATCACCAGAACGTTCCAGAGCCAGTTCATCACTCTGGCATAGCGTCCATCCATAGAAAACAGGTTATCAAACATTCTGTCACCCCTTCAAAAGGCCCGCACCCGGTATTTCGGGTGCGGGCCCAAGTCATGCGTTATGAGCAGTCAGAAATGCTTATACTATTCTCTAATTAAATCCTCACAATCTTTCCGGTCTGATTTGTGTAAAACTGCGTTGTCGTCTTTGCTTGGCGTCAGCCAAGCTGCATCCTCCGCCTTGTTTTACCCAAATCATCCTCGGAAATCTTTGTGAGTTTTTAATCAAAGACTAGTATTAGCCGAAGTAGGCATCGATGGCGGACTGATACTCCTGCCGGTAGGTCTCCTGAATCTGAGCGGCGGTCATGTCGCCACGGATCAGAGCTTCCAGGTCCATCTCCACATTCAGGCTGTCCCACAGGTCGAACTGCTCCCGGGAGCCCACGTCGAACATCACATCGAAGTTCTCATACTGCAGCTCCTCGTCACCGGCGGTGACGGCGTACCACCACCACATGGTCTCCTCGTCGTCGCGGATGGTAGTGTCGTCATGGTACCAGTTGGTGATGGCTTCAAACACATTGTAAACGAACTCGGGGTCTTCCACGCCGTTGGGGATGAACCAGAAGGAACCGGCGGTGAACTTGCCCTTGTTGGTTTCCTGATTGCCGCTGGGGCCCACGGGCCACTGGACATAGGCGGTCTCAAACTCCAGGGTAGAGCCCACGGAGCCGTCCCAGTCGTAGTCGGCATTGGTGGAGGCGATCCAGGCAGCGCCGGGCCAGAAGCCGACGTTGCCGTCTCTGTAGCGGAAGCGGAGCACATCGCCCCAGTCGCCGAACTCATAGGGAGCGGCCACATTGTAGGTGTTGTACAGGTCGGACATAAACTGCAGGGCCTCGCCGGTGGCAGCAGAGCTCAGGGTCTCGGTGGTGCCGGCAGCAATGGAAGCGCCGTTGGACATAATCAGCTGGCCGATGACATCCTTGCTGTAGCCGTCAAAGCCGTACTGGTCGGTAACGCCGTCGCCGTCGGTATCCTGGGTCAGAACCTGGCAATACTCAATGAACTTGTCCCAAGTCCACTCGCCCCGGGCATAGAGCTCTCTGGGGTCTTCCAGGTTGTTGTCTTCCAGCATCTCCACATTGAAGGCCAGAGGATAGGTGGCTTCCACGGCGTTCTGGGCCATGACCTGCTTCATCAGGGTGGCCTTGCCGTCGCCCAGATCCAGGTAGCTCAGCACGTTCTGGCTGCTGAGCACATCGGCATCCTCGGGCAGGACGGTCTTCAGGTCAATGCCCAGTCCGTTCATGGCAGCAGGGATACCGAACTGCAGCTCGCACAGATACACATCGCAGTCGGGGGTACCAGCCAGGATGGAGGTGTTGATGGACTCCTTCACGCCGGCGTAGGTCATGTTGACATACTCGAACTTCACATTGTACTTCTCTTCCACAGCCTTTACGTTCTCAAAACGCATCTGGTCGGACAGGCTGCCGGAGTAGGCGGGGTCGCTTTCCTCCGACTCGTGGGTGGAGTCATAGTAGATGTCCCACCACACGCCGATGGTGATGGTTCTGGGTTCAGCTTCCGCAGCTGCAGAGGGAACGCCGCCGCTGACTGCCAGGCCCAGCACCATGATGATGGCGAGAACCGCAGCAAGGATTCGATTCATAGTCATAATATTTTACCTCCAGTCATTCAGTCTGTTTCTCAGGCAGCGGTGCCGATGTAGGCGGCGAAGACCTGCCATGCGCCGCTGGCCTCGCACTG
>CAMCKD010000115.1 GCA_945875335.1 uncultured Clostridia bacterium | reverse complement strand
GATTCCTCTACGTCTCGTGGGCTCGGAGATGTGTATAAGAGACAGGGGTCTCCGAGGGAGTCTCGGTAGGAGTCTCCGTGGGAGTCTCGGTAGGAGTTTCCGTAGGAGTTTCCGTAGGAGTTTCCGAGGGAGTCTCCGTGGGAGTCTCCGTGGGAGTTTCCGTGGGAGTTTCCGTAGGAATTTCGGTGGGGGGCTCTGTGGGAGTCTCCGTGGGAGTCTCAGTCGGGGTCTCCGTGACAACAGTCGTTTGCTCCACATCCGCTGCCTTTACAGGCAGCATGGAAGTATTCAAAAAAAGCGAAGCTGCCAGCAAAAGGGCAATCAGTCTGGTTTGCTTGCTTGCCATATTCAATCATTCCTTTCGGAGGGTGGTATCAGGAAGCTTTATCAAACGAGATTCCTAGCGTTTTTTTGGTCTCATTTTTTTCTGCAGGTGCCAGACGGTAGAACTGCAGATAGTAGCTGGTTGGCTGACCGGGGCCGCCGACGTGAAAGGTCACCGAATTTTCACCGGAAATCGTTGGTTTCAGAGATTCTTTGGACCAGTCCCCCAAAACGATTTTTGGACCCCAGCTCAATTTCATGTCGCATTCCTCGGTGCCATGAATGTAAAAGTTTATGGCATCGTTCTTCTCAGAAGCACCGTCAAATTTTAGCTCTCCGCTCCACCCGGATGGCGCTGCTTCCTTGAGGACAATTTTCAGTTTAGCTGCCAGCTTTTTGTCCTGTGTGGCTTCCTTGCTTGCCTCGTCTGTCGGTTCGACAACCACTGTCAGATAACCATTGCTCACTGCGGTAACATTATCTGCGGGAATCGTAATGGTATAGGAGACAGAGGACGGCTTTCCACCCTGGAGCGTACCGGTTTGCGGTGAAAAGGGGATATCACTGACTCCCTCTGGCCCGGTAACGGTCATGGTGTAGTTGATATTCTTGTCGTTGAAAGAAGCCGGATCGCTCTGGGGGTAGTTGCATACGACAATGCTGATGGTCGCATCTCCGGAATTGCTGACGCTGAGGCTTCGTTCCTCATAGTTCGTGTCCGCAAGATAACAGGGGAACAAGAGGTTTGAAGAAAAGCGCAGATTCTTACCGGCATCCCAGGTTCGAGCGAGAACCACCTGCTTTGCAGAGTCTGAGGTGATATAGGCTGCATAGGTTCCCACGGCCAAGAGCGAAACGCACAGGAGGAGAAGCAGAAGAATGAATAGGCTTTTTTTAGGTTGTTTCATTGCGTATTTTGAACCTCCAAGCCAGCTGTGAGGAAAATCATTTCGGTTTCTTTATCGGTGATATTGCTGATATCGGTGGGGTCCCAAGATATTTCCAGGATATACATGTCAGTGCCTGACGCCTCACAAACGCACTGTCCAGAATTGGACACCCAGTACAGGGGCTCCGCGTTTTTCTGAACCGGGTCACTGCTTTTATAGGTGGCGGAATGGTACTTGCCTTCGGTTTCGGCCAGATTCGTAGTGTTATTTTTATTGAGGTATTTCCCTGTAATCTCTGTGCGTGTTTCGCCATTCTCACCAGTGGTGAGATGGTAGATTTTATATGTCAGCGGCAGATTGGTGGTGTGCCCCAGCTGCAATAAGTACTCGGTGCCTGGTTTTGAGAGAACACCAAATTCAATCTCTTTAGAGTTTTCGTTTATGATGTTGATTTCTCCCAGGTTGATAGGGATTGTCCCTACATTGCTGCCAATCAAATCCAAGGTGTAGTACTGCACCTTTGTGATGGTCTGCAATGTCCGCCTGGTGGACAGCCAGGCTCTGGTGCCGACAGCCGCAGTGATCAGCACCAGTACGGCCAGAGAAACAGCAATGATGGTCAGCTGCCGGGGCTTTTTATCCCGGAATTTGTGGAACATATTGCCCCTCCTTTTTGGGCTCAGGCTGTCTGAGCGGTCATACGCACGATCAGCCAGTTAATCCGCTCACCAAGATACTGGTCAGCAGCGTTAAAATAGTTGTTGTATTCCTGAAATTTGTTATTCAAGTCGGGTGAATCGACTTGTTTTCCATCATTATAGAAGAAATAAGAGGGGATTTTTTTCATCAAGTCAACAATGCCCTCTCCATCGCATACACCCTGCAGTTCGTTGCTTTTGACATCGGCTAGTAAATTAGGCCAAATCCATTTCAAGGTGACAAGGATTTCCTGATCCACGCTTACGTTATCAAAGTTCAGCGTGAAGGAGGGATTTTCCAAAGGAATGAGGGTTTCGTTGGAATTGGTAGCCTTATCGCATTGATAGGAGAAAAGCATATGCCCGTGCATCAGCTGATTCAAGGTGTCTGTATTCACTGTGAGATTTGAATCAGAATTGAGTACTGGAATCAACTCTAAATCAAACTGGAGATTCAAACTTCCGTTTATTTGTGGAATCACGTAGAATTGCAACGTACCGAAGGAGCCTGGGCGAATGCCTTGTTCTGTTATTCCTTCTATGTTGTTCAAATGACTGTTGTTATCTTTATCCAGCTGCCAGACAATTGCGCTTTTACCGGCAGTGGATGTGCCGATGGTAGAGTTGTCTTTTTTCCAGTCCTCGCCTTTTTCGACAACATACTCTGGAGGTGTTGACGCCGTATATTGGCCACCATTGCTCCCCTTGCTGGCCAGCTCAAAGATGCTGCCTTTAGCGCTGACGGAGCCCAGGGAGCCGGTGACGCTGGTATTATTGACGAACCAGGCGTAGCAGGCGAAGGCGATGACGCCCAGGGCGGCGGCGGCCAGAAGGAGGCTGCGGGTGATTTGCTTTCGGGCGTTTTGCAGGGCTTCCAGCTTGGAAGCATCGGGATTGGGTTGTTCGTTCATGGGGCGTCCCTCACTTTCCTTCCGCATCCGCCCGGTCTTTCGCGCGGGATTTCATATCCTCCAATGCCTTGCGGACTGCCGCTTCTTCTTCCTCCCTGGCCAAGGCTGCCGCCGAACGCAGGGCGCTGACCAGATTGCCGATCAGCATGATGGCCAGGGGCGCCAGAATGGCAAGGCCAAACACCAGAGGGTTGGACACCAGCCGCAGCAGCTTGCCCAGGGCGGGGGAGACGAAAATTACCTTGCCCACCAGCTGCTGCGCTTCCACGGGCCGCTGATCTTCCAGCAGGTTCGCGTCTCCCTTGGTGATGAATTGAATTCGTTCGCCGTCGGTTTCCACCCGCTGGATGCGGTGGGTGTTCAGGGCGCCGTCCAGTCCGGGGTCAGGGGAGAAGAAGGAGATCACATCCCCCGGCTGCAGCGCTTCCGGCTCTGTCCGCTGCACCAGCAGCAGCGAATCGGCGGGGATGGCGGGCTCCATGCTGCCGGTGAGCACCCGCAGAATGCTGAAGCCCATGACCTGGGGCGCCTGTCCCGCCGGGGTCATGACCACCGTCAGCAGCACGAACACCGAGGCGATGATCAGCACCACGGCAATGATATTGATTAGGGTATAGAACCATTTCATAGTTGATTATTCGGAATCCTTGCTTTGCTTGTTTTTGTCCTCCCGGCGCAGGGACACTGCCTCCAGGAATTTCTTGGTGAATTTGTTTTCCTCGGCCCGGCGCCTGGCTTCTTCCAGGGCGGCGGCTGCTTCCTCCGCTTTTTGCTGGGCCATGCGCTGCTGTTTCAGGGCGTCGTCCCGGGCCTTCTGAGCTTCTTCCAGGGCGGCCTGGGTGGATTTTAGCGTGGCGGCCATTTCCTTCTGCTGGGCCTGGGCGTAGGCGGAGGACTCCTTGGCTCTGCGGCGGGTGGCCTCCACCTTGGCGTTCAGCTCTGCCTCCCGCTGCTGGGCCTCCTTTTTCGCCTGTTCCAGCATCCGCTGGTAGCCCTCCCGGGCGGCTTCCAGCTCTGCTTTCAGGGCCTGCTCCCGCTGGGCGGCCTCCTGCCTTGCCAGAGTAAGGGCCTTTTCGGCATCCTCCTTGGCGGCCTTGACCTGGGCCTTCATGGTCTCTTCCCGGGCGGCTGCAGCGGCGTTGGTCTGCTCCAAGGCCTTCGCTGCCTCTGCCTGGGCGGTTTCATACTGGGTCTTGAGGGCTTCCTCCCGCTGAGCCGCCAGGGTGTTGGCCTGATTCAAAGCCTGCTGGGCATCCCTTTTGATGGCCTCCATCCGGGCGTTGATGGCGGACTCCCGTCTGGCGAAGGTAGCGCTGGCCAGCTCCATGGCCTGCTGGGCGGATTGCTTTTGGGCATCCAGCTGGGCATTCATAATCTGCTCCCGCTGGGCGGCCTCCTGGAGCTGCCCCTGCAGGCGCTGCTGCTGGGCTTCCGCTTCGGCTCTTTGCTGTTCGAGCGCTTCCTGGGCCTGGGCCTGCTGCTGATCCAGAGCCTGCTGGGCCTGGGCTTTCTGCTGCTCCAAGGCCTCTTTTGCCATGGCCTGCTCATGCTCCAGGTTGGCCTGGGCATCCTCCTTGACCCGGTTCAGCTGCTCCTCGGCCTGGCGCATGGCCTCACCCATCTGGAAATCCGCCTGCCAGCGGTATTCCTGGAGGGCATGCTCGGCGTCCTCTCTGGCGGCCTCTGCGGCTTCCCGGAGGGCGGTTTCCTCGGCCAGTTTTGCTTCCGCGTCCAGCTGGCCCTGGGTCACGCCCTCGACGATGACCTTGCGGATTTCCACCTCGGGGATGTCGTAGTCGTCCACGATCTGTTCTTCGATTTTCTTGACGAATTTGGGCTTGATGACCTTCCGGCGCTTTGGGGGGATTTCGTCCAGCTTCCGGGGGTCGGCCTCCAATAGGCTTTTGAAAACAGTGTAGTTGGTAATCAGGTTGGAATAGAGCTGGATCATGTATTCCTCGTCGAACTCCAGGGCGCTGTCCTGGGCATCGATGGAATAGCCCACCTCTTCGTAGCTTTCCAGAAACTGCCACAGCTTGAAGCAAGCGCGGTAGTCCGGGTCCTTCATGATGGTATTGGTTCGCTGGATGGGACTGGTGACCTTGGAGCAGCCCTGCATCAAATCGCAGAAGGAGCTGTTGCGCAGCGCCATGACCATGCGGCGCACCCGGTCGATGCGCATAAAGACGTGCATGTTCTCGCTGTCGTTTTCGGCGAAGCTCTGGGTGTTTTTCACCGTCATTTCCAGCTTGTACTCGATCTGCTCATAGGCATCATCCACGCTGGTCTGCATGGAAAGGCAGTTGCGGGTCTCATCGCCGGTGGACCAGAAGATCACGTCCGTCCGCTTATCGATAAAGGTGACCAGCCGCTGGATCAGGTGGTAGATAAACCGGTTTTCGTACAGGTTGTAGGTTTCCTCGGTGGTGACGTTGAGGATGCGGGTGGGGTGGATCTCCCCGTTTTCGTTGCTGGCGATGAACTGGGTGTTCATGCTCAGGTGGCGGACGCTGTCGGCGGTGATCTTCTTGGCCAGCTCCACAGGAACGACTTCCTCGCTGGTGGTGACGAACCGGCGAGGGTGGTCGGTGATGCGATTCAGGGGTTCCAGGCTTTCCTCAATGACGCTGAGCCACTTCTCGTCCACCACCTTGTGCAGCACCTGATGGGTCTGCTTGAGCGTGGTGGAGCCGGCCTGAACCATCTCGAACAGATACTGGAAGTACCTGTCATTTTCAAGGGTTTTACCAACCTTATTTACATATTTTAAGTAAAGATCGTTGATGGTTCCTGCCATGGTAGGTCCCCCTTATGGGTGTGTTGAAAAGATATAAGATATTAGATATAAGATATAAGATAATCAGGAAAATCTAAACCGAAATGACGAAAGCACCTCGAAAGAAGCGCGCCGGGAGAGGGTTCTTAGGGGGAGGGCGGCTTTGGCTTCGGG
>CAMCKD010000114.1 GCA_945875335.1 uncultured Clostridia bacterium | reverse complement strand
CTGGGGCAGCTCCCCCAGAGGGGGAGCCAAGGGTACTCTGCAAACAACAATTTGAATCAGCCTTCCGCGCAGGCATCCAATATGATGGCGGCGGCTTTTTTTAGGGTGTCCCAGGGGATGTTCAGGGCGGGGAGGAGCCGCAGCTTGTCCTTGGCGGTGAGGCAGAGGACACCCTGTTCCATGCACTGCTTTACCACCTGGGAAGCGGGCTTCACGGTCTTCAGGCCCAGCATCAGTCCCATTCCGGTGACGGCCTGGATGCCCGCTGCCCCTTCAAAAGCCTCTTTCAGCCATGCGCCCTTGGCCCGGACTTCCGCCAGCAGGTCATCGTCCAGCCGCTCCAGAATGCTCAAGGCGGCGGCGCAGCTGACAGGGTTGCCTCCAAAGGTGGAGCCGTGGTCGCCGAAGCCCAGAACCTTTTCCACCTTCTGGCTCAGCAGCGTGGCACCCAGGGGCAGCCCTCCGGCAAGACCCTTGGCGGTGGACACCACATCCGGGGTCAGGCCATAGTGCATATAGGAATAAAGCTGGCCGGTGCGCCCGTTGCCGGTCTGCACCTCGTCCACCATCAAAAGAATGTCCTCCCTCTGGCAAAGCTCTGCCAGGCCCTGGGCAAATTCGCGGCTCACCGGCAGCACGCCGCCCTCGCCTTGGATGCACTCCATCAGCACCCCTGCGACCTTGCCCTGGGTGGCCATGTATTGCAGGGTCTCCAAATCTCCCGCCTCCACGCTGACAAAGCCGGGGGTCAGGGGCTGGAAGAGCTCGTGGTAATGCTCCTGTCCGGTGGCGGAAAGGGTGGTGAGGGTTCGGCCATGGAAGCTGTTTTTCAGGGTGACGATGATGTGCCGCTGGGGGCCGTATTTGTCGGCGGCATATTTTCTCGCCACCTTGATGGCGCACTCGTTGGCCTCCGCCCCGGAGTTGGAGAAGAACACCTTCTTCATCCCGGTTTTTTTGCACAGCTGCTCTGCCAGCAGGGCGCAGGGCTGGGTGTAGTACAGATTGGACATGTGCTGCACCTGGCCAATCTGGCGGATGATGGCCTGCTGCCAGGCGTCGTCCGCAATGCCGAAGCTGGTGACCCCAATGCCGGAGCCCATGTCGATGTATTCCTTGCCGGTTTCGTCATACACCAGGCTCCCCTTGCCGGAGACGATCTCCACGGGGAAGCGGTTGTAGGTGCCGGCGATAAATTCCTTGTCAATGCTTTGAATGCTCATATGTCTTCCTACCCTTCTGTGACCATGGTGCCCGCGCCTTCGTCGGTTAACAGCTCCATGAGAATGGAGTGGGGCACCCGTCCGTCCATCATGACCACATGCTTCACCCCCGCCTGGATGGCATCGATGCAGCACTCCACCTTGGGAATCATGCCCCCGGAGATGATGCCCTGGCTTTGCAGCAGCCGGGCCTGGCTCACGGTGAGGGAGGGAATCAGGGTGGTGGGGTCGTCCTTGTCCTGCAGGAGTCCGGCAATGTCCGTCATCAGAATCAGCCGCTCGGCGTTCAAGGCTCCCGCAATGTGGGCCGCGGCAGTGTCGCCGTTGATGTTGTAGGTGTTTCCTGCCCGGTCACAGCCCAGGGTGGAGATTACGGGGATGTAGCCTCCCGCCAGCAGATCCTCCACGGGCTGGATGTTGATGTTCACGATTTCCCCCACATAGCCCAGCCGCTCGTCCTTCTGGGTGCATTCAATCAGCCGCCCGTCCATGCCGGAAAGGCCTACCGCCTTGCCGCCCTTGGTTTCCAGCAGGTTTACCAGGGTCTTGTTCACCTTGCCCGCCAGCACCATCTGGACAATGTCCACGGTCTCCTTGTCCGTGACCCGCAGGCCGTCCACGAACACGGCCTTTTTGCCCAGCCGGTTCATCAGCTCGTTGATTTCCGGCCCGCCGCCGTGAACCAGCACCACCCGGACACCGATGAGCCACAGTAACACAATGTCCTCCATCACCTGCTCCTTGAGCTGGTAGTTGACCATGGCGTTGCCGCCGTATTTGATGACCACGGTTTTGCCGTTGTAGCGCCGGATGTAGGGCAGGGCCTCGGTCAGCACCTCCGCCCGCCGGGAATTGGATAATTCTTGTTCCATGGTGTTCCGCCTCTTTTTATGTCCGATAGTCTCCGTTGATTTTCACATATTCATACGTCAAATCGCAGCCCCAGGCGGTAGCGGCGGCCTCGCCGCTGTTCAGCTCCACCAGGATTTCGATTTCCTTTTCCAGAAGGATCTCCTTGGCCTTTTCCTCGGAGAAATCCAGACCCGCGCCGTTTTTGCACACCGGGATGGTGCCTGCCTTGCTCTGGAAGGCAACGTCGATTTTGTCCACATCCACCGCCGCCCCGCTGTAGCCGATGGCGCAGAGCACCCGGCCCCAGTTGGCATCGGCACCAAACATGGCCGCCTTGAGAAGGCTGGAGCAGATCACGCTTTTTGCCACGGTTTTGGCGGTGGCCATATCGGCGGCGCCGGTGGCCTTGCATTCCAGCAGCTTGGTGGCTCCCTCACCGTCTCCCGCGATGCAGCGGCACAGGTGGACGGTGACGGTGTTCAGCGCCTTCATGAAGATGGCGAAGTCCTCATTCTCCTGGGTGATTTCCTGGTTGCCCGCCATGCCGTTGGCCAGCACCGTCACCATGTCGTTGGTGGAGGTGTCCCCGTCCACGCTGACCATATTAAAGGTGTCCGCGATGTCGCTGCTCAGTGCCTTTTGCAGCAGGACGGGGGAGATGGCAGCGTCCGTGGTGATGAAAACCAGCATGGTGGCCATGTTGGGGTGAATCATGCCGCTGCCCTTGGCGATACCGCCGATGCGGCAGGTTTTGCCGCCCAGGGTGAACTCCACCGCCACTTCCTTTTTCACCGTGTCGGTGGTCATAATGCCCTCGGCGGCCCGATCGCTGCCATCGTCGGTCAGACCTGCAATCAGCGAGGGGATTCCGGCGGCGATGGGGGCAATTTCCATGGGCTGGCCGATGACGCCGGTGGAGGCCACCACCACGTCCTCGGGGCTGATGTGCAGGGCGTCCCCCAATAGAGAGCTCATTTGCTGGGCAATCTCGATGCCGTTTGCGTTGCAGGTGTTGGCGTTGCCGCTGTTGCAGATGATGGCCTGGGCGGTGCCGTTTTGAAGATGCTGCTTGGTCACCAGCAGCGGTGCGCCCTTGACCAGGTTGGTGGTGTAAACGGCAGCAGCGGATGCTGTCTTCTCGCTGTAAATCAGGGCCAGATCCCGCTTGGAACGGTTTTTCCGAATGCCGCAGTGGATGCTGTTGGCGGTAAAGCCCTTTGCGGCACAGACTCCGCCTTCTATCAATTTCATGTTGTTTCCTCCAAATGCAGTCCCGCGTCCTCCGCCAGTCCCAGCACCAGATTCATGTTCTGGATGGCTGCGCCGGAGGCACCCTTGCCTAAATTATCGAACCGGGACACCAGGGTGATTCGATCCTGATTCCCAAATACACTGATTTCCATATCGTCAAACCCTGCCCGGCTGGCGGCGGAGAGGAAGCCGTTTTCGTCTCCGCCCTCTTTGTATCGGACGATGGGGCCGGGGTAATAGCTTCGGTAGAGGACTTGGATATCTGCCAGGCTCCCCTGGATGTCCGAGGCGAAGAGGCTCACCACCACTTCCATGCCGGAATAGTAGGAGCTGACGATGGGGCAGAAGCTGGGGGTCTTTTCCAGACCGCAGAGCTTGCGCATCTCCGGCAGATGCTTGTGATTTTGACCTAAGCCGTACATCCGGGGGGCGGCCAGGGCATCACCCTGAGCCTCGTAGTCCCCAATCATCTTCTTGCCTCCGCCGGAATAGCCGGTGAGAGAGAAGCAGCTGAGTTGGGCTGTTTTCGGGAGGATGCCCCCCTCCACCAAAGGAGCCACCAAAGCAATGAAGCCGCTGGCGTGGCAGCCGGGGTTGGCGATTCGTTTGGTGAGTTGGAGCTTCTCCCGCAGGCCCGAGAGCTCCGGGAAGCCATAGACCCAGGTGTCATTTGTGCGGTGGGCGGTGGAGGTGTCGATGACCACGGTGTTGGGGTTTTGTACCATCTCCGCCGCCTCGACAGCAGCGGCATCCGGCAGACAGAGGAAGGCAACATCTGCCCGGTTCAGAAACTCCCGCCGGGCCCCGTCGTCCTTTCGAAGCTGCTCCGGGATGGTGAGCAGCTGCAAATCCTGCCGGGCCGCCAGTCGCTCCCGAATCCGCAGCCCGGTGGTTCCGGCGCTGCCGTCAATGAATACCCTGGTCATATCCGATTCCCCCTGGAGAAAAATGACAATGAATAAATATGCGATAATTATACACGATTCCGCATAAATGTCAATATTTTATGCAAGTATTTTGATTTTTGTGAATATTGGATGAATGATGGAAAGCACAGTACTCCCGTTTTGGTGATTTGACGAAGGAGAAGGAATGCAGCGCCAGCAGAACAGATATACAACATGTAAAGAAAACACCCGGAAAACGCTGCGTTTTCCGGGTGCTCTTGGCGGAGTGAGAGGGATTTGAACCCTCGCGCGCTTTTTAGACGCCTACTCCCTTAGCAGGGGAGCCCCTTCGGCCTCTTGGGTATCACTCCGAATCAAAAGAAGTCTTCACTTGTTTGCCAAAGTATTCTAGCATATCCCTGGATAATTGTCAAGCATGAATTCCGCAATTCAAAAGGGATTCCATGTTTGCCAGGAGCACCACTCGGTTTTTACCCAGAGGGCTGGGCATAACGGATCGGGTAAAGCCCAGCTTTTGATATAAATCGACGTTGAAATCCCGCTGGGCATCAACATCCATCACCAGCAGATTGGACATTTGCCGGTAGGAACGCGCCAGGGATACGATCATTTCTGCGATGAACCGCTCTTGATTATGCTGCCAGTCGTATCTCAGCTCCATAATCTGAACGCTTCCGCCAAAATATGCGCTGTGGCTGTTGACCTTTGCATAGCCAATCAGCGTTTGATCATCGAAAAACCCATTCACGTCATATTGAAATAGTGTCCGCCTTAGCTTTTCCCAGTCCGGCCGTATCAGAGCAATGCCCTGGGCGATTTCCAGCAGGGCCAATGCTTGGTTACTGGGCAGCCCGTTCTCTGAGAGCTTTCTAATTTCCACGATGATCCCCCCTGCCAATACTATACAGGATAACAAAGCGCATTGCAACTGATTTTTCCGCCGAAGCCTTGACTTTGGCCTGGAGAAATGATATATTCTACAGGCATGGAGAGATGTCCGAGCGGTTTAAGGAGCCAGTCTTGAAAACTGGTGATGCGGCAACGCACCGTGGGTTCGAATCCCACTCTCTCCGCCAAGGGGACTGTCAGCGCCCTGATTGATAGCAGCCGGTGCTTTTGAGTGCCGGCTGCTTTTATAATATAGTAGAATATTCTGCCTGTGGAATTTTTGATGAAACAGGAAAAAAGTGCTTGACAAAAAGGGAAGGGAGTGGTAATATATCGAAGCTGTCCGCGAGAGCGGCTGGCGAGGATACAGAAAGTTAAAGAAAACTTAAAAAAGCTCTTGACAAAGTAAGTAGCCTGTGCTAGAATACAGCAAGTTCCGATTCTTTGGAACGACTCTGTACCTTGTAAATTGAATAACGAAAAGACAAACTAGACACCTTGGACAATAAATGGATTGTTTAAGCGTAAGCGAAAAAACAGCCAACGAAAATTCTTGAGTAATAATGCTAGAAGCAGATTATTCAAAAAATTGATTTTAGGCCTGTAAGGGTTTAAGATACCATTTTTTGAGAGTTTGATCCTGGCTCAGGACGAACGCTGGCGGCGTGCCTAACACATGCAAGTCGAACGGAAGTTAGAGCTTCGGTTTTAACTTTAGTGGCGAACGGGTGAGTAACGCGTGAAGAACCTGCCTTTCAGTGGGGGACAA
>CAMCKD010000113.1 GCA_945875335.1 uncultured Clostridia bacterium | reverse complement strand
CAAACACTCAATTTACCAACCTGGCGGGCGGCTGGTAGCCGCCCCTACGAATGGCATGTATGTTAAACAACAATTTATCAGCGCAATTCTATTGCTCATACTGCCTCATTATCCAAACGCCCCCTCAAAACGAGGGGGCGTTTTGTTAAATGATGGCGAGGATAATGAGCAGCACAAATAGAACGATCAGCACCAGCCGGAAAATCAGGCCGGCGATGGCTCCCTTTTTCAGGGCGCGGAAATTGCGCAGATAGTTCTTGTGCTTGAACACCTGGCCCACCAGCAGCGCCAGAATGGGCAGCAGGAACGCCAGGAACTGATACCAGAAGCTGCCGGTATCATGGACGGGGTGGTCAAGAATGATCTCCTGACGGCCGGACTGCTGGGGCTTTTCCGCCTCCCGCTTGGCCTTTTCCTCGGGGGTGAGGATGGTGATGGATTTCAGCTTCTTGCCCTGGGCCCGCATCTGCTTGTAGTGCTCGATCTCCGCTTTGTTGCCAAAGACGAAGTGGTTGTGGCCGATGTCCACCATTTCCGGCTTGTCCTGGGAATAGTCATGGACGCTGGGGTCGTAGGTGAACAGCTCCTTGTTCTTTTCCAAAACAGGGTCGGGGATGGGGATGGCGGAAATCAGGCTGCGGGTATAGGGGTGCATGGGGAAGTCGAAGAGCTCCTCCGCCTCCGCCACCTCCACGATCTCGCCCTTGTAGATGATGCCGATGCGGTCGGAGATGAAGCGGACGATGGACAGGTCATGGGCGATGAAGAGATAGGTGGTGCCCTGCTCCTTCTGGAACTTTTTCAGCAGGTTCAGCACCTGGGCCCGGATGGACACGTCCAGAGCAGAGATGGGCTCGTCGGCCACCACCAGCTCCGGCTCCATGACCATAGCTCTTGCCAGGCCGATGCGCTGCCGCTGGCCGCCGGAGAACTCATGGGGATACCGGGTCAAATGCTCGGGAAGCAGACCCACTTCCTTGATGATGTTGTCCACCTTGGCCACCCGGTCGGCTTCGTCCTTGTACAGGTGGAAATTATAAAGGCCCTCGGAGATGATATAGTCCACAGTGGCCCGCTCGTTCAAAGAGGCGGCGGGGTCCTGGAACACCATCTGGATGTTGCGGATGACCTCCCGATCCAGGCTGTGGGGAATTTTGCCGGAAATGCGGACACCCTTGTACAGGATCTCACCGGCGGAGCAGGGGTTCACCCGGATGACGGCCCGGCCGATGGTGGTTTTGCCGGAGCCGGACTCGCCAATCAGGGAGAAGGTCTCCCCCTTGTAGATGTCGAAGGAGGCGTTCTTCACGGCCTTGAAGGCTTTGTCCCCCTTGCCGAAGGTGATGTCCACATTCCTAAGGGACACCAGCACCTCTTTGCCGGTCTGGGGGTCGATGGGGCCATGCTCCGGGAAATGTTTGGCAGTTGCCTCTTGTGCATTACTCACGACGCATAACCTCCTTATCAGATATTGAAGGCTTCCAGAAGCTTCTCATGGAGGTTCTGGATGGCCTGGGGCTTTTCGACCTTGGGGGCTCTGGGGTCCAGCAGCCAGGTCTTGGCGAAATGGGTGTCGGAAATCTGGAACATGGGGGGATCCAGCAGGGTATCGATTTTCAGGCAGTAGGGATTCCGGGGGGCAAAGGGGTCGCCCACGATGGTGTTATACAGGGACGGGGGCGTGCCGGTGATGGAATACAGGGTGGTATTCCGCTGGGCAAGCTGGGGCAAGGAGGAGAGCATTGCCCAGGTGTAGGGGTGCCGGGGGTCGTAGAACACATCCTCCACGGTGCCCAGCTCCACGATCTGACCGGCGTACAGCACGGCCACCCGGTCGGCGATGTTGGCAACCACGCCCAGATCGTGGGTGATGAACACGATGGTGTAGCCGAATTCCTTCTGCAAATCCTTGATGAGCTTCAAAATCTGGGCCTGGATGGTCACGTCCAGAGCGGTGGTGGGCTCGTCGCAGATGAGGATTTTGGGCTGGCAGGACAGGGCGATAGCGATGACGATTCTCTGCCGCATGCCGCCGGAATACTGGAAGGGGTAATCATCGAACCGATTCTCGGCGTTGGGGATGCCCACCTTCTTCATCAGCTCAATGGCCCGAATCCTGGCTTCGGTTTCGGAGCAATCCTGGTGCTTGAGGATGATGGAGGTGATCTGCTCGCCGATGGTGATGATGGGGTTCAGGGAGGTCATGGGGTCCTGGAACACGGTGGCGATCCGCTTACCACGAACCTGGGACAAGTCCTTAGCATACTTCACATTGGCCAGGTCGAAGATGCACTTGCCATGAAGCTTTTCGGCAGTCTCGTCCAGCAGCTTCACCCGGAAGATGGCGGGGGCGAACACATCGTTGCGCACGGTGTCGTCGTTCAGGTCCAGGCCCTGGCGCATGGCCTCCTTCAGGCAGGACATGAGCTTGGTCAGGATTTTCTGCCGGGTGACAATGTCATACCGTGCGGAGGACAGGTAGACCTCCTTGGCCAGCTCCAGATTCCGCTGCTTCTGCTCAGCGGTGATGGGGGCGGCGCAGAGGGAATCGTATTTGGCCTTCAGCTGGGCCATTTTCTTTTCATGCTCCTGCTGATAGGCGGTATCCCGCTTTGCCTGGGCGGAGCGGGCCCGAACCAGCTGCTTCGCCTTTTTCTTTTCCTCCGCGATCTGCCGATCCAGCTCGGAAAGCTTGGCAGCCGTCTCGCGGTATCTCTCCCGCTCCAGCCTGGAGTCGATGGTCTGCTTCAGGTTGAAGGTCTCAGCCCGCTGGAATTTCAGCTCTGCCAGCTGCTTTTCAAGAGCCTCCTCCTCCTGATCGGAGAGGGCGAACCTGCTCTTGGCCTCGGATTCCAGGCACTTCATCTGCTTGTAGATTTCCGCGCCGTTTTCCAGCTTGGCATATTCATCCAGCCGGGCGGCGATGGAGCGGATCTTCCGGTTCTGGGCGTCCCCCAGCTTCACGGTGAAATCCGCCAGGGATTCATCGGAGAAGATGATCTTGCCGGAATCCACATAGCCGTTGGAATCCAGCATGTTGGCAAAGGTCTTGGTGAACACGCTCTTGCCGGAGCCGGACTCGCCCACGATGGCGATGGATTCATTTTCATAGATATCCAGGCTGATGCCCCGGATGGCCGTCAGGGAGCGGCCCCGGACATTGAACTTTACCACCAGATCCTTGACGGACAGCAGCACTTTTTTCTCTTGCATGTTCCGTCCTCCTTACATATGGGTTCTGGGGTCGGATGCGTCGCCCAGGTTCTGGCCCACCACATACAGCACCACGGTGATGATGGAGGCAATGGCAACGGGGCTCCAGAATTCCATCTGCCAGCCGGGGGTCACCATGGCGGCCTCGGCGGCATAGATCAGCCGGCCCAGGGACATCTCGCTCATGCCCATGCCGATATAGCTCAGGAACACCTCATAGGAGATGTAGCTGGGCAGCTCGGTTGCCAGCAGGGTCACGATGATAGAGGTCATGAAGGGCAGGATGTTCTTGGTGGCGATGCGGAAAATGGAGGTGCCCAGGCAGCGGGAGGCCAGATTGTACTCTCTGTCCCGGATGATCAGCACCTGGGTACGGATG
Source organism: uncultured Clostridia bacterium (assembly GCA_945875335.1). GTDB lineage: Bacteria > Bacillota > Clostridia > Oscillospirales > Oscillospiraceae > Faecousia. The sequence goes on along the minus strand of CAMCKD010000113.1, from coordinate 2,470 downwards.
AAGTAGGCGATGCTCAGCCAGCCCACCACGGTCAGGGCAAAGACCATGGTCCAGAAGGTGGGAGAGAAGAGCATGGACAATACGGAGATGATCAGGATCATGGGCACGTTGCCGATGACGGTGTAAACCTCCATCATCACCATGTCCACCTTTTTGGAGAAGCCCCACACCGCGCCCAGCATCACGCCCACGGTCATGTTGATGGCAGCGCAGATGAAGGCCAGGGAAATGGAGATGCCAGCGCCGTTCCACACAGCGTCAAAGGTGGATTCGCCAGAGGCACCGGCGCCCAGAACCCAGCGCAGTTCACTGCCAAAATACTCCATGGCCTGGGCCGGGGACAGATGCTTGGAGTTGGGGTCCAGCAGGTTGGCGTAGGGGTCATAGGTGGTCACAGCGGGGTAGATATAAGCGAAGAGAATGACGAACAGCAGCAGGCAGAGGGCAATGATGTTGATTTTCTTGCGGAAAAACACGCGAAACACGGATTTCCAGTAGGAATACCGGGGTGCGGCGATCTTTTCAGACTCCGTGTCGCTGTGCTGAACAGGGGAGAACAGCTCTTTCTCGCTGAGCTCACAGGTTTTGAAAAATTCTTCGTTCATTCTGCTCACCTGCCTTTGGAAGTAAAGGTAATTCTGGGGTCAACGGTGGAGATCAGCACGTCGCCCAGGATGTTGGAGGCCACGGTGAGGATGGCGTAGAACAGGGTCACGCCCACGATCACACCGTTGTCATACTTATTGATTGCCTGGGTCAGCAGATTACCGGCACCGGGGACGGAATAGACACGCTCCGTGATGATGGCACCGGTCATGGCAAACAGCAGGCTGCCGGGGATGCCGTGCACCAGGGGGATGGCGGCGTTCTTCCAGATGTGCTTGGTGAAAATCTCGTTCTCACTCAGGCCGCCGCTGCGGGCGAACTTGACATAGTCGCTGTTCATCTGGTCGATCATATACCGGCGCATCCACTTCATGAGGTTTGCCACGCTGGGCAGCGCCAGGGAGATGATGGGCAGCAGGAACATGAGCTTGCTGCCGGAGTCCATGTCAAAGAGGGTGGGCAGCTTGAAGACGCTGCCGCCGATGGCCTTGAACAGGAAGATATAGGCAAGGCTGGGCACCGCGATGATGAACATGATATAGAAGGTGCCGATCTTGTCCAGCCAGCCATCCTTATACCGGGCCATGGCAAGACCCAGGGGCAGGCCAATCACATAGGACAAAATGGTTGCAATCACGCCAATGACGAAGGAGAAGCCAATTTTGGACATATTGGCCTTGTGGGTGATGGTGTTGGTGTAGTCGTCCACAAAGCGGTCGGTGTACATGCTGCTCTGGTCACGGGAACCTGCCACATAGGTGGCGGTGTGCAGGTCATCGGCGCTGTCCTCGGAAAGGCCGGTGGGGAAGGTGACGGGGCTGAGTACATAGGCGCCCTGGGAGGCGGTCATGGTGGTGAACACATCCACGCCCCGATTGACTGTATAGGATTCGCCCAGGTTGATCGTCAGGAAATTCTGATGAACAAAGGGGAAATTATTGTCGATATAGAAAAGATACTTGTGCAGGGTTCCGTTGCCGATGATGGCCGGGGAGAACTTCTCGCCGCCGTACACCGGGTCATGGAGGGTGAAGGTCAGTCCACGGGCCCCGATGTCCGTGGTTTCGGGAACATAGTGGATGTTATCAAAGAAGAAGAGGTTGGTAAAATAGGATACCACACGCTTGGCAAGGGGCCGGTCTCTGGTGGCATAGATGGCGGGCTGACCACCGTCCTTGATTTTGCCGTTGGTCTTTTTGTCCGCATCCAGCCGGGTAATGGAATAGCCCTGGGCTTCATATTCCTGGGTGAATTTTTCGATATAGGCTGCCGCGGTCTCAGAAGCCTTGTCCGCCGTGTTGCCGATTTTCAGCGCCTCGGCCCGGGTGGCATCATCGATGTCTCCGGCGGCCAGCAGAGCCTTGATATAGTCGGAGTAGGTAGTGTAATCCACATAGCCAAAGGCCTGATAACGGCTCTGCTCATAGAGGATTCGGGCGTTGCTCTGCATCTTGGAATAGTTGGGGTCGCCGGCAAAGATAATGGTGCGATCCATCAGAGAATAAACCAGCACCATGATCAGCACCACGACGCAGATTGCAGACAGCAGGCCCTTTAGAATTCTTTGCAATATATATTTCGCCACAGTCTCACCTTTTTCGTCTTAGATTTGTTCCGTATCCTTCAATTCTCCCATTATTGTGTGTGCGAATTGAGAAATGATTCCGCTTTTCCACTGCAGGGGAGGATACTCTCCCCCATTTTTCCCGGCAGGAGAGTAGTCTCCCCCGCAGTGGCCGGGTGAAGTGCCTTCCTTCACACAAACACAGCCATCGGCACAGCTCAGCAATATGATTCCTTATCCCACCAGCCATTCGTAGGGGCGGCTACCAGCCGCCCGCGCAGTACAAGCTGAAAATCACAA
>CAMCKD010000112.1 GCA_945875335.1 uncultured Clostridia bacterium | reverse complement strand
TCCCCTACCCCTCCCTTACAAGTAAGGGAGGGCATGCGCTCAGAAACTTACAGCCCGATACCGTATATCTGGGACGACACCCTCTCCGCCCCAGTGTGCGCACTGGGGCACCTCTCCCAGGGGGAGAGGCAAGGGCTGGTGCATGAAACAACAATTTACTTCTTTGCTAGGTGAAACCGATGAGCATAAAAAATACCCAGGGAAGGGCTCCCTGGGTTAGTTGAGTTGAAAGTGGGTGGTTTGGGACAGGAAATCATGGAATTGGGCGTCGCTGCACTGAAGGCTGACCCGCAGGGGGCGGGTGAGCACCAGGCAGAACATCTCCATGAAGCTCTTGCCATTCACCCGGTGTTGGCCATCGTCCAGGGTCACCGGATAGGGCTGGGCGGTGGATATTCTTACAAAATCCTCCACATCCCGGACAGAGCCAAGATGTATCATAAATTCTTTGGCATTTTCCATCTGGCGCTGTACAAACCTTTCTGTTTCGTGTATAATGGGTGAGAATTGCGAAATTCCCCATTGACGATATTATAACAAATATTGTGAAAAAGGCAATTGTCGCTTTGGACGATTCTGACAAGAATTCCACATTGAAATTGGCGGTTATAACAAACATGAAAATTGCATTTTATACACTCGGCTGCAAAACCAACCAATATGAAACCCAGGCCATGGAGCGGCTGCTTTTGGAGCGGGGACACACCATCGGCTCCTTTGAGGAAAGCTGCGACTGCTATGTGGTGAACACCTGCTCCGTCACCGCCGTGGCCGACAAAAAGAACCGGGCCGTCATCCGCCGGTGCCGAAGGAAGAACCCGGAGGCCATCGTCGCCGTCTGCGGCTGCTACACCCAGCACGCCGCCGAAGAGGTGAAGCAGCTGGGGGTGGATGTGATTGGCGGCAGCGGAAATCGGCAGCAATTCCTCTCCGATCTGCTGCAGGCGGCAGCCCAGCGGCAGTACCACGAAACCCTGGATAATGCCCTCCGCCGCCGGGAATTCGAGGTGCTCCCCGCCGGCGGCCTGGAGGAGCGCACCCGGGCCATGCTGAAGGTGCAGGACGGCTGCACCAATTTCTGCACCTACTGCATCATCCCCTATACCCGGGGCCCCATCCGCTCCGCCCCCCTGGAGCTGGCGGTGGAACAGGCCAAGGAACTGGCGGCTCGTGGCTACCGGGAGATCGTCATCACCGGCATCGAGATCGCGGGCTGGGGAAAGGACCTGCCCGGAAAGCCCCCATTGTGGCAGCTTATTTCGGCCATCTGCCAGGCGGTGCCGGAGCTGCGCATTCGCTTGGGCAGCCTGGAGCCCCGGATCATCACGGAAGAATTTTGCCGGGAGCTGGTGAAGTACCCCAACCTCTGTCCCCATTTCCATCTGAGCATGCAGTCCGGCTGTGATGCCGTGCTGGAAAGGATGAAGCGGAAATACGACACCGCCCGCTATTATGAAAGCATCTGCCTGCTGCGGGAATTTTTCCCCGGCTGCGCCATCACCACGGATATGATCGTGGCCTTCCCCGGGGAGACGGAGGAGGAATTCCGGCAGAGCCTGGATTTCATCCGAAAATGCGGCTTTGCGGATATGCACATCTTCCCCTATTCCCGCCGCCCCGGCACCCCCGCCGCGGACATGCCCGGCCAGCTTCCCAACGCCGTCAAGGAAGAACGCAGCCGCAGGGCCATCGCCGTGGCGGAGCAGATGAGCCGGGAATACCGGGAAAGCCTCATTGGCACCACCCAAACCGTCCTGTTTGAGGACAGGGAGGGGGATTATTTCACCGGCCACACCCCCAATTATATCAAGGTGTATGCCCAGGGAGAGAACCTCCACAACGAAATCCGACAGGTCACCATCCGGGAAGTATTCAAGGACGGCGTTGTGGGCACCATCCTGTAACTCCGGCGGCGGAACCTGGCTCCCCCCTACCCCCCTCAGCGAGGGGGGCAAGGACGAAAAAGATTCAAGCGAGGGTAAGAAAATGAACACACTGCTTCACATTTGCTGCGCACCCTGCGCCAATCAATGTATTGACGTTTTGCGCACTGACCATTATGATGTAACCGGGTTTTGGTACAACCCCAACATCCACCCCTTTACCGAGTATCGGGCCCGTCGGAATTGTCTGCGGGAATACGCCCAGACCATTGAGCTGCCTCTCATTGAGCGCAACGACTACGGCCTGCGCCCCTTCGTCCGGGCGGTGGCGGAGGACATCGAGCACCGCTGCGTCAAATGCTATGAGTTCCGCCTCTATGAAGCTGCAAGGCAGGCCAAGGAGGGGGGCTTCGACAGCTTCACCTCGTCCCTCTTCATCAGCCCCTACCAGAATCACGAGCTGATGCGCCAGGTGGCGGAGCGGGCGGCTGCGGAGTATGGAGTGGAATTCCTGTACCGGGATTTTCGACCCTATTTCCGCGCCGGTCAGGAACGAGCCCGGGAGCTGGGCTTCTACATTCAAAAATACTGCGGCTGCGTCTTCTCCGAGGAGGAGCGCTACCTGAAAAAGAGCAAAATCATCCCATAATTTCGGACACGCCACTGTATTACTCTGTAACACTTAAAAGTTTTTATTTAGATATAAGATATGAGATATGAGATATAAGATAAATGAGGCAAAAGCCAGCCGAAAGTAAGCTGCGCACCCCGAAAGAAGCGCGCCGGGAGAGGGTTCTTAGGGGGAGGGCGGCTTTGGCTTCGGGAGTGAGACATTCAGCGCCTCCCCCTAAGCCGACTTCTTTGGTTACTTTCTTGTTCGGCGACAAGAAAGTAACACCACGCAGGCACTAACGATACTGAGCTGCAGTGGCTTGTGCAATTCATGAAAAGCCAATGCCTGAAAAGGAGATTATATGAGAAACATGGAATTTTGCGTTCCCTGTCTGTTTGGCCTGGAAGGGCTGGCGGGGGACGAGCTGAGAAGAATGAATCTGGAAAACGTCCGGGTGGAAAATGGCCGGGTGCTGTTTTCCGGGGACGAAACCGCCATGGCAAAGGCCAACATCGGCCTGCGCACCGGGGAGCGGGTGCTGATCCAGCTGGCGGATTTCCCGGCCAAGACCTTTGAGGAGCTGTTCCAGGGGGTCTACCGGGCCAACCTGGAGGACTTCATCCCCAAGGACGGCGCCTTCCCCGTGAAGGGCCACTGCCTGAATAGCCAGCTTATGAGCGTGCCGGACTGCCAGGCCATCGTGAAAAAGGCGGCCTCCAAGCGGCTGGGGGAAAAATACGGCGTGAGCTGGCTGCCGGAAACCGGGGCCAAATACCAGCTCCAGTTTTCCTTGATGAATGACCGGGCCCAGCTGTTCCTGGATACCTCCGGGCCGGGGCTTCACAAGCGGGGCTACCGGGCCAACGGCAACGATGCCCCCCTGCGGGAGACCCTGGCCGCCGCCATGGTGACCCTGACCCGCTACCGGGGCCGGGAATTCCTGTGGGACGGCTTCTGCGGCAGCGGCACCATCCCCATCGAGGCGGCGCTGATTGCCCGGAATCAGGCCCCCGGCATGTACCGCCGGTTCAGCGCCGAGGCCTTTTCCTGGGTGGATCCCCAAATCTGGGGGCAGGTGCGTTCCGAATTCCGGGACAAGGAGTTCAAGGGCAGCTACCGCATTCTGGGCTCCGACAACGACCCCAAGTGCGTGTCTCTGGCCATGGCCAACGCCCGAAAGGCGGGGGTGGACCGGCTGATCACCTTCCAGGACGGGGACGCCACCAAAATGAGCCTGCCCTGCAACGAGGGGATTTTCATCTCCAATCCCCCCTACGGCCAGAGAATGCTGGAACAGCAGAGCGCCCAAAGGCTCTACGCAGCACTGGGCCGCCACCTGAAATACGCCGACGGCTGGAAGAAATACATCATCACCTCCGAGCCGGAATTCGAGCACTATTTCGGCAAACGGGCGGACAAAAAGCGGAAGCTCTATAACGGCATGATTAAGTGCGATTATTATATGTATACGGGAAAACGGTGAGGCGGAATCTTCGGGGGAATATGGAAATGGAAAATGAAATCAAATGTGCAGACAATCTCATCAAAATTATCGAAGATTCAAGAAATAACGCCTTAAAAAAGGTGAATGAAGAGCTGATAAAAATGTACTGGAATGTGGGTGCGTTTTTATGCAGGGAAGCCGCCGGTGCGGCTTTTGGAGATGCGTATATTGATTCTGTGGTCAAAGAAATCCAGTCAGCATTTCCTGGGATTAAGGGATTTACCAGGCGCGGCCTTTACAGAATGAAGCAGTTCTATGAGACTTATTGTGGGGATGAATTTGTGTCAGCACTGCTGGCACAAATTAGCTGGACGAACCATCTGCTCATTATGTCAAAAGCAAAAACCGTAGAAGAACGCCATTTCTATATTACTCTATGCATTAAGGAATCCTATTCATCCAGAGAATTGGAACGGCAAATCAACAGCGGCTATTATGAAAGATATATGCTTTCCAAGGACAAAATTTTGCCAGAGCCGATACAAGGCTTGAAAGAAAATCCATTTTTGGATTCCTATATCATTGAATTTCTGGACTTACCAAAGAAATTCAGAGAATCCGATTTGCGAAAAGGCCTCATCCAAAACATGAAAAGCTTCATTCTTGAAGTAGGGAAGGATTTTACTTTTATTGATGAAGAATATCCTGTGCAGGTTGGCGGGGAAGATTTTCGGATCGATTTGCTCTTTTTCCACAGAGGCCTCCAATGTTTGGTGGCGTTTGAACTGAAAATTGGGAAATTCAAGCCGGAATACATTTCGAAAATGGATTTCTATCTGGAGGCGTTGGATCGTCAGAAGAAAAAGGAGAATGAAAATCCAAGTGTGGGAATGATTTTGTGTGCCTCCAAGGATGATGAGGTAGTCGAGTATGCATTGAGCCGCACCATGTCTCCTATGATGGTTGCGGAGTATAAATTGCAGCTGCCGGATAAGACCATCCTGCAAAGAAAATTACAGGAATTGATCAACATTCCCTTTATAGAAGAGTAGCATCTAAAACATTTTTCCATAAATAGAAGAAGGAAAATCTATGAAACACTTATTCATCATCAACCCGGCGGCGGGGAGCCGGGATCGGACTGCCGAATACTCCGCGGCCATTCGGACTGCCTGTGATGCCCGGCGCTTGAACTATGAAATCCGGGTCTCCATGGGGCCGGGGGACTGCGCCCACATTGCCCGGGAGGCGGCGGCCGCCGGGGAGGAGGTGCGGCTCTATGCCTGCGGCGGCGACGGCACATTGAACGAGGTGGTCAACGGCGCGGCCGGTTACCATAACGCGGCGGTCACCGTCTATTCCGGGGGCAGCGGCAACGATTTTGTGCGGATGTTTGACGACCCCAAGGCCTTTTTTGACCTGGATCGGCTGCTGGATGCCCGGGAATCGGAATTCGATTTGATCAAGGTCAACGGTGATTACGCCCTGAACATCTGCTCCGTGGGTCTGGATGCCCGGATTGGCACCGATGTGTCCAACTACAAGCGCTTTCCCCTGCTCCAGGGCTTTCGGGCCTATGCGCTGTCCACCCTGGTGAATGTGCTCCGGGGCATTGGGGAGCATTACATCGTGGAGCTGAACGGGGAGCGAATCGACGGGGAGCAGACCATGGTCTGCGTGTGCAACGGTCGGTTCTACGGCGGCGGCTTCAACCCGGTGCCGGAGGCAGACCCCAGCGACGGGCTTTTGGAGGTGCTGGTGGTGAAAAAGGTCAGCCGCCTCCAGGTGCCCGGGGTGGTGGGCAAGTACAAGGCCGGAAAATACAGGGAGCTGTCGGAGCTGATCCGCCATTTCCGGACGAACCGGCTCACCATCCGCTGCGACAGGCCCACCGCCATCAACCTGGACGGGGAGCTGCGCCGGGCCCAGACCATCGAAATTTCCCTGGCGAAGGAAAAAATCCGCTTTTTCCACCCCAAAGGCGTGCAGGTCAAACCCGCCCCCCGGCCCGCCCAAGTATAAAAAACAGCTGGAAACGGATGCATTTTGCCCGTTTCCAGCACTTTTTTGTGTTTTTCTGATATGAATAATAACAAATTGTTGTTTGTCGGGATGCCATCGTAGGGCGGGGTCATGACCCCGCCGAAACGTAATGAGACGAAAGCACTTTCGT
>CAMCKD010000111.1 GCA_945875335.1 uncultured Clostridia bacterium | reverse complement strand
CACTCAATTTACCAACCTGGCGGGCGGCTGGTAGCCGCCCCTACGAATGGCGTGTGCGATAAACAACAATTTATATGTGTTACAGACTGCTGCAGGCTATTCTTTCGGGAACCGGCCTGGGGCGAATTCCTGGATTTTGTCCAGCATTTCCCCGTGGGAGATCATGGTCACCCGGCCGGTTTCGTACTCTTCATCCACCCACTGCTTGATGGCGGCAACCAGGGGGTCGGCTTTTCCGATCTGGTCGTCCCCTTTCAGCCGGAAGTGCTGGTTGATCCAGTAGGCGATGCCCGCCGCGCCGGAGGTCTTGCTGATTTCCACGGTGGCAGGGCGGTTCAACAGCTTCTCGGTATCGAAAATGGTGTAGATTTCCGCGTCCTTCATCAAGCCGTCGGCGTGGATGCCTGCCCGGGTGGAATTGAAGCTGGCCCCGGCAAAGGGGGTCATGGGCGGGATTTTGTAGCCGATGTCCTTTTCAAAATATTCGGCGATTTCCGTGATGACCGTGGGGTCCATGCCGTCCATGGAGCCCCGGAGGGAGGCGTACTCAAACACCATGGCCTCCAATGGGATGTTGCCGGTGCGCTCGCCGATGCCCAGCAGGCTGCAATTGACGGCGCAGGCCCCGTAGAGCCAGGCGGTGGAGGCGTTGGTCACGGCCTTGTAGAAATCGTTGTGGCCGTGCCATTCCAGGCATTCGCTGGGCACGTCGGAATAGTGCTGCAGGCCGTAGATGATACCGGCGACGGAGCGGGGCAGGGCGGCCTCGGTGTAGGGCACGCCGTAGCCCATGGTGTCGCAGGCCCGGATTTTCACGGGGATGCCCGCCTCCCGGCTGAGGGCCTGGAGCTCATTGACGAAGGGCACCACGAAGCCATAGAAATCCGCCCGGGTGATGTCCTCCAAATGGCAGCGGGGAATGACTCCAGCGTCGAAGGCATCCTTCACGGTGCCCAGGTAGTAATCCAGCACCTGGGAGCGGGTCATTTTCATTTTCTTGAAGATGTGGTAGTCGGAGCAGGACACCAGGATGCCGGTCTCCTTGATGCCCAAATCCCGCACCAGCTTGAAGTCCTCCTTGCTGGCCCGAATCCAGCTGGTGATCTCCGGGAAGCGGAGCCCCAGCTCCATGCACTTTTCCAGAGCCTGGCGATCCTTCTTACTGTAAACAAAGAACTCCGTCTGGCGGATGATGCCGTAGGGTCCCCCCAGACGGCTCAGCAGCTTGTAGATGTTTACGATTTGGTCAACGGTGTAGGGCTCCACGCTCTGCTGCCCATCCCGCAGGGAGGTATCGGTAATCCAGATTTCCTCCGGCATGTTCAGGGGCACCCGCCGATGGTTGAAGGCCACCTTGGGCACGGTGCCGTAGGAGTAAATATCCCGCTGCAAATTGGGCTCGGGAATGTCCTGGAGGGAGTATTTATAGGAATTTTTCTCCAATAGGTTGGTTTTGCTGGAAATTTCCAACATGAGAAAGGCCCCTTTCTTTTGGGTGTATCATTGTATGCAATTATACTTGTGTATTTAAATTTGTCAAGACTTTTTTGCGCAGCCAATTTCCACCCGGGAAATTGTTGTTTAACATATATGCCATTCGTAGGGCGGGGTCATGACCCCGCCGACCAGCTCCGTTTTTTGCCCTGGTACCGTTCAACGAAAGTGCTTTCATCTCGTTACGTTTCGGCGGGGTCATGACCCCGCCCTACGAAAGGCAAATTTTAGGCTTAACGGCCTACTACAGTGGCGTGTTCGATGAGCAAAAAATGCAAAATAGATTTGACAACGCTTTGAAAATTGGGTAAAATGGTTTTATCTTTGCGAACAAAAAAGGAGGGAATACCATGGACGCCGGCGGCAGTGGCAATATACCGGGCCGAAGTAGCCTGCGGTCTGCTTCCGTGGCAGACCCGACGGTTTGATGCCCCGTATTTTGCCTCCCCTGTTATGAATGAAATAAGGAGGTAAATTATGGCAGAACGTTTTGAAATTGTGGAAAAAACCCTCCTGCAAATGCTGGAGAGCAAGAAGTACACCACCCTGCGGGAAATCTTAATCACCATGAATCCCAGCGACGTGGCCGGTATTTTCAACGATTTGGAAGAGAAGCAGGTTCCGCTCATGTTCCGCCTGCTGCCCAAGGAGCTGGCAGCGGAGACCTTTGTGGAAATGGAATCCGACACCCAGGCGCTGCTGATCCAGGGCTTCTCCGACAACGAGCTGAAGGAAGTGCTCAGTGAGCTGTATGTGGACGACGCCGCCGACCTGGTGGAGGAAATGCCCGCCACGGTGGTGCGGCGGATCCTGGAGCAGGCCGACCCGGAAATGCGCAGCTCCATCAACCAGATCCTCCGCTACCCCGAAAACTCCGCCGGTTCCATCATGACCACGGAGTATGTGGCCCTGCGGCCCGCCATGACCGTGGAGGAGTCCATCCTCCGCATCCGCCGTCAGGGCGTGGACAAGGAAACCATCTACACCTGTTATGTGATTGACACCGACCGTACCCTGTTGGGTCTGGTCACGGTGAAGGATTTGCTGCTGTGTGACGATGATGAGCGGAAAATCAGCGACATCATGGTCACCAACCTGATCTCCGTCACCACCCAGGACGACCAGGAAGAGGTCGCCCGGATGTTCTCCAAGTATAATTTCCTGGCCCTGCCCGTGGTGGACAAGGAAAACCGCATGGTGGGCATCGTCACCTTCGACGACGCCATGGACGTCATGCAGGACGAGGCCACCGAGGACATGGAGATCATGGCCGCTATCACCCCCTCGGAGAAGAGCTACATGTCCAGCTCCCCCTTCGAGCTGTTCAAGCACCGCATTCCCTGGCTGATGCTGCTGATGGTGTCCGCCACCTTCACCGGCATGATCATCAGTTCCTTTGAAGAATCCCTGGGCGCCCTGCCCATCCTGACCGTGTTCATCCCCATGCTGATGGACACCGGCGGCAACAGCGGCTCCCAGTCCTCCGTCACCGTCATTCGCGCCCTGAGCCTGGACGAGCTGAGATTCAAGGACATTTTCAGCGTCATCTGGAAGGAGCTGCGCACCGCCGCCCTCTGCGGTCTGGTGCTGGCGGTGCTGTGCTTTGGCAAGGTGATGCTGGTGGACCGGCTGCTGATGGGCAACGACAGCGTGACGGTTTGGGTGGATGTCACCGTGTGCCTGACCCTGTGCGTCACCGTGCTGGTTGCCAAAATCGTAGGCTGCTCCCTGCCCCTCATCGCCAAACGCCTGGGCTTCGACCCCGCCGTCATGGCCTCCCCCTTCATCACCACCATCGTGGACGCCATGAGTCTGCTGCTGTATTTCTTCTTCGCGAAGATTTTGCTGGGTGTATAATTGAACTGCCCCTTCCACTTTCGGAAGGGGCAATTTTGACGATGTAGTTGACAATCATCTAAATACTGAATATAATATTTGTATCAATGTAAACGGTGGTGCGCTTATGAATTGTGACCAGATTTTGCGGCAGCTATCCGGGCAGGGCGGCGGCATCATCTCCACCCGGGCAGCGGAGGCGGCGGGAATTTCCAGAGCCATGCTCTCAAAGCTTTACCGGGATGGCAAGCTTCAAAGAATTGCCATGGGGCAATATGCGTTGGCGGATGGAATGCCGGATGATTTTCTGTCCATCAGTCTGCGGACAGAGTATCTGGTTTTCTCCCACGAAACCGCCCTGTATCTCCATGGCATTTCGGACAGAACCCCTTTTGTGTACAGCGTCACCGTGCCCTCCGAAAAAATCCCCTCCCCATCCCTCCGTTCGGAATGCAAGGTCTATTATGTCAGGCAGGAGCTGTTCGAGCTGGGGCGGGAAACTGCCCAGACCCCCTTCGGCAATTCGGTTCCCTGCTATAACTTAGAACGAACCCTCTGCGACATTCTCCGAAGCCGGAACAAAATGAGCACGGAGACCTTCCTGTCCGCCCTGAGGCAGTACGCTGCCAGTCCTGAGAAAAATCTGAATCGACTGAACCAATACGCAAAGCAAATGGGCTTGACCAATCTGGTCAGGCAATATCTGGAGGTGCTGCTATGAGCAATGCCATGAGCCTGCTGCTGTATTTCTTCTTCGCGAAGATTTTGCTGGGTGTATAATTGAACTGCCCCTTCCATTTTCGGAAGGGGCAGTTTTGTGCCCATTGGATCATCGTCACAGACAAATTGTTGTTTGAAGCACTGGCGCTTACGGCGCCCATGGCTCCCTTGTGTAAAGGGAGCTGTCAGCGAAGCTGACTGAGGGATTGGGCAACAGGCACTATTGTGAATGAAAAGGTTGGGCGAATCCGTACAAACCCGAATCATTAGCCTTCTGCGAATTCGCCGAAATTTACTGAAACCGTCAGTACCTGCTGCCCAATCCCCCCTACCCCCCTTTACACAAGGGGGGCATGGCCGGTGCGCATCGATACCCAGTACGTTCAACCCAATAAGCTACAATTTATCCGTGTTTCGGTTTGCTACGGCGGGTTATTCCGCGCTGAACAGAATTCGGTCGTTGTCCACGCCGTGGTCGTGGAAGGCTTTGAGCAGCTCGTCGGTGGTGATGGTGCTGCGGCGGGTGCCGGAGAGCTCCATGACGATTTGTCCGTCCTTCATCATGATGGTGCGGTTGCCCAGCTGGAGGGCGGACTGGACATTGTGGGTGATCATCAGGCAGGTGATGGCGTTATCTGCCACGATTTGCTTGGTCAGCGCCAGCACCTTTTCCGCCGTGGCCGGGTCCAGGGCGGCGGTGTGTTCATCCAGCAGCAGCAGCTTGGGGGTGACCAGGGTGGCCATCAGCAGGGTCAGTGCCTGCCGCTGGCCGCCGGAGAGCAGGCCAACCACCGTATCCATTCGGTCCTCCAGACCCAACCCCAGCTGAGCCAGCTTTTCCCGGAACTCCTTCCGCTCGGCGGAGGACACCATGGAAAAGGGCGACCTTGCCTTGGAGGCCCGCAGGTAGGCCAGGGCCAGGTTTTCCTCAATGGTCATGTTGGGGGCGGTGCCTTTCAGGGGGTCCTGGAACATGCGGCCGATAAATTTGCTCCGCTTGTAGTCCGGCAGGCGGGTGATGTCCTTCCCGTCCAGAATCACGGTGCCGCTGTCCGGCTGGAAGGTGCCGGCAATGGCATTGAACATGGTGGATTTGCCTGCGCCGTTGGAGCCCAGGACGGTGACGAAGTCCCCGGGGGCCAGGTGGAGGCTCAGGTCGTTCAGGGCCCGCTTTTCGTTCACGGTGCCGGGGGCAAAGGTTTTGGAGATGTGATTCAGTTTCAGCATTTCGCCTTGCCTCCTTTTTTGAGCTGGATGGCGGGCAGACCGATGGCCAGAGCCACGATGACGGCGGAGATCAGCTTCAGGCATTCGCTGGGCAGATCCATCCGCAGCGCCACGGCGATGATGAACCGATAGATGATGGAGCCCAGGATGGCCCCCAGGGCTTTCAGCCAGAGCTTGCCCTTGGGAAGCACCGCCTCGCCGATGATCAGGGAGGCCAGGCCGATGATGACCATGCCGCCGCCCAGGTTGATGTCGGCGGTTTTCTGGTACTGGGCCAGCAGCGCGCCGGACAGGGCGGTGCAGGCATTGGCGATGCACAGGCCCACGGTGATGGTGAAGGAGGTGTTGATGGAGCTGGCCCGCACCATGTCCGGGTTGTCACCGGTGGCCCGGATGGACAGACCCAGCCGGGTTTTCAGGAACAGCACCAGAAGAATCGCCACCAAAACGGTGATGATGGCCGCGGGAATCAGCCGATAGTAGGCCCCGAGATGGGGCTTGAGAATGGTGAACAGGGTGGTTTTTTTCAGCAGACTGACGTTGGAGGAAAAGCCCATCACCGCCAGATTCACGGTGTAGAGCCCCGTGTCGGTGATGATGCCCGCCAGAATCGACGGAATTCGGAATTTGGTTTGCAGCAGGGCAGTGATGAACCCCGCCGCCGCCCCCGCCAGCATGGCAGCGGGGAAGGCCAAAAAGGGATGCCCCGCCAGCGCCACCGTGGCGGACACGGCGCAGCCCAGGGTGAAGGCCCCGTTGGTGGTCATATCGGCGATGTTCAGCACCCGAAAGCTGAGAAACAGCGCCAGGGCCACCAGGGAATAAATACACCCCAATTCCAGGGCGTTTATCACAACGGCAGTTGATATCATGGGAAAACTCCTTTTATTGGAAAATCAATACGGATAAATTGTTGTTTATGCGACGAACCATTCGTAGGGGCGGCTACCAGCCGCCCGCCA
>CAMCKD010000110.1 GCA_945875335.1 uncultured Clostridia bacterium | reverse complement strand
GAGAGACGGAATCCCACGCATCGTGCTACCTCCTGAGAATTGATGAGTTATGAGATATAAGATATAAGATATGAGAAAATTGGAATTTACTGAACACGATACTTTCCGTAAATCTTTGTATAGGAACGAATCAAAAGAACCATACCTATTGTGCAACTCAAAACAAGGAGAATCAGGGCAAGGATGGAATTCCAAATTTCTGCTATGCCTGCTGCAAAATACCACAATGAATACAATTGCCACATGACACCGTTTTCTTTGTTGTATTGTTTTACATCTGTTATCTTTGTGGCATCAACTTCAGAACCAGACCAAAACCACATTGGTTTTTCCAGTTTTCTTGCGTAAACGCCGATACAAAAAAACAGGATTGCACAGCCAAAGGATACTGCCCACATAATCATTTTCCCTGCCATATCACATACCCTCCTTTGCTAAATTCCAATTTTCCGTTTCCATTGTACCAGACCGGGGCATCGGGGTCAAGGTCGAAGGGGGCAGAAATATGGAGAAAACGGGCAATCATGCTTTGGGTGTAGGCCGCATAGAATCCACCAGAATGGAGGGGTGAACTATGAAACGTGTACTGGGTCTGCTGCTGGCGGCCACGCTGACGGTATCGCTGCTTCCCGTGAGGGCCCGGGCGGTAAACCTGGATTTGAACGCCAAAAGCGCACTGCTGATGGATGTGGCCACCGGCACGGTGCTGTATGAAAAGGAGTGCCACGAGCGGCTGGCGCCTGCCAGCGTGACCAAGGTGATGACCATGCTGCTGATCATGGAGGCGGTGGATTCCGGGCGAATCCAGCTGACCGACCAGGTGACCGCCTCCGAGGCAGCCGCCGCCAAGGGGGGCAGCCAGATTTACCTGAAGGTGGGGGAGACCATGCCGGTGTCCGATATGCTGAAATCCATTGCCGTGTCCTCGGCCAACGACTGCGCCTGCGCCATGGCGGAGCTGCTGGCGGGCAGCGAGTCGGCCTTTGTGGAGCAGATGAACCGCCGGGCGGAGGAGCTGGGCATGGCGGACACCCATTTCGTCAACTGCACCGGCCTGGATGACAGCCCGGAGGCCCAGAACCACCGCACCAGCGCCTATGACATTGCCCTCATGTCCCGGGAGCTGCTGAAAAACCACCCGGATATCAAAAAATACACCACCATCTGGATGGACACCGTGCGAAACGGCGCGTTTGGCCTGTCCAACACCAACAAGCTCATCCGCTTCTACTCCGGGGCCACAGGGCTGAAAACCGGCTACACCACCGGGGCGGGCTACTGCCTCTCCGCCTCCGCCAAGCGGGAGGGCATGGAGCTGATCGCGGTGGTGATGGGCTGCGAAAGCTCCCAGAAGCGCACCGCCGACTGCAAGGCCCTGCTGGACTATGGCTACGCCACCTATTCCGTGGTGCGCCCGGGGCTGAAGGAGGGCCGCACCGTGGCGGTGCACCTGGGCAAGCAGGCCACGGTGCCTGTGGAGCTGGTGGAGCGCCGGGAGATCCTGGTGGACAAAGCCAAAAGAACCAGCCTGTCCGCCAAGGTGGAGCTGGTACAGGCCGTCCCCGCCCCGGTGGCAAAGGGCCAGGAGCTGGGCACCATCAAGGTGTATTCCGATGACAAAATGCTGATCCAGCTCCCCCTGGTGGCCGGGACGGCGGTTGAAAAGCTGGGCTTCTGGGATGTATACAAAATCGTCCTTCACCGGGTCGCTCTGGGGCAGACGGCGGAAGTGGCATAGGCAGAGTGCAAGCAAAGGGTGCAAGCCGGAAGGAATCGCTGCCTTCCGGCTTGTGCCATTCCAACCAAAGGAAAGCATTGGCATTTTCCCTGCTTTGTGCTATGATGGAGAAAAAAACAAGGAGGGATTACCCCAATGGTTACAATTGAGAAGCTGACGAAGGATAATTTTAGTGAGCATTCCCTGGATGAATTCTCCCGCCATCAGGTGGTGACGGAGTGCTGGCGGTGTGTGGGCGGGCAGTGGGTGCTGCAGCCCATTGCCTTCACCGAGGATTGGAGCCTGGAAAAACGCCGGGGGATGGCGAAGACAATTGCCGAGAACCTGGACGGGGACATGCTGGACTTCGGCGCTTTCGACCATGGCCGCCTGGTGGGCTATATCACCCTGGGCACGGAGATACTGGGCAGCCGGGGGCAGTACCGCCAGGTGGTGGAATTTCAGGTGTCGGAGGAACACCGGGGCATGGGCATCGGGCGGCAGCTCTTCACCCGGCTGTGCGAAGAGGCCCGGAAAATCGGGGCGGAAAAGCTCTATATCTCCACCCATTCCTCCAAGGAATCCCAGGCGGCCTACCGGAAGCTGGGCTGCGTCCACGCGGAAGAAATCATCCCCGCCATCGCGGAGGAGGAGCCCTGTGATGTGCAGATGGAATATGTCCTCTGACAATTTCTTCCACCCTCTTCCCGAAATGATGCAAATGTGATACAATGGTTTTCTATCCTTTCGGATGGAGGGGACTGTAGATGACGAAAATTCTGATTGTGGAAGACGAGAAGCCCATTGCAAACCTGATCGACTGGAATCTCTCTGCCAGCGGCTACAGCTGCACCCGGGCTTATGACGGAAATACCGCCGCCGATCTCATCGCGGAGCACAGCTACGATCTGGTGCTGCTGGACATCATGCTCCCGGGGATTGACGGCTATGAGCTTTTGAAGCAAATCAAGCCCACCGGCACCCCGGTGATTTTCATCACGGCCAAGGGCAGCGTCCAGGATCGGGTGCAGGGTCTGCGGGCGGGGGCGGACGACTATCTGGTGAAGCCCTTTGAAATCGTGGAGCTGATCGCCCGGGTGGAGTCGGTGCTTCGCCGGGCGGGGAAAGCCAGCACGGTCTACACCCTGGGGGATGTGACGGTGGACACCGAGTCCATGCTGGTCACCAAGGCCGGGGTGCCGGTGACCCTGACCCGGAAAGAATTCGATTTGCTGGTGCTGTTTTTGCAGAACCAGAATGTGGCCCTGTTCCGGGAGACCATCTATGAGCGGGTGTGGGAATCGGACTACATGGGCGACACCCGCACCGTTGACCTCCATGTCCAGCGGCTGCGGAAGAAGCTGGACTGGCAGCACCGGCTCTGCGCCATCCACAAGGTGGGCTACCGATTGGAGGGGGACGGATGAAGCTTTCCGCCAAGATCGCCCTGTCCGTGGTGCTGATCGTGGCCCTCACCGTGAGCATCAGCGGCTATGCCATTGTGTCCTCGGTGTTCCGCTCCCAGCTGAACCACCAGATCACCGGGGCGGCGGAGGAGACCCAGCTATTGTGCTCCGTTCTCGGCACCATGGCAGTGGAGCGCCGCCCCAGCACCTCCTCCAGGGTCACGGCGGAAACACTGGAGCAGACCCTGACCATCTCCCCCTTCCGGGACTACCGGCTTCGGCTGGTGCAGCCCATGAAGGCCCAGGACAATGTGGACTATGAGATCCTCCGGGTGTCCGACGGGGCGGAGACGGTGTATGAGGTGGTGGTCACCTGCCGCTTCTCCGTTGACCAGGAGGAATACTATCTGGAAAGCCGCCACGATGTCACCGAGCTCTATGAGCTGCGGGGGCAGTATCTGGGCACCTACAAGCTGGTGTATCTCATTGCCGTGGCGGTGAGCCTGGTGGCGGGCTTCGGCCTCAGCGCCGTGCTGACGGCTCCCATCCGCAGCCTGTCCCGCTCTACCCGGCAAATCGCAGGGGGCAATTACAGCGTCCGGGCCAACGTCCGCACCAATGACGAAATCGGCATTCTGGCCTCCCAATTCAACCGAATGACGGAGGAATTGGAGCATCACATCGCCTCCTTGGAGCTGGCCACCCAGCAGCAGAAGGACTTTACCGCCTCCTTTGCCCACGAGCTGAAAACCCCTCTGACCTCCATCATCGGCTACGCGGATACCCTCAGAAGCCGGAAGCTGCCGGAGGAGCAGCAGTTCGAGGCCGCCAGCTTCATCTTCTCCGAAGGGCGGCGGCTGGAAACCATGTCCCACAGTCTGCTGCGGCTGTTCTCCCTGGAAAATGAGATGCCGAAAATGCAGCGCTTTTCCACCCTTTCTCTGGCAAAAGCCGTGGAGGAGAGCATGGCCTATCCCATGAAGCAGCGCCAGCTGGTGCTGGAGCTGCGTGTGGAGGACCGGGTGCTGATGGGGGAGAGCAGCCTGCTGGAAATCCTGCTGTATAACCTCTTGGACAATGCCCGGAAGGCATCCCAGCCCGGCAGCAAAATCACTCTCCTGGGGGCCCGAACGGCGGAGGGCTATTGCTTCGCCGTGAAGGACCGGGGCCGGGGCATCCCGCCGGAGGCCATTGACCGGATTACGGAGCCCTTCTACATGGTGGATAAATCCCGCTCCCGGGCGGAGGGCGGTGCGGGCTTGGGATTGGCTCTGTCCCAGCGGATCGCCCAGCTTCACGGGACGAGCCTCCACTATGAGAGCAAGCTGGGCCGGGGCACCGTGGTGTCCTTCCTGCTGCGGGAGGTGGTCAAATGAAGAACTGGTTGGTGATTCTCCTGGCGGTGATCGTGGTGATTGCCGGGGCTTTTCTGCCGGAGCTGCTGCTGAACGCCTCCTCCCAGCCGGAGCTGAATATGGACTATCAGCAGGTGGCAATTACCTCCCAGAGCTCCTCGGACTACACCTGGCGGATGGAGCGGATCGCGGAAAAATACTTCGGCGAGGGAGAGTCGCTGCTGTCCACCTACATCAGCGAGGAAGGCCCCGACCAGGGCGAGGGCTATGAAGCCTTCCTGGGAGAGCTGTCCGAGTTGACCCGGCTGGGGGTGCTTCCCGAGCAGGTGGAGGAAACCCTGAAAACCGGCACGGATTACCGCATCCGCTACTATTATCTGTTCGACAGCCAGGCGGTCAGCGGCTTCCGTATCGCGGAATTCACCGCTGCGGCCACCAACTGGCGGGTGGTGATGTGCATGGATGTGGAAAGCGGCAAGGTTGCCAAGATCGACTACGGCGGCAGCAAGCTGATTCCCGGGGGCGTGGTCTATCCCGAATCCAGCTGGTACGATGTGCTCCGGGGCTACGCCCAGTACCTGGGGCTGCATACTACCCCCAACGCCACCCCGGAAACCGTCACCCTGACCCCCGAGGGGGCAAGGCAGTATTACGACGGCATCACCGTGGACAAATGGACGGCCCCCATGGCCTCCGGCGCTTCCGGCTGGATGGAGCTGCGGGTGCTGCGGGGGGATTACCTCGCCACCGTGGCGGTGTACAACGGCGGAAAATGATTCCATTCTGATACAAAAACGCATCAACTTTGATGCACACCCTTGGTAGGATAAGGAAAACCAAGGGAGGTGTCAAAGCGGATGCGTTTTTCATTTTTTGGTATTAAAGTGGTTTGCAGCCTGGAAGCCCGGCTGCTGGCGGTCTACTTCTGGAATCGCTTTGCCATGGTTTTTTCTGCCATGGAAAAGGACGCATGGATTGCCGATTCTGACAAATACTACAGCTAATGGTGAACTGTCAACGAAAAAGGACAAAATGCCCCTACTAGGCCGTTAAGCCTAAAACTTGCCCTTCGTAGGGCGGGGTCATGACCCCGCCGAAACGTAACGAGACGAAAGCACTTTCGTTGAATCGTGCCAGGGCAAAATGCGCAACCTGGTCGGCGGGGTCATGACCCCGCCCTACGAAAAGTGTATTTATAATTGTGACAAGCGACTACAGTGACTGGCGCAAAGGAGGACCATTTATGAAAGCCATTCTGATGCTTCTGATGCTCTGCCTGCTGCTTTCCGGCTGCGGGAAAATGCCGGAGCCGACCGTGCATTTTTCCGTTTCCCGGGGGGAGACGGAAATCACACTGGATGCTCCCGCAGAGCCGGTGCTGGCGGCGCTGGGGACTCCCTTTGGCTATGGGGAGCAGCGCTGCAAGAACAACCCGGGGGTGGAGAAAATCTACCGCTTTTCCGGGCTGAGCCTGCAAACCTACCCCGGCGAGGATGGAGAGCGGATCATGGGGGTGCAAATCACCGACGGCAGCCACCGCACCCCAGAGGGCATCTCCATCGGCGACACCGCCGCCCGGGTGCGGGAATGCTTCGGTGAGAACGCCATCCAGCGCAACATCTGTACCGTCCAAACCGCCTCGGAAAAAATGGTCCTGCAGCTGGAAAACAACCTGGTGGCCTCTATTCAATATTCGCTGATCTAGCAGTGTGAAACGTTTAAATTGTTGTTTGTGTGACGAACCATTCGTAGGGGCGGCTACCAGCCGCCCGCCA
>CAMCKD010000109.1 GCA_945875335.1 uncultured Clostridia bacterium | reverse complement strand
GCTCCCCCAGAGGGGGAGCCAAGGGTGTACGCTAAACAACAATTTGTCTGTATGATGAGCCGATAAGTGCAAAATAAATTGCCAAAAGTTTCACCCCGGGAGCGTTCCCGGGGTGTTGCTTTTCAAACAATTTCCACCTTGATGGTGTTGGTGTTGCCGGTTTTGCCGTTGATGGGGCCGCCGGTGAGCACCACCTTGTCCCCCTTTTGCAGGTTCAGCACCTTCTTGGCGCTGGCCAGGGCGTGGTAGAACATCACATCCTGGGAGGTGAATTCCTCCGCCAGCACCGGGGTCACGCCCCAGCTCAGGCTCAGGCGGCGGTAGATCCGCTCGTCGGTGGTCATGCCGATGATGTCCACCGGGCAGCGGAACCGGCTGACCATCCGGGCAGTGGTGCCGGAGACGGAGCAGACCACAATGGCCTTGGCCTCCACGTCAATGGCCATGGCGCAGGTGGCGTGGGACATGGCATCCAGGGTGTTGCGGATGCGGAAATCGTAGCTGCGGAAGCGCTTGGAGTAGCTGGTGTGCTGCTCGGTGAACTCGCAGATGCCAGCCATGGTCTTGACGGCCTCCACCGGGTACTTGCCCGCGGCGGATTCCCCGGAGAGCATCACGGCGCTGCTGCCATCGTACACGGCGTTGGCCACGTCGGAGATTTCGGCACGGGTGGGCCGGGGGTTCTGAATCATGGATTCCAGCATTTCCGTGGCGGTGATGACCCGCTTGCCCAGCATCCGGCAGGTGGAGGTCAGCCGCTTCTGGATGGCGGGTACCTCCACAAAGGGAATCTCCACCCCCAGGTCGCCCCGGGCGATCATGATGCCGTCGGCAACCTCACAGATTTCCTCCGCGTTGTCCACGCCGGACTGGTTCTCGATTTTGGCAATCAGGTCGATGTTGCCGCCGCCGTTGGCAGCCAGGAAGTGCTTCAGCTCCTCCATGTCCGACTTGGTGGACACGAAGGAGGCCGCCACAAAGTCCACCTCGTTCTTGATGCCGAAGAGCAAGTCCTGCTTGTCCTGCTCGCTGAGGTAGGGGCCGGTCATGACCTTGTTGGGGAAGCTCATGCTCTTCCGATTGGACAGCACGCCGCCGGTGATGACCTTGGTGACCACATTGCTGCCCTCCAAGGCGGTAACCTCAAACACCACCAGACCGTTGTTCACCAGAATCCGGTCACCCACGGCCAGGTCGGCGACCAGGCCCTTGTAATTGACGCTGACTCTATGCTCGTCGCCCTCCACCTCGTCGGTGGTGAAAATGAAGCTGTCGCCCTCCTGCACCGTGACCTTGCCGTCGGCGAAGGTGCGGATGCGGTATTCCGGGCCCTTGGTGTCCAGCATGATGGCGATGGGCATGCCCAGCTCCCGGCGTACCTCTTTGATCAAATCGATCTTGGCCTGGTGCTCCGGGTAGCTGCCGTGGGAAAAGTTCAGCCGGGCCACGTTCATACCGGCCTTGCACATCTGCGTCAGCGTTTCCTTGTTCTCCGAAGCCGGGCCGATGGTGCAAATGATTTTCGTCTTGCGCATATGAAAAACTCCTTTTTGGTTTTATGCTTGTTGGATTTGATACGGTTAAATGGTTCTTTATAGTATCGCCATCGTAGGGCGGGGTCATGACCCCGCCGGTCGGTAACAAATTTGTGAGCACTTTCGTTGAATGGGACGTGTTCAAAACCGCAACGTGGTCGGCGGGGTCATGACCCCGCCCTACGATGGCATTGATTAAGTAAATACCGCTTTTGTCGATAAGCACATTTTTATTATACAACACCCGTCGGCACGATGCAATCTTTTTTGAATCCATTTCAATTGCACAAGAAGGAAAATACAGTTGAAAAATGGGGGATTATGGGTTACCATAGTTTCAACAATACACCACAAGGAGGCTTCCCCATGGCGGATATTCAAAAGCTTTTGGCGCAAATGACCCTGGAAGAAAAAATCGGGCAGCTGATGCAGTACAACGGCAATGTGTTTATGGACACCAGCGCCGAAATCACCGGCCCCATGCAGCAGTTCGGCCTGACGGAGGCGGATCTGGGCCGCATGGGCAGTGTGCTGAACTTCGCCTCTGCCGACGAAATGAAGGCCATGCAGGACCTGCATCTATCGAAAGACCCCCACAAAATTCCCATGCTCTTTATGATGGATGTGATCCACGGCTACCGCACCATCTTCCCCATCCCCCTGGGGCTGGGCTGCTCCTTTGACCCGGCACTGGCAAAGGAATGCTCCCAGATGGCCGCCAGGGAGGCAGGAGCCAGCGGCGTGCAGGTCACCTTCACCCCCATGGTGGACTACTGCCGGGACCCCCGGTGGGGCCGGGTGATGGAGACCTGCGGCGAAGACCCCATGCTGGCCGGGCATCTGGGGGCGGCTCAGGTGGAGGGCTTCCAGGGGGAGGACTTGAAGGAATACGACCATCTGGCCGCCTGCGTCAAGCACTATGCGGGCTACGGCGGCGTGGAGGCGGGTCGGGACTACAACCTGGTGGAGCGCTCGGAGCGGGAGCTGCGGGAATACTTCCTGCCCGCCTACAAGGCCTGCATCGATGCCGGCGCAGCGCTGCTGATGCCCTCCTTCAACTCCATGAACGGCATCCCCTCCGTGGCCAACCCCTGGCTGATGAAAAAGATTTTGAAGGACGAGTGGAATTACCAGGGCGTGGTCATCAGCGACTACAACGCCCTGGGGGAACTGCTGGTGCACGGTGTCGCAGAAAACGAAAAGCAGGCGGCTCAGCTTGCCTTCCAGAACGGCTGCCACATTGAGATGTGCTCCAGCGCCTACCTGCACCACCTGAAGGAGCTGGTGGAGGAAGGGACATTCTCCGAAGCCCAAATCGACGAGGCTGTGACCCGGGTGCTGGAGCTGAAAGACCGGCTGGGCCTGTTCGACGACCCCTACCACGGAGCCGACCAGCAGAAGGCGGAGGCTCTTTTCCTCTGCCCGGAGCACCGGGAGCTTGTGCGCAGAGCCGCCGAGGAATCCGCCGTGCTGCTGAAAAACAATGGGCTGCTCCCCCTGTCCGAGGATTTGAACCGGGTGGCCCTCATCGGCCCCTTTGCCCAGGAGCAGGGCATCAACGGCTTCTGGAGCTGCTGCGGCCGGGACGAGGACACCGTCACCATGGCCCAGGGCATCCGCAAGCTGCTGCCGGAGGCGGAAATCACCGTTGCCAGGGGCTGCGGCTGCCAATGGGATGACCGGGATACCTCCGGCTTTGAGGCAGCAGTCCAGGCCGCGAAAAACGCCCAGGCGGTGATCCTGTGCTTAGGCGAGCCTCAGACCTATTCCGGCGAGGGCAACTGCCGCGCGGACATCCGGCTGCCCGGCATGCAGCTGGAGCTGGCAAAGGCCGTGATCGATGCCAACCCCAACACCGCTGTGGTGCTCTTCCACGGACGGCCCCTGGACATCAGCGGCCTGGACGAAATCGCCCCCGCCATTCTCTCCCTGTGGTTCCCCGGCACCGAGGGCGGAAACGCGGCGGCCAACCTGCTCTTTGGCCGGGCCAACCCCTGCGGCAAGCTGGACATGACCTTCCCCCGCTCCATCGGCCAGTGCCCCATCTACTACAATCACCCCAATACCGGCCGTCCCCACTGGACAAACGAAGCAAAGCAGCAGCATTTCGCCTCGGACTACATCGACTGCCCCACTCTGCCCCTGTATTCCTTCGGCCACGGCCTGTCCTATTCCCATTTTGTCTACAGCGACCTGCAGGTTTCCAGCCCGGTGCTCACCGCTGAAACCTGCATCCAGGTCAGCGTCACGGTGAAAAACGACAGCCCCCGCCCCGGCAAGGAAGTGGTGCAGCTCTACATGCGGGACCCCGTGGCCTCCGTGGTGCGCCCGGTGCAGCAGCTCATTGGCTATCAAAAGCTTGCTTTCGCCCCGGGAGAAGAAAAGCACGTCACCTTTCCGGTCACGGAGGAAATGCTCCGCTTCTGGAATTTTGAAGGCCAGCACACCTCCGAGCCCGGCACCATTCAGCTGATGGTTGGCTATGCGGATCATTTCCTGCTCAGCCAGCACATTGAATACCGGGCATAACGCCACCCCCTCCCCCGGACGCCCGGGGGAGATTTTTTGAAATGTCATGTTTTTGTCGGCAAAATTCTATTGAAATGTCATGATTTTCGGAGCCAAAATCCATTGAAATGTCAGACGCTTTACATCATGCTTCCCGGCTTCCTTGTAAAACATTGATTTTGCTTGCGAAAGTCCCATCTTTGTGCTACAATACCCGGGATCATCTGTTAGAAAGAAGGAAAAAGCTTGAAAGAACTGCTGGATTTATATTTCACGTTCTTCCGCATCGGGGCGGTCACCTTTGGGGGCGGCTATGCCATGCTGCCGATTTTGCAGCGGGAGGTCGTGGACAAGAAGCACTGGGCCACGGAGGAGGAGCTGATGGACTACTACGCCATCGGCCAGTGCACCCCCGGCGTCATTGCGGTGAACACCGCCACCTTCATCGGAAGAAAATACCGGGGCATCCTGGGCGGCATCCTCACCACCCTGGGGGTGGTGTCCCCCTCCATCATCATCATCTCCATCATCGCGGCGGTGATCAACAATTTCGCAAGCATCGCCTGGGTGCAGAATGCCTTGGGGGGCATCCGGGTCTGCGTGTGTGTGTTCATTTTCAATTCGGTGGTGAAGCTCTTTAAGTCCGCCGTAAAGGACAAGGCGGCGCTGGTCATCTACCTGGCGCTCTTTGCCGTGGCGGTGTTCTTTGACTTCTCCCCCATCTACTCCGTGGTTGTTGCCGGAGTGCTGGGCGTGTTCTTTACGAAAACGGGGGTGCGGGGCAAATGATTCTGCTGAAATTATTCTGGGAATTTTTCAAAACCGGCCTTTTTGCCATCGGCGGCGGCATGGCCACCGTTCCTTTCTTGCAGGATATCTCCGCGAAAACCGGCTGGTACACCGCGGCCCAATTGGCGGACATGATCGCCGTGTCCGAGAGCACCCCCGGCCCCATGGGGGTGAATATGGCCACCTATGTGGGCTACACCGTGGGGGCCCAGGAGCTGGGCGGGCCGGTGATGGGGGTCGTCGCCGCCATCATCGCCACCATCGGCCTGATTGCGCCCAGCGTGATCATCATCATGATCGTGGCCTATTTCCTGAAACGGTTCCGTGACAGCAAGCTGGTGGACGCCACCCTCTATGGCCTGCGGCCCGCCTCTGTGGCGCTGATCACCGCCGCCGGGGTGGACATCGTTCTGATTGCCGTGCTGCGGGTGGACTCCATCTATCAAATCGCCCAGGCCACCCTGAGCTGGAAGGCTCTGGTGCTGGCGGCGGCGGTATATGTTGCCACCCATGTGAAGAAGCTGAACAAGCTGCACCCCATCTGGTTCATTGCCGCCTCCGCCCTGATCGGCGTGGTGCTGCAAATGGGGTAACGGCATGGTGGTTGATTTTCATGTGCACCCCTTTCGGGACGCCGCCCACTGCCTGAATTTCTACCCGGAGCGGCAGGACTTTTCAAACCCTCGCCGGGAGCTGGAAGAGGCGGGCATCGGCTGCATCTGCGGCAGTGTACTCCAATGGGAGAAGCCCCAGTCCTTTTCCGACCTGCAGGCATTGAACCGGGAGGCCCTGGCGCTGCGGGAAATTCTGGGAGACTTCTACACCCCGGGCTTTCACATCCACCCGGCCTATCCCAGAGAATCCTGTGAGGAAGTGGAGTTTATGAGAAGCCGGGGCGTAACGCTGATGGGGGAGCTGGTGCCCTACCTCCACGGCTGGGGTGACTTTGACAAAGGGAATCTGTGTGAAATTCTGGAAGCCGCCCGGGGCATGGTGTGCTCCTACCACACCCCCTGGGATTTTGACATGGACGGCATTCTCTCCGCCTTCCCCCACATCACCTTCGTAGCCGCCCACCCCGGCGACCGGGATCGGG
The DNA here is from genome assembly GCA_945875335.1 of uncultured Clostridia bacterium. Taxonomy (GTDB): domain Bacteria; phylum Bacillota; class Clostridia; order Oscillospirales; family Oscillospiraceae; genus Faecousia. Next base: position 333 of record CAMCKD010000109.1, on the reverse strand, counting down.
TGGAAGAGCACATTGCCTTGATGAAAAAGCACGAGAATCTATATCTGGACCTCTCCGGCACGGGCCTGTTCCGGCTGGGACTATTGAAGCATTTGGTAACCCAGGTGGGAGCGGAGCGGATTCTCTTTGGCACCGACTACCCCATCTGCAATCCCCGGATGTACGTCCAGGCGGTATACGGCGAGGACATTTCCGACAGCGACCGGGAGAAGATTTTCTCAGAAAACACAATACGGATTTTGGGAAAATGAAACGGTAAATTATTGTTTAACATACATGCCATTCGTAGGGGCGGCTACCAGCCGCCCGCGCAGTACAAGCTGAAAATCGCAA
>CAMCKD010000108.1 GCA_945875335.1 uncultured Clostridia bacterium | reverse complement strand
CGAAAGTGCTTTCATCTTGTTACGTTTCGGCGGGGTCATGACCCCGCCCTACGAAAACGTATAGTTTTGGGATTAACATGCTAGTAGGGGAGGCTCGCAGCCTCCCGCGCAGTACAGGCTTTCAGTTAACAACCAGGATGGGCGAATTCGTACCAGTTTCCCACATTTGTACCATTCAACCTAACACTCAGTTGACATACCTGGCGGGAGGCTAAGAGCCTCCCCTACAGTTGGCGCTGCAAAAACCGGGGGGGCGATGCAATTTGGGATGCACAAAAATGGAGCGTTTAGGACTCAGAAAAACAAGGTGTGACATTATCTTGGGTAGGTTCCTGGTTTCCGCATTTGGGACATTTTATGCCCCTCTGGTAGGAAGTGTTGCAGTTGCTGCATGTGCGTAGAGGAAAAGTGATCATGCCGCCGGTGGCTTCTTCCAGCTCGTCGTCTTCCAGGGGCTTCATCATTTCGTGATTCTTTTCCATGTTGCTTGCTCCTTTTTGATGTTGAAATATCTCTTTTGCTGCGTTGACCCGGTATGCACATTATTGATTCTGGGCATACCAGACATCGAACATGACCGAGGGGGCGTCTTCGGGCAGAGAGCGGACATAGTTATAGTATTTGGCGATGGCATTGGCAAAAACCATGGCATCCACGCCATTGTCGCTTGTGTTATTCGCCATAAGGCATTCATACAAACGGTTTGATTCCTCCTGGTTGACGTCTCTTCCGCCGCAAATGGAATCCAGCAGCTCATCGGGGAGTTCGTTTCCGGCTGCATTCAGCACCGATTTCTTCATTTCATCTGAAATTTTCATATTGTTAACCTCTTTTCATTATCAATTTCTCAAAAAATTATGGTTCAATGAAAAAACTTGTGTGATTTACATTTTGTTACCAAATAGAATCTTACAGTCAATGTGTTGAATTTTGCATCCTGCGCCCCGAGAGAATGTAGACAAGGGAGTGGAATGTTCAGAATCTGACTCATGTTGCATGATGCTGTTTGGCTTCGTAACGCCCAAACACACAAACTTTTTCATTGAGGCAAAGTTATAATGTAAGGATTGTGATTGGACCCACTTACTACCGAACGCCCGCAGTTCCGACACAGCCCATCACTGTATACCCCTTTATCATTAAGGTTATATCCGCAGTAGGGGCAGGATTTCACTCCGCTAGCGCCGCCGGCGGCATTTTCCAGCTCGTCGTCGTCCAGTTCCAGCATTTCGTCCATTTTCGGTTCTTTCATGTTGTTTGCTCCTTTCCATTGTGGGGGAATGTTTTTTTGTTGTTTCAATGATTGATACGAAAGGCCCAGGCGAAAGGGCTACTGTTTTTTGAAAAAAATTTTTCTGGACATGAGCGCAGGGCCGGCGGCGGAAAACTCAAGCGAAGCGGATCACATTCCAGCTCAGGGCGGGGATGGTGACGGCGGCGCGGCCATTTTCGATGGTGCCGCCGGGGCCCTGGGAAGGATAGACGTTTTTGGGATTTTCCTCGGTGTTCACGGCCTTCACATCGTCGTGATGGAGGATGGTGTGCTCCCGGATTTGCAGGTCGCCGAAGGAGCGCAGGTCGATTTCCAGCTGGAAATCCTCCTCCATATCCCGGTTCACGCAGAACACGCTGACGGAGCCGTCCTCCTCCAACGTGGCCATGGCGTCGATGTAGGGCACCCGGTCGAAATCCTGGCAGGCATAGGTGGGGCTGGTGACCAGGGCGTTCAGTGCGGTGCCCCGGCCATAGCGGGAGGCATGCATGAAGGGATAGAAAATGGTCTGGGCCCAGCAGCCGCCGCCGTTTCTCGTCATGATGGGGGCGATGACGTTCACCAGCTGGGCAAGGCAGGCAATCTTCACCCGGTCGGCGTTGCGCAGCAGGGTAATCAGCATGGAGCCCACCAGCAGGGCATCCTCAAAATTGTAGATGTCCTCCAGCAGCGGCAGCGCCCGGCCCCACTTGCCCTGCTTCCACACCTCCTTGTCCTGCTCGTGGGAATGATACCACACGTTCCACTCGTCAAAGGACAGGTTTACGGTGTGATTCGAGTGCTTCTTGCCCTTCACGCTGTCGCAGATGGCGGCCACGGTTTTGATGAACTCGTCCATGTCCAGGGTTCTGGCCAGGAAGCCCGGGGTGTCCCCGGTGGGGTTGCCGTAGTAGCGGTGGAGGGAAACATAGTCGATGTTCTCATAGCACTCGTCCAGCATCTCCAGCTCCCAGTCGCCGAAGGTGGGCATGCCGGAGCCGGAGGAGCCGCAGGCCACGGTCTCGATGGTGGGGTCAACCCATTTCATCAGCTTGGCGGCCTCGTTGGCGGTGCGGCCGTACTCCTTGGCGGTTTTGTGGCAGATCTGCCAAGGGCCGTCCATCTCGTTGCCCAGGCACCAGAGCTTGATGCCCAGAGGCTCCTTTTTACCGTTGGCGATGCGCATGTCGGAGAATTTACTGCCGCCGGGGTGGTTGGCGTATTCCACGATGTCCCGGGCGTTTTCCGGCCCCCGGGTGCCCAGATTGATGGCGTACATCACCTCGCTGTCCGCCTCCTTGGCCCAGTCAGCAAATTCGTGGAGGCCCACTTCGTTGGTCTCGGTGGTGAACCAGGCCAGGTCCAGCCGCTTGGGCCGCTGCTCCTTGGGGCCCACGCTGTCCTCCCAGTTGAAGCCGGAGACGAAATTGCCGCCGGGGTAGCGCACCAGGGGCACCCCCAGCTCCTTGACCATTTCGATCACGTCCCTGCGGAAGCCCTGTTCGTCCGCCTCCGGGTGGCCCGGCTCGTAGATGCCGCCGTACACCGCCCGGCCCAGGTGCTCAATGAAGGAGCCATACAGCCGCTTGTCCACCTTGCCAATGATGAAGTCCTTGTCCAGAATGATTTTTGCGTTTTTCATGGGAAGTCTCCTTTATATTGTGATGAAAAAATTGCATTCGTCAGGATAGCGGTAAATTGTTGTTTATCGCTTCGTAGGGCGGGGTCATGACCCCGCCCTACGAATGGCGTGTGCATTATTTTTGTGCGATAAACAACAATTTTGCGATTTGCTTTTGTACTTTAATACTAAAGCCTGCCCCTGCAGAAGTCAAGCTTGAAAATTGGGAAAAGTATGCTATAATAGGGGCGCTGCGTTCGGTGACGGAGCCGCGCTGTATTCTTTGGAAACGGCAGCGGCAATCAGGTCATCGGAAACGGCAAATAAACAATGCGTCGTATCCTTTGGAACGACAGCAGGAGGAATTGAATATGAAAAAACAAGGCATGAACGTCCACAGCCTGACCCAACTGGCGCTTTTGGTGGCGCTGGAGCTGGTCATGGCCAACACACCCCTGGGCATGCTTCCCATCGGGCCCATCAACGCAAGTCTTTTGACCATTCCCGTGGCCATCGGCGCCATACTCCTGGGGCCCGCCGCCGGAGCGCTGCTGGGAGCCATCTTTGGGGCCACCAGCTTTCTCAACGCCGTCCAGGGAAAAAGCGCCCTGGGCATCGCTTTGATGAACGTCAGCCCTGTGGGGTATTTCGTCCAGGCGGTCATTGGCCGGATTCTCTGCGGCCTGTGCTGCGGCCTGATCTATCTGGGCGTGAAGAAGCTGCTGCCTAAGCATAAAAAGCTCTGCTGCGGCATTGGCGCCCTGGCGGCTCCGCTGTTGAACACCTTTTTCTACATGGGCTTCATGATGCTGCTGTTTTTCAATACCGAGTTCATCCAGAGTAAGGCCGAGGCGCTGGGGGCCACGAACCCCATCACGCTGATCATTGCCATGGTGGGGGCCCAGGGCCTGGGCGAAGCCGTCATCTGCTGCGTCATCGCCACCGCCGTCACCGTCCCGCTGCTGCATTATCTCGAAAGCAAGAAAATCAAATAAACAAATGAAGGAGTGCCTGAGGCACTCCTTTTTTTATTGTTCCGACTGGACTGTAGGGGAGGCTCGCAGCCTCCCGCCAGGTTTTAACCTGAGTGTTTGGTTGAATGGTAAAATGACCGACATTGTACCAATTCGCCCAACTTGGTTCATGATTGTGGGATAGTACTGCACGGGAGGATACGATCCTCCCCTACTTTTGGCTGGAAAACAATTATCTTCTCCGCTGAATTTCATCCAGCAGCTTTCCGGCTACCTGGTCCTTGCCCATCAGAGGGAGCTCCTGGATATTGTCCTGGGTGATGAGGGTGACCACATTGGTCTCCACGCCGAAGCCGGCACCCTGGGTTTTCAGGTTGTTGGCCACGATCATGTCCAGATGCTTCTTTTGGAGCTTCTTCCGGCTGTTTTCCAGCATGTTCTCCGTCTCCATGGAGAAGCCGCAGACGAACAGGCCGGGGTGCCGGTGTTCGCTGACCCAGGCCAGAATGTCCGTCGTGCGCTCCAAGGGGATGGACAGCTCCCCGTCCTGCTTTTTCAGCTTCTGGTCGGACACCGCTGCCGGGCGGTAGTCGGCCACAGCGGCGGCTTTGATGAGGATGTCCGTCTCCGGTAGGGCGGCCTGTACCGCTTCCAGCATGTCCTGGGCGGTGGTGATGGGCACCAGCTTCACCCCCGGCACCGGCTTCAGCGCCACCGGGCCGGAAATCAGGGTCACCTCCGCACCCCGGAGCATGGCCTCCCGGGCGATGGCGTAGCCCATTTTGCCGGAGGAATGGTTGGTCAGATACCGCACCGGGTCCAGGCTCTCCTGGGTGGGCCCGGCGGTGACGGTGACGCGGACGCCCAGCAAATCCTTTTCTCTGGCCAGCTCCCGGGCCACGGCATCCAGCAGCACCTCCGGCTCCGGCAGCTTGCCGCTGCCAACATCCTTACAGGCCAGCAGCCCCACGGCGGGCTGGATGATGCCGAAGCCATAGCGCTCTAGGGTTTTCAGATTGTCCTGGGTGATGGAATTTTCCAGCATGGCAGTGTTCATGGCCGGGGCAACCAGCTTTTTGCATCTTGCGGCCAGGGCGGTGGTGGTGAGCATGTCGTCTGCCAGTCCGTGGGCCAGCTTGGCAATCACATTGGCGGTGGCGGGGGCGATGAGCATCAGGTCAGCCGCCTTGGCCAGGGAGATGTGGGCCACGTCATACTGGAAGTTTCGGTCAAAGGTGTCCACCATGCACCGATTGTTGGTCAGGGTTTCAAAGGTCAAAGGGGTAATGAACTCCGTGGCGTTTTTTGTCATGATGACATGCACATTGGCCCCGGCTTTTCTCAGGGCGCTGGCCACGTTGGCCATTTTGTAGGCGGCGATGCCCCCGGTGACGCCCAGAACCACCGTTTTTCCCGTGAGCTGTTCCATAAATATCACACCTGATTCCCACGGCGCGGCTGCACCGTTGTTTTTAACGAAATTATATCAAAAATTTTGTGCATTTGCAAGAAAAGTATTTGCCAAATGGAGGCGGGGAGGTTATAATAGCAGCGCAAACAGTGGTAATTCGAGGCAAAGCAGGGATTTTTATGGTCATTGTCATTGACATCGGCAACAGCACGGCGGTGATTGCCGGGATTGAAGAGGATCAGGTGGTGTTCACCGGCGAGGTGGAGACCAACCGAAGCTGGGGCGCGGCGGAATACACCCGGCTGCTTCGCCCCATTCTGGAAGGGCGCTCATGCCGAGGGGCCATTCTTTCCAGCGTGGTGCCCCAGATCACCCAGGCAATGCTCCAGGCCGCCGGGAATATCCTGGGGGTGGAGCCCATGCTGGTGGGGCCGGAAACCAAAACCGGCCTGACCGTGGATGTGCCGGAGCCGGACAAGGTGGGCCGGGATCGGCTGGTGGATGCGGCCTGGGCGGCGGAGCACTTCCCCCTGCCTGCGGTCACGGCGGATCTGGGCACTGCCACCACCCTGAATCTGGTGCTGCCCGGAAAGATTTTTGCCGGGGGCATCATCTGCGCCGGACTCCAGACCTGCCTGAATGCCCTCCACCAGCGGGCGGCCCAGCTGCCCCAATTGGAGCTGGAAATCCCGCAGCGGATCGTGGGCAGGAACACGGCGGAGTGCATGCTCTCCGGCGCGGTGGCGGGGACAGCGGCCATGATCGACGGGCTTGTGGCTTCCATCGAGGAGGAGCTGGGCACCCCGGTGACTCTGCTGCTTACCGGCGGCGGCGGAAAATACGTCACCGGCCTGCTTCGCCACAGCCACACCTTCGACCCGGACATGACCCGCAAGGGCCTGGCGCTGCTCTACCGGCTGAATGCGGAGCAATAACAAAAAGCGCTGACGTTGAAAATCAGCGCTTTTTTGTTGAAATTTGAGTTTCTCTGTGCTATCATGATCACGACGCACTGCGGTGCGCCAGGGTGCCATCATAACACGGTAGGCGGTTTCAGCCCTC
>CAMCKD010000107.1 GCA_945875335.1 uncultured Clostridia bacterium | reverse complement strand
TTTCAGCTTGTACTGCGCGGGCGGCTGGTAGCCGCCCCTACGAATGGCGTGTACGTTAAACAACAATCTGTCTGCCAGTCGGTGGGCATATTCTTTAACATAGTTGTAAACTTTTTTTGCTTCGGTTGAAAACTGCGGGGAAGATGCTATAATAATTGAGAAAAGAACGAGAGGGACCGGAAGGGGTGTGACCTGGTTGAAATCCTCCTTTAGCCGCATTTTTTATACCGCCGCCCTGATTTTGCTGGTGGCGCTGACCATGCTGGGGGCTTCCTTTCAGCAGCTGGTCAAGGATTACCTGACGGAAACCACCTTTTCCCGCCTGGACAAGGATGCCCAGATCATCTCCCACCTGGCCGCCTCCTACGCGGCGGAGGGGGATGCCTCCAGCCGGGACTTTCTGCTGAACCTGGACGTGGCCGCCAATCTTTCGGACACGGACATCATCATCTGCAATGCCGAGGGCAAGGTGATCCTCTGCTCCGATTCCCCCTTCGGCTGCAGGCATCTGAAGCTGCAAATCAACGGGGAGTACCTGGATAAGGTGATCTCCGCCGGAATTGACCGGGCCACCGGCGTGGTGCGGGGACTCTATGACGACTCCCGGTTCCTCACCGCCATGCCCATTCAGGACGATACCGGGGAAAGCCCCCTGGGCATCGTCATCGTGTCGGTGCCCACGGCGGATACCAACGCGGTGATGAAAAAGCTGGCAACCTTCTTTTTGAACACCGCCCTGGTGGTGGTGCTGATTTCCATATTGGCGGTGCTTGCCTATGCGGGCCGCTCCAGCCGTCCCCTGCGGGAGATGGCAAAGGCCGCCAACGACTTCGGCCACGGCAACCTGGAGGCCCGGGTTCGGGTGGAGGATTCCTACAGCGAGGAAACCCGGGATTTGGCGGTGGCCTTCAACAACATGGCCTCCTCCCTGCAAAAAAGCGAGTACCAGCGGCAGGAATTCGTGGCCAACGTATCCCACGAGCTGAAAACCCCCATGACCACCATCTCCGGCTATGTGGACGGCATCCTGGACGGCACCATCCCCCCGGAGCGAAGGAACCACTATCTGCAAATCGTCTCCGATGAGACAAAGCGCCTGAGCCGCCTGGTGCGCAGCATGCTGGACATCTCCCAGCTCCAGGATCAGAAGGGCATGCCCGACGAGAAGAAGATGAACTTCGACATGGAGGAATGCGCCGGGCTGGCCCTGGTGAATTTTGAAAAGAAAATCAACGATAAGCACATCAACGTGGCGGTGGATATGCCGGAGCACCCGGTTTACACCTTCGCCAACCAGGATGCCATCACCCAGGTGGTGTATAACCTGGTGGACAACGCCGTGAAGTTCTGCCCCGAGGGCGGCACCCTGGGGCTGACCATCAAGGAAGGGGGCAGCAAGGTCTACGTCTCCGTGTCCAACGACGGCGAAACCATCCCCCCGGAGGAGCTGCCCCTGGTATTCGACCGATTCCACAAGCTGGATAAAAGCCGCTCCAAAAACCGGGACGGCTGGGGCCTGGGGCTGTACATCGTGAAAACCATCGTGTGCAGCCACGGCGAAAACATCAGCGTCACCAGCCGGGACGGCAAGACGGAGTTTACCTTTACCATGCCATTGGCCAACTAATGTTCAGATATGAGATATTGTGCTTATCGGTTTTACTCAGCAGAGTGGTAAATTGTTGTTTGTGCGACGAACCATTCGTAGGGGCGGCTATTAGCCGCCCGCCAGGTTAGATGCCTGAGTGTTTGGTTGAATGGTACAAATGTGGGAAACTGGCGCGAATTCGCCCGACATTTCTTTTGATTTTCAGCTTGCACTGCGCGGGCGGCTGGTAGCCGCCCCTACGAATGGCGTGTACGATAAACAACAATTTACCGGGTTGTTGACGAACAGCGATATACACAATATCTCATATCTCATATCTAATATCTTATATCTCCAAAAGAGGTTTTTATTATGTCAAAATACGAAGAACCCGCTCCCTGGGATGATGGGGAATACGGCACCGGGCGCACCCGGCCGCCGAAAAGCCACAGCGGCGTGATTGCCATTTTGCTCATTGCGGTGATTTTCCTCACCGGCACCATCACCCTGCTGGGCTTTATGAATATCAAAATGTTCCAGCAGCTGCATCAGAAGGAGCAGGAGCCGGCCCTGTCCATCTGCATCAATTCGGAGCCGGAGGAGCTGTCCAATGGGGCAAACTCCGGCGGCCTTGTCCAGATTGATGCCAACCAGGCCGTCGCTGCCACGGTTCCTGCGGTGCAGTTCCCTCCCCTGGCAACGGAAACCGGCGGGCTGACCCTGCAGGAGATCTACGTCAAATGCATCCCCTCGGTGGTGTCCATCACCTCGGAGTACCGAAACGGAAAATCCACCGGCACCGGGGTCATCCTCACGGGGGACGGCTATATCGTCACCAACGACCATGTGATTGAAAACGGGGAGCGGATCACCGTCCAGCTCACCGATGACCGGATCTGTGCCGCCCGTCTGGTGGGAACCGACAAGGCCAGCGACCTGGCGGTGCTGCAAATCAGCGCCGAGGGACTCACCAGCGCAGAGCTGGGCGACTCGGATGCACTCCGGGTGGGCGACAGCGTGGTGGCCATCGGCGACCCCCTGGGGGTGGAATACCGGGGCACCATGACCGACGGCATCGTCTCCGCCATCAATCGGAACGTGAACGTCAACGGCAGGTCCATGAACCTGATCCAGACCAACGCCGCCTTGAATTCCGGCAACTCCGGCGGCCCCCTCATCAACAGCTGCGGCCAAGTCATCGGCATCAACACCATGAAAATCGGCGCCTTTACCAACAGCGCCGGGGTGGAGGGCCTGGGCTTCGCCATCCCCAGCACCATGGTGAAGGACATTGTGGAGCAGATCATCACCCAGGGCTATGTGTCCGGCCGTCCCTGGCTGGGCATCACCGGCGAGAGCATTTCCCTGTTCTATCAGCGCTATTACCGCCTGCCCTCCGGCATGTATATCGCCGACGTGGCCGCAAACAGCAACGCCGCCAAAGCCGGACTGCAGGTGGGGGACATCCTCATCAGCGTGGACGGCACCAAGGTCTATTCCCAGACCGACCTGGATACACTGCTGTACCACTATTCCGCCGGTGACACCGTTACCATCATCATCTACCGGGGCGGCTACACCATGCAGACCGACATCGTCCTGGAAGAAGCCGGCACCGCCCAATCGTAAACTGGCCGGGTATCACCTTTGTTTATGCGACGAACCATCCGTAGGGGCGGCTACCAGCCGCCCGCCAGGTTAGATGCCTGAGTGTTTGGTTGAATGGTACAAATGTTGGAAGCTGGTGCGAATTCGCCCGACATTTCTTGCGATTTTCAGCTTGTACTGCGCGGGCGGCTGGTAGCCGCCCCTACGGTGGCGTGTGCATTTTTTGCCCGCCAAATGATAATACCGCTATTTTTTCAAAAAGGAAGTCATATCATGGAACCCATTTATGTTCAGAATTATACGGTTGACGATGCCTGTGTGGATCGGTATGGGCGGATGAAGCCCTCTGCCATTTTGTACATCGCCCAGGAGATGGGCGGGCGGCACAGTGCGCTGATGTCCTTGGACTACGACACCCTGGCCCGGCGGAAGCTCTTTTGGGCCGTCACCCGGCATCGGGTGGAGGTGACCCGGATGCCCGCCCTGGGGGAGACCCTCCGGGTGGAGACCTGGCCCCTGCCCACCACCCGGGCGGCCTTTCCCCGGAGCGTGGTGGCCTACGACAGCCAGGGCAATGAGGTGTTCCGCTGCATCACGTTGTGGGTGCTGATGGATTTGGACACCCGGAAGATGATCGTCCCCGGCAAAAGCGGCATCATCGTGGCCGGAACCCTCCGGGGCAACGAGCTCCCCGCACCCGGCGGCCTGATCCCCCTGCCCCTGGGTGCCCAAAAATGCCGCACCGTTGCCTTCACCGACCTGGATCGGAACGGCCACATGAACAACACCCGCTGCATGGACTGGATCGCGGACCTTTTGCCCAGCCGGTTCCACCAGAGCCACAGCATCACCGATTTCACCGTCTGCTACCTGGCAGAAGCCAGAGAGCAGCAGGAGCTGCGGCTGAACTGGGAGATGACCGACGGCACCTTACAGGTGGACGCATCCACCGGCGAGGGCGAGGATGCCCACCGGGTCTTCTCCGCCAAGCTGTTCTTTGAGAGCAGCGGTGTTCTGTAAACCAAAAGAATTCCCCACTGCTGTGAAAGGCGGTGGGGATATTTTTGACAAGAAGCCCGTGTCATCGAGGGTTTCTCCACATCCACCCCTGTGGATAAACCTGTGGAGAATGTGGATAACTCAGTGAATAAGGTGAATAAGTTTCCAAGGAATGAGTGTTATGTAAATCAAATAACCAAATTCCACTTTTTTCGCAGCGCCACTGTTAAAAATACACTTTTCGTAGGGCGGGGTCATGACCCCGCCGAAACGTAACGAGATGAAAGCACTTTCGTTGAATCGTACCAGGGCAAAATGCGCAACCTGGTCGGCGGGGTCATGACCCCGCCCTACGAATGGCATGTGCGATAAACAACAATTTATACCAGGCCATCAGGCGCGGCGGGAACCGTTTTTCAGCGCGGCCAGGGCCTTTGCCAGTTCCTCGGCGGCGGTGAGGGCTTCCTCGTGGCTGTCCCCGGCGGCGCCTACCTCCACCAGCAGGGAGTAGGGAGCCAAATCCTGGTTGAACCGCTGCGCCCGCAGGGACATGGGGCGGCAGATGCCGGGGCTTTGGGCTTCCAGGGTGGCCTGCAGCTTCAGGGCCAGGGACAGGTTGTCCTTCCACCGTTCGTTGGGAAGTCCCGTGTTGCCCAAGCCCAGCACCAGCATCAGCTGGGCGGTGTCGGTGCCGTTGACCGTGATGTGGGTGGTCAGCTGCTTCTGGCCATCCTCGGCGGCGTCCCGGTGGAGGTCCAGCACCAGCAGGATGCCCGGATTCTCCTCCAAAAGCCTTTCCAGCCCCTTCCGGGCGTGGGTATAGGCGCTGCTGTAGTCGGGATAGTCGTGGAACTGCCGGTCATGAATCACCCGGATGCCCTCCGCTTCCAGGCATTGGGCCAGCCGGTCACCGATGGAGAGCATGTTGTAGCCTTCGTCCAGGGTACGGTAGGCGGAGGTCTGCGCATAGTCCGCCCCGTTCCGCTCGTAGCTTTCCGAGGTGTGGGTGTGGAGGATCAGCACCGTGGGGGTGGTGCCCTCCAGCTTCCACTCCAGGGGCGCTGCAATCAGGGCATCGTAATCCGGTTCCTCCCGGCTGGAATTGCGCACCGCCACCGCCTGGGCGTCGGAAAAGCCGGGGAGCACCGGCTCCGGGGAATAGCCCATGGGCGGCGAGGACTCAAAAGGATAAGAAAAGGACCGAACGGCGTGTTCGGTCTCTTTCTGTATGGAGTTAGAAATAGAGGGCCATGGAAGCCCCAGCAGCATTCCCTGGGGCAGTCCCAGCTCAAACAGCCGAAACAGCACGGTCAACAGAATCACAGATATCCCGAATTTTCGGGCGCTTCGCACCTGCTCCAACCAAATCCCCCCGTTATGGCTTCCTCCATTTTGGCCTGGTTTTCAACTGAACCCGCAGCTGTCGGAAAAAATCCTGCATCAGTTCAGCGGCCTCCTGCTCCAAGACGCCCCCCTCCACCACCGGGTGATGGTTGAAGGCCATGTCGAAGAGGCTGCAAACACTGCGGCAGGCACCGAATTTTTCGTCCCGGGCCCCGTAGACCACCCTGGGAATCCGGGCGTTGATGATGGCTCCGGCGCACATTGGGCAGGGCTCCAAAGTGACATAGAGGGTGCAATCCCACAGCCGCCAGCCCCCCAGGGCTTTGTTTGCCTGGGCGATGGCCTCCAATTCCGCGTGGGCCAGGGCGGACTTGTCCGACTCCCGCCGGTTGCGCCCCCGGCCCACGATCTCGCCGCCGCGGACGATGACGCAGCCCACCGGCACCTCCCCCTCCCGGGCAGCCTCCCGGGCCAGAAGCAGGGCCTGCTCCATATAATCAGCGTCCTCCACGGGCCACCTCCTGAATTCTATCATCCCCTCCCGGCAAATTCAGCCGAAGGGAAGAAGTGATGAAAAAATAAGTTTATCAGCATGCAGGCAAATTGTTGTTTAGCGCGCACCCTCGGCTCCCCCTTTGGGGGAGCTGCCGAAGGCTGAGGGGGTGCCCCCCCAGATATACGGTATCAGGCTGTAAATTTCTGAGCGCATGCCCTCCCTTACTTGTAAGGGAGGGGTAGGGGAGGGATTCGCAGTACCAGGCAGCAAATCTGTACAAGCCGATGCGAAGAGGTACTATCCCATTGTTTCAGCTTCTACGAATTCGCCGAAGCTGGCTGCAAATCGTCAGTGCCTACTGCCCAATCCCCCCTACCCCCCTTTACACCAATGTCATCAACTTAAGGATTCCATTTCAAAGTGTCAAAATAAATGCCTAAATA
>CAMCKD010000106.1 GCA_945875335.1 uncultured Clostridia bacterium | reverse complement strand
CATGGCCAGGCCGGTGATCTGGGGCAGCATGGCGTTGCGGAACACATAGCCGACGATCTTGCTGTCCTTGATGCCCAGGAATCGGCTGTACTTGACGTAGTCGGCATTCAGCTCATAGATGGACATGGAGCGCATGCCGATGGCCTGGCCGCCGATGCTGATGATGACGATGGACCAGAAGGGCAGCTGATAGTGGGAAATCACGGACTTGATAAAGGGCCAGGAGAAATTGGGTATCATATCATGTGCATAACCGCCTGCAATGGGCGCGATCTTCAGGTTCACAGCAAAGATAACGAGAAGCACCACGGACATGGCAAAGGCGGGGACATTTCCAAGGAAAATAGAAACCGGCAGCAGGACCTTATCAAAGCCCTTGCGCAGGTAAGCAGCCATGGCTCCCAGGACGTTGCCGATGATCCAGCCAACCAAAATGGCAGGCAGCTGCAAACAAACCGTCCAGCCAACGGAGCTGGCAATGATGTCACTGACCTCACGGGGATACTGGCTGAAGGATTTGCCCAGATTGCCCTGGAACAGATTCTTCACAAAAAGTCCAAACTGGACGATCATGGGTTTGTTGGTGCCAAATTCTTCTTGATAATGCTCGTAGATTTCACGAACAGCCGCGGCGTCGGACATACCGGCGGCCAATTTGCCGGTGATGGCAGAGACAGGGTCGGACGGCATCAGCCGGGGTAAAACGAAGTTCAAAATCACGGCGCAGACCAGGGTAATCAAAAACCACAGAATCTTTTTGCCGAAATATTTTCTATAGCCTTTCATTTTCTCTCCCTCCAGGATAAACGATTAAGTAAAAGAGCCATGCTCCGGTTTCCCGGAGCATGGCCAGCGTTTCAAAGGGGATTAGCCAACAAGCTCCAGCTCGTACAGGGCAGCGATGCCGTAGCCATCGGTGCAGTCTGCGGGAGGAATGTTGCGGCCGTCATCGGCGGAGGGGAAGTTGGTCCAAACGGTCTCATTGACAGCGTGGAACAGGGAAGGACGATACATCAGGGAGAAGCTGGGCACGTCGGTCAGGTAAATCTTAACCAGCTCGGTGTACAGTTCCACCAGCTTGTCCTGATCGGTGGTCAGAGGAATCTCGGCCAGGATCTTGTCAGCCTCTTCGTTCACGTACTGACCCCAGTTGCCGCTCCAGTTGTTCTGCAGGCCAACGAACTGGCTGGACAGGAACTGGTTGCAGCGGCCCCAAGGCATGGAGGGAGAAGCAGCGTCGGGAGACCACATGAAGATGGCGTAGTCGGTCTGGTCGGGGTCGGTGAAGCGGGTCTGCATGATGTCCCACTCGGGGAACTCGGTGACGATCTCAACACCAATCTTCTCACCGGCGTCAGCCACGATGACCATGGCAGCCTGCCAGTCGGACCAGCCGTTGGGGCAGACAGCGTTCAGGTGAATCTTCTCACCCTTGTACTCACGGTAGCCGTCACCGTCGGTATCCACCAGGCCAGCCTCATCCAGCAGAGCCTTGGCACCTTCGATGTCGTTGCCGGCCCACTGCAGCTCCTTCACGGCCTCATGGTCGTACAGAGCCTGCTCACCGGCGGTGGGGTTCATCAGGGAACGGGGAACATCGGAGAAGCTGGGAGACTGGTTGGTCATGGCGTTGGCAATGATGGAATCGTAGTCAACAGCCATGGCGACGGCTTTCCGCAGGGCGGGGTTCTCAGCAACCACGGGGATGTTCATGTTGTACCATGCGGTGGGCATGGTCAGGCAGACGCCGTAGGGAGCTTCTTCGTAGAAGGTGGAGATGGGCAGGTCATCCTCCAGCCACAGGTTCTGGATGTTGCCCAGGAACTGCTGGTCAACGTCGATCTCACCGGCCTTGAAAGCCAGCTCGGTGGCAGCGTTGTCAGCGTACAGGTTATGAGCCAGGTACTTGGGAACAGGCAGCTTGCCCCACATGGACTCGTCCTGGCCCCAGTAGTTGTCGTCACGGATCAGGACGACCTTCTGGTCATCGGCATAGTACTTGGTGTAGGGGCCGCTCCAGACAACGTCTTCACCGGCATCGTTCAGGATCTTGGTGGGGTCGTTGCCGTTGCGCTCGCACAGGGTGGCAATCCAGGCAGCCTGTGCGATGGGAGTGCCGCAGATGAAGTCCTCAACCTTCAGGGGGTTGACGGGCTTGCCGTCCTCGGTCAGCTTGGCGGTGATGACGAAGGTCTTGTCGCCGGTGGCTTCGATCTTCTCGATGTAAGCCTTGTTGCCGGCGCCGGTGCCGTTGTTAGTCAGCAGAGCCACATCCCAGGTGGCGACCACGTCAGCGGCGGTGACGGGGGTGCCGTCGGACCAATGAGCGGCGTCCTTCAGGGTGACGGTCATGGCGGTCAGGTCTTCATTCCACTCGTAAGAATCGGCCAGCAGGCCCTTCTTCTCACCGGACAGGAAGTCAAACATAAACAGGGTCTCGAACATGGTGGTGCGGTAGCCACCGGCGTTGCCGGCGATGGCCATGGAGTTGTTCTGGTTGGTGCCAACGGGGTTCCAGCTGTTGACAGCACCCCACTGCTGGCCGCCGAAGTACAGGGTCTCTTCGCGGGGCAGGGTGACGTCGGTGGCGGAGGCAGTGACTGCGATACCGCAGATCATCGCAACAGCCAACAGCATCGCGAGAAGCTTGGACATTTTCTTCATGATGAATCCTCCTTTTATTATGTTAAAGCCTTTTCGGCTATAACTACGTTTTTTCTCCAAAGCCCATCATTTCATCCCAAAGGATGAAATGAAAAAGGAGTACTCCTTTTTCGCGGGGTTGAAGTATTAGATTTTTCTCACCGTTGCGCCGGTGATGAGGGAGCAGGGAATCACCTGGGTGCGGGGCAGGTAGCCTCTCCCCTCTTCCACGGCCCGGGCCAGCTCGTTGGCGGCTGCGATGCCGATGGCTTCGGTGTCCTGCTGGACGGTGGTGAGCGAAACGACTCTGCCGACAGAGATGCCGTCATAACCGGCTACGCTCACATCCTCAGGCACGGACAGGCACATATCCTCCAGCGCCTGCTTGCCCCCGAAATAGGAAAAATCATCGGGATACAGGATGCAGGTGGGGGGCTCCGGCAGCTCCATGAGCCTTCTGGTGGCTCTTGCGGACAGCTCGCCGGAATGATACCGTCCGTGACAGATATACTCCTCCGGGATGGTCAGCCCCAGCTTGGTACAGGTGTTGAAAAAGCTGGACATGCGAATCCGGGTGACTACATTGTCATCGCCAAAGATCACCGCGATCTTCCGATGGCCCTGGCTGTAGACATACTCCACCAGCTCCCGGATGCCGCTGACGTTGTCGGATTCAATGCAGCTGCAATTATCGAAATGGTAGTCCACGGAAACCACCGGCACCCCGGCCCGAACCAGCTCCTGGGCGGTGGGGGCGGCATTGTCGGCCACCAGAACGGCCACGCCGTCGCAGTTGCGGAAGCGGACATGGTTGACATAATCACCGCCCCAGGGGCCGGGCTGATCGCTGATCAGAGTGATGTCGAAGCTCAGCTCCTCGGCGCGGCGCTTGAAGCTGTTCAGAATATAAGCAAAGTGTTCGTGGGTCAGGCCGCTGCTGGTGCCGTCGCTGAAAATCACACCGATGTTGTGGGAACGGCTGGTTTTCAGGGAACGGGCGGCGGCGCAGGGGGTGTAGCCCATTTCTGCTGCGGCTTTCTGAATGCGCAGGGCCGTTTCGGCGCTGATGTCGGAAGCACCGTTGAGAGCTTTGCTGACTGTTGCGACGGACACGCCGCATTCCTTCGCCAGCATCTTTAATGTTACCATGACACATCCTTACTGCCGCACACACGGCTTACCCGAAAACGTTTACTTTCGATATGATTATAGTTTCGTCCCAAGCTTCTGTCAATAGTTATTACTTGAAAATCAAGATTGTACAAATTTTTTGTGAATTATATCAAAATCATCCATCCTGTTTTTGGTGTTTATCCCAGTGCCGCAGATTGGCTGTTGACTTTTAACAGAAAATGGCGTATAGTGATGCTGCCCAATTGTTTATTCTTACGAAAACGTATTCGGAGGTAATCCATATGGAAAAACTCACCCTGAACGGGGCCTGGACGCTGGACATTCCCGGCAGTGCCTTCCCCCAGATTCCCGCCGCCGTCCCCGGCTCCGTCTATCATGACCTGCTCACCGCCGGTCAGATTCCCGACCCCTTCTATCGGGACAACGAGAACGAAGCCCTGAAAATCATGGACAATGATTTTGTCTACAGCCGCAGCTTCACCGTCCCCGCTTCCCTGCTGGAAAACGACGCGGTGGTGCTCCACTGCGACGGCCTGGACACCCTGGCCACCGTCACCGTCAACGGCACTGTGGTCGGCACCGCCAAGAACATGCACAGAACCTATGAATTCGATGTCAAGGATGTGCTGAAGGCCGGAGAGA
Source organism: uncultured Clostridia bacterium (assembly GCA_945875335.1). Taxonomy (GTDB): domain Bacteria; phylum Bacillota; class Clostridia; order Oscillospirales; family Oscillospiraceae; genus Faecousia. The sequence continues at coordinate 2,301 of CAMCKD010000106.1, read as the reverse complement.
ACGAAATCACCGTGAAATTTGACTCCCCCACCCGGTTCATCAAGGCCGCCTACGCCGAAAGCCGGGCCGACGGCTCCACCGATGCCATGGTGGGCTTCCCCCTGATTCGGAAGGCCCACTGCATGTTCGGCTGGGACTGGGGTCCCCGTCTGCCGGACGCGGGTATCTGGCGCAGCATCAGCATCCTGGGCATCCAGACCGCCCGGATTCGGGATGTTTATGTGAAGCAGCACCATGAGGGCGGCAAGGTCACTCTGGAGGTGGACACCCACATCACCGAAATCACCGGCTCCGCCCCTGTCACCGTAAAGGTCACCGCTCCCGACGGCACCGTATTCACCGCCCAGGGAGAGAAAGCCCTCATTGAAATTGAAAATCCCCAGCTCTGGTGGCCCAACGGGTTGGGTGAGCAGCCCCTGTATACCGTGGAAGTAACCCTGGGCAACGGGCTGGACAGCTGGTGCAGGCGCATTGGCCTTCGCACCCTCACCGTCACCAGAAAGAAGGATCAGTGGGGCGAGAGCTTCAGCCACTGCGTCAACGGCGTGGACGTGTTTGCCATGGGCGCGGACTACATTCCCGAGGACAATCTGCTGCCCCGGGTGAATCCCCAGCGCACCCGGCGTCTGTTAGAGGACGCCAAGGCCGCCAACATGAACTGCATCCGGGTCTGGGGCGGCGGCTACTACCCCGAGGACTACTTCTACGACACCTGCGATGAGCTGGGTCTGCTGGTATGGCAGGACTTCATGTTCGCCTGTGCCGTGTACAACCTCACCGAGGACTTTGAAGAGAACATCAAAGCCGAGTTTGTGGACAACATCCGCCGCCTCCGCCACCACGCCTCCCTGGCCCTGTGGTGCGGCAACAACGAGATGGAGCAGTTTGTGGCCTATGGCGAGTGGGTCAGCTCCCTGCGCCAGAAGGCGGACTACATTAAGATGTATGAGTACATCCTGCCCAAGGTTTTGAAGGAGGAAGACCCCCAGACCTTCTACTGGCCCGCCTCTCCCTCCAGCGGCGGCAGCTTCGACGAGCCCCAGGACCCGAACCGGGGCGACGTGCACTACTGGGATGTGTGGCACGGCCTGAAGCCCTTCACCGACTATCGGAACTACCTGTTCCGCTATGTCTCCGAGTTTGGCTTCCAGAGCTTCCCCTGCATGCAGACCATTGAAAGCTTCACCGCCCCGGAGGATCGGAATGTATTCTCCTATGTGATGGAAAAGCACCAGAGAAACGCCTCCGCCAACGGCCGGATCGTCTCCTACCTGTCCCAGATGTACCTGTATCCCAGCAGCCTCTCCAATCTGGTGTACGCCTCCCAGCTGCTGCAGGCCCAGGCCATGCAGTACGGCGTGGAGCACTGGCGCCGGAATCGGAACGACGAGCACTGCATGGGCGCGGTGGTGTGGCAGCTCAACGACTGCTGGCCCGTGGCAAGCTGGGCCTCCATCGACTATTTCGGCCGCTGGAAAGCCCTGCACTACTATGAAAAGCGGTTCTTCGCCCCGGTGCTGATCTCCTGCCATGAGGAGGGCATTCTGAGCCAGAACACCAACGTCAACGCCGAGCCCTTCGATTTGAAGAAGACCGCCCAGTTGAACGTGAGCAACGAAACCTTAAAGCCCTTCACCGGCAAGGCGAATTGGGCTCTGCGCCGCCCGGATGCCTCCATCATCGAAAGCGGCAGCTTCGATGTTGAAGTCGCCCCCATGAGCGCCGTCTGGATGCCCAAGCAGGACTTCTCCGGCCGGGCCACCTACGACTGCTACTATTCCTATGAGCTGGTTGACAGCCAGGGCAGCCCGGTGGGCGAGGGCACCGTCTTCTTCTGCGCCCCCAAGCACTTCCACTTTGCCGACCCCCAGCTGGAAGCCCACATGGAAGGCGACGAGATCGTGGTCACCGCCAAGGCCTACGCCCGGAGCGTGGAGCTGATGGCCGGCGCCGACACCCTGCTCTCCGACAACTATTTCGACATGAATGCCGGCACCAAGCGGGTGAAAATCCTCCGTGGCCAAGCCAGCCAGGTCACCGCCAGAAGCGTCTACGATATCCGCTGATTCCCTCACGCCCCTCTGTTTTTGAGGGGCGTGATTTTTCCCTTGCGTTTTGCGGAGATAACGACTATAATGAAGCCATCCGAGTAAGATATGAGATATAAGATACAAGATATAAGATATTCCTTAATCGAACCGTTTCAAAAAAATGGGATTTTTTGAGGAAAATAGTCTGGATATCTTATACTAGACTTTTATTAAAAGTTCACGAAGATTTCCGAGGATGATTTGCGTAAAA
>CAMCKD010000105.1 GCA_945875335.1 uncultured Clostridia bacterium | reverse complement strand
CCTCCAGAGCCTCGTAGAGCTTCTCAAAGTCGCTCTGCTGATAGGGCAGAATCTTGGCAAGCGCAGCTTCACGCTCGGCCACAGTGTCGGCGCAGATCATCTCCCGGAAGGCGGCGATGCGCTCGGCCTCGAAGAACATATGCTCGGTACGGCACAGGCCGATGCCCTCGGCACCCAGCTCCCGAGCCTTCTTGGCGTCGGCGGGGGTGTCGGCATTGGTGCGCACCTTCAGCTTGCGGTACTTGTCCGCCAGGGCCATGATGCGGCCGAACTCGCCGGCGATTTCGGCATCCACGGTGGGAATCACGCCGTCATAGATGTTGCCGGTGGTGCCGTCGATGGAGATGCAGTCGCCCTCATGGAAGGTCTTGCCGCCCAGAGTGAACTGCTTGTTCTCTTCGTCCATGATGATGTCGCCGCAGCCGGAGACACAGCAGGAGCCCATGCCGCGGGCCACAACGGCAGCGTGGGAGGTCATGCCGCCCCGGACGGTCAGGATGCCCTGGGCAACCTTCATGCCGGTGATGTCCTCGGGAGAGGTTTCCAGACGAACCAGGATCACCTTTTCATGCCGCTCAGCCCAGCTTTCCGCGTCCTCGGCGGTGAAGACGATCTTGCCGCAGGCAGCTCCGGGGGAAGCGCCCAGGCCCTTGCCGATGGGGGTGGCGGCCTTCAGCGCCTTGGCATCGAACTGAGGATGCAGCAGGGTATCCAGATTCCGGGGGTCGATCATGGCCACGGCCTTCTTCTCGTCGATCATGCCCTCGTCCAGCAGGTCGCAGGCGATCTTCAGAGCGGCCTTGGCAGTACGCTTGCCGTTACGGGTCTGGAGCATGTAGAGCTTGCCGTTTTCCACGGTGAACTCCATGTCCTGCATATCCCGGTAGTGGTTCTCCAGCAGGGCGCAGACACTGACAAACTGGTTATAGGCCTCGGGGAACTGGTCGGCCATCTGGGCAATGGGCATGGGGGTACGGACACCGGCCACCACGTCCTCGCCCTGGGCATTGACCAGGAACTCACCCATCAGGTGCTTCTCGCCGGTGGCGGGGTCACGGGTAAAGGCCACGCCGGTGCCGGAATTGTCGTTCAGGTTGCCGAACACCATGGGCATCACGTTGACGGCAGTGCCCCAGGAATAGGGAATATCATTGTCACGACGGTAGACGTTGGCACGGGGATTGTCCCAGGAGCGGAACACGGCACGGATGGCTTCGTAAAGCTGAACCTTGGGGTCGCTGGGGAAGTCCACGCCCAGCTTGGCCTTGTACTCGGCCTTGAACTGGCCGGCCAGTTCCTTCAGGTCTTCGGCGGTAAGCTCCACATCGTACTTGACGCCCTTCTTCTCCTTCATCTGGTCGATGAGCTGCTCGAAATACTTCTTGCCCACTTCCATGACCACGTCGGAGAACATCTGAATGAACCGACGGTAGGAGTCCCAAACGAACCGGGCGAACTTGGGGTCGGGATTCCCCTTGATCATGGCCTCCACCACATCGTCATTCAGGCCCAGATTCAAGATGGTGTCCATCATGCCGGGCATAGAAGCGCGGGCGCCGGAGCGGACGGAAACCAGCAGCGGATTCTCCAGAGAACCGAACTTCTTGCCGTTGATCTGCTCCATCTTGTCCACATATTCCATGATCTGGGACATGATTTCGTCATTGATCTTCTGACCATCCTCATAATATTTGGTGCAGGCCTCGGTGGAAATAGTAAAGCCCTGGGGAACAGGCAGACCGATGTTGGTCATTTCGGCCAGATTGGCGCCTTTTCCGCCCAGGAGCTCCCGCATTTTTCCGTTGCCCTCGGTAAACAGGTAAACGTACTTGTGAGACATGGATGATACCCCTTTCCAGATTTCTAACGCGTTTCATTTTCGCTTTTTTTAGTGCATTTTTCATCATAGATATCTAACGCTCAGATAGTATAACACGTCACTTCAAAAAAAGCAAACATTTTTGTAAAATTTTTCTGCAATAATCAATAAATTGTCAATTGACACAGATTATTTCCTTGTTGATTATGACAAATTCCCTGCACAATTTGATTCATTCGACACGAAATCGTTTTCGGAAAGCCTCATTCCCGGTATAGCAGCATGGAAATCCAGGTCACCACATTCTGCCCATACTGAAATTCCAAGCCGTTTTCCTCCAATACGGGAATCACGTTGATCCCCTGACTCTCCACGCAGGGGTGCATTTTTTCCGGGAACCGACAGGGCTCCCCGTCCGCAATGGCGCACCGGGAGCAGATGGCGCAGGACTCGGTGGAAAGCACAAAGGGCGAAGCGCCGCACTGACGCATCAGCTCCGCCACCTGGTCGGTGATCTGCTCATGAGCCTGCCGGGTGGACAGCGTTTCTTCAATGTCGGTGATGTCCGCCACCTCCGTCACGGTGGAAATCACCAGGCATTTGTCGTAGCCCAGGCAGTGCTCCCGGCATGCCTCGACAGTCCCCACCCCAGGAGGACAGGCCCAGGATTTCCCATACTGGGTGCACTCGTGCTCGCAAATCCACCGCACCCGCTGGGAAAACTCCAAATCCTTGGGCTCCATATAAAAATACACATAAAGAGGCAGCTCAGACAGCCCCTGCTCCAGCTTTTCCCGATTCATTGAAACTCCTCCAATATGGCCTTGCAGCCTTCCACAATGTCCTCCCAGGTGCGGCGGAAATCCCCGGTGTACCAGGGGTCAGCCACGTCCCGGGAAAGCAGGGGCCGAATCTTCTGGGCATCCTTTGGCAGCATCCGGGCCAAATACCGGGCGTTGCTTTCATCCATGTAGTAAATCCGATCAAAATGCCGGTAGTCCTCCATGCTCACCTGCCGCGCCCGATGATTCCCGCAGAAAACACCGTGGGCCTCCAACTCTCTCCGAGCCGGCGGATAAACAGGATTCCCAATCTCCTCCCGACTCACCGCCGCCGAGTCAATCTCAAACTCCCCCGCCCGCCCAGCTTTCTGAACCATATCCTTTAAGATGTACTCCCCCATAGGACTGCGGCAGATGTTGCCGTGGCATATAAATAGTACTTTTATCATCTTTTTATAACTCCATATAAGTCTTGTATTTCTTCTCAAATGCTTGGTATCACAGGGTTTTTCGGGTTTTGATACCCCTGCTGTTTCCGGGGTATCTTCTCAAATCGTCCCGTATCTTCTCATGTTTTTCCCTGCAATATTGGTAAATTCATTGGTATAGTCAGCGGCTTTACCAACGGGCTTTTTCAGCCATTCGCTACCCGAAGCACCTCGGCTTTGGCATCATCGAAGTTTACATGGGCGTAGACATTCAGGGTTACGCTGATGTCTGAGTGACCCATGATATACTGCAATGTCTTCGGGTTCATTCCGGATTTTGCCATGTTGGAGCAAAATGTGTGTCGGCATACATGAGGGGTTACTTTCGGCATCTGGATGCGGTAAATCTTGTTGTACTTTTCAACGATGTGTTCCAAATACTTCTCCCAGTGCAGGGCTACCTTTGGCATATCGTTTTTATCCAGACACAGGAAGCGGATATACCCATCCACCATTGGCTCGACCTTCGGTGCTTCACGACTGGCAATGATTCTGCGGAAACAGGCTGCAACTTCTTCGGTCATCGGCACATAGCGGGTACCGCTCTCTGTCTTAGGCTCCTCAATCACATATTTCATCTGGGAGGTGCGCTGCAACTGATGGTCTACCTTGATACGCATTTCATCAAACTCAATCTCAGAAACCGTCAGTCCGCAGAACTCGGAAATACGAAGCCCGGTATGAAAAAGAATATAGATTGCATCGTAGTATCTGCTGAAATGTGCATCTTCCTTGATGAATTTCAGCAGCTCCCGCTCCTGCTTCCGGGTGATGGCTTCTCTGGTTACGGAATCGTTGACAATCACCGATGCCAGCTCAAATCCAAAGGGATTTTTGCGAATCAGGTCATCGTCCACCGCCATCTGAAAAGCCGGTCTGAGAACGCCCCGGATGGAATGAATGGAGCTGTAGCCCCTGCCGTCCACCTGCTGAAGCTTGATGAGCCACGCCTTTGCATCCGATAAATGCACCTTGTCAATGCGCTGTTTCCCGAATGCTTCTTTTTTCAGAACATTGATTACCGTCTTGTACCCGGCAACGGTATTGTGCCGGACACCCGTTTTCAGGGACACATACTTCTCCACCAGTTCCAGCACCGTGTAATTGCCTCCGTTGGTTACGATGTGGTCAAACAAATCCGCTTCAATCTGCTTTTCTTTCTCTCGCAGCGAAAGCTCCCGTTTCTTGCCTTTGGGCATGGGGTCGTTTTTGTCCAAACGCCAACTGTACACATTTTTCTCTTTTCCGTCCTCGTCAATGTAACGGAACCGATACCTCCCGTCTGCACGCTGGTACTCGCCTTCATGCAAAATCCGATTGCGGTTATCTCGTCTTTTTTCACTCATTGAAATCTCTCCTTTACTGTAAAAGGAGAGCCAGACTTGCACCGTTATAATAGCACAAGTTTGGCTCTCCGTATAGGTCTATCATAGGAAATCGGCAATTCTGCCAAGCACTTTTTTATACTGCCGTTGCCTGATCCAGATACCGCTCGAATTTCTCACGCTTAATGAGGGCACGGTTTCCGTTCATCACATAGAAATCCTCGTTGGGATGCCCGTCAATGAGCATCCGCAGCTTTCCTTCTCCGATGTGGTAATATCCGGCAGCTTCTTCAATGGTCAGCGTATATCTGCGCCAAACAGGAATCTCCATATTTTTCGTCATAGGCATTTATCCTCCATAAATGAAATGTGCCAGGCAGAGAACGGTCAGCAACGAAGTCCGGCAACGGACTTCAAAAGACCTCAAATACATTCTCCATCTGGCTTTTGGTTATCTATTTACTTTTCTTTTATTTTTCTGTTGTTTTGGTTGTCAGAAGGAAAAAAGCGTTGGAAATCAAGGCTTTTCCCGGCAACCGGGTCGGCAACGGGATTGCAACAAAGAGGGCAACGGGCTGTCATTTTCAGAATGGTAGCTCAATCTGCTCCGTTATCTCCACAAACCCGTCAGGGATTTTGTCGGACGGGTTGCCATTGTCCGTTGCTGTCTTTTCACGCTCCCAGCCCTTTTGTCTGCCGAATCCTACGAACATCCTCGGATTGGAGAAATAACGCCAGCCAGTAATGCACTGGTTCATAATCTCATTGACCTCCCGGATTTCCCATTGTTTCGGCTCGTCAAAAGTGTGGTTCAGGGCTTCCTTGTAGAGCTGCTTGGAGCAGACCGTGTCCCCGGTGTACTTGTCCAGATAGGCCTGAATCTGTCCGGCTTTCGTGTCCTCCGGCATGAAGTCCCGCTGATGCTCTTTCAGGTACTTTGCCATTTCCGGGCTGAATTTCAGCTTGAAGTTTCCGCTGCGGTAAATTTCCATGGCTTCTGCCCACATCTGCCGGATGTAGGCTCTGGAAGCAGCTTCGTCCTCCAAAATGTGAACCTCCGACCGCTCCGGGTACACCATGACCGGAATAAAGCGGCGATTGCCGGAACGGTCAAGGGGCAGGAAGTCGAGAGCGTTGGAGGTGCCGCCGAATACACACTGTCTCGGTCTGTCTGCCGGGTGGGTTTCGTAGGGGATTTTGTAAACCTCCTTCTGGCGGCTCAGGAAGGACTTGATTTCCTCAATGCTCTTGGCGTTGGCGGTTGCCATCATCTCGGACATTTCGATAATCCAGTGACCTTGCAGCTTGCGATACACATTGTCATCGTCCAGCTTGCGAAGGTCATCCGAAAACCACTCGTCCCGGAGAGCCAGCAGCCGGAAGAAGGTAGACTTACCCGCTCCCTGACCGCCTACCAGACAAAGCATGATTTCAAACTTGCTGCCGGGCTTGAATGCCCTCGTAATCGCCCCCAGCATAAACAGCTTCAAGGCTTCATAGCTATACTCGCTGACCTCAGCTCCAAGGAAGTGGTGCAGGGCATATCGGATGCGCTCCGTTCCGTCCCACGCAAGGCTGTTCAGGCAGTCCCGGATTGGATGGTACTTATTTTCATTCGCCACGATCCCGATGGCGTTTTCAATCTTTTTCTCACTGGTCAGCCCATAATTTTCTTCCAAATAGAGCAGCAGATATTTCATATCCGTATCTGTCAAGGCTGTACCAGTCCTGTGATAGCCGATGGGCTTTATAATGTCCTTGCGGTCAGTCAGGATGTTATAGGCAATGGCCCCGGCAAGCACCGGGTCACGCTGGAACACTGTCAGACAGTTGCGGATGCTCTGCCGGACACCGCCCTTCTCCGTGCTTTCCAATTCAGCTTTCACTTCTTCAACGCTCCGGGGCGGCTGCATGGCGTTTACTGTATTTTTCACGGCTTGCTGCATCTGGGGCGGCAAGTTCTGATAATCGTTTTTCAAGCTCTATCACATCCTTTCCGTATTCAGTCATAATCTGCGCCCGTTCCTCCGTATCGCCGGACAGCAGCGTGTCCAGCAGATATTCCACATGGCTGATTTTCTGTAAGGCTTCCACAAACCGGGGATGCCATTCCCCATCCGGCTGATTTGGTGCATACTTTACCTTCCACCGTTCCAGCAGATGAAGATAGTCAGCAAGAACACGGAAGCAGCGGGCTTGCGCTTCCCTGAATTGTATCTCCGGGGATTTTCCTTTGGGCTTCCTTCTCTTGTCCGGGGGCTTCCTGTCCTCGTAGGACAGTCCAAAATCACTTACCAATTGTACAGCAGCTTCCTTCTTTCCCA
>CAMCKD010000104.1 GCA_945875335.1 uncultured Clostridia bacterium | reverse complement strand
CAAAATGCGCAACCTGGTCGGCGGGGTCATGACCCCGCCCTACGAATGGCGTGTGTGATAAACACATTCTGTTATTTGCGCAGCTTTGCCAGCGTCCGGCGGTCGCAGGTGTCGATGCAGAGGGTGAGCACGATGCCGGCGGCGGCCAGGGCGGCCATGAACAGGTAGGTGCTGAAATAGGAGCCGCTGGCGTCATACAAAAAGCCCGCGATGGTGCTGCCGAAGGAGGCAAAGATCATATTGGTGTTGATCACGGAGAAATTCATGGAAAAATGCTTCTGCCCGTAGTAGCCGCTGATAAAGGCGGAGTTGATGGGCGGGACGCCGCCGTAGGACAGGCCGCCCAGAATAAAGCCCACGATGATCAGGAAGAAGCTGCGGGTGCTGAGCCCCGCCATCAGAATGACGCTGGCGGCGATGAACAGCAGATTGATGCTGTGCATGGTAAAGCTGCGTCCCTTGCGGTCGTAGAGCATCCCGGAGAGCACCCGGCCAAAGGCGTTGAAAATGGAGATCAGACCCACCACCGTGGCAATGGTTCCGGGGCTGGCGTTGACGCCCACCTCGGAGGCGCTTCCGGCGGCCTGGCTGACCAGCGCCAGACCCACGGCGGACAGGGCGATGGCCCACAGATAGTACAGCCAGAAGGCGGCCTTGCGCAGCATCTGCCCCGTGGATGTTTCGGCGGCTGCGGGATTGAGGGAACGCGCTTTCTTTGTGGCCCCGGCGGGAGGAACGAAGTCCGGGCCGGGTTTGGCGAAGAAGGGAATGCACACCATCAGAACCCCGAAAATCACCAGGCTCATCACCCGGAAGGAGTCCCGCCAGGCGCCCGCTTCCCCAGGGGTCAGGGCCTGATACAGCTTGCCGATGGCAAAGGCACTGAGGCCGAAGCCCATGAGCAGCAGGCCGGAGATCAGCCCCTGACGATCCGGGAACCATTTTGTAATGGTGGACATCACCGCGTTGTATACAAACCCCGCGCCCAGTCCGCTGATGACGCCGAAGCCAAGGTACAGTGCGCCCAGGCTGTGAATTCCGGCGGTGATCTGAAAGCCCGCCAAAAACAGCACCGCCGCCGCCAGCACATAGAGCTTGGGGCTGACCCGGCTGCTGAAAAAGCCGCCGATCATACAGCCCAGGCAGAACATGATGATGGTGATGGTAAAGGTGACGGACAGCTGCGCCTTAGTCCACTGGGGAAACTCCGCAGCGATGGGGGCGGAAAGGACGCTCCAGGCGTAGATGACGCCGCCGCAGAACAGCACCAGAATACCCACCAGGGCATAGACCCATCGGTTCAATTTCTGCATGGCTCAGGCCTCCGCAAAGGTGTGAGCCTGCTCCTCACCCCGGAGGACCCGCAGGCAGCCCTGGGCCAGAGCCTCCATCTCGTTTTCGCCGGGCAGCACCGTCACCGGCCCCATGAACTGCACCCGGCGGGTGATCTCCCCGGTGAAATACTTGGAGTAGGCGATGCCGCCGGTGAGGATGATGTGGTCGATGCTGCCATCCACCACCACGGCCAGCTTTCCAACGCTGCGGGCCACACTCAGGGCCATGGCGTCATACACCAGCTTTGCCTGCCGGTTTCCTTCCTCCAGCGCCATTTTCTCCACCGCCCGGGTGTCGGAGGTGCCGAACCAGGAGGTGAGCCCGCCGCCCCGCTGCAGCAGCTTCATGACGCCGGTATCGTCCAGCTTCATTTTTTTCAGGGCATCCAACAGGCGATAGGTGGGCATTTCTCCGGCCCGTTCCGGGCTGAAAGCGCCCTCGTCGTCGGAGATCATGTCGATGATCCTGCCCTGGCTGTGGAGGCTCAGGGTGATGCCGCCGCCCAGGTGGGCAACGATCAGATTGACCTTTTTGTAATCCAGGTCCTTCTCCCGGCATAGTCGCAGCGCCGCCGCCCGCATGTTCAGGTTGTGCCCCTGGCCGAAGCGCTCCACTTCCTTCAGGCCGGTGATGCGAACCAGGTCGATCATTTCGTCCACGGTGACGGGGTCGTAGATGTAGGCGCTGACCCCCGCCTGCCGGGCGATGCCCAGGGCAATGGCCGCCCCCAGGTTGGAGGCGTGGTGATTGACGGGGCGTTCCCGCAGAACCTCCACCATGGCATCGTTGACCTCGTAGGCTCCGGCGCTGACCCGCCCCAACAGACCGCCACGGCTGACCACGGCACTGAGGGCATCCACCCGCTCCCCCTTCCGGCGCAGGGTGTCCAGCACCAGGCCGGTGCGCAGCTCCAGCTGGTCGTAGATCACGGAATATTGCTTGATAACAGCCGGGTCATGCTCCAGGCTTTCGCTCCACTTCATCTTGTCGTCGCAGTACCAGGCGATTTTGGTGGAAGTGGAGCCGGGGTTGATTACCAGAATTTGATTCATGTCCGTTACCTCGTCTTGCTTTCTCAGGCTCTCTGGCTGCGCCCCAATTCCAGACCCTTTTCAAAGGCCTGGCGGTTCAGCGGCAGCAGGCTGGCCTTTTTTGCCAGCTTGTGCTGGATGGTGTCCCAGACGATCTCCGGGGCAATGACCTCGGTATAGCCCACATAGACCCCCAGCATGATCACATTCAGCACCTTGGCATTGCCCATTTCCAGCGCCAGCTCCGTGACGGGAGCACGCACCACCGTGATGTCCTCCCGGGTGATGGGGTCTGTGACGATGCTGCTGTTTACAAACAGCCGCCCGCCGCTTTTCAGGCTGCCCAGAAAGCGGTTCAGGGACGCGCCGTTCATGACGATCAGATCGTCCATCACATCCCCTACCGGGGCGCCGATGGCTTCATCGGAGATCACCACAAAGCAGTTGGCGGTGCCGCCCCGCTGCTCCGCGCCGTAGGAGGGGAAGAAGGTCACGTTCTTGTCCGTCGAATTACAGGTGGCATCGGCCAGGAATTTTCCCAGGGTCATCACGCCCTGTCCGCCGAAACCGGCAACACACAGATTGGTCTCCATTGTATCCCCTCCTTATCTGTCCCGCAGGACGCCCAGCGGGAACTCCGCCAGCATTTTCTCTTCCAGGAAGTCCAGGGCGGACAGGGCATCCATGCCCCAGTTGGTGGGGCAGGAGGTGACGACCTCCACCATGGAGAAGCCCTTGCCGTCCAGCTGATTCTGGAAGGCCTTGCGGATGTACTTCTTTGTCTTGTTTACGTTGGCGGGATTGTTGCAGCTGGTGCGGGCCAGAAACACCGGGGCCTCCAGCTGGTTCAGGATCTCGCACATGTGCATGGGGTAGCCGTGCTCCTGGGGATTTCTGCCCTTGGGAGCGGTGGTGGCCTTCATGCCCACCAGGGTGGTGGGCGCCATCTGGCCGCCGGTCATGCCGTAGATGCCGTTGTTGATGAAAATGACGGAGAGATTCTCCCCCCGGTTGGCGGCGCTGATGCTCTCCGCCAGGCCGATGGAGGCAAAGTCGCCGTCGCCTTGATAGGTGAACACAAAGGTGTCCGGGTTGGAGCGTTTCACGCCGGTGGCCACGGCACAGGCTCTGCCGTGGGGGGAGGTGATGTTGTCGTAGGCGATGTAGTCCATTTGCAGGCCGCAGCAGCCGATGCCCAGGCAGCACAGGGTTCGGTCGACCAGATTCATTTCCTCCAGCACCTCGCCGATGAGCTTCATCACGGTTCCGTGCATACAGCCGGGGCAATAGCCGGAGACCTTGTTCTCCTGAATGGTTTTGGTACGGGTATAGATTTTTTCCATGATTACATGCCCTCCAGAATCGAATTCACGGCATTCACGATCTTCTCCCGGCTCATGATGTTGCCGCCGGAGCACAGGCAGGTGCGGATGGGGCAGCGCTCCTTCACGCCGGTTTTCACATCCTCCACAAACTGGGCGGGGATGGACATTTCCACATCCAGAATGGCCTTCACCCTGCCGTAATCCAGAGCATCAAAGGCCTTGTAGGGGAAGGGGGAAACAGTGATGGGACGAATCATGCCCACCTTCTTGCCCTCCTTGCGCAGCAAATCTACGGCGCTTCTGGCGATCCGGGCGGAGATGCCATAGGACGCGATGACCACCTGGGCATCCTCCGTGCGGTAGTGCTCCACCTGGATATCCTTCTCCCAGCTTTCGTAGAGGGCGGCGGCCTTCTCGTTTTCCTCCTGCTGGAGCTTGGTGGACCACTGGCCGGGCTGAATCCAGGAGCGGTTGGCGTAGTCCAGGGGATGGCCCACGCAGGCCCATTTCCGCTTGGATTCCTTGATGGCGGCGATCTCCTCGTCGCTCTTCATCTCCGGCAGCACCACCGGCTCCATCATGGTGCCGATGACGCCGTCTGCCAGGATCAGAACGGGATTGCGGTCCCGGTCGGCGTAGTCAAAGGCCTTGTAGGTCATGTCCACCGCCTCCTGCACGGTGCTGGGGGCAAAGACCATCATGCGGAAGCCGCCGTTGCCGGAGGCCTTGGTTGCCTGGAAATAGTCCATCTGGGCGGGCTGGATGGAGCCCACACCGGGGCCGCCCCGGCTGACGTTGCAGTAGACCATGGGAATTCTGGCGGAGGCGCAGTAGCTGATGCCCTCGCTTTTCAGGGAGATTCCGGGGCTGGAGGAGGAGGTCATGGAGCGGGTGCCGGCAGAGGCGGCGCCATAGACCATGCTGATGGAGGCCACCTCGGATTCACCCTGTAAAAAGGTGCCTCCCACCTCGGGCATCCGCCGTGCGAAATACTCGGGGATTTCATTCTGGGGGGTGATGGGATAACCGGCAAAGAACCGGCAGCCCGCCCGAACCGCTGCTTCCGCAATCGCTTCGCAGCCCTTCATAAACAAACGCGCCATGGATGTTCCTCCTTACTTGTAAACGTCGATTGCGCCGTCGGGGCACATTCTGCCGCAGATGCAGCAGCCCACGCAGGCCTCGGGATGGATGGGCTCCACCACCTCATAGCCCTTGGAGTTCACCGCCGTGCCGATGGCCAGAACATTCTGGGGGCAGAACTTCACGCAATAGCCGCAGCTTTTGCAGCGCTCCGCAATGATTTCAACTTTTGCCATTCAAATTTCCTCCCTGATTGATTCCAATGCAGCATCCTGTTCCCACGGGTAGGTGAGGAACAGGTGAAGCCCCAGCCAGTTTTCACCGCCGGGAAGCTGGGGCAGAAGGGCTTCCCAGACGCAGTGGGCGTCCACGGGGCGGTAGGGCTCGATCATTTGGCAGACCCGTTCCTTTCCCGCCAGAACATCGGACGCTTTGGTGTGAATGCCCAGATTGCAGTTGGACAGGATGCGCAGATTGTCCAGCCGAATGTGGGATACCGAGAGAATTTCCCCCAGCACCCGGTCGATGTGGTCAATATCCAGCGACCAGACCCGGTAGCTGTTGACCACATAGTAGACCACCGTGTTCTCCCCATTCAGCAGCGGGGCATAGCCGCCGATGGAGCGGGCGCCGATGTAGTCGCCGCCCACGTCCAGCACCACATAGCAGTCCGGCTCCCGGAGCAGCCGCATGACGCCGCCGGCCACGGTGGGGGCGTCCATAAACTGCTCTTCGTAGTGGACGATGATGCCCTTGCGTTCCAGCTCCCGGGCAAGGTCACGGGAGCGGAACAGGGGCTTGGTCATATCCAAATCGAAAAAATGCACTTTTTTGTCCCCCGCCTCTGCCAGCGCACAGGCCAGGTTCATGGCGATCTCGCTTTTTCCGCAGCCCGCTTCCCCCAGGAATACCACGTTTTTCTGCTGCCGGAGCAGCTCCTGACAGTTCATGCCGTCCTTCCTTTCCGGCGCTCACTCCGCGGCGGCGGCTGCCACCACGATGGAGAGGTATTTCTCCTCCTCGCTGGAGCCCCGGCTGGTCATGATGATGGGGCACTTGGCGCCCTCGATGATGCCCGCCATTTTGGCGCCGCAGGTGCAGGTCAGCATTTTGCCCATGATATTGCCGGCGTGGATGTTGGGGGCCACCAGCACGTCCACATCCCCGGAGATCTGGCTTTCGTAGCCCTTGAAGTCGGCAATCTCCTTGACCATAGCGCAGTCATAGCTGATGGGGCCCTCCACGATGCAGCCGGTGATCTCGCCCTGGCGGTTCATCTCCTGAAGCTGGCGGGCTTCCACCGTCTCCGGCATCTTGGGGTCCAGCTTTTCCTTGCAGGCCAGCACGCCCACCTTGGGGCAGTCGTAGCCCATGCGGCGCAGAACGCCCACGGTGTTGTCGATAATGGCCTTTTTCTGGGCCAGGGTGGGATAGGGCACCATGCCGCCGTCCACAGGCAGCAGCAGCTTGTGGTAGCCGGGCACTTCAAACATGGTCACATGACTCATGATGCCGCCCTTGCCCAGGCCGTGCTCCTTGTTGACCACCTCCCGCAGGAAGATGCTGGTATCCACCTTGCCCTTCATCAGGAAATCGCCCTTGCCCTCCCGAATCAGACGGACGGCCAGCTCGCAGCTCTCCTGAAGGCCGGTGCAGTCCCAGAGCTCCACCTCCGCATCCCCGGCGTTCAGCTCTTCAAGAATGCCCTTCATCACATCCCGCTCGCCCACCAGAATGGGGCGGACGATTCCCTCCTTCATAGCCTCCAGCGCGGCGCCGATGGAATGGGCGTCATTGGCGCAGGCCACCACCATGCGCTTGCGGCCCGGAGCGGCTTTCACATGCCGGATCAGAGCATCAAATGTTTCAAATACCATTTTTCTTCCTCCTGTTCGGTAAACGGATTTTTTTGCTGGTTTTTCGATTGTGTACTCAGCAGAGTGGTAAATTGTTGTTTGTAGAGCGCACCCTTGCCCTCCCCTCTGGGGAGGGTGGCC
>CAMCKD010000103.1 GCA_945875335.1 uncultured Clostridia bacterium | reverse complement strand
TTAAGCAATTATTTTGACACTTTGAAATGGAATCCTTAAGTTGATGACATTGCCCCAGAGGGGAGGGCAAGGGTGCGATAAACAACAATTTACCTGGGGAAATGGGCCATCTATGACTCGTTTGTGAACATTCATGGGATGGTTTGTGAATTTTAGCACTCTCGGCTTGACAGTGCTAAAAATGGTGGTATAATGCAATTGTTCCTTGAGAGGAACGGCAACGAACATCGCCAACGGCTGGCATTCCGCCGGACGCCTACGAAGAATATGAATGGAGGAATGACTTATGTTGCCTAGCATTTTTGGAGAAAACCTGTTTGATGAATTCTTTGCCAATCCCTTCGGCTTGGTAAACACCGCCCCTGCGGAGGAAGCCCTGTACGGCAAGCACGCCCGGAACCTGATGAAGACCGACGTGCGGGAAATGGACAATTCCTATGAGCTGGACATCGACCTGCCCGGCTTCAAGAAGGATGAGATCACCGTGGATTTGAAGAACGGCTACCTGACCATCGGCGCATCCAAGGGTCTTGACCGGGATCAGAAGGACGACAACGGCAAGTATATCCGCCGGGAGCGCTACGCCGGTGTGTGCAGCCGCAGCTTCTATGTGGGCACCGCTGTCCGGCCCGAGAACATCGGCGCCAAGTACGAGGACGGCATCCTGAAGCTATCCGTGCCCAAGACCGTGAAGAAGGAGCTGCCCGAAAGCACCTCCGTGGCCATCCAGTAATACAAATTAGGAGCCTCTCCCTTGGGAAAGGCTCCTTTTTTGATGGATTGAATCAGAACAGACCGTCGGGATACAGCCCCTGGCTGGTCATGTCGGCCAGAGCGGCCACCACCACCGGCTTGTCGGCGGCGTAGGTGACGCCGTACCACTGGTCGGGGGAGGTGAGCATCTTCATGGTGGCCTTGCCCTCGGTGAGCAGCTGCTGGACGATGGAGGGCAGGAAATACTCTCCCTTCATGGGGTTCTCTGCCAGGGCCTTGTCCAGGAAGGCGGGGAAGCGGCTTTTGGCCTCCTGCAAAAAGCTCGGCTGGAAGCCCATGAGATTCATGGACACGATGGTATCCGGGGCCAGGTCAACCCAGGTTTCGCCGTCCTCGGTGTAGTGGATGCCGCCATCATACTTTTCGATTCTTGTCTGCTCGGTGATGCCGGTGAGGTAGCCCTGATCGTCCGTGGCGCAGATGCCTCGGGCCACGCTGCCGTTATCGGTGACGGTTTTGTCCAGCCGGTAGCCCACCATGCAGTAGCCGCAGGGGTCGGCGGAGGTGGAGAGGAAGTTGAAAATGGTCTTGAAGGCCGCCTTGCCGTAGTAGTCGTCGGCGTTGATCACGGCGAAGGGCGCATCCCCCACCTGCTCTCCGGCGCAGATCACCGCGTGGCCGGTGCCGAAGGGCTTGACTCTTCCCTCGGGGACGGTGTAGCCAGCGGGAAGCTTGTGGAGTTCCTGATAGGCATAGCGAATCTCCATGGGACTCTTGGCCAGCCGCACCCCAACGGTGGACATGAAATCCTCTCGGATGGCCTCCTTGATGAGGATCACCGCCGTGCGGAAGCCTGCCTCGTAGGCGTCATAAATGGAGTAGTCCAGAATGGCCTCCCCATGGGAACCAACGGGGTCGATCTGCTTGAGCCCGCCATACCGACTGCCCATTCCCGCAGCCAAAACCACAAGCACGGGTTTGTTTGACATAAAAATCGTCTCCTTTTTATATTGTGTTTTCAATCGAAAAATAGTTGTTTGTCGTATACGCCATTCGTAGGGCGGGGTCATGACCCCGCCGACCAGGTTATGCATTTTGCCCTGGCACGATTCAACGAAAGTGCTTTCATCTCGTTACGTTTCGGCGGGGTCATGACCCCGCCCTACGAAACGATAAAGAACAATTTACCGTTTCGCGCTGCTATTCTCTGAATATGGCGGCATCCAGGTAAATGGCGTCGCCGGTTAGCTTGCTCCAGCGGAATTCCTTTGCCAGCTCTTTGGCGCTGATGGGCTCCCGGCGGTCAATGAGTCCTGCGGAGAAGGCCAGGGTGCCGATCACCGCCTCCGGGGAAACCCATTTTTGAAGCTGACCCAAATCCAAATCCCGATCCCGCTTGCTGAGCCTGCGCCCGTCCGGGGCCAGCAGCATGGGCACATGACCGTACTCTGGGTGGGGGAAGCCGAACAGCTCCTGCAAGTACATCTGCCGGGGGGCGGAGCTGAGCAAATCCATGCCCCGCACCACCTCGGTGACTCCGGCCTCTCCGTCGTCCACGGTGACGGCCAGCTGGTATACATACACTCCATCCGCCCGGCGCACCACCATGTCGCCGCATTCCTTCTTTAGATTCAGCCGGTATTCCCCCTGCACCCGGTCGGTAAAGCGCCACTGCCGGTCGGGCACCATCACCCGCCAGGCGGGGGCGCGGTTCATGGCGGCCCGCTGCTCCGGGGTCAGCTTCCGGCAGGTGCCGGGGTAGACATAGGTGCCGTCGCTGAGGTGGGGGGCGTTGACGCTGTGGAGCTGGCTGCGGGTGCAGTAGCAGGGGTAGAGGAGCCCCATGTCCTGGAGCCGGTCAAAATACCCGTCATACACGGCGCTGCGCTGGCTCTGGGGCGGGGTCTCCCGGTCATAGTCCAGGCCTAGCCAGCGAAGATCCTCCCGCAGCTGCTGGGCAAATTCCCCGCTGGTGCGCTGGGTATCCAAATCCTCCATCCGCAGCACCATCTCCCCATCCCGGGAGCGGACGGAGAGCCAGGCGATGAGGGCGGCGAACACATTGCCCAGGTGCATTCTGCCGGAGGGGGTGGGGGCGAACCGGCCAACGGGCTTTATCTCCATAGCAGCCACCAGGCCAGTACTCCAAAGAGCGCCGCGATTTCCAGCAGCAGAGCCGCCAAAAGCATGGGCACCCGGCTGGACTTTGGGGCAGGGGCTTCTTCCTCTTCTTCCTCTTCTTCCTGCTCCTCCTGACGGAGGAAAAGACCGCCCGGTTCCTCTTCCGGCAGCTCTTCCTCCTGGGGCTCCCACTGGGGCTCTTCCGCGGCCAGAAGCTGATCCTCCAATCGCCGCAGTTCCTTTTTGGGATCATCAAACATGGCTGTCCCTCCTTGCTTTGTTTCCATTTTATCAGATAAATGCAAAATAGTAAAGGGGGAGCTGAGACAGTTCTTTTTTTCAGATTACGGTTGATTATTCCATGACAATATGATATATTTGTACCGAAAAAGGGGACTTCCCCGAAAAAGAAAAGGAGTATGAGACATGAAGAAAATTCTCGCGCTGATTCTGGCTGTGTGCATGGTCTTTTCCATGGGCGCAGTGGTGCAGGCTGCGGCTGTTTCCGGCGAATTCACCGGTTCTGCCATGGGCTTTGGCGGCGAAGTGACCGTCACCCTGACCCTGGCTGACGGAAAGATCACCGCCTGCACCGCCACCGGTGACAAGGAGACCACAGGCGTTGGTTCCGTGGTCATCGACACCTTCCCCGCCATCGTTGCCGAATCCGGCTCCATCGCTGTGGATGCCGTTTCCGGTGCAACCTTCTCCTCCAACGCTTTCGCTGAGGCTGCCGCCGCCGCGCTGACCGCTGCCGGTCTGAATCCCGATGACTACAAAACCGCCATCGAGACCGCTGCCGGTGAGGACAGAACCGTGGATGTGGACGTGGTCATCGTGGGTGCCGGCGGCGCCGGTATGACCGCTGCCATCGCCGCTGCCGGTGACGGCCTCAACGTGGTCGTGGTGGAGAGCCAGGCCATGGTGGGCGGCAACTCCGTCCGCTCCACCGGCGGCATGAACGCTGCCAAGACCCCCCTGCAGGACAACAACACCTTCGGTGAAGAGGCCGGTGTGGAAAAGACCCTGGTGGCTGCCGAGGGCTACCCCGAAAACGCCGCCATCACCGCTCTGGCTGCCACCGTTGCCGAGCAGTGGGAGGCTTACAAGGCCAACCCCGTGGGCTACTTCGACTCCGTGGAGCTGATGGAGCTGGACACCATGATCGGCGGCAAGGGCGTCAATGACCCTGAGCTGGTCAAGACCCTGTGCGAAAACACTGCCGATTCCATCTCCTGGCTGGAGAGCGTGGGCGCTCCCCTGACCAGCGTGGGCGCTTTCGGCGGCGCTTCCGTCAAGCGCATCCACAGACCTGTCAATGCCGAGGGCAAGACCGTCTCCGTGGGCGCTTACATCGTTCCCATTCTGGAAAAGAACCTGGCTGACGCCGGTGTGGAGGTCATCCTGAACACCACTGTGGATACCATCCTCACCGATGCCAATGGTGCCGTGTGCGGCGTGTCCGGCGTGGCCACCGACGGCTCCAAGCTCACCGTGAATGCTGACGCTGTGATCCTGGCCACCGGCGGCTTCGGCGCCAACCTGGATATGGTCGTCTCCTACAAGCCTGAGCTGGCTGGCTTCATGACCACCAACGCCGCCGGCATCCAGGGCCAGGGCATCGTGATGGCCCAGGCGCTGGGCGCTGCCACCGTGGACATGGGTCAGATTCAGATTCATCCCACCGTGGAAGCCAACACCGCTTCTCTGATCACCGAAGGCCTCCGTGGCGACGGCGCCATCCTGGTCAATGCCGAGGGCAAGCGCTTCATCGACGAGGTGGGCACCCGTGACGTGGTTTCCGCCGCTGAGATCGCCCAGCCCGGCAGCATTGGCTACCTGATCGTGGATCAGGCCATGGTGGATGCTTCCAGCGTCATCCAGGGCTACATCAAGAAGGGCTTCACCACCCAGGGCGACACCTATGAGGCTCTGGCCAAGGAGCTGGGCATGGACGAGGCTGCCTTTGCCGAGACCATGAACAACTGGAACGCCTGCGTGGAGGCCAAGAGCGATCCCGAGTTTGGCCGCACCAGCTTTGCCAACCCCCTGAACACCGCTCCTTACTATGCCATTAAGGTCACTCCCGGTGTGCACCACACCATGGGCGGCCTGAAGATCAACTCCGCCACCGAAGTCCTGACCGAGGACGGCACCGCCATCCCCGGCCTGTTCGCCGCCGGTGAGATCACTGGTGGTGTCCATGGTGCCAACCGCCTTGGCGGCAACGCCGTGGCCGACTTCGTGGCCTTTGGCCGCATCGCCGCCGAGAGCGCCGCAAGCTATGTTGCCGCCCTCACCGCCGACAAGGCCGCCTGATCCCCTAAAAAACAATTACCAGCCTGCTTCGGCAGGCTGGTTTTGTTATACAATGAAGCTCTATTGAAAACTTGCTAAGTTTTTCATGCTACTTTTCAATAGACAACGGCTTTTACTCCAAAGAGAAGGACGCAAAATCCATGGCTCCCTCGCCCTGGAAGGTGAAGAACAGGGGCAGGGTGCCCTGGAGGGCGGGGAAGATGGCTTCCGATGCTGCCCAGTCCGCCGAGGGGGCGATGGGGATATGGGCGAAGGGTGGTTCCTTTCTGCCGGTGGAGACGGCAAAGACACCGCTGCCGGTGCCCCGGGTGGTGACGGTGAGGTGGGTCTGGCCGCTGAACGCAAAATACTTGAAGCCGCACCAGGCGCCGTCCGCCATGTTGGCGATGTACTGGTCGGGGCTGTCCTCCCGGTCGCTGCCGCTCTGGGTGAAATAGGGGTGGCGGGTGTCCGGCTCCCGGACGGCCAGATAGCCGAAGCTGGGCTCCCGGAAGCCCAGATTGCAGGCAATTCTGGCTTCATAATGCCCAGTTCCAGAAAGAGGGCCGCCGTTGAGGCCGCAGCTGGTGACCTCCGCCTGGGGGATGGAGCCATCGGGAAGAATGGAGATGGGCTCGGCGCAGCCCTGGCGGGCGCAGCATTGCTTGTTGGTCTGCCGGTGGTAGAAGATGTACCATTGACCCATTATTTCCACCATGCCGCCGTGGGTGTTGCCGGTGTAGTTTACGGCCTCCTGATTGCCGTTCAGGCCCAGGTCGCCGATGCTCACCAGGGTGCCGCCGAAGCGGAAGTCCCGGTCAGGAAAGCGGCTCACAGCGTAGCAAAGCTCATGACTCAAAATGGAGGAATAGACGAAATAGTAAAGCGCCCCGATTTTGCGGATGCTGCTGGCTTCAAAAAACGCGTGGCCTTCAAAGCCGGTGCCCGCTTCACTCCACACACTGGGGGCGATGACCACCGGCTCCCGGCGCACGGTGATCATGTCCGGCTCCAGCTCCATGCAGTAGGCGCCCTCCATCCGGCGGCGGGATTTGGAAAGCAGGTCATACAGCCACCCCGGCCCGGGAGCGAAGCCGGTGTACAGGTACACCCGGTTCCCATCCACCAGAACGCCGGGGTCAAAGCTGCTGGCGTCCCCCTCCTTGGAGCCGTAGGGGGTGCCGTCCGGGCGCTGGACATAGCCATGGAACTGGAAATCCCCCGCCGGCGTGTCGCACACCGCCACGGAAACCACCGTAGAGCCGTTGAGGGAATAATAGAGGTAGTACCGCCCATCGGGCCCCTGCACCGCGTCCGGTGCGAAGAGCTTCATTTTTCCATCGGGGTTCATGGGGTCCCGGCTTGTGGGATAGATGACCCCCTCATAGCGCCAGTCCCCCAAGTCCTCCACCGGGGCAGACCAGCACACATAGTCACCTTCGCAGAAGCCCTCGCCACCAAATTTGTCATGACTGCCATAGACATAAACCCGATCCCCAAACACCCGGGGCTCCCCGTCGGGAACGTATTCGTAGCTTGGAAGATAGGGATTAAAGGCTTGCTTTTTCATAGAATCCATCCTTATGTGTTTGATGTTAAATCAGATAAATTGTTGTTTATCGCACAAAAATAATGCACACGCCACTGTAGGGGAGGCTCG
>CAMCKD010000102.1 GCA_945875335.1 uncultured Clostridia bacterium | reverse complement strand
CTGAAAGTCTGTACTGCGCGGGAGGCTACGAGCCTCCCCTACAGTGGCTGGTGCAATAAACAACAATTTACCGAATTCCTGCATCAAGCGGGGCGCCTTCCGGTTGCTGGGAAAGACAACGAACAGGATTTTTCCTTCACACTTTTTATTCTTTCTGCACAAAAACCCTTGATTTGAAAGCGGTGCAATGGTATGATAAAAAAATAGATTATTCCTTTACCTATGAAAAGCTGAAATCATACGGAATCGAATACATTCAGGTGAGAGTATCCTTTGTCCATGAAAAGGACGGGGGAGTGGCAGCTGTGATCGGCACCCGGAGTGTGGACGATCTCATTAAAAAGGAGCGTCAGCAGGAAATGGCGCTCCAGGCCGCCTTCGATGCGGCGGAGGCAGCCAACCGGGCCAAAACGGATTTCCTGTCCAATATGTCCCACGACATCCGCACCCCCATGAACGGCATCATTGCCATGACCGCCAACGCCTTTGCCGAGGATGTTCAGGCAGCCAAAACCGTGGGCATGAACGAGCATATCGCCAAGCCCCTTGACCTTGCCGCCCTTGCAAATACGTTGAGAAGGTGGCTTCTGTAACCGGCGAAGGAGTGTTTTATGCGTATTGAACATGCTGCAATGTATGTGAAGGATTTGGAGGGGGCCAGGGCTTTCTTTGAAAAATACCTTGGCGGCGTCTCCAATGAGGGCTATCACAACCCAGCCACCCATTTCCGCTCCTATTTTCTCTCCTTCGAGGATGGCTCAAGGCTGGAGCTGATGACCCGCCCGGCCCTTGAGGCGGGGGATCAGAGCCCTTTGCGCTGCGGCTATGCCCACCTGGCGTTCAGCGCAGGAAGCAGGGAAGCGGTGGACAGCCTGACCCGGCAGCTCCGGGAGGACGGCTACCCGGTGCTCAGCGGCCCCCGCACCACCGGGGATGGGTACTATGAAAGCTGTGTGGCTGGCTTTGAGGGCAATCTGATAGAAATTACCGTTTGAACGGAGGATACCATGAATTTGAAACGAATGCTTACGGCGGGCTGCGCGGCGCTGCTGCTGATGGGGAGCCTATCCGTCACAGGCCATGTCTGCGCCGAATCGGAAAACGCCATGACCGCCCTGGAATTTGCGGCGGAGATGAAGCTTGGCTGGAACCTGGGCAATACCTTCGATGCCCCCGGGGGAGAAACCGCCTGGGGAAACCCCATGACCACCAAAGAGCTGATTGACTATGTCAAGGAGCTGGGCTTTGAAACCATTCGCATTCCCATCTCCTGGGGAAAGCATGCGTCTCCGGCGCCGGAATACACCATTGACGAAACCTTCCTGAACCGGGTGGACACGGTGGTGAATGACGCCCTGGAAGCCGGGCTCCACGTCATCATCAACACCCACCATGACAATGAATACTATACCCCCACCCCGGAAAACAGCCAGCGGGCCCAGGAGTACCTCACTGCCATCTGGACCCAGGTTGGCGATCATTTCCGGGAGGCTCCCTACACCCTGATTTTCGAGACCATGAATGAGCCTCGGGTGGCAGGCAGCGCTTTTGAATGGAACATCAACCTGAATAACCCGGACTGCGTGGCGGCGCTGGAGACGGTGAATCAGCTGAATCAATGCGCTTTGGATGCCATCCGGGCCACCGGCGGGAACAATGCGGACCGCTTTGTGATGATCACGCCCTATGTGGCCAGCCCCGCCGCCGCCACCTCCGCCACCTTCCAGCTTCCCCAGGACAGCGCGCAGGACAGGCTGCTGCTCTCCCTGCACTCCTATTCTCCCTACAGCTTTGCCCTGGACATTCACTCCGGGGACACGGACTTTGGCCGGAAGGATGAATATGAGATCAAGTCCATATTGAAAAGCGTGAACCATCGGTTTGTGGAAAAGGGCATTCCCGTGGTGTTCGGTGAAATGGGTGCCCTGGATAAGAGCAATCCCGATGACCGCTATGCCTGGGCCAAGTGCTTTGTATCCACGGCCAGGGAATACGGAATTCCCTGCGTCTGGTGGGACAACGGCCAGATTGGCGGCAATCAGGAGAATTTTGGCCTGATCAACCGCAGAACCATATCCATTTACCCCCAGTCCCAGACCGTTTACCAGGGTCTGATGGATGGCCTGATTTCGGAATAACGGTCTGGTTATCACAGGAGAGAGAATATGAGCATTCGATTTGATGAAGAAAAACACCTGTTTCAGCTGGACACCCCCAACACCAGCTACATCCTGGGGGTCCAGGATTCCTACCTGCTCCATTATCACTATGGGAAAAAGCTGCTCCCCGGGGATGTATCCTATTTAGCGAGAACCAATGAGCCTCCCTACACCCCGGAACGAAACCTGCGGGATAAGCTTTCCTTTTTGGACAGCGCTCCATTCGAGTATCCCACGGGAGGCATTGGAGATTTCCGGGAGCATTGCCTGGAGGTGCGCACCCAGCAGGGCCATAATGGGGTGGAGCTGCACTACAAAAGCCATCGGATTTTCGGGGGCAAACCGAAGCTTGAGGGGCTTCCTGCCACCTTCGGCTCTGAACAGGACTGCGACAGCCTGGAAATCACTTTGACCGATTCCCTTCTTTCCCTGGAAGTGGTGCTGCAATACACCGCATTTCGCAAGCTGGATGTGATCACCAGAAGCGTCCGGGTGGTGAATCGCGGAGCACAGCCCATTTACCTGACCAAGGTGCTCTCCGCCTGCCTGGATATGGACAACGAAGATTACTCCCTGCTCACCCTTCATGGCAGCTGGGCCAGAGAGCGGCGGATGCAATACCGCAAGCTGGGCTATGGCTTCCAGGGAACCGGCTCCATCCGCGGCGAAACCAGCCACCAGGAGCATCCCTTCCTGGCGCTGACCAGTCCCAACGTGACCCAGACCGCCGGGGAGGTCTACGCCATGCACTTTGTCTATTCCGGCAATTTCCAGGCCCAGGCGGAAGTGAACCAATTCGACCAGGTGCGCTCTGTGCTGGGCATCAATCCCTATCACTTCACCTGGAAGCTGGAGTCCGGCAGCTCCTTCCAGGCCCCGGAGGTCGTGTTGGTGTATTCTGACGCAGGCCTCGGACAGATGACCAGAACCTTCCACCGGCTCTATCGGAACCACCTGATCCGCAGCCCCTGGCGTAATAAAAAGCGCCCCATCCTCATCAACAACTGGGAGGGCACCTATTTCGATTTCAACACGGAAAAGCTGCTCTCCATTGCCGCAGGTGCCGCAGAGCTGGGCATTGAAATGCTGGTGATGGACGACGGCTGGTTTGGCAACCGCTTCGATGACAATCGGGCCCTGGGGGATTGGTTCGTCAATGAAGAAAAGCTTCCCGGCGGGCTACAGTATCTGGTCAGTCAGGTGAACCAATTGGGGATGAAATTCGGCATTTGGATGGAGCCGGAGATGATCTCCCCGGACTCCGACCTCTACCGTGCTCACCCGGACTGGGCCATCCAGATTCCCGGCAGAACCCCCGGCCTGGCCAGAAATCAGCTGGTGCTGGATATCACCAGGGAAGAAGTGCTGGAATATGTCTGGGGCCGCATTCGCTGCATTTTGGACAGCGCCAACATCGAGTATCTGAAATGGGATATGAACCGGCAGCTTTCCGACCTGGGCAGCCTCTGCCTGAACCCGGATACCCAGGGGGAGCTGTACCACAGGTATGTGCTGGCGGTGTATGAGTTGCAGGAGCGGCTGTGCAGCAATTACCCCAACCTGCTGCTGGAAAACTGCTCCGGCGGCGGTGCCCGGTTTGACCCCGGCATGCTCTACTACAGCCCCCAGATCTGGTGCTCCGACGATACGGATGCCATCGAGCGCCTCTCCATCCAGGAGGGCACCGCGCTGATTTACCCCCTGTCCACCATGGGTGCCCACGTTTCCGACTGCCCCAACCATGCCGTGGGCCGGGTGACCCCCTTCGAGACCCGGGGCCATGTGGCGCTGGCAGGCACCTTCGGCTATGAGCTGGACATCACCAAGCTCTCCCAGGCCGACCGGGAGATGATTCCGGCTCAGGTCGCCCTGTATCATCGGTTCAATGACCTGGTTCGCTCCGGGGATTACTACCGCCTGGCCTCCTATCACGAAAATCACCAATTCGACTGCTGGCAGATCGTTTCGGAAAATGGGGACGAGTCGCTGGTCACCTTCGTCCAGGTGCTGGGCCGACCCAATTACCATTCCAGAAGAATCAAGCTCCAGGGCCTGCGCCCGGAGAAGCTCTACCGGGAGGAAGAAACCGGGGCGGTCTACCGGGGAGATGCGCTGATGTATGCCGGATTGATGCTGGAAAACCTCTGGGGAGACTTCCGCTCCAAATTGATTCATTTGATGGTTCTATAACGTTTGAAGGGTGAAAAACCCATGGGAAATCTCTTGGGAAGTATTACTAAAACGTTATCGTAAATTTCGTGCAACCCTCTGAATTTTGTTCGGAGGGTTGCTTTTTCGTTGTTTTCTGCTGCATGGTATTGTAAAATAGAAAATCATAATCTCGCAAAAGAGAACAAGATTGCCTGTAATGCGCAATCAGAGAGGAGCCTTCCATGTATCGAAGAGCCGCCGCCGTTTTGATGTCCCTCTGCCTTGCGCTGCCGCCGGTATCCGCCGTTTCCGCCGCCTCCTGGGAAGGGGAGACCGTCGGAGTGTACGAGGCAGAGAACGGAACCTTCCACGGCAATGTGCATGTAGAGAAAAAGGGCAGTGTTGCCGGATTCCAGCAGGATGGAGATCAATGTGATGTGACCGTCTCCATCGCGGAAGCCGGCTTTTATGATTTGGAATTCATGATAAAGTCCCAGGGCGGCTATAAGGAGAACTACGTCAGCGTGGACGGCCAGCGTATGGGCACCATCAGCGCCAACAGCACCAAATTCCAGCGGGATACCATTCGTCGGGTCTACCTGGAAGAAGGGGAGCATACGGTTTCCGTCAGCAAATACTGGGGCTATATCAACTGGGACAAGGTGACGGTGTTTACCTCGGAGCCCTTCGATGAATCCATTTTCCAGGTCAGCGCCAAGCTGGTGAATGAAAACGCCACAGACAATGCAAAGCGCTTAATGAGCTATCTGTGCGATCAGTATGGAAAAACCATCCTCTCCGGCCAGTATTGCGACTCGGGCCTCAACGGCTGGGAAAATTTGAAAATCTCCGAGAACAACGGGGGAAAATTCCCTGCCATCCTGGGGCTGGATATGGGCTACTATTCCCAAACCGGCGTGGATCATGATATCCCCATCAAAACCACAGAGCAGGCCATCACCTGCTGGGAAAAGGGCGGCATCGTCACCATCTGCTGGCACTGGCTTGCCCCTGAAAAATACATCACCGGCACCTGGTACAGCGCCTTCCGCCCGGAAGAGGTGAAGATGAACCTCACCGCCATTATGAACGGAAAGGACGAGGAGGGCCTGGCCCTGCTCCGAAAGGACATCGATAACATCGCCCAGCAGCTGCTCATCATGCAGGAAGCGGGGGTGCCCATTCTGTGGCGGCCCCTGCACGAGGCCAGCGGCGGCTGGTTCTGGTGGGGCGCGGAAGGGCCGGAGACTTACATCAAGCTCTATCAGTACCTCTATCACACCCTGACGGAGGAGTACGGCCTGAACAATCTCATCTGGGTCTGGAACGGTCAGAGCCCGGACTGGTATCCGGGAGATGACTATGTGGACATCGTAGGAGTGGATATTTACGCCGGAGAGCATGTCTATACCTCCCAGATCGATGCCTTCCTCACCACCCACGCCAGCGCCCCCACCAACAAAATGGTGGTGCTCAGCGAAAACGGCACCATGATTGACCCGGAGCTTTCCCAGCGGGATCGGGCCATGTGGGGCTATTTCTGCACCTGGAGCGGGGAATTCGTGATGCAGGATGGAATTCGGAAAAAGTATTCCGAGCAGTATACCGAAATCGAGATGCTGAAAAAGGTCTACGGCAGTGACATCGTCATCACCCGGGACGAGCTGCCCGACCTGAAAACCTACCCAATCCGGGAGGATGCCCAATGATGAAGAAGCTTCTGGATGTAGAGGGGCCGGTTTTCGGCTTCCTGGAAAAATGCGGCCAGTTGATTGTGCTGAGTGTGCTGTGGCTTCTGGGCTGTCTGCCGGTCATTACCCTGTGCAGCAGCTGCGGGGCTCTTTACCGGGGAGTCACCCTGTCTGTTCGCGGCGGGCAGGGGAGTGCAGTGAAGGAATTTTGGAAGGGCTTCCGGGAAAATTTGCTCACCGGGATCGCTCTTTCTCTGATTCTGCTGGGCGCTTTGGCGGCGCTGGAGGGAATTTCCATCTATCTCTTCGGCAGCGTGATGCCCACCGGCGTCATCTGCGTGCTGATGATCCTGGATTTGTTCCTGCTGGTCTATACCGGCCCGGTGATGGCCAGATTCCGGCTTGGTGTGGTTGGAATCATCAAGCTCTCCTTTGTGCTGTCGCTGCAATATGCCCACTACACCTTTGTGTTTTTGATTGGTACCCTGGCGCTGGCGGTGCTGCAGGTGTACATTCTCCCGATGGCAACGATTTTGTTTTTACCCGGTTTGTGGTGCTTTGTCTGCTCCTTTTTGATGGAGAAAGCCCTGAACCGCTGCACAGCCGGGAATGCAGGCTTGGAAGATTGAATGAAGAGGGCGTGAAAGAATGGGGAAAGTGAGAAAAATGAAGCGGTGGCTTTCCGGGCTGCTGTCTGTTGTCACGGCGCTGTCCATCGTATCTCCCGTTGGGCTGCGTGTCGGCGCGGTAACGGAGATCACCCAGAGTGAATTTGACCAGCTGGTGAGCCGCTATACGGTTTCCAAGGA
>CAMCKD010000101.1 GCA_945875335.1 uncultured Clostridia bacterium | reverse complement strand
TAACTGAAAGCCTGTACTGCGCGGGAGGCTGAGAGCCTCCCCTACAGTGGTGTGTACCATAAACAACAGTTTTTCGGTTTGCTGGCCAGCGTGGTTATCCTCAGATTTGATACAGTTCCGGCCGTCTGTCGGCAAAGATGTGCATGGAGGCGCGGATTTTTGCGTTGACCTGAAAATCGCAGTCAGCGGTGATGATTTCCTGGGCGGCTCCTGCTTGGGTCAGCACGGTGCCCCAGGGGTCGATGATGCTGGAATGGCCGCCGTACTGGGTCTGTCCCGCTTTTCCGCAGGCGTTGCAGCAGGCCAGGTACATCTGGTTCTCAATGGCCCGGGCCTGGGTGAGCACCTGCAAATGGGGCACCCGGACATCCGGCCACTGGGACACCATAAAGAGCATTTCCAGCCCCGGCACGGTCATGGAGCGGGTCAGCTCCGGGAAGCGGATGTCGTAGCAGATCAGGATGCCCACATCGTGGCCGTCCATCTGGAAGCGGCAGATGTGGTCCCCCTTGGCAAAATAGTCATCCTCCCCCATGGGGGAAAAGAGGTGGGTTTTGTCATACTGGGCCAGAAGGGAACCGTCCCGGCCAAAGACGCAGGCGGTGTTGTAAACCCGGTCTTTCCGCAGGCAGGCTACGGAGCCTGCCACGATGTTGATGCCCAGCTCCCTTGCCAGGGCACCCATATGGGCTTTCACCTTGGCACAGTCCGGGTCGGCCAGTTCCTTCAGATTCTCCTTGGGGAAGAAGCCCACGTCCCACAATTCCGGCAGGAGTATTACATCGGGGCCTTCCTTGGCGGCCTGACGGATGAGCCCCTCTGCCAGCCGGTGGTTTTCCTCCGGCTGACCCAGCCGCACATCCATCTGAATGCAGCTTACCTTCATGCCAGATAGTCCTTTCCCGCCTGCATGGCTGCCAGGTTGGCATCCAGCAGGTCGGCATGCTTGGCGGAGACAATTTTCTTGAGGCCTGCCAGCACTGCCTCGTCCCCCACGCAGCCGGTGGCTTTCACGATGGCGCCCAGCAGAATCATGTTGGCCAGGGTGGGAATGCCCATGTCGCCGGCCATCTTGGTGGCGGGGATGTAGGTGACCTCCACATCGGTGCGCTCCACCTTCCGGGAGACCAGGGAGGAATCCACGAAAATCTTGCCCCCGGGGGCAACGGACTTTTCGTACTTATCAAGAGACGGGGTGTTCATCACCATCAGCACATTGGGGTTCTGGACGATGGGGGAGCCCACGGGGCTGTCACTGATGATCACGTTGCAGTTGGCGGTGCCGCCCCGCATTTCCGGGCCGTAGGAGGGCAGCCAGCTCAGCTCCCGCTGCTCCATCAGCGCCGCATAGGCCAGCACCTTGCCGGAGAACAGCAGACCCTGGCCGCCGAAGCCGGCAATCACGATTTGATATTCCATGGCTCAAACCTCCTGATCCTTGTCCCGGTAGCAGCCCAGGGGGTACTGGGGCAGCATTTTCTCGTCGATCCATTCCAGGGCCTTCTGAGGCGTCATGCCCCAGTTGGTGGGACAGGCGGAGACTACCTCCACCAGGGAGAAGCCCTTGCCCTCGATCTGGTTCTGGAAGGCCTTCTTGATGGCCTTTTTGGCGTTGCGGACGTTTTTCACATTGTTGACGGTGACCCGCTCCAGATACTGGGGGGCATCCAGCGTCGCCAGCAGCTCGCAGACCCGGATGGGATAGCCCTGGGTCTTGGGGTCACGGCCATAGGGGGAGGTCTGGGTCACCTGACCGATGAGGGAGGTGGGGGCCATCTGGCCGCCGGTCATGCCGTAAATGGCGTTGTTGACAAAGATGATGGTGACATTCTCGCCCCGGGCGGCGGTGCTGACGGTCTCGCACATGCCGATGGAGGCCAGGTCGCCGTCGCCCTGGTAGGTGAACACCACCTTGTCGGGCATGGAGCGCTTGACACCGGTGGCGATGGCGGGGGCTCTGCCGTGGGCGGCTTCAATCATGTCACAGGCAAAATAATCATATGCCAGCACCGCGCAGCCCACGGGAGCCACGCCGATGGTCTGGCCTTCGATGCCCAGCTCGTCAATGACCTCCGCAACGAGGCGGTGGATGATGCCGTGGGTGCAGCCGGGGCAGTAGTGGAACACCTTATCGGTGAGGGCTTTGGGTTTTTCAAATACGACCATATGGCTCAACCTCCCTGTTCATTGGCCTTGATAATCTTAGCCAGCACTTCATCCGGGGACGGAATCATGCCGCCCACCCGGCAGCACAGGTCAACGGGTTTTTTGCAGCGGATGGCCAGCTCCACATCTTCCTTCATCTGGCCCATGTTCAGCTCCACGCAGAGGAAGGATTTGACCTTCTCCGCTGCGGCCTGCAGAGGCTTCTTGGGGAAGGGCCACAGGGTGATGGGGCGAATCATGCCCACCTTGATGCCCCGCTTTCTGGCCTCCACGATGGCGTTCCGGGAGACTCGGGCGGTGATGCCGCAGGAGACCACGCAGATTTCGGCGTCCTCCATCAGGAATTCCTCCCACATGGTTTCGTCCCGTTCTACGGCGGCGTAGCGCTCAAACCGCTCAAAATTGGTGTGCTCCAGGGTCAGGGGGTCTAAGTACAGGGAGTTGACCACATTGTGGAACCGCTTACACTCCGTACCCACAGCGGCCCAAGCGGGGCTCTGGGCAGCGGGCTCCTTGGGCTCCGGCAGTACCACGGGCTCCATCATCTGGCCCATGGTGCCGTCCGCCAACAGCATGGCGGGCATCCGATACTTCATGGCCAGCTCAAAGGCCTTGCCGGTGAGGTCGGCCATCTCCTGGACGGAGGCGGGAGCCAGCACCAGCACATGGAAGTCGCCGTGGCCGGGGCCGCGGGTGGCCAGGAAATAATCGGACTGGGAGGGCTGAATGCCGCCGAGGCCGGGGCCGCCCCGCTGGACGTTGACGATCAGGGCGGGCAGATCGGCACCGGCGAGATAGGAGATTCCTTCGGCCTTCAGCGCGATTCCGGGGCTGGAGGAGGAGGTCATGGCCAGCTTGCCGGTGGAGGCCACGCCATAGACCATGTTGATGGCGGCGATTTCGCTCTCCGCCTGCAAGAAGGTGCCGCCGATCTTGGGCATCTTCTTTGCCATGTAGGCAGCCACCTCGGTCTGAGGGGTGATGGGATAGCCGAAATAATGACGGCAGCCTGCCAGAATGGCAGCCTCGGCAATGGCTTCATTGCCTTTCATCAGAGTTTTTTCCTGCATAGGGCACTTCCTTTCTCAGCGTTCCACGGTGATGACGCAATCCGGGCACATGATGGCGCAGGAGGCGCAGCCCACGCATTCCTCAGGCCTCGTCAGCTCCACGGGGGTGTGGCCCTTCTGGTTCAGCCGTCCCTGGGCCAGAGCCAGCAGCCCTTTGGGACAGGCATTGACGCACAGGCCGCAGCCCTTGCAGAGCTCTTCTTTGAATGTCAGTTTTGCCATGAATTTACCTCCGAATCGATCATATAATACAGTTTCTGAATGGACAGGGGGAACAAATCGGGCACCTTTCCTGTTAGCTCTTCCCAGAGCCAGCCTGCCGCACAGGTCATTTTGATGGGAAGCCCCGTTTTTTGGGACAATTCCTGGGCGTATTCCAGGCTGGACAGCACATCGGAAGCGGTGGTTTGCAGGCCCAGATTGGTGTTGTTGACGATGGCGGTGAAGGGAAGATTACAGGCTTCTTCAATTTCCCCCATGACCTCCAGGGTGTCCGCCACGGTGCGGGTCAGGGGCCGGGAGCGGTTGACCACGAAAAGCATTTCGTAGCTGCCCTCCTCCTTGATGGCGGGGACGTAGCGGCCCAAAGCCAGGGCACCCCGGTCATCGCCGCCGATGTCCAGCACGCCGTAGACCGTGGGGTCGCTGACCAGCTCATAGGCCTCTTTCGGCATGGCGGGCAAATCCACATTGGAATTTGCGAACTCGGAGACGATGAGCCGGATGCCCTCCGCCGCCAGGGCCGCCTCGCTGTCCTTGGTACGAAAATAGGGATTCACAATGTCCAGGTCGGCTATGGTCACCGGCAGGTTCTGCCGCCGCAGCCACCGGGCGTAGTTCAAAGCGATATTGGTTTTTCCGCTGCCGTAGTGACCGGCAAACAGGGTCAGACGTTTGTAGTCCAAAGGCATCGCCTCCAAAGTGTTTTACAGTTTGTTGCGCATGATCTTTCCGCTGATGGTCTTGGGCAGCTCGTCCCGGAATTCCACAATGCGGGGATATTTATAAGGAGCGGTGTGCTTTTTCACATAGTTCTGGATTTCCTTTTTCAGCTCCTCGGTGCCCTGGGTGCCCTTCACCAGCACGATGCTGGCCTTGACCACCTGGCCCCGGACCTCGTCGGGGGCAGCGCTGACGCCGCATTCCAGAACATAGGGCAGCTCCATGATGACGTTTTCGATTTCAAAGGGTCCGATGCGGTAGCCGGAGGACTTGATCACATCGTCCGCCCGGCCAACGTACCAGTAGAAGCCGTCCTCATCCCGCCAGGCCACGTCGCCGGTGTGATAGTAGCCGTCATGCCACACGGCAGCGGTCTTTTCCTCGTCGTTGTAGTAGCCCAGGAAGATGCCGCAGGGCTTTTCGCCGTTGCGGTCGGCCTTGATGACGATTTCGCCGGAGACGCCGTCTTCCACCGGATTGCCGTCCATATCCAGGATGTCAATGCCATAGCCGGGGACGGGCTTGCCCATGGAGCCGGGCTTGATCATGCCGCCGGTGAGGTTGGCGATGCCCAGGGTCATTTCGGTCTGGCCGAAGCCCTCGGCGATGTGGAGCCCTGTGGCCTTTTCAAACTGATAGTAAACCTCGGGGTTCAGGGCCTCGCCGGCGGTGGTGGCGTGGTGGATGGAAGAAAGGTCGAACCGGGACAGGTCTTCCTTGATGAGCATGCGGTACATGGTGGGGGGAGCACAGAAGGTGGTGATGTTGTATTTTGCGAACATGGGCAGAATCTTCTCCGCATCGAAGCGGTCGAAGTCATAGGTGAACACCGCGCCCTCGCACAGCCACTGGCCGTAGAGCTTGCCCCAGAGAGCCTTGCCCCAGCCGGTTTCGGAGATGGTGAAGTGGAGGCCATCCTTTTCCACCCAATGCCAGTATTTGGCGGTGACGAAATGGCCCAGGGCGTATTTATAGGAGTGGACGGCGATCTTGGGATAGCCGGTGGTGCCGGAGGTGAAGAACATGAGCATGGGGTCGTCGCCGCAGGGGGCGTTGGCGGTGCGGACATAGCGGCGGCTGAACAGGCCGTACTCGCTGTCGAAGTCGTGCCAGCCCTCCCGGCGGCCTCCTGCCATGATCTTGGTGAGCTGCACGCCCACGGCTGCCTCGGCCAAATCCACCTGATGGGCGGTGTCCCCGTCGGCGGTGCAGACGATGGCGGAAACACCGCCGGCCTGGAAGCGGTACTCAAAGTCGTGCTGCAAAAGCTGATTGGTGGCGGGGATGGCGATGGCGCCGATCTTGTGCAGAGCCAGGATGGAATACCAGAACTGGTAGTGGCGCTTGAGCACCAGCATCACCCGGTCACCCCGCTTGATGCCCAGGGAGGTGAAGTAGTTGGCCGCCTGGCTGGAAGCGTCCTTCATATCCTTGAAGGTGAAGCGGCGCTCGGTCATGTCGTTTGCGATGTGGACCATGGCAAGCTTGTCCGGGCTCTTCCGGGCGATGGCATCCACGGTGTCGAAGGCGAAGTTGTAGCGCTCGGTGTTCTGGAAGTGGAGGGCCTTCATGCTGCCGTCGTCGCCCTCCTCCGGGACGATGAACTCCCGGCAGAGCAGATGCTCGTCGGTCTTCTCCTGGATCAGGGGCTTGGCGGTGGTCCACTGCTCCCGCTCGGTGGAGGCCATGATCATGGCAAGGAACACGCAGTCCTGGCCGCCCACTGCGATCTGGCCGTGGGGGGTGGAGCTCTTGAAGAAGATGCTGTCGCCCTCGTGGAGGACTTCCTCATGCTCGCCCACCCGGATTTTCATGGTGCCCTTGACGATCATGTCGAACTCCTGGCCGGAGTGGGTGACGGTGTGGATGGGCTTTTTCTCCAGCTCGGGGTCATATTTGTAAGTGCACCAATAAGGAGTCGCCAGCTTGTTCTGGAACATGGCGGCCATGTTCTGGATGGTGATGCCGTCCTCGGAGGCGGTGACGGGGCCCTTGCCGCTGCGGGTGATGGTGTAGCTGGTGAGGCGGGCGCTGTAGCCCTCCAGCAGCTCCGTCAGCTCCACGCCGAAAACCAGGGAGCACTTGTGCATGAAGGTGAAGGGCAGGTCAATGGCCCCGGACTCATATTCCAGATAGCGCTCTTCGGGAATGTCCAGCAGTTCTGCCATGGTGGCAGTGGAATAGCCGATGATCTCCCGCATCTCCCGGATGCGCTGGGCAACGTCCATCAATTGGCTGGTGGTGGTTTGACTGTTCATAATTCTCTCTCCTTTTGCGGATTATAGGGGAAAATAAAAGACCCGCCCCAAGACAAAATCTTGAGGCGAGTCTGTAGATACATACCCGTGGTACCACTCAAATTGCAGCGATAGCACTGCCACTTCGGATTCCAACAAATCCTATCCCTTAACGCGGGCAAACGTGGGACGCCTACTTGACATTGCGTTCGGGTCTCCGGCTCGGAAGTGATAGGCCTTTGAAGTTCATGCCGCCAGCTCACACCAACCGCTGGCTCTCTGCAGGCAATCCGTTCTGCCGTCTTCGTCACAGCCTTTATCGCTATACGCCTCAGATTTTATCACAAGAATATGAACTTGTCAACTATTTTTTCGATTCAATCCATCAAATTTCTCGATGCAGTAAATCAGTAAATTGTTGTTTATAGGGATGTTTCGTAGGGCGGGGTCATGACCCCGCCGACCAC
>CAMCKD010000100.1 GCA_945875335.1 uncultured Clostridia bacterium | reverse complement strand
TTGTGATTTTCAGCTTGTACTGCGCGGGCGGCTGGTAGCCGCCCCTACGAATGGTGTGTGCGATAAACAACAATTTGCCGATAGAAAAAGCAGTCCCACAGCGGAAAAACTGTGGGACTGCGATTTGTTTATGGGGCTGAATCAGGGAAGCTGGATGACCCGGTCGAATTCTTCCTCGTGGCCGCTGAGCTCTGCGGCGGAGGTCAGGATGGTGACGGTGCTGCGGTCCATCGCGTCCTGGAGGGCATCGGCCACTGCCGGGATGTCGTCAATGGTGACATCCAGAACCTGCTGCAGCAGCACACGCTTGGATTCGGGGGTGACGCCGCTCATCATATTGCTGAGGGCATTCATGGCATCTGTCAATTCCCCGGAGGAGAGCAGCAGGGAGGAAATCACAGGCAGCTTATGGGTATCCAGCTGCTGCTGAGTGATCTCCAGCTCTCTCAAATACGCAGGTGCGTTCTGGATGATTCGATCCGCTTCCAGCACGCTGCCGCCCCGATAGTACTGAACGCTCCATCTGCCGATTTGATTGAGGCTGATCGAGGTGTTGTATGCGCCCAGCTGGAATCGCAGCTGGGGAAGCAGATACTCACTTCTGAGCAATGTATTCACCACCAGCTTGTCGCCGGTGTATTCCTGCAACCTGTTTTCCAGCATGGCAGCCCGGAGCAGATAGGAAGCCTGGGTGCTGCACACATAGGCGATGGAGGAAGCCTCCGGGGTATCCTGGAGGGCAAGAGGGTCGCCGCAGCGCTCCGGCAGCGCCTGAAGCTGGGCCAGGATGGCGCTTTCGGCCTGACCTTCGGCACCGCCTGCGATCAATACATACGCGCCGTCACGCTGGAACGCCTTGGCCTGTATGGCTTCAAACGACCCGATAAAGGCGTCCTTATCCTGGGTGTAGAGCTCCAGGGCGGCATTCAGCTCGTCCAGCAGCGCAAGGCCGATCATCTTGTCGGTCTGTGCATAAAAGCTGCTCTGGGAGGCCAATGCGGAATAGGAAAGACACGAGAAAGCTTTTTCGGGATTCCGATACATCTCAACGGACTCGGCGATGCTCTGGGCCAGCAGGTCGGCATTGGCTGTCAGATCGGTTTTCCGCAGCAGCTCAAAAACCAGGTCAACACTCTCCTGGAGGCGCTCGTTGGGAGCCTTCCACTCTACGGTGAAGAGCGGGCGGCATTCGCCGTCAGCCGGCTCAAAGGCGAGGGTGCTGAATTTCAGGTCTCTGATAAGACCGGCGGTGGCCGCAGTGATCTGACCCTGGGTATGCTCCAGTGTAGCGCCGCCCAGCACGAAGCAGTACATTCTGAGCCTTGCGATCTCCTGGTCGCTCAGGTGTCCGATGTCGAAAAAGAGCCTCAGATAGCTCATGTCCATGCCGCTGGGGATGCTCATGACGGTAACGCCGTCCTGCTCCCGGGTGCTGATGTCATAGAGGGGCAGACTGGCATCCAGATCGATGTGCATGGTGTTGGGGTCCACCACGGAGATTTTTTCCAGGGTCTCGGCGGGGGTCTCCTGCTGCACCCACTCATAGAAGGCGGCGGTTTCCTCCACCAGTGCCTGCTTTTCTTCCTCCGTCATGGAGGCCTTCTTTTCCGCAAGGCGCTGGGCAAGAGCCTGCTCGTTCTTTTCCAGCAGGCCGGGTTCGGGCACGGTGGTGACCAGAGCGGCGTGGGGGTTATTGACCACCCAGTCCATTATTTTCTGCTCCGCATAGCCCTCTGCGCAGAGCTTGGACGCTTTTTCGTACCAGGGGCTGGGGTTCAGGGGGGCGTCGTTGCCCATTTCCTGAATCCAGGTGAGATTTTCAAACAGATCAACTGCCACATTGCTGCTCTCCCGCTTCAGGCGGAGGGAAAGCTTCTGGCTGTCGAAGAGGGTCTGCAGCAGCTCCTGGTCAAAGCCCTCTTCCGCCATCTGGGTCAGGGAGTCCAGAATGATCTGCCGGAACTCCTGATCCCGGCTGGCATCTGCGGGATAGGCCGTGAAGATCAGCATGAACTGGCTGCCATGATTTCCGAAACGCACAGAATAGGATGAACCGATGCCGGAGGCATTCAGCGCCTGCATCAGCGGGGAGGAATTGTCCTCCAGGTACTCGGCAACCACTTCGCACAGGGCGTAATTGGTGTAATCCGTGGACTCCTCTTCGGTCAGCAAAGTGGAGTAGGAGAGGAATGCACCGGCATCCTCCGTTCCTTCCGCCACGGGGAAGGAACAAACAGCGTGGACCGGCTCCTCAAAGGCCTGCTGGCCGGGGCTGATCTCTGCCTTGACTCCGGGGTCAACCACGGAAAAATAGTTGTCGTTCAAAAACGCCAGGAAGCGGTTCATGTCCACGTCGCCGTAGAACATGCTGACGGAGTTGGCGGGGCTGTAGCATTCCCTGCAGAAGGCCTCCAGCTCTTCATAGGAAAGGTCCGGGATGAACTGGGGGTTGCCGCCCGAATCCCGGGACTGATAGGTATCGGGGAACAGGGCGCGGTTGATGTTTGCGAAGGATGCACTTGTGATGTCGCCATAGGCGCCCTTCATCTCGTTATAGACGATGCCGTTGATGGTCAGGTCGTCCTCCATGGAGGGCAGCTCATAGCGCCAGCCCTCCCGGTAGAAATAGTTGGGCTCCGTGAGCAGCGCGCTGTGGAAGGCGCAGTCCAGATAGAAGTCCGCCATGACCTCCAGCTGATCCTCGTCCAGGCTGGTGACGTAGTAGTTGGTGGAGGACAGGGAGGTCCAGGCGTTGATATCCGTAATGTAGGCACTGGCGATGGAATCGAAGAAGACATCCTGCCCGGGATACTTCTCGCTGGCGGCGCAGATGGCATGCTCCAGAATGTGGAGCTTGCCCGTGTCATCCGAGGGCTCCGTGTGGAAGCAGATGGAGAAGCCCCGGTTCTGGTCGTCATTGAGGACGAAGATCACCTGAGCGCCGGTTCTGTCGTGGGTCAGCTTGACCACATCGGCATCCAGCGCCTCGATGGCGCTCACCTCGCTGACGGTGAAGCCATGGAGCTTATCGCCCACCGCCGGGGTCTCAGCATTTGCCTTGGGGACAGTGATCAGCACCAACAGGGCAATGATGAGACATAACGCTTTCTTCATAAAAATCTCCTTTCTGTTTGTTTACTTACCGGGCTTAAAACCGTCCTTCAGGCTGACGGAGCGGTTGAATACCAGGTGGCCGGGGGCACAGTCCTTGCTGTCCGGGCAGAAGAAGCCCAGGCGCATGAACTGGTAGGAGGCGGGTGCCTTGGCATCTGCCAGGGAGGCCTCCACCTTGCAGCCCGTGAGCACCTCCAACGAGTTGGGGTTCAGGCAGGCCAGATAATCCTTTCCGGCGGCATCGGGGTCGGGGTCGTCGAAGAGGTTGCTGTACTGGCGCACCTCGGCATCAAAGCAGTTGGCAGCGTCCACCCAGTGGATGGTAGCGCCCTTGATCTTCCGGCCGTCGCTGGGGTCGCCGCCCTTGGAATCCGGGTCGTAGGTGGCCAGCACCTCAATGACATTGCCGTCTTCATCCTTCACGCAGCCGGTGCACTTGATGACGTAAGCGCCCTTCAGGCGGCACTCGGGGCCATCGGGGTAGAGCCGCTTGTACTTGGGGATGGGCTCAGCCAGGAAATCGTCGGCCTCGATCCACAGGTTCCGGGAGAAGGTGATGGAGCGCTTGCCGTCGGCGGGGTTGTTGGGGTTGTTTTCCACCTCAAAGGATTCGCTCTGGCCCTCAGGATAGTTGGTGATGGTCAGCTTCACGGGCTTCAATACCGCCATGACCCGCTGGGCGGTGGCATCCAGGTCCTTGCGCAGGCAGGATTCCAGGAAAGCAAACTCAATGGTGTTGTCGGACTTGGCAACGCCCACGCTCTCGCAGAAATTGCGGATGGCGGCGGGGGTGTAGCCTCTCCGGCGCAGACCGCAGAGGGTGGGCATCCGGGGGTCGTCCCAGCCGGAGACATAGCCGTTTTCAATCAGGGCACGGAGCTTGCGCTTACTCAGCACGGTGTGGTCGATGCCCAGCCGGGCAAACTCGATCTGCCGGGGATGGCAGGGCACGGACACATTCTCCACCACCCAGTTGTAAAGGGGCCGGTGGTTCTCAAATTCCAGGGAGCACAGCGAGTGGGTGATGCCCTCCAGGGCGTCCTGGATGGGGTGGGCAAAGTCGTACATGGGGTAGATGCACCACTTGTCCCCCTGGCGGTGGTGGTGCATGTGGCGGATGCGGTAGAGCACCGGGTCGCGCATGTTGAAGTTGCCGGAGGCCAGGTCGATCTTTGCCCGGAGGGTGTACTTGTTGTCCTCGAACTCTCCGGCCCGCATTCTGGCGAAGAGGTCCAGGCTCTCCTCAATGGGCCGGTCCCGATAGGGGGAGACAGCGGGGGTGTTCACGTCCCCCCGGTATTCCTTGAACTGCTCGGGGGTCAGCTCGCAGACGTAGGCCAGGCCCTTTTTGATCAGCTCCACGGCGTACTCGTAGTCCTT
This sequence comes from uncultured Clostridia bacterium, assembly GCA_945875335.1. Lineage (GTDB taxonomy): Bacteria > Bacillota > Clostridia > Oscillospirales > Oscillospiraceae > Faecousia. Next base: position 2,639 of record CAMCKD010000100.1, on the reverse strand, counting down.
TTCAAAGTAGTCGGAGCCGTAGAAGAACCGGTCGCCCCAGTCGAAGCCCAGCCAGTGGATGTCCTCCTGGATGGCCTCCACGAATTCCACGTCCTCCTTGGTGGGGTTGGTGTCGTCCATGCGCAGGTTGCACATTCCGCCGTATTTTTCCGCGGTGCCAAAATCGATGATCAGGGCCTTGCAGTGGCCGATGTGCAGGTAGCCGTTGGGCTCCGGCGGAAACCGGGTGTGGACGGTCTTGCCCGCGAATCGGCCCCCCTCGGCAATGTCCTCTTCGATAAAAGCATGGATAAAGTTTTTGCTTTCGGTAATCTCAGCCATATCAAAAACATCCTCTCTTTCAGTTCAGCATAGAAAAATGAAAAATGCTTATCAGGTTGACCCGGGGAAATGGTAAATTGTTGTTTATCGTACACGCCACTGTAGGGGAGGCTCTTAGCCTCCCGCGCGGTATAAGGTCAAAACAGCAGAAATGTCAGGCGAATTCGTACCAGTTTCCCACATTTGTACCATTCAACCAAACACTCAGGTTACCAACCTGGCGGGAGGCTAAGAGCCTCCCCTACAGTGGCGTGTGCATTATTTTTGTACGCTAAACAACAACTTATCTGTTTTACTGAGTCGGTCGATATGCATATAATGCAGTATTATAACCCATTTGAAAAAGGTTTGCAATGAAAATTAACGCCAGTTTCCATGTTTTGTTAGGAGTTTTTTCGGTCAATGTGAATAGAGAACCCCTTGCCCTTCCACAAATCCTTTTGATCCGCAAATTGTTGCTTGTCGTTTTGTAGGGCGGGGTCATGACCCCGCCGGTCGGTAACAAATTTGTGAGCGCTTTCGTTGAATGGGACTTGTTCCAAACCGCAACCTGGTCGGCGGGGTCATGACCCCGCTACGAATGGCGTGTGCGTTAAACAACAATTTACCGCTCTGCCAAGCTGAACTGTTCACGGCTGGGAAAACGGCGGTGTAAGCGGGGGATTTCGTCATAAAAACAAAAAAACGAGGACAGAAATGTCCTCATCATAGCAGAAAAACCAATTGACAAAATCGGTGCAATCGTATAAAATAGATATCCATAGTGTGGTATTGTGCCTAACTGCGGTTTCCTCATCCCGCATGGCGATTTTACCACAGACAACAGCGGCTGTCAAGGGGCAAGTTTGCTGGAATTGACAACTGGCCCCGGCGTATCAAATAAGCAACACATTTCGGAAGAAAGGCTGTGATGATCCATATGGAAATGGTCAAGGACGTAAAGTTCGGTAAGACCATGCGTAAGTCCTACGCAAAGTATGAAGAAATCCTGGAGATTCCCAACATGCTGAAAATCCAGAAGGATTCCTACCAGTGGTTCCTGGACGAGGGCCTGCGGGAGGTTTTCAAGGATGTAGGCACCATTACCGATTTCTCTGGCAAGCTGGAGCTTTCTTTCCTGGATTACACCATGGAGGATAAGCCCAAGTACACCATCGAGGAATGCAAGGAGCGGGACACCACCTACGCAAAGCCCATCAAGGTGCGCATCCGCCTGCGCAACACCGAGACGGACGAAATCAAGGAGCAGGAAATCTTCATGGGTGATTTCCCTGTGATGACCAATGGCGGCACCTTCGTCATCAATGGCGCGGAGCGTGTCATCATCTCCCAGATCGTCCGCAGCCCCGGCATGTACTACGGCCATGAGGTGGACAAGGCCGACCAGCACACCTACACCGCCACCGTCATTCCCTATCGGGGCGCCTGGCTGGAATATGAGACCGACAATTCCAATGTCTTCTGGGTGCGCATCGATAAGAACCGGAAGCTGCCCATCACCAGCCTGATCCGGGCCCTGGGGGTCAGCACCGACGAACAGATCAAGGAGATGTTCGGCGAGGACGAGCGGATCATGGCCACTCTGGAGAAGGATCCCTGCAAGACCAAGGAGGAGTCCCTGCTGGAGATCTACCGCCGTCTGCGTCCCGGTGAGCCTCCCACGGTGGAGACCGCCACTGCCCATCTGGAGGGGCTGCTCTTCGATGCCCACCGCTATGATGTGTCCAAGGTGGGCCGCTATAAATTCAACAAGAAGATGGACATCTGGAGCCGCCTGTCCGGCCAGGAAGCGGCGGAGCCCATTGCCGACCCCATCACCGGCGAGATCCTGGTGATGCCCGGCGAGTTCATCTCCCGGGCTCAGGCTCATGAGCTCAGCGCCAAGGGTGTCAACGAGGCCGTTGTCCGCATCGGCGACTCCAAGGTGAAGGTGTTCTCCAACAACATGGTGGACATGGCCGGCTTCGTGGACTTTGACCCCAAGCAGTACGGCATCAAGGAGAAGGTGCGCTTCTCCGTCCTGCGGGAAATGCTGGAAACCGTCCCCGCTGATGGCTGGAAGGAAGCCATCGAGGAGCGGATGGATGACCTGATCCCCAAGCACATCATCGTGGACGACATCATGGCCTCCATCAACTACCTGAACTGCGTGGCCATGGGCATCGGCACCCCCGACGACATCGACCACCTGGGCAACCGCCGCCTGCGCTGCGTGGGCGAGCTGCTGCAGAACCAGTTCCGCATTGGTTTTTCCCGCCTTGACCGGGTGATCCGGGAGCGGATGACCGTCCAGGATCTGGACTCCGTCACCCCCCAGA
>CAMCKD010000099.1 GCA_945875335.1 uncultured Clostridia bacterium | reverse complement strand
TCAGAAAGCCGTCCTAAAAAAGCATAGTTTTAGGCTTAACGGCCTACTACAGTGGGGCGTGTGCGGCAAACAACAATTTAGGCACATTTCAATTTCTAAGCGAGGCATGATATGACCATTTTTAGCATTCTTTTTGGCATTTTTCTGTTCAGTCTTTTGATTTTTATTCATGAGCTGGGGCATTTCGCAGCGGCCAAGACCTTTGGCGTCCAGGTGAATGAATTCTCCATGTTCATGGGGCCGGTGCTTTGGAAAAAGCAGAAGGGGGAGACCCTCTATTCCATCCGGCTGATTCCCATTGGCGGCTTCTGCGAGATGGAGGGCGAGAACGGCGACAGCCTGAGCCCCCGTTCCTTCACTGCCGCCGCCTGGTGGAAGCGGCTGGTGATTCTGGTGGCGGGGCCTGCAATGAACTTGCTGGCGGGCCTGCTGCTGTTCTTCTGCTTCTTCGCGCCCCAGCAGCGCTATATTGTTCCGGTGGTGGTGAACTTCGAGCCGGGCAGCGCCATTGCCGCCGTGGGAGATGAGGCGGGCCTGAAAGAGGGAGACCGGATTTTGGAGGTTGACGGCGAAAAAATCTATATGTACACCGATTTTTCCCTGATTCTCACCGCCAACGCCGACAGCGAAAGAAACCCCGAAAACCGGCACGACCTGGTGCTGCTGCGGAACGGGCAGCGGCTGGAGCTGAAGAATTTCCCCATGACCAAGCAGGAATTCCAAAACGAGGACGGCACCACCTCCCTGCGCTATGGCTTCAACTTCGGCTCTGAGGAAAGAACCATTCTCAGCCTTTTGAAGCAGGCCTGGAATGCGTCGTTATCCAATGTCCGCATGGTGCGCATCAGCCTGCAAATGCTCTTCACCGGCAAGGCGGGGCTCAAGGACATGAGCGGCCCCGTGGGCATCGTGCAGATGATGACCGAAACCAGCGCCAGGTCGGCAAGCCTCTATTATGCGTTTTTGAATATGCTCAGCTTCGGCGGCCTGATCTCCGTGAACCTGGGCATCATGAACCTGCTGCCCATCCCCGCCCTGGACGGCGGACGCTCTGTGGGCGTGGTGCTCACCGCTTTGGTGGAGGGCATCACCCGGAAGAAAATCGATCCCAAGTACGAGGGCTATATCCACGGCGCGGGCATGATCGCGCTGTTCGCTCTCATGGGAATCATCATGTTCAAGGATATTTTTGTGATTATCAAGGGGTAATATCATGACGAGACAGATACTAGTTGGAAATGTCCCCATCGGCGGCGGGGCTCCGGTGTCCATCCAGTCCATGCTGAACACCAAAACCACCGATGTGGAGGGCTCCTTACAGCAGATCAAGAAGCTGGCCGCCGCTGGCTGCCAGATCGTCCGTCTGGCGGTGCCCAACCGGGAGGCCGCCCGGGGCTTTGCTGAGATTTGCAGGGAAAGCCCCCTGCCCCTGGTGGCGGACATCCATTTTGACTACCAGCTTGCCATCCTGGCGGCGGAGGGCGGTGCCTCCAAAATCCGCATCAACCCCGGCAACATCGGCGGGGAGGATCGGGTCAAGGCCGTGGTGGAGGTGTGCAAGGACAAGCACATCCCCATCCGCATCGGCGTCAACGGCGGCAGCCTGGACAAAAAGCTGCTGGAAAAATACGGCCATCCTACCCCCCAGGCCCTGGTGGAAAGCGCCTTTCAGCATTTGGAGCTGCTGGAAAAGCAGGGGTTCTATGATACCTGCGTTTCCATGAAGTCCTCCACCGTGCCCAATATGGTGGCGGCGGCAAGGCTGTTCCGCAGCAAATGCGATTACCCCCTCCACATCGGCGTGACGGAAACCGGCCCGGTGCGTCAGGGGCTCATCAAATCCGCCATGGGCATCGGCGCCCTGCTGCTGGACGGCATCGGCGATACCCTTCGGGTCAGCCTCACCGACGACCCGGTGGAGGAGGTCTACGCTGCCAAGGACATTCTGAAAGCGGCGGGACTGCGGAAGGAGGGCGTGGACATCATCTCCTGTCCCACCTGCGGCAGAACCAGAATTGACCTGATTGGCCTGGTGAATCAGGTGGATCAGGCGTTGAAGGACTGCCAAAAGCCCATCACCGTGGCGGTCATGGGCTGCATCGTCAACGGCCCCGGGGAAGCCAGAGAAGCCGACATCGGCATCGCCGGCGGCGACGGCTGGGGCACGATTTTTGAAAAGGGCGAGCAGGTAGCCAAGCTCCCTTATGACGAGCTGCTGCCTGCCCTGCTGGAACGAATCGAAAAACTGTGATATGAAACAAACCGTTTATTTGCTGGATATGTTTTCGGACTATGAGCCGCCTGAGGGGATTGCCAAGGCCCTTTCTCAGGCGGCCATTGTTGCTGCGGACATCCATGCGGAAAGCCGCAGCGTCCATGTGGCGGCCCACAGCCCCGACTACATCCCCCGGCGGCTTCTGGAAACCGTGGAGCGGGACATTCTGGCGCTCTATGGCTTGACCCGGGTGGAGATCGTGGTGACCCACCCGGCTTCCGAGCTTCAAAAAATCGAGCCGGAGGAGCTGATGATGCTCTTCGTCAGCCGCAATTCCATGACCCGGGGCACCCTGGCCGGAGCAAAATGGGCCTGGGAAGGGGAGAAGCTCACCATCATGCTCCGGGCCAACGGCAAGGCCGCCATCGAAGAGCTGATTCCCCAGGTGGAGCAGAACCTCCGGGAGCGCTTCGCCGTTCCTGTGAAAATCCAGGTGGAGGCTGGCAGCAATCTGGAAGGCAAGGCCCTGTTTGATGCCATGGACTCCATGCGCCAGTCCGTCATCCAGGCCTACCCCATGACCCAGGCCATGGAACAGGCCGCCGCTCCCAAGCCCGCCGCCCAGGAGGGCTCCACCTTCTATGGCAAGCCCTTCCGGGGAAACACCGTTGCCATGAAGGATATGTCCATGGATATGGGCACCATCATCCTGGAGGGCAAGGTGTTCGCCATCGACCACAAGGAGCTGACCAAGCGCAACGCCTATGTGGTGAAATTCGATATGACCGACAACACCGGCTCCATCCGGGTCAGCCGGTTCCTGGAAGCCCGGGAGGCAAAGCCCATTCTGGAAAATGTCCAGGTGGGTTCCGTGCTTCGGGTCCAGGGCAAGCTGATTGAGGATCGGTTTGAAAATGACATGGTGCTCAAGCCCTATGCCATGATGCCGGGGAGCATGCCCAAGCGGAAGGATCTGGCTCCCGGGGAGAAGCGGGTGGAGCTGCACCTGCACACCACCATGAGCAACATGGACGCCCTGACGGAAACCGCCGCCGTGGTGAAGCAGGCCGCCGCCTGGGGCCACAAGGCCATCGCCATCACCGACCACGGCGTTGCCCAGTCCTTCCCCGATGCCATGAAGGCCGCCTCCAAGGCCAAGGTGGCGGGCACCGACCAGAACATCAAAATCCTCTATGGCTGCGAAGGCTATTATGTCAACGATGTGGACGACAGAATCGTGGTGCATGGCAGTCAGGAGATGGACTTTGACCAGGAATATGTGGCCTTCGATTTGGAGACCACCGGCCTCAGCTCCCGGACGGACACCATCATCGAAATCGGTGCGGTGATTCTCAAGCAGGGGGTGGAAATTGATCGGTTCCAGACCTTTGTGGACCCGGAGCGGCCCCTGGACAAGAAAATTGTGGAGCTCACCGGCATCTCTGAGGACATGCTGGTGGGTGCCCCCAAGCTGCCGGAGGTGCTGCCCAAATTCCTGGACTTCATCGGGGACCGGGTGCTGGTGGCCCACAATTCCGATTTCGATACCGGCTTCATCCGGGCCGCCTGCGCCAAGCTGGGATATGACTACCACTATACCGCCGTGGACACCCTGATTCTGTCCCAGAATCTGCTGCCCCATCTGAACAAATTCAAGCTGGATATCGTGTCCGGGGCCCTGAGTCTGCCGGACTTCAACCACCACCGAGCCGGGGACGACGCCATGACCTGCGGCCTGATTATGGACAGGCTGATGAAGAAAATGGAGGAGGAGCTGGATATCCACACCCTCCAGGCGGTGAACCCCGCCATGGTGTCCCTGCGCTCCAAGGGGCGCATCACCGACCGGCACGCCCGGCACATCATCCTCTTCGCCAAGAACCAGGTGGGCCTGCGCAACCTCTACCACCTGATTTCCGACTCCAACCTGAAATATTTCAAGCGGGTGCCCCGGATGCCCAAGTCCGAAATCCTGGCCATGCGGGAGGGGCTGATCATCGGCTCTGCCTGCGAAGCGGGAGAGCTGTTCCAGGCCATTCTGGACGGCAAGAGCGAGGACGAGCTGAAACGAATCGCCTCCTTCTATGATTATCTGGAAATCCAGCCCCTGGCCAATAACCGCTTCATGCTGGAAAAGGGCATCGCCAAGGACGAGGAGGATTTGCGCAATTTCAACCGCACCGTGGTCCGCCTGGCGGACGAGCTAGGCAAGCCGGTGGTAGCCACGGGGGATGTCCACTTCCTGAACCCGGAGGATGAGATTTTCCGCCATATCCTCCTTGCCACCAAGGGCTTTGAGGACGCGGACAAGCCCAACCCCCTGTATTTCCGCACCACCGACGAGATGCTGGAAGAATTCAGCTACCTGGGAGAGGAAAAGGCCTATGAAATCGTGGTCACCAATCCCAACAAAATCGCCGACATGTGCGAGAGCCTCCGGCCGGTGCCCCACAACCTCTTCGCCCCCAAAATCGAAAACTCCGTGGAGGATTTGAAGCGGCTGGTCTATGACAAATTCCATCGGCTTTACGGGGACAATCCCCCGGAGCTGATGACCAAACGGGTGGAGACGGAGCTTCATGACATCATCAACTGCCACTACGATGTGATTTACATGTCCGCCCAGAAGCTGGTGCAGAACAGCCTGGAGCATGGCTACCTGGTGGGCTCCCGGGGTTCCGTGGGCTCCTCCATCGTGGCCTATATGTCCGGCATCACCGAGGTCAATTCCTTCCCGCCCCACTACCGCTGCCCCAACCCGGCGTGTAAGTTTTCCACCTTTGATGTGCCCAAGGGCTATGGCTGCGGGGCCGACCTGCCGGACGCGGTGTGCCCCAAGTGCGGCACCAAATTCGAGAAGGACGGCTTCAACATCCCCTTTGAGACCTTCCTGGGCTTCGGCGGCGACAAGGTGCCGGATATCGACCTGAACTTCTCCGGCGAATACCAGGCCAAGGCCCACGCCTACTGCATTGAGATGTTCGGAAAATCCCATGTGTTCCGGGCGGGCACCATCGGCACCGTGGCGGAAAAGACGGCCTTCGGCTATGTGAAAAAGTACCTTTCAGAGCGGGGCAAATCCGCCAGCCGGGCGGAGGAAGCCAGACTGGCATCTGGCTGCGTGGGCGTCCGCCGCACCACGGGCCAGCACCCCGGCGGCCTGGTGGTCATTCCCCAGGAAAATGAAATCTGGGATTTCTGCCCGGTGCAGCACCCCGCCGACGATCCCAACGCCGACCAGATTACCACCCATTTTGAATACCACTCCATGGAGGAAAACCTTTTGAAGCTGGACATGCTGGGCCACGACGACCCCACCATGATTCGCATGATGGAGGACATGACCGGGGTGGATGCCAAGAAAATTCCCCTGGACGACAAGCGCACCATGTCCATCTTCACCTCCTCCAAGGAGCTGGGCTACGAAAACGACAAGATTCTGGGCCCCACCGGCGCCGTGGCCATCCCGGAATTCAACACCAAATTCACCCGGGGCATGCTGCTGGATACCATGCCCACAAGGTTTGATACCCTGCTTCGGCTCTCCGGCTTCTCCCACGGCACCGACGTGTGGCTGGGCAACGCCAAGGATTTGATCACCTCCAAAACCGCCACCGTCGACCAGGCCATCGGCTGCCGTGACGACATCATGATCTACCTGATTTCCTGCGGCATGCCGGAGAAACGCTCCTTCAAAATCATGGAGGCTGTCCGAAAGGGCAGGGGACTGCCCGAGGGAGCGGAGCAGGAGATGATTGACGCGGGAGTGCCGGACTGGTACATCGGCTCCTGCAAGAAAATCAAGTATCTGTTCCCCAAGGCCCACGCCGTTGCCTACGTCATGATGGCCTTCCGCATTGCCTGGTTCAAGGTCTACCACCCCCTGGCCTTCTACGCAGCCTATTTCTACCGCCGCAGCCAGAAGGGCGGCTTCGACGCGGTGCTGATGACCGGGGGCAAGGAGGCGGTGATGGCAAACATCGAGGCCATTGAGAACAACGAAAACGCCACCGACAAGGACGAGGATCTGCTGACCACCATGGAGGTGGTGTATGAATACTACCTCCGGGGCTTTGAATTCCTGCCCATCAACATCTACAAGAGCCACGCCACCAAGTTCCTGATTGAGGACGGCAAGCTCCTGCCCCCCTTCGTCTCCATCTCCGGCCTGGGTGAAAACGCCGCCTGGGACCTGATGAACGGCCGGGAGGGGAAGACCTTCCTCTCCATTGAGGAGGTGGCCCTGGCCTGCCCCAAAGTATCCAAGACCCACATCCAGATGCTCAAGGACGCGGGAGCCTTCGGCAGCCTGCCGGACACCAGCCAGATCAGCCTGTTCTGACGAAAAATCCCGATGCTTGACGAATGGTTCAAGATGTGCTATCCTGTTGCATAGAATCCATATTGGGAGGTAGAAATATGAGCATCATCGGCAATATTCTCTGGTTTATTTTCATCGGTCTGGTTTCCGGCCTGGGCTGGATTCTGGCAGGCGTGATTTGCTGCATCACCATTGTCGGCATTCCCTTGGGGCTGCAAAGCTTCAAAATGGCAGGCCTGACCTTCTGCCCCTTCGGCAAAGAGGTGGTCTACGGCGGCGGAACCATGTCCTTCCTGGCAAATGTGCTGTGGGTCGTGTTCTTCGGCTGGGAGCTGGCGCTGTACTACCTGGTGATGGGAGTTGTGTGCTGCATCACCATCCTGGCCATCCCCGCCGGTCTGCAGTGCTTCAAAATGGCAAAGCTTGCCTTAATGCCCTTTGGCGCAACCGTCCAATAATCCAAAACCGCCGCCCCAAATTTTCCGGGGCGGCGGTTTTTAGAATGCACTCGCTTCCCTCTTTACACAAGGGAGGCTTTGCTCAGGGGCTTGCAGCTGGTAACGTTTATCCAGGGCAGCACTCCCCAGAGTGCGGTTGGATGTCATGAATCATTGTGGTGCTCACAATTCGGATTTGAGCATATCGGCTTCCGTCAGCAACCAGGTAAATTGTTGTTTGTTGCACCAGCCACTGTAGGGGAGGCTCGTAGCCTCCCGCCAGGTTTGTCAACTGAGT
>CAMCKD010000098.1 GCA_945875335.1 uncultured Clostridia bacterium | reverse complement strand
GCCAGGGCAAAATGCGCAACCTGGTCGGCGGGGTCATGACCCCGCCCTACGAAAACGTATAGTTTTGGGATTAACACGCTACTACGAATAGCGTGTTCGCTAAACAACAATTTATAGGAGCCCAGGAGTACAAAAGGAAAAGGACGGTGGTGCATTCCATCGTCCTACTCTTTTTTCCTTCCAATCCGCTCTCCCAGGTGGACGACGGTTTCCGCGTCCTGCTGGGTGTTGCGCAGGATGTCCTCGTCGATGATGGCGGCATCCTTTTGCAGCAGCACGATGACGGTGGAGCCGCCGAATTCAAACCGGCCTTTTTCTTCCCCCCGCTCTACCCGGCGCTGGCCCGGGTTGTTCACGATGCGGCCCACCATGGTGGCTCCCACCTCCATTTGCAGCAGGGTGCCGAAATGGTCGCTTTCCAGCAGCGCGTATTCCCGGGTGTTCTCCCGGTAGATGGGATACCGGCTGGCGGCGGCGGGATTCACCGTGTGGTAGACCCCCGGAATCCGGTGGACTTCACCCATGAAGCCGGAGTCGATGCAGCCGTAGCGGTGGTAATCTCCCACCGTCAGCCGGAACAGCAGCAGGGTTCCCCCCAAAAACCGTCCTGCCAGGGCCTCGTCCTTCAACAGCCCTGCCAGGGTGTACTCCACGCCTTTGACAAAAAAGCGGCTGTCCTCCCCGATTTCGTAGGCGGTGAGCTTGCTGTCGCAGGGGGCGATCAGGTGGGTTGGCTCCGTATCCACGGGCCGCGTTCCCTCCCGCACCCGGCGGGTGAAGAAATCGTTGAAGCTCCGATAGCGCCGCTGCTCAAAATCCGTCATGTCAATGTGGTTGCTTTTGATAAAGGGCTTCACTGCCAGTGCGGAGATTTTCCGATCCAGCAGCCAGCCCGCCGCCCGGCTCACCGGGGGAAGAATCATGATTTTAACAAAGCAGCGGCCCAGCCCGGTGCCATACATCCATTCCAGCAGCCGATCCTGCCCCCCGTCCCCGGGGACCGTCTGCCCCTTTCGATCCCGCCAGATCATACCCGGAACCAGATAAAGAGGATCACCATGGGCACCAGCACCACAACCCCCATAGCCGCAAACTTCCAAAGCACCGGCTTTTTCACCGGGAAATCCAAGATGTACAAAAAGCCGAACACCGCCGCCGCAGCCCGGAGAATCCACAGGCAGTCCCCCGTCAGGCGGAACAGCAGATACACCGCCGGAACCATCACATCCAGGCACACCACCGGCAGACCGTGAAAGTCCCCCTTGGTACCCAGCTCCGCCTCGGTGGCGAGAACATTGAAATACCCCAGCCGGATGACACAGCACAGGCAGTAGGCGCCCAGCAGCAGCTTATCGAAAAGGGAGTTCATGCCCAGCATATAAAACAGCACCGACGGGCACAGGCCAAAGGAAATCAGGTCGCACAGGGAATCAATTTGAATGCCGAAGAGCATCTCCTGCCGGGTGCGGTTCTTTTTCCGCCGGGCCACCATGCCGTCCAGCGTGTCGCAGGCCAGCGCCGCCGCCATGCACAGGATCGCCCCCAGAAATTTGGAGCTCATGGACAGGGAAATCCCCAGCAGCCCAGCCAGCGCACCCAGGTAGGTCAATATTACGGTATAGTCATAAAACCCGATCATCGGCTGTTCCTCTCTCTTTCATCGGCCCATTTGAGTAAAATATGGATAATATTTTAACACAGCGCCGGATAAATAGCAAGGATGTTAAGCAATTGTTAATTGTTGCGGTTTTGCCGTGAAAAATCCGGGATTCCCTTGGGAAAATCATCGAAAGAAGGCGGGAAATTCATTGACACAGGGAAACGGCCTGTGCTATACTTTATTAGATGAAAGGGAGGTGGGCCCCGGTGTCCAAAGCAACGCGCAAGCGCGTTTTCAGCGCGGTTTTCTTTTTTGCAGTTCTGGGCCTGACCTTCTGGTATGTGTTCCGGGACGAGAACCTGACCAAGGTGGCGGGCTATCTGAAGGATGCGGACATCCGATATGTGATTCCGGCGGTGGGGGCGGTGATTGCCTTTATCCTGGGGGAGTCGGTGGTCATCTGCTATCTGCTGCGGCGGCTGGGCACCAAAACGAAATTCTCCCACTGCTGCCTGTTTTCCTTCGTGGGCTTTTTCTACAGCGCCATTACCCCCTCGGCCTCCGGCGGGCAGCCCATGCAGGTGCTGTATATGCGCCGGGACGGCGTTCCCGGGGCGGTTTCCACCGTGGTGCTGGCCATTGTGACCATCACCTATAAGCTGGTGCTGGTGGTGGTGGGGCTGGCGGTGATGCTGCTGCGGCCCGGCGCAGTCATGGCCAGTCTGGACGGGGTGGAGGCCCTGGTGTACCTTGGCCTGGGACTGAACGTGGTGTTCATCGCCGTTTTGCTCACGGCGGTGTTCCATCCAAAGGTCATTCAGGCCACCCTGCACGGGGCTTTCAAGCTGCTGCACAAAATCCGCCCCTTCCGGCAGCCGGAGCAGGTCATGGCCCGGGTGCAGAACAGTCTGGATCAGTATCACGACACCGCCGCCTTCTTCCGGCAGGAGCCCAAAATCATTGCCAACGTGTTTCTCATCACCCTGGTGCAGCGGTTCTGCCTGTTCAGCGTGGTGTGGTTTACCTATCTGGCCTTCGGGCTGTCCGGCCAGAGCGCCGTCACCATGATTCTGCTCCACGCCATGATTTCCGTGGCGGTGGATATGCTTCCCCTGCCCGGGGGCATGGGCATCAGTGAGACGCTGTTTCTGGCGATTTTCGAGTCCATCTTCGGCCCGGAGCTGGTGCTGCCGGGGATGATCGTGTGCCGGGGCATCAGCTACTATACCCAGCTGCTGATCAGCGGCATCATGACCGGGGCCGCCCAGTTTGTGTTCCGGCAGAAAAAGGGAAAATAACGGTATTTTTTCCAAATGGGACTTCCCTTTTGGGTTTTTACAGGCTATAATGTCACTATCATTTATCGGGAGGTTATTCCACTATGAAATACGGCTTCGGCGTGGATTTGGGCGGCACCACCGTCAAAATCGCCTACTTTGATGAAACCGGCAAGATGATTTCCAATTGGGAGATTCCCACCGTCACCGAGGGTCACGGCAGTCAGATTCTGCCCGACATTGCCGCCTCCATCCGGGAATACCGGGAGCGCAATGGCATCCAGGATGCCGACCTGCTGGGCCTGGGCATCGGCGTTCCCGGCCCTGTGGACGGCAAGGGCGTGGTGAACCGCTGCGTCAATCTGGGCTGGGGCGTGTTCAACATCAGCGAGGAATTGTCCCGGCTGACAGGTCTGCCTGTAAAGGCGGGCAATGATGCCAACGTGGCTGCCCTGGGCGAATTCTGGAAGGGCGGCGGCAAGGACTACGACAGCATGGTGCTGGTCACCCTGGGCACCGGCGTCGGTGGCGGCATCGTCATCGAGGGCCAGCTGCTCCATGGCGCCCACGGCGCGGGAGCGGAGATCGGCCACATGGTGCTCAACCGGGACGAGACCGCCGTGTGCGGCTGCGGCAAGCGGGGCTGCGTGGAGCAGTATTGCTCCGCCTCCGGCATTGTCCGCATGGCAAAGCTGGAGCTGGAAGCCTCGGACGAGGAATCCAGCCTGCGGAAGCTGGAAAAGATGACCTGCAAGGATATTTTCGACGCCGGCAAGGACGGCGACAAGCTGGCCCTTTCCGTGCTGGACAAGTACTACGCCTACATGGGCGAGTTCCTGGCCAATGTGTGCAACGTGGTCAACCCCGAGGTGGTGGTGCTGGGCGGCGGCGTCAGCAAGGCCGGTACCGTGCTGCTGGACGGCCTGCGTCCCTACTTCCACAAGTACGTCTTCCACGCCGCTTCCAATGTGGAGTTTGCCCTGGCCTCTCTCGGCAACGATGCCGGTGCCTACGGCGCGTTCAAGCTGGCGCTGGACGCTTACTCTAAGTAAAATCCATCCATAAACACCAAAAAGAGGGCTTCGGCCCTCTTTTTTTGATTCATAAATGTAGGGGAGGCTCGTAGCCTCCCGCTTTTGTTGCTAACCTGAGTGTTTGGTTGAATGGTACAATGTTCAGCGTGGTACGAATTCGCCCTTCCTGGTTGGTAACTGAAAGCCTGTACCGCGCGGGAGGCTACGAGCCTCCCCTACAGTGGCTGGGCAGAAATCTGTACGATAAACAACAATTTTATGTGTTACATGCTGCTACAGTGGACGGTTATGCATTTGGATGGGTGTTGCCGGTCAGCGGTCTTCCAGCAGACACACTGCGTGGCAGGACATGCCTTCGCCGGTGCCGGTGAAGCCCAGCTTTTCCTCGGTGGTGGCTTTTACGTTCACTCTGGTTTCTTCAATTTCCAGGGCGGCGGCGATGTTTTTTGCCATGGTGGGGATATGGTCCTTCAGCTTGGGCCGCTGGGCAATCATGGTCACATCGATGTTGCCCACCCGGTAACCGGCGGCGGTGAGCTTTCTGCCCACCTCTTTCAGCAGCTCCATGGAGTCCGCCCCCTTGTAGCGGGGGTCGGTATCCGGGAAGTGGTAGCCGATGTCCCGGAGTCCGGCGGCACCCAGCAGGGCATCCATCACCGCGTGGAGCAGCACATCCGCGTCGGAATGGCCGTCCAGCCCCAGCTCATAGGGGATGTTCACCCCGCCCAGAATCAGGTCTCTTCCCTGCACCAGCCGGTGCACATCATAGCCGTGTCCAATTCTCATTGTTCTTCCTCCAACAGCAGTTCCGCGATTTTCAAATCCAGGGGGGTGGTGACCTTCAAATTCCGCTCGTCCCCCTCCACGATTTTGACGGACATGCCCAGCCGCTCCACGGCGGAGCAGTCATCCGTGACCGCGGCCTTTTCTTCCTCCGCCTTTTTCAGAGCTCCCCGGAGCAGGTCAAAGTCAAACACCTGGGGGGTCTGCACCGCCTGCAATGCCGCCCGGTCAGGGGTTTCCGCCACCAGGCCGCTTTTCACCACCTTGATGGTGTCCTTCACCGGGATAGCCGGGGCGGCGGCACCATAACTGTGGGCTGCCCGGACGGTGCGGTCGATCACCGCATCGGTGATGAGGGGTCTGGCACCATCGTGGATGGCGGCCAGCTGAATATCCGAGGACAGTGCGTTAAGCCCCAGTCCCACGGACTCCTGCCGGGAGCTTCCCCCAACCACCACGGCCTTCACCTTATCCATTTTGGAGCACAGGCCGGAGATGGGCCGGATCAGGTCCTCCCGGGTGACGATGATGATTTCCTTGATGGCATCGCAGTTCTGGAAGGCCCGGACGGTGCGGACGATCATGGGCTCACCCTTTAACGCCGCCATCACCTTATCAATGCCACCCATCCGGGAGGCAGAGCCCGCCGCCACGATCACCGCCCCGCACTTTTGCAGCGGCAGAACCTTGCGGCCGGCCTTGGTCAGCTTGGACAGTTCCATGGCTTACAGCTCCTTTACGATTTTCTTGAAGCACTCGCCTCGTACCATAAAATTCTTGAACTGGTCAAAGGAGGCGCTGGCAGGGCTCATGAGCACAATGTCCCCCGGCTTTGCGGCAGCGGCGGCAGCCCGGACGGCGCTTTCAAAATCAGCACAGTCGGTGACTTCCGGCTTTACGGGATTCTCTGCCTGCTCCGCTGCGGCCCGAATCTTCCCGGCGGTGGCCCCGCAGAGGAAGAGCTTGGACACATGGTCGCACAGCTCCGGCCCCAGCACGTCATAGGGGATGTGCTTGTCGTAGCCTCCGGCAATGAGAATCACCTTTTGGGTGAAGCTGCGCAGTCCCGCGATGGTGCGGCTGGGGGAGGAGGCAATGGAATCATTGTAAAATTTGACCCCGTCCTTCACCCGCACCAGCTCGATTCGGTGCTCCACGCCGCCGAAATTCCGGGCCACCCGGCAGATGGCTTCGTCGCTGACCAGGCCATCCACCGCAGCGATGGCAGCCATGTAGTTTTCGATGTTGTGGGTGCCGGGAATCAGGATGTCCCGGGTATCCAGGATTTTTTTGCCCCGGCGGCAGATGGCTCCATTTTCCTCCCACACGCAGTTGGTTCGCTCCTTCCGGGAGAAGAAATGGGTCTGCCCCACACCTGTGAAGGAAGCGGTGATGGGGTTGTCGGCGTTCAAAACCAGCAGATCCCCCTGCTTCTGGAAGCGGAAGATGTTCTTCTTGGCCTGCACATATTCCTCCATGTCCTTGTGGACATCCAGATGGTTGGGGGCCAGGTTGGTGACCACTGCCCGCTGGGGGCTTCTCTTCATGTCCATCAGCTGGAAGGAGCTGAGCTCCACCACGGCGTAGTCCTCCTGCTTCATCTCCCGGCAAAGGGGCAGCAGGGGCGTGCCGATGTTGCCCCCCAGCCACACGGTCTTCCCTTGGGCTTTCAGCATTTCGGCAATCAGGGTGGTGGTGGTGGTTTTTCCGTCGGATCCGGTGACGGCAACAATAAAGCAGGGAGCCACCTCGAAAAACGCCTCCATCTCCGAGGTGATCTCCGCTCCTCTTTGAACCAACGCCTGGATGGCAGGGTTCCCCGGGTGCATGCCGGGGGTGCGGAACACCACATCCGCCTCCACGCCCTCCAGATAATCTTCTCCCACCTTTAATCTGCACCCGCTGCGTTCCAGCTCCAATACCTCGTCATCCAGCTTTTCCCGGGGCGTTCTGTCGCAGCCGGTGACATTGCAGCCGAATTCCAGCAGCAGCCGCACCAGGGGCCGGTTGCTGACTCCCAGGCCAAGCACGGCAATGTTCTTCCCCCGCAGGGCTTCAAAATAGCGTTCAAAATCCGTCATGGCAGCCTCCATCGTCTTTACGATTTATTTCCCTCAGTATACCCCTTTCAAAAAGAATTTGCAAGGGGATTTGACAATTGGCCTTTCATGGGTTAGAATATTTCCGCAGCGAAGGTTGGACAGCCGCGGATGGGAACCGAAAGGACCCAGATGAGGAAAGTCCGGGCTCCACAGGGCAGGGATAACGGGTAACGCCCGCCGAGGGAAACCTCAGGACAAGTGCAACAGAGAGATACCGCCCCGCGTCAGCGGAGCAAGGGTGAAAAGGTGCGGTAAGAGCGCACCCGGCCCATGGTAACATGGGTTTTACGATGTAAACTCTATCCCGGAGCAACGCCGTGGAGGGACAAAAGGTCTGCCCGACCGTCCCGAGGAGGCGGCTTGACCCCGTGAGCAATTGCGGGGCTAGATAGATGGCTGTCAAAACAGAACCCGGCTTACAGACCTTCGTTGCACCATAAAACTGCCTCACATCCGTGGGGCGGTTTTTTGCGCCCCCGTAAACACATAAAAATTGTTGTTTATAGGGATGTTTCGTAGGGCGGGGTCATGACCCCGCCGACCAC
>CAMCKD010000097.1 GCA_945875335.1 uncultured Clostridia bacterium | reverse complement strand
ACTTCACAACATCTTGTGCTGTGCTTACTAAAGCCGATAACCTAAACAACAATTTGCCTGGCTGTTGACGAAAGCCGCTCAGCACAAATCGCAATGGAAATTTAAAAAAATAATTGCAGACAATCCTCCGTAAATGTGTTATACTATATCATGCGGAGAAAAACGCATCGTTCGCCTGATTCCGGGGTGTTCTGCCCCGTTGGTATCAATCCATTACGAAGGAGGATCCCCCTTTGAAAAATTTGCGCGGGTATTTGGCCGCCGCCATTTTTGCCGGCATTAGCTATGTGCTTTCCCTCTACGGCAAGCAGTTTTCGGCGCTGATCGATATGGTGTATCCCTACGTCATCCGCACCCTGGAGGCCACCCTGGCCACTTGGAGCGGTCAGGTGGATTTTCTCATCTGGCAGTTCCTGGCGGTGGCTCTGGCCGTGGTGCTGATCGCCTGTCTGGTGGTGGTCATCATCACGAAAAAGAGCGTGTTCCAGTGGTTCGGCTGGGTGCTGGCCGCAGGCAGCTTCATTTTCATGCTCCATACCTTTGTCTACGGCATGAACTACTATGCCGGTGACCTGGCCGACGACCTGCGCATGGAGGTCTCCGGCTGCACACTGGACGAAATTGTGGAGGCCACCGAATACTATCAGGGCCAGGCCAACGTCCTGGCAAGCCAGATGACAAGGGACAGCAGCGGCGCTCTGGTCTTTGATGATTTCGACACTCTGGCCGCCCGGGCGGGAAAGGGCTTTGAATACCTGACCTATCAACGGTTCTTCCCGGTGTTCGCGGGCTCCACCGAGCCGGTGAAAAAGCTGGGCTGGGCGGATATGTACAGCTCCATGGGCATCACCGGCTTCACCTTCCCCCTGACCGGCGAGGCAGCGGTGAATCCCCAGATTCCAGCCTCGGCCCTGCCCTTCACCATGTGCCACGAAATGGCCCATCGGATGTGCATCGCCTCGGAGCGGGACGCCAATTTCGCGGCATTTCTGGCCTGCTCCTTCAACAACAGCCGTCAGTATCAGTATTCCGCCTATTTCATGGCCTACCGCTACTGCTACAGCGCCCTTTACAGCGTGGGCCAGTCCACCGCCATCGACCCTAAGCTGGTGATGGAGGCCGCCAGCGAGGCCAACCGCATTGCGGGCAACGTCAATGATTATCTGCGCAAGGACATGGAGGACTACGACCGGTTCTTCCGCAGCCGGAAAAACAGTCTTGCCACCAATGTGGCAGACACCGTGAACGACGCCTACCTGAAGGCCAGCGGCGAGAGCTCCGGCACCGCCTCCTATGGTCAGGTCTGCGATCTGCTGGTGAACTGGCACATCCAGGAGGTGGTGCTCCCCGCCATCGCCGTGGAGGAAAGCCGGTTCGACCCCTATGACGAGACCCAGGTGGACTTGAGCGGCATTGTGAACGCCAGAGGATACTAAGATGGATGCAATGCGTCAAACCCTGGAAGCCGGGCTCCCGGAGCTGGGCCTGTGCCTGACCGACGAACAGATTGAAACCCTCTGCGCCTTTGGCCGGGCGGTGGTGAAGCAGAACGAGGTGATGAACCTCACCGCCATCACGGAGCCCTCCCAGGTGGCAAAGCTCCACCTTTTAGACAGTCTCACCGTCCTCACCGCGGCATCCCTGGAGGGGAAAAAGCTCATTGATGTGGGCTGCGGCGCTGGCTTTCCCGGGGTGCCCCTAACGATTGGCTGTCCCACAGCGAAGATCACCCTGCTGGACAGCTTGGGCAAGCGGGTGCACTGGCTGGAGGAAACCCTTCCAACGCTGGGCATTTCCGCCGAGTGCGTCACCGCCAGAGCGGAGGAAGCCGTGGCCCAGCGGCGGGAAAGCTATGATTTCGCCACCAGCCGGGCCGTGGCCAGGCTGAACATTCTGCTGGAGCTGACGGCTCCCTACGTCAAGGTGGGGGGAATGGTCATCGCCATGAAGGGTGCGGCGGCCCAGGAGGAGCTGGCAGAATGCGCCGGTGCCATCAAAAAGCTGGGATTGCAGCTGGAGGAAGTCCGTCAATTCCCCATGGACGACACCTGCCACAGCCTGATCCTCCTGCGAAAAATCGCCCCCACCCCCAAGCAGTACCCCCGCCGCTTCGCCAAAATCAAGCAGGCACCTCTGTAATACTGCAAAAACCGCCCACAAAGGGCGGCTCGGTAAGATAGTTAAAACGGCGTGACGAAAGTGGTCACGCCGTTTTGATTGTCGCAAAGGGCAGTTTCAGACAGGATCGCCGTTTTGGGAAGGAATGCTATCCACATAACAGGTGTCCGGGCACAGATCCACCTTATTGTTCCACACCCTGCTGCTATCTATGTTGGGGTCAATGTCCCAGGACACGCAGTGATTTTCATCCAGATACACCCTGCGGAAATTTTCCCATTCCCGGAAAGGCTCAAACACAGTTCCCACCTGAAGCAAGGGGCTCACATCATACAGTCGTGTCTCCCCATTGTCGAAGGTCAGTGCCAATGTGAAATCTTTATGGGGAATAACCTTTGTAATCCGTCTCCGCCCAGCCGCAAAATACTCCGCCATTCTTTGATCGTATCCTTTGGACAGGTAATACTCTATGCTTTTTCCCATAATCTCACATCCTTTCACCATAAAACGATTTATGCTTATCATTTGACTCAGCAAAGTGGTAAATTGTTGTTTGTCGGTTTGAATGTACCGGGTATTGATGTGTGCACCAGCCATGCCCCCCTTGTGTAAAGGGGGGTAGGGGGGATTGGGCAGTAGGCACTGACGATTTGCAGCCAGCTTCGGCGAATTCGTAGAAGCTGAAACAATGGGATAGTACCTCTTCGCATCGGCTTGTACAGATTTGCTGCCTGGTACTGCGAATCCCTCCCCTACCCCTCCCTTACAAGTAAGGGAGGGCATGCGCTCAGAAATTTACAGCCTGATACCGTATATCTGGGGGACACCCCCTCAGCCTTCGGCAGCTCCCCCAGAGGGGGAGCCAAGGGGGGTACGCTAAACAACAATTTTTATGTGTTACAGACTACTGCTTCTGGGGCACTGAATATCGCGCCTTTAATCGTAAATCTTTCGGCCCTGTTCGTCGTCGATGTCGCTGATGCGGTGGAAGTAGGTGTTGATGATGTCCCGCCAGTCCTTAGAGTGCTCCATCTGGTGCTGCAGCCGCTGGTGCATCCGATCATAGGCATCCTCCGGCAGCAGATTTTTGATGGCTTCCAGCTTGGAAAGGAACCCTTCCGCCATTTCCGCGCCCTCAAAATGGGTATCGTAGATGTGCTGGATGACGGTTTTGCCGCTTTTCAGCCTGTGGGTGTAGGGCAGGCGGTGGAAGAACAGCACCAGCTCGTCGGGGCAGGTGTCCACATTTTCATAGAGGCTGCAAAGGGGCTCGTTGTACTGGCGGCAGTAGTCGGTGCCGGTTCTGCCCCGCTCCACGCCCAGCCCCCTGTGGCTCGCCCGGTGGTAGGTGCCCCAGCGGTCGTATTCGTAGCCGTCCACGCTGGGGCCGTAGTGGTTGTTGGGGCTCACCATCCAGCCGATGCCCAGGGGAGAGGTGTATTTTTCATAGGCGGGCCAGGAGTCCATGAGGATGGCGGTCAGGGTATCCACCACCTGGGCATTGCTTCCGAAGGTCAGCTGCACCCACTCCCGGGCGATGTCCAGAGGGTCGGCGGTCATGTCGTAGGCCAGTCTTCCGAAGCCGTACCAGTTGGCGGCGGCCAGGTCGTGGCCCGTCCAGTTGAGGTCATTGCCGGTGTTGGCCACCGCTGCCATGCCGCAGTTTTGGTTGCCGTAGCTTCTGCCGCTGACCAGGTCGGCCACTCTGGAGGGAACGCCGGGGACGCACATGTCCTGCTCCAGCACCTGGCGGAACCAGGGCATCAGATAGCACACATGGCGCTGCTGGCCGGTGTACTCCTGGGCGATCTGGAATTCGATCATCATATTGGTGTGCTTCAAGCCGCCGAACAAGGGTGCCACGGGCTCCCGCACCTGGAAATCCATGGGGCCGTTCTTGATCTGCAAAATCACGTTGTCCCGGAACTGACCGTCCAGGGGCATGAAATTGTCATAGGCCGCCTTGGGCCGGTCGATTTTCGCATCCCGCCAATCCTGGCGGCAGTTGTAGACGAAGCAGCGCCAGATGATTTTCCCGCCGAAGGGCGCCACCGCGTCCGCCAGCATATTAGCACCGTCGGCGTGGGTGCGGCCATAGGTGAAGGGCCCGGGGCGGCCCTCGGAATCGGCCTTCACCAGGAAACCGCCGAAGCCGGGGAGCTTCTGCCAGATTTCCTTCGCCTTTTCCTTCCACCACTGCTGAACACCCGGGTCGCAGGGGTCGGAAAGGGTCAGCCCGCCCAGCTCCATGGGGGCGGCGAAGTTGATGGAAAGATACAAATCAATTCCATAGGCGGCGAAAATCTCCTGCATCTGGCGGAGCTTGCCGTAATACCGATCAGAAATCAGCCAGGAGGCAGCCTTCACCACGTTGACGTTGTTGATGACCACGGCGTTGATGCCCACGGAGGAAGTGAGCCTTGCGTAGTCCTTTGTCCGCTGGTTCACCACCACCTCCTCATTTTCAAAGAAGAAGGAGCTGCCGGAGTAGCCCCGCTCGATGCTGCCGTCCATGTTGTCCCAGTGGTTCAGCATCCGCAGGGGGTTCGCCGGGGCGGTGTCCTGCTGCCAGGAGAAATCGTTGAAGGAGCCGCCGGAGAGCTGCAGCTGCCGCAGAAGGCTGAACACGCCATAGAGCATGCCCCGCTCCCCGCCGGATTCCAGAACGACCTTGCCGTTCCCAGCGGTGACCCGGTAGCCCTCGGGGTGAATTTTTTCATTCTTTTTCAAAGCAATATCCGCTTCCCCGGCCACTGATGCCACACTCCGGCGATACATGCCGCCAAAGCCCGCTTTCAGCTCTTCCAGTGCGCTGTCCGCCACCGGGCCGGTGAATTCAGAAGAAACAGCGATTGTTTTTCCCGTTTCATCCACAAGAAGAGGGTAGGTTAACCAACAGTTTGTATAAGTCATATTGTTCACCTTTATGTAAAATTTTTTGACACGCCACTGTAGGGGAGGCTCTTAGCCTCCCGCCAGGTAACGGGCCTGAGTGTTTGGTTGGATGGTATCCGGTAACAGTTTCTGAGTCAAGCCCCCCTTGTGTAAAGGGGGGGCAGGGGGGATTGGGCAGCAGGAACCAACAGTTTTCCTGAAACCCGATGCGAAAAGGTATAAGCCATCCCCTGGTTTCCTCTTCGCCGAAAACTTTTTTCTCCAACCTGGTACCGCGAATCCCCTCCCTACCCTCCCCTTGTAAACAAGGGGAGGCATGACTCAGAAGCTGTAAGCTGGTACGAGTTCGCCGGGACAAATTCTGTTATGGCCGTTTGTACTGCGCGGGAGGCTACGAGCCTCCCCTACAGTGGCTGGGTGGTTATCGTACCACGCCGAAGCCTAAAATGGTAAATGTCTTCCCCTCGTTTCCGGGGGCCATGGTGATTTCGATGCGGTGCTTGGCGGTTTCCTGCTTGTTGAACAGCACCGTGGTGTGGCAATGGGTCCAGCCGGCCTCGGTGGGGTCCAGAATGCGGTGCTTTTCCCCGTCGATGGTCACGAGAGCCTTGCCAAAATCAGGGGAGCCGCTGTCCTTGAATTCCAGCACCAGGCGGCGGCACTCTGCTTCCAGCACAAAGGGCTGGCTGCCCGCTGCCTTTTGCCAGTTGTGGGGGAACATGGGGGTGTTGCTGGCATCATCGTCCAGGGGGACGGATTGCAAATCGGTGTCCGTCTCCGTGAAGCTGCCGGGGGTGACCGCCGCCCCGGGGAAGGGCGTCTTCCGATCCATCAGTTCCAGGTTGACATAATCCGCTCCGTAATAGGGCGGGATGTAGCTGTCCGATTCCCCCTCCGGCTGCTGGTTGTCCAGCCGGTCAATGAGGTAGAGCAGGCAGTCCGCCATGATTCGGTGGCCCAGGTTGCTGGGGTGGTATACGTCATAGAAATACTGGCGCTTGGTGATCACCCGGTCGGCGCTGCCAAACTGGGGGCTCACCGCTTCCAGCACATCCACCATGGGCACCTGGTACCGATAGCCGATGGGGGCCAGGCGGCGTTTCAGGTTCCAGTCGTCGGCAAACACCGCGAACAGCAGGATCACCGCCGGATGGTTGGGCCCGTTCAGCACATGGCGCACCAGGCTCTCATAGAACACGCCCTCCGTCTCGTCTCCTGCATCGTTGACGGCAAACTCGATGACCACCAAATCCGGCTGCACCGCGCCCTCCCGGGTGATGTCCCGGCGGTAGCGCATCAGGCCGGTCTCCGAGGGAGTGCCACCCACGCCGGCCTTGATGTAGCGGATGTTCCGGCCATACCGCTGGCGCAGGCCTTCACAGGTGACCCTTGCATAGCAGTTTTCCTGCAGCGGCACCGCCCCGGCCCCCTGGGTGATGGAGCCGCCCAAAAAGGCCACGGTCACTTCTTCCCCGGCTCTGGCCCGGCGGAGGAAGGACTGGATTCGTGCATTGTTTCCGGCGCTGAGGAAGGACCGGGCGATCATCTCCCGATACCGGGGGCTCTGGGTGTCCACGGTTGGGTCGGGATTCTGCTCCGGGATTTGGAAGCCTTCATTTACATAACAAATCACGGACACGGTGGCCATGTCGGAAACCGTTGGCAGTTCAAAGCGGAATTCTCCCAGCCCTGTGTCGGCATCGCTCCATTGCAGTGCCCCCAGCTCGATCACCCGTTCCGCCCCATCGGCGGGGAAGGTGAAGCGGTGGCAGCTGCCGGGGTTTCCTTTGCAGATCAGGGAAAAATCCACCGTCATCCCGGCTTTTCCAGAGATGGAGACGCCGATGCTGTGCACCAGCTTCCGAAACCCGGCCACGTCGGTGAGCAAATTCAGGATATGTTCATCCTGAATGCCCCCGGTGACCCGGGCGAAGGAGGGCAGCCGGTCACTGCTGATGAAAATGGAGTGCCTGCCCCTGCCATCGTCCTGGGGGATGCCCCCCACCTGCTTGTCGAGCAGCACATAGAACCCGGGCTTTTTCCGGGTGGGATCCTTGGGTGCCACTGGGCCTGCCATAATAACCGCCTCCTGAAATTGATTCTGCTTGTATTTTATAGTGTTTCCCGCCCCAATACCAACCACTTTTTGCGGTTCCGATAATAATTTATTGCTTATTTCTAAAACACGCCAATGTAGTACGCTGTAACACTTAAAAGTTATTATTTTCTGAGATATGAGATACAAGATATAAGATATAAGATATAAGATAATGAGGCAAAAAGCCAGCCGGAAATAACCTGCGCAGCTGGAAAAGAGCGCGCCGGGAGAGGGTTCTTAGGGGGAGGGCGGCTTTGGCTTCGGGAGTGAGACATTCAGCGCCTCCCCCTAAGCCGACTTCTTTGGTTACTTTCTTGTTCGGCGACAAGAAAGTAACACTACGCAGGCACTAACGAATAATGAGCGGTTTCGTTTCATTCAACATTTCCCGAATCCTGACATGGCGGTGTCGTCAGAAAGCCGCCCTAAAAAATATAGTTTTAGGCTTAATAGCCTACTACATTGGCGTTGCAAAAACTTGGGGCGATACCACAGCAGCAGGGACACCCCCTCAGCCTTCGGCAGCTCCCCCAGCGGGGGAGCCAAGGGGGGT
>CAMCKD010000096.1 GCA_945875335.1 uncultured Clostridia bacterium | reverse complement strand
GCCTCCCCTACAGTGGCGTGTGCATTATTTTTGTGCGATAAACAACAATTTACCGGTTTGCGGACGAAAGCCGATATGCACATTCTGATATATCGATGCCGTACCAGTACCCGGCATTCTTTTATTGAAATTTCATCCCAAGTTCTTGACTTATTCATTTTCGGGTCATAATATTGGAAGCAGCAGGATTCCAGAAAAACAAATTGGAGGAATGGATATGTGTACAGCAGCAACCTACAAAACAAAGGATTTTTATTTTGGCAGAACATTGGACTATGAATTCTCCTACGGGGAAGAAATCGTGGTCATGCCCCGGAATTTCCCCATTGCGTTCCGGCACATGGGAGAAATGAAGCACCACTACGCCATGATCGGCATGGCGCACCTGGCTGGGAATTTCCCGCTGTTCTACGATGCCATCAACGAAAAAGGGCTGGGCATGGCCGGGCTGAATTTTGTGGGCAACGCGGACTACAAGCCCTTCGCCCCCGGAAAGGACAATGTGGCCCCCTTTGAGTTCATCGCCTGGATTCTCAGCCAGTGCAGCAGCGTGAAGGAAGCCCGGCTGCTGCTGGACAAGATCAATCTGGTCAATACCCCCTTCAGTGACCAGCTGCCCCTGGCCCAGCTCCACTGGATCATTGCGGACAGCGAAGAGGCCATCACCGTGGAATCCGTGAAGGAAGGGCTGAAGGTCTACGACAACCCCGCCGGGGTGATGACCAACAATCCTCCCTTTGACGCGCAGATGCACAATCTGAGCAACTTCATGAATCTATCACCCAAATCTCCCACCAATCATTTCTCCGACAAGCTGAACCTTGCCACCTACAGCCGGGGCATGGGCGCATTGGGCCTGCCGGGTGACCTCTCTTCCCAGTCCCGGTTTGTGCGGGTAGCCTTCGTGAAGCTGAACTCCATTTCCGGGGATTCCGAATCCGAAAGCGTCAGCCAGTTCTTCCACATTCTGGGCGCCGTTGACCAGCAGAAGGGCTGCTGCGACGTGGGAGAGGAAAAATACGAATACACCATCTACACCTCCTGCTGCAATGCCAGCAAGGGCATCTACTACTACACCACCTACGAAAATCATCAGATTTCCGGCGTGGACATGCGCCGGGAAAATCTGGAGGGCGAAAGCCTTGTACAGTACCCTCTCATTTTGGGAGAACACATCAACATGCAGAACTGACAAAAATTCCCAGCCTCTTTTCAGGGGCTGGGAAAACTGTTTTATGGAATGATCACTTGACCTTCTTGGCGGCCTTGGCCTTTGCCTTGGCTTCCTGGGCCTTCTTTGCTTCAGCCTTCTTGGCTTCGGCGGCGGTCTCATTGGTGGACATGGCCCACTTGGCAAGCTCGATGCGAACCTGGTCAGCGCCGGTTTCCAGAACCAGCTTGTCATCCTTCACGTTGACAACGGTGCCGCAGATGCCGCCGATGGTGGTGATCTTGTCGCCCACCTTCACGGCAGAGCGCATGGCCTCGGCTTCCTTCTTACGCTTATTCTCGGGACGAATGAGCATAAAATAGAAAATCGCCATCATCATCACCAGCATGATCAGGGTGCTGGTCATACCGCCGGCAGCAGCAGTGGTTTCGGTCAGAAAAAGATTCATTGGGAAAACTCCTTTTTGTTTAATATCTTTTCTATTATATCATCACAACCGGAAAATGCAAGAGGAACGTTAGATTCTTCGGGCCAATTTCTCGGAATACTCCCGGCGGAACTGCTGGAAGGTGCCGTTGTCCAGGGCATCCCGGATGCGCTCCATCAGCTTATTGTAGAAATACAGGTTGTGCATCACCGCCAGGCGCATGGCCAGCATCTCCTCCGCCACAAACAAATGGCGGATGTAGGCCTTGGAATATCTGCGGCAAACAGGGCAATCACACTGAGGGTCAATGGGGGATTCATCCAGCATATACTTGGCGTTTTTCAGGTTGATGGCTCCCTCCCAGGTGAAGAGCCTGGCATGGCGGGCATTCCGGGCGGGCATCACGCAGTCGAAGAAGTCCACGCCCCGGGCCACCGCCTCGATGATGTTGGTGGGGGTGCCGACACCCATGAGATAGCGGGTTTTGTCTGCGGGCATATAGGGCTCCACCGCTTCGATGATGTCGTACATCTCCTCCGCTGTCTCCCCTACCGCCAGGCCGCCAATGGCATAGCCGGGCAAATCCAGCTCCGCAATGCGCTGCATGTGCTCGATGCGAAGGTCTGGGTAGGTTCCGCCCTGATTGATGCCCCAGAGCATTTGCTGGGGATTCACCGTATCGGGTAAAGCATTCAGCCGGGCATTTTCCGCCTTGCAGCGCACCAGCCAGCGGTAGGTGCGGTCGATGCTCTTTTTCACATACTCCCGGGGGGAGGGATTTTCGATACACTCGTCAAAGGCCATGCAGATGTCAGAGCCCAGGTTGGACTGGATCTGCATGCTCTCCTCCGGGCCCATGAAAATTTTCCGGCCATCGATGTGGGAGGAAAAGTACACGCCCTCCTCCTTGATTTTCCGCAGGGAGGCCAGGCTGAACACCTGGAAGCCGCCGGAATCCGTGAGCATGGGGCCGTCCCAGGTCATAAATTTGTGCAGGCCGCCCAGCTGCTTGACCACCTTGTCCGTGGGACGAAGGTGCAGATGGTAGGTATTGGACAACTCCACCTGGCAGCCAATGGTCTTCAAATCCTCCGCGCTCAGTGCACCCTTGATGGCCCCCTGGGTGCCCACATTCATAAACACAGGCGTCTGGACAACACCGTGGGCGCAGGTGAATTCGCCCCGACGGGCTTTTCCTTCGGTTTTTTTCAGTTCAAATATCGGTTTATTCATATAGAAACTCCAAGCTCATACAGCTTATGGGAAACAATGTCCTGACCGTTGCTCCATTCCATCCCGGTGCCTCCGGCAAAACGGAATTCAATAATCATGCAATCCACGTTTCGTATGCGATAGAATGCTCGTACAGATAGGCCGGAGCAATGTCAATATCTCCATCCATCCATACCGCAACGCCATAGTCGATATACACGTCCTTGAAAACAGCTTCATCCTTCAACGGTGTAAATGCAGGAGCATCCAGTAAAGGCTTGAAGTCAAATACCTTCGCCTCTCCTGTATTGAACCGAATCCACAGAAAATGATTTTCCATCGGACGAATTCCACTTATCCGAATTGCCGGTTTTCTCTCACCGGCATATGCAATTCCATCTTGAATATACAAAGCAATTCCTCCTTAACGAAGCGGCTCGATCCTACCAAAAGGAATATTTCTGACAGCATTATTCCATGCCGCATAAAGCTCATCCTCATGGATCGCTGCCCAGGCCTGAACAAGCTTCAGCTGCTTCACCGGAAGGCTTCCAGCCAGAAGCTCTCCGTCCACGCCGACCGATGCCTCATACTCCGCAAAGTAAACATGGAAGTGAGGCTTATTATGCTGTCCTGCATCTGAGTAAATCATTTTAATAACGATATTATAGAAACGACACAACTCAGGCATGATATCTATCCTCCGACTCTCTTAATTCATTTCTCCTACAGCCTAACCCCAATCTCCAACGCCACCCGGAGATATTTTTCGTGGCTGGAAGATGGCCTTGTGCCCAGTGTCCGGGGATCCCATTTCTCCCCTTTTTTGAACTGATTGGATGGCTTTATCTCATACTTCACCGAGAATGTCCTCCATCATCCGGTCCACATCCTGATACCCTTTATGCATTTCTGGATGACGCTTCATATCATCCACTTCTTTCATCGCTGCCAGTGTAACAGAATTCGGCGTCTCCGTGGTCAGGGCGAAGGGGATTCTCTGTTCCCGAACTACCGTTTTCGCAAAAATATTAAAAGCCGCGCTGACAGATAAGCCAATTTCTGCGCAGAATTCATCAAACGCTTTTTTTGTTTCCATATCCATACGAATGTTCACGTTTGTCTGTGCCATCGCACACACCACCTTTCACCTTGTATTATATGCAAGCTGATATGATATGTCAACAAATAGAATGATATTTCATAGAATTTTAATATTATTCTCTATGCAATCAGCATGGCATCCCCAAAGGAGAAGAACCGATAGCGTTCCTCCACGGCCTTTTGGTAGGCGTTCAGCACTGCTTCTCTTCCTGCAAAGGCAGAGACCAGCATGACCAGGGTGCTTTCCGGCAGGTGGAAATTGGTGATGAGGGCGTCCATGGCTTTGAATTCATAGCCGGGATAGATAAAGATATCCGTCCATCTGGATTTTGCGGAAAAGCTTCCATCCTCGTTTACCAGGGATTCCAGGGTGCGGCAGGAGGTGGTGCCCACGCAGATGACCCGGCCTCCGGCTGCTTTGGTTTCATTCAGAATTCTTGCC
This sequence comes from uncultured Clostridia bacterium, assembly GCA_945875335.1. Lineage (GTDB taxonomy): Bacteria > Bacillota > Clostridia > Oscillospirales > Oscillospiraceae > Faecousia. The sequence continues at coordinate 3,406 of CAMCKD010000096.1, read as the reverse complement.
GTTTCCTCATTCATCATGCAGAGCTCGCTGTGCATATGATGCTCCAGCACATCCTCCGCCTTCACCGGGCGGAAGGTGCCAAGGCCAACGTGGAGGGTCACAAAGGCGGTTTTTATACCCTTGGCCCGGATTTTGTCCAGCAGTTCCTTGGTGAAGTGGAGCCCGGCGGTGGGGGCGGCGGCGGAGCCAACCTCCCGGGAATAGACGGTTTGATAGCGCTCCTGGTCACTGAGCTCTGCCTTGATATAGGGAGGCAGGGGCATTTTCCCCAGGCGCTCCAGCACTTCCAGGAAGATTCCCTCATAGTGGAACTCCACAACCCGGTTTCCGTCCTCCTGCACCTGGCGCACGGTGGCGGTGAGCTCCCCATTTCCGAAGGAAACGGTATCCCCTTCCCGCATTTTCTTTCCTGGCTTACACAGGCACTCCCATTTCTTATCCCCCAAGTCCCGCAGCAGTAGCACTTCTACCGCGCCGCCGGTGGGACGATGCCCCAGAAGCCTTGCAGGGAGCACCCGGGAATCGTTCAGCACCAAGCAGTCACCGGGGTTCAGATAGTCGATGATGTCATAAAAATGTTTATGGGTGATTTCGCCGGTGGAGCGGCTCAGCACCATCAGCCGGGAAGCGTCCCGCTGCTGGAGGGGTGTTTGAGCAATCAGCTCGTCCGGCAAATCATAATAAAAATCATGGGTTTTCACGTTGCATTCCTCCGATTTCAGACCGAAAACAGTATAGTCGATTTCCGCGTATTTTGCAACAGACAAATTGAAAAATCCCTGCATAGACTGGGACGGAGGTGCTTCTTTATGAAAAAACCGCTCTTTACAGGAGCTTGTACTGCCCTGGTGACGCCGTTTTTGAACGGGGCCGTAAACTACCCCATGCTGGAACAGCTGATTGCCAGGCAGTTGGAATCAGGAATCCGGGCCTTGGTGATCTGCGGCACCACCGGGGAATCCGCCACCTTGCACGACGAGGAGAAGCTGGAACTGATTTCCCGGGCCAGGCGTTATGCCGGGAAGGACTGCCTGATCATCGCCGGAACCGGCTCGAATGCCACGGAACATACGGTTTACCTCAGCAAGGCCGCTGAGGAAGCGGGGGCCGACGCGCTGCTGGTTGTCTCTCCATACTACAACAAGGCAACCCCAGAAGGACTGATTCAGCACTACAGCGCCGTGGCCTTCTCCGTCAAGCTGCCGGTGATTCTCTACAACGTGCCCTCCCGGACGGGGGTGGACATTCCCGTGGCGGTCTACAAGCAATTGGCCTCGATTGCAAACATTGCAGGCGTGAAGGAAGCCAGCACCGACCTGGGAAAGATTCTGGCCATCCGCGCCGAATGCCCGGAGGATTTTTACATTTGGAGCGGAAATGACGATCTCACCGTGCCCATCCTGTCGTTGGGCGGCAAGGGTGTGATTTCCGTGCTCTCCAATCTCTACCCCGGACTGACCCAGGCCATGGCAGAGGCGGCACTGGACGGGGACTTTGACACCGCCGCGGATTTACAGGTGCGGTTCCAGCCCCTGATTCGGGCACTGTTCAGCCAGGTCAATCCCATTCCGGTGAAGGCCGCCATGGGACTGCTGGGCTACGACTGCGGAGGATGCAGGCTGCCGCTGACCCCTGCTTCCCCCAAGCTGATGCAGGTTCTGAAGGACGCTCTGCGCCGAGTGGAAAACCACTGATATTTCCCAAAACATAACGCCGCCCTTTAGCGGGGTGTTCGTAAGACAGTTAAATTCCAAAATCTGAAAACCATTGGTTTTCGAGGGACGGCGTGGCTTCGGTCACGCCGTTTTGTTTCTCACATCTATTTTGGATAGCCGCATAGAGGCGCAAGGGGTGCAGCCCCTTGTTCGGAATGCAGTGACGCAAAATGCCCCGGACATTTATGTGTCCGGGGTGTTTCGTCTCACCGAGCGCACATACGGGTTTAGCCCGTATAGAAGTGCGCTTTTGAATCCGTTCGACAAACAGGAAGATGTCTGTATCATAGCATCATTATTTCATCTACAATTTCCTGAACAGTTCTATTGTTTGTATCAATTTTAATTGTATCAAGAGTTTGATACATAGAGATTCTTGCAATACTTCTATCAATAACATCAAACGTGCGGATACCGTTCGCAATATCTGCCTTTAATCTGTTTTGCAGGTTTATTTCGTCGACTGTTAGTGAGATACTTTTTACCTTGCAATTTTCCGTATCAAGTTCGCTCATTATGCCGTCAATAATAGATTGTTCGTGCATTACCCAACAAAAAATGACGTTTTCATAAGCAGAACAGTGCAAAAAGCTGTTTAACAAATAGCAAATATTGCGGATTACCATTGCCTTTGTTTCCTCGGTCATCTGAAATGGGCTGGCATCCCAACACCAATCTCCGTCAAGAAAAACGCTATTATTCAAATCATTTTTTAACTGTTCGCTTACTGTTGTTTTGCCAACTCCCATCGTTCCACCGATTAAATATAGTGTTTTCATAGCTATCTCCGCAAATTCCGATTTGTAGGTCCGTTTGGCTCCATATTATCACATAACAGGATAAGATGCAAGAACAGCCACAGTAGTCACACTACTGTGGCTGTCAACTGTCTTATGAACACCGCACTTTCCGAGCGGCGTTATGTGGATTACTTCAGGATGGCCTTGTGGAACACCTTCTTGCCCTTGCGGATTTTCACGCCCTCCTTCAGCATGGCTTCCGTGACCATGAAGGTGGGGGCGGGAACCTTCTCGTCGTTGACCAGGACGCCTCCCTGGGTGACCAGGGTGCGGGCTTCCTTGTTGGAGGAGGCCAGCTTGCAGGCCACCATCAGGCTGAGAATGCCGATCTGGCCGTCGGTGAGCTGCTCCGGGCTGATCTCGGTGGTGGGCATATCCCCGTCGCCGCCGCCCACAAAGAGGGCTTTTGCGGCAGCCTGGGCCTTGGCGGCTTCCTCCTCACCGTGAACCATCTTGGTCAGCTCAAAGGCAAGGATCTCCTTGGCCTGGTTGATCTTTGCATCCTGCCAGGTGTCCATTTCGTTGATCTGCTCCAGGGGCAGGAAGGTGAGCATGCGGATGCACTTCATCACGTCAGCATCGTCCACATTCCGCCAGTACTGGTAGAACTCGAAGGGGCTGGTCTTATTGGGGTCCAGCCACACGGCATTGCCGGCGGTTTTGCCCATCTTCTTGCCCTGGGAGTCGGTGAGCAGGGTGATGGTCATGCAGTGGGCATCCTTGCCCAGCTTCTTGCGGATCAGCTCGGTGCCGCCCAGCATGTTGCTCCACTGGTCGTTGCCGCCGAACTGCATGTTGCAGTTGTAGTGCTGGAACAGGTGGTAGAAGTCGTAGGACTGCATGATCATGTAGTTGAATTCCAGGAAGCTCAGGCCCTTTTCCATGCGCTGC
>CAMCKD010000095.1 GCA_945875335.1 uncultured Clostridia bacterium | reverse complement strand
ACTTACTCATCTTGCCGCCGTCCAGCAGCAGCCAGCCGTGGCCGTAGACCTTCTTAGGCAGGGGCAGATTCAGGCTCATGAGCATGGCAGGCCAGATGATGGAGTGGAATCGGACGATTTCCTTGCCCACGAAATGCACATCGGCGGGCCAGAACTTGTCCAGGTCGTCATACTTGTCATTTTCAAAGCCCAGGGCGGTCATGTAGTTGAACAGAGCGTCGATCCACACATACACCACATGGCCCGGGTCAAAGTCCACCGGCACGCCCCAGGTGAAGCTGGTGCGGGAGACGCACAGGTCTTCCAAACCGGGGTCGATGAAATTGTTCACCATCTCGTTGACCCGGCTCCGGGGCTCCAAAAAGTCGGTGTTCACCAGCAAATCCCGCACTCTCTGGGCGTACTTGCTCAGCCGGAAGAAGTAGGCCTCTTCCTCCGCGTCCTGCACCTCGCCGCCGCAGTCCGGGCACTTGCCGTCCTTTAGCTGGCTCTCCGTCCAGAAGGATTCGCAGGGCTTGCAGTATTTTCCCTTGTAGGTGCCCTTGTAGATGTCCCCGTTTTCGTACATCTTCTTGAAGATTTTCTGGATGGCGGCCACATGGTAGTCGTCAGTGGTGCGGATGAAGCGGTCATAGGAGATGTTCATCAGCTTCCACAGGTCCTTCACGCCGCCCTCGCCCAGCACGATGTTATCCACAAACTGCTGGGGGGTGACGCCGGCCTCCTTTGCCTTGTCCTCGATCTTCTGGCCGTGCTCGTCGGTGCCGGTGAGGAACATCACATCATAGCCCTGGAGCCGCTTGTACCGGGCCATGGTGTCAGTGGCCACGGTGCAGTAGCTGTGGCCGATGTGGAGCTTGGCGGAAGGGTAGTAGATGGGGGTGGTGATATAGAACTTCCCCTTGCATGCGTTGCACATAGTGTTATCCTCCTAAAAATGAAAAGTCGCCCCAGGAGCAATCCCAAGGGCGACAAAAATTGACGCGGTACCACCTTGATTCGCAGGGAAATCCCTGCCTCGTTTACGCTTTCACGGGCGCACCCGGAGCGGGCCTACCTATCGACCCCTCAGCTCCAAGACCATGTTCCCAACCCCATACCGTGCCCGCTCACAGCAACCCGGGCTCTCTGACCGGCTGGATGGAAGGTACTCTTCTCTTCACAGCTTTTATATGACGTATTATATCCAAAAATACCCGGCTTTGTCAACAGAAATGTTTCCAGCCCGGCAAATGGGGGAATTGGTGCTTGGCGCACCAGCCACTGTAGGGGAGGCTCTTAGCCTCCCGCCAGGTTAGTAACCTGAGTGTTTGGTTGAATGGTACAAACTGCAAGTTTTTGGGTTCAAAAGCTTTACGTTTGTACGAATTCGCCCAACCTGATTCGACATTCTAAGCTTGTACCGCACGGGAGGCTACGAGCCTCCCCTACAGTGGCGTGTACGAAAAACAACAATTTACAGAGCAGATTTCAAATCTCAATCTCGTAAATCTGCACGATCTCGGTGGGGCCTTCCTGATAGAGGGCCTCTACCTTTGTACCGCCGGTGACGGTGACATCCAACGTGCCGCCCCGGTTGTTCAGCTTCAGCTTGCCGCCGGGAAGCTGGCCCTTTTGCCGCAGAACGGTGGCTACGCTGCCGCAGCCGGTGCCGCAGGCCAGGGTGAAATCCTCCACCCCCCGCTCGAAGGTGAGTACGTTCACCTCAGTGTCGGAAAGCTTGGAATAATAGTTCACATTGGCCCCCTTGGGGAAGGCGGGGTCATGGCGCAGGCGTTCCATCTCCGGCTTCAGCTTGTCGGCATCGGCCCACACATCCCCCGGGTATTCCCGCACGGCGTGGGGCAGGCCGGGATTGCCCAGCTCCACATAGGCGATGTCGCCCTTTCGGTGCAGATCCACGGTGGTGGGGGTGTTCAGCTGCACCCGGTAGCGCTCACCCTCCAGGTGCCAGCCGTGCACCGGGCCTGCGTCGGTTTCTACGGTCATTTTTTCCCCCGCAATGCCCAGTTCATTGGCAAAGCGGCAGATGCATCGGGAGCCATTGCCGCACATCTCCCCCCGGGAGCCGTCGGAATTGTAAAAATGGAGCTTGAAGTCGGCGGTTTCGGAAGTGTCCACCGCCATAAACCCATCGGCCCCGGTGATGGCGCAGAGCTTTTTGGAAAGGGCAGAATAATCCGGGTTCAGCCCCCGGCCATCCATGACCATAAAGTCATTCCCGGCCCCGTTCATATAGTAAACCTTCATATCGCTGCCTCCTTAAATTGTTGTTTGTGCGACGAACCATCCGTAGGGGCGGCTACCAGCCGCCCGCCAGGTAATGTAACTGAGTGTTCGGTTGAATGGAATAAATGCGGGAAACTGGTACGAATTCGCCTGACATTTCTGCTGTTTTGACCTAATACCGCGCGGGAGGCTAAGAGCCTCCCCTACAGTGGCTGGTGCGTAAAAAACAATAATTTAGCCGTTGGCCAACAGATTGTCCATATTATAAAATCCCTTGGGCTTGCCCACCATGAAGCGGGCTGCTTCTACGCCGCCTTCGGCAAGCATGCTCCGGGTGGCCACCTCGTGGCGCAGGGTGATGGTCTGGCTGGGGGTGCAGATGTGGACTTCATGAACGCCGACCACATTGCCCATCCGCAGGGAGGAAATGCCCACCTCGTCCCTGGCACGCTTGCACTCGCCGGAGCGGCCGTCGTGCTCCACGGCGTTGGGACGGGCGGCTTTCACAGCGTCAAAAAGCATCTTGGCAGTGCCGCTGGGGGCATCCACCTTCCGATTGTGGTGGATTTCCACGATCTCCACATCCGCCTCCGGGAACCGGGCCACGGCCTGGCGGGTCATATTGCAGAGCAGGGCAATGCCCACGCTCATGTTGCCGGAAAAGAACACGGGAATCCGATTGGCAGCATCCTCAATCAGGGCCTTCTCCTCCTCGGTGTGGCCCGTGGTGCCGATGACGGCGGCGGCGCCGATTTTTTCCGCGTAGGAAAGCACATCCGCCGCGGCGGTGTGGTGGGAAAAGTCAATGACCACATCGGCGTCAACAATCCCCAATTCGTCAAAGGTTTTGGGAACGTTGTTTTCCCCGTCGATGCTCACCCGGCCAACCACTTCGCTGCCCAGAATGTCACCAATCAGCTTGCCCATGACTCCGTTGGCACCGCAGAGTACCGCTCTCATACGTTCACCCCCAGCTCCCGCATGCGGCAGAACATCCGCTGGCGGTTTTCCTCGCTCATGGGAATCAGAGGCAGCCGGATGTTCTCTTCCCCAAAGCCCATGGCGCTGACGCCTGCCTTGGCAGGAGCGGGGCTGACCTCACAGAACAGATCGTTGATGAGGTTCAGATACTGGCACTGCATCCTGGCCGCATCCTCCAGCTTCCCGGCGAAGAAGGCGTCGGTCATAGCCACGGACTGGGCGGGGGCCACATTGCTCAGCACGCTGATGGCACCCTTGGCACCCATGGCCATCATGGGAATGGTGATGGCATCCTCGCCGGAGTACACGTCGATCAGGTCGCCGCAGCGGGCGAAAATCTCTACGATTTGGGCCATGTTGCCGCTGGCTTCCTTCAAAGCGGCGATGTGGGGGTGCTTTGCCAGCTCTGCCACGGTGGCGGGGAGCAGGTTGCAGCCGGTGCGGGAGGGCACGTTGTAGAGAATTACGGGCTTCGTGGACTTGTCCGCAATGGCGGTGAAGTGGGCAATCAGCCCTGCCTGGGTGGCCTTGTTGTAGTAGGGGGTGACCACCAGCACCGCGTCGGCGCCGATGTCGCAGGCGTTTTCGGTGTAGGAGATGGCGTGGGCGGTGTTGTTGGTGCCGGTGCCTGCGATGACGGGCACCCGGCCGTTGACCCGCTCCACGGTGAAGCGGATGACTTCATTCCGCTCCTGGGGGCTCAGGGTAGCGCTCTCGCCGGTGGTGCCAACGGCAACCAGAGCATTGATGCCGGAGGAGAGCTGGAAGTCAATGAACCGTCCCAGTGCTTCGTAATCCACGCCGGCGGCGGTCATGGGGGTGACTAGAGCGGTGGCCATGCCCTTGAAAATGGTGTTCTTTCTCATGTTTCTTTCTCCTTTATCCCAGAGTTATCAAATTGAAATAGTCATACAGTGGAATGAGCTTTTCCAGGAAGGTCTGCACCCGCTCTGCCAGGGCCGGGCCGAAAATGGACTCCCCCACGTCCTCATGGACAATCAGGTCGATGTCCGATTTCCAGGCGAAGTAGGGCTGCAATTCCGGCCTGGGGGCTTCCTTGGGCCGCTTGTAGCACTGGGCGGTGACGGCCATGCCCACCGCGTCCTGGACCTGATGGAGGGTTGCCAGGAATTCCTCCGGCTGGGCGGTGATTCTGGTCCGGAAGGCCTCCATGGCGGCGGTCTTGGGATGCCACAGGGAGAAGCCGTAGTTCACCCCGTCGGGCCGAATCTCAAAAAACAGGGTGGGATTTTCCGCCCACCACTCTCCGTCTCGGCGAATGGAAATCCAAAGGCTTTCCTTGTAGGGGTCGGGGTGGTGGAGCCGGGCGTCCCGGTAGATGCGGCTGACCTTGAGGATATCCCCGCTGCGCTCCAGAAAGGGCTGATACAGCACGGTGCCCAATTGCTTCATGGGCTCGTATAGGGTGTCCACATACTGCTTTTTATGCTCCAGGAACCAGTCCCGGTTATTGTTCATGCGAATGCCCCAGAGAAAATCGATGGTCTCGGGGGTGAAGCCGGTAAACATATTCGTTGCCTCTCTTTATCATTTTGCGCTTATCGGATGAACCCAGCAAAGCGGTTAATTGTTGTTTGTCGTGCAGATTTCCGCCCAGCCACTGTAGGGGAGGCTCTTAGCCTCCCGCCAGGTTTGTCAACTGAGTGTTCGGTTGAATGGTACAAATGTGGCAAACTGGTACGAATTCGCCCATCCTGGTTGTTAACTGAAAGCCTGTACTGCGCGGGAGGCTACGAGCCTCCCCTACAGTGGCTGGTGCGCAAACAACAATTTATCCGTATGCAGCGCGAAACCGATACGCATATTATCGATTAATGGTGTTGATGCCCAGAATGTCATCCCATTCGCTGCTCAGCTCTTTGTGCTTTGTTTTCCAGCGGAGCTGGTTCAGGAACTTGGTGGGAACCTCCCGGTCGGGGATTTCCAGCACATAGCGCTCGAAGGCGTTGATCAGCGTGGTGCCGTTGTACTCTCGCACCCGCTCCAGGCTGGCGTCGTAGCGCAGGTGGACATGGCCGTGGACCAGATAGGCCGGGTGGTATTTGTCCAGAAATTCCCGCAGCGCCGCAAAGCCCCGGTGGGCCGGGTCCTCTCCGTCTCCCAGCCCCTCGGGAGGGGCATGAGTGACCACAATGTCCACCCCCTTGCACCGCCACAGAGGATACCGAAGCTTGCGGATCCGGCGGCGCATCTGCTTTTCGGTGTATTGATAGTTTCCCGGGTGGTACCGGCGGCAGCCGCCCAGACCCATGATCCTGACCCCGTTGTATTCCACAATGGCGTCGTCAATGCAGTCGCAGCCGTTGGGGGGGTTCTGGTCGTAGTGGGTGTCGTGGTTGCCTGCCACGAAAAGCAGGGGACATTTGGCCATGGTCACCAGGAATTGGAGATAGCTGGATTTCAAATCTCCGCAGGAGATGATCAGATCGATGCCCTCCAGCTTTTTGGGGGAGTAATAATCCCAGAGGGAGGCGCATTCTTCATCGGAGATGAATAAAATTTTCAACCGCTTTCGCTTCTTTCTGTGCAGGGATTTCTTCTCTGTACACGCCCAGCTCCCGCACCATATTCCGGGACATGGGCAGCACCTCGTCGAAGGTGGGAATGGAGCCGCACACATTGTCGCAAAGCCAATCCATGTGCATCAGCTCCTCTGTGGTGAAGGTGGTTGCGCTGCTCTCGTTTTTCACGCTGCCGTCCTGGGCGATGATCCGCCGGGCGAAGGGGTCAATGGTGTGCTCCCGAACGCCCTTGCACAGGATGTCCGCCAAAGCCCGCAGGCCTTGGGGAAGTCTGTCGGAAAAGTCGATGTCGATGACGCCGGAGTCCATGCCCATCCAGTAGTTCCGCCCGGTGGCTTCCTTTTCCCGTTTCAGGGTGCCGCCCAGGACGCTACGGATCACGGACTCATAGAATTTGCCCCACACCCATACCGGGGAGGCCAGGGGAATCAAGTCGCCCTTGTCGTCCATCAGGTAGGTGCCGTAGTTGCAGAAATCCAGGTACATTTTGGACTGCACCGGCACATCTCGGTTGGATACCACCCGGATGCCGTCGGCGAAGAAATCCGCCTGGGGGGTGCCCTCTACGCAGGACCAACGCAGGTCGATCTGGGCCCGGGGGTTGGTGAGCAGAGCGCCCAGAGCAAAGGCGTTGATGGAGGCAGGCACGCCGAAAATGGGGTAGGAGGCGATGTAGCCGATGCGGTTGTTCTGCGCCATGGCTCCGGCGATGGCCCCGGTGATGAATTTTGCCTCAAACACCCGGCCATAGTAGGTGCGGATGCTGGAATAGGGCTGATCCAGGGAGCAGCAGAAGAAAAGCACCTTGGGATGCTCCACCGCCACTTTCAGGCAGACGTGGGTCATCTGGGGCACGGTGGCGAACACCACCTGGGCCCCCTCGGCCACTGCCTGCTCCAGGAGGGCCTCCGCTTCCTCCGGGGTGTTGCCTTGGTAGTAGCTGCGGACGGTGACCTTGTCGCCCATCACTTCCTCCAGATATTCCTTGCCCTTTTCATGCCCCAGGCCCCAGCCGCTGGTGGAGGGGGTGAGGGAGTGGACAAAGGCCACGTTCAGGTGGTCGGGCAGGGTGAGAAAGCTGAGGATGCCGGGCTTGGTGTCCTCCACCTTGGAGGCAACCTTCACCGCCGATTCCGAGGTGGATACAATGTCCTCCCACAGCGCGGCCACGCTTTTTTTCAGCTCCGCCGTGGAGAGATTGGACAAATCCTCAAAGGAGTAGAGCTTCAGCCACAGCAGCAGCGCCTCCTCCGGCAGAATGTCCAGCTGCCGGGTGTTCACGGCGGCCAGGGCCTCCCGGAAATACTGATACCGGGCGTTGAAGGTGCGCCGTTCATCCTCCGTCCATTTCACATCCGGCTCCTTTCCCAGCAGGGAAAGAAGCTTGCCATAGTCCTTGGGACGGCGGAACTGGACGGTGTAGATGCCCGCTGCCTTGAAGAAATCCAGAAATTCGTAGTAGGCCTGAATCCGGGGCTCCTGGGACTGCACCGGCATCACCCGCTTGATGACGGCGGGAATCCGGGGCGCTCCGAAATAGCGCAGGACGCTGACCCGCTTGTTGCCCTCCTGAACGTAGAAATTGCCCAGATATTCGTAGCAGGAAATGGGGTCACGGATGCCCTCATCTCCCAGGTGGGCATCGCACAGGGTGATCCACTTGGAGGCGAATTCCGTTTTCACATCCAGCAGGGGATAGAAGCTGGGGGTAAAGGCCGCAATCCGCCCGGCGGATTTGGTACCCAGGATTCGCTCGGCGGGAATCTCCATGGTCCCCACATCCACGATGGTCTGTGTGTCAATTTCGGGCAGCAATTCATCCAGCACTTCCGGGTTCTGATTCTTTCCGGCAGCAGCCAGCTCTTCCGATTCCCGTTGACCCAGCTTCAGCGCCTTGAGATATTCCTCCCTGCAAGCTTGAACTGACATTGCAACCTCCTGATAATGTAATTTTACACATTTATGATACTTTATTTTTAGTAAAAATGCAATAGATATTTTCCGTACAGAAGATTTTAATGCAATGTGCATATCAGCTTTCGTCAGCAACCCGGTAAATTGTTGTTTGACGTACTGGCGCGGCAGCGCCGAAGCCTTCCCCTCTGGG
>CAMCKD010000094.1 GCA_945875335.1 uncultured Clostridia bacterium | reverse complement strand
CGCGGGCGGCTGGTAGCCGCCCCTACGAATGGCGTGTGCTATAAACAACAATTTTTATGCATTACAGACTACTTGTGGCGTAACCACTCACCGAACTGGGTTGGTACTTTCGGCGGGTCAGAAGAGTCATGATTCCTGTCTATGATGTTTCCCGGAAGAAGAATCCAGCAAAATCAGCCAACGAGAAAGAGCTTCCTCTTAAAATGAATATGCAGAAAATCCCCCACTCCGAGGAGTGGGGGATAAAAGGCTATTGATTACTCGTAGATCTCGGTGACAACGCCGGAACCGACGGTACGGCCGCCTTCACGGATAGCGAAACGCAGGCCCTTCTCGATAGCGATGGGGGTGATCAGCTCGACCTTCATGACGACGTTATCGCCGGGCATGCACATCTCAACGCCCTCGGGCAGGGTGATGATGCCGGTCACGTCGGTGGTACGGAAGTAGAACTGGGGACGATAGTTGTTAAAGAAGGGGGTGTGACGGCCGCCTTCTTCCTTGGACAGGACGTAAACCTGGCCAGCGAACTTGGTCAGAGGATGGATGGAGTTGGGCTTGGACAGAACCTGGCCTCTCTCGATGTTCTTCTTGTCGATACCACGCAGCAGAGCGCCGATGTTGTCGCCGGCTTCAGCGTAGTCCAGCAGCTTGTGGAACATTTCGATGTCGGTCACGACGGTGTTCAGCTTGTCCTCGCGCAGACCAACGATCTCCACGGGCTCGTTCTTCTTGATCATGCCACGCTCCACACGGCCGGTAGCAACGGTACCACGGCCGGAGATGGTGAAGACGTCCTCAACGGGCATCAGGAAGGGCTGGTCAGCCTTACGGTCGGGAGTGGGGATATACTCGTCAACAGCGTCCATCAGCTCCTTGATGCAGGCATACTCGGGAGCGTTGACATCCTTGGACTCGGAAATCAGAGCGTTCAGAGCGGAGCCCTTGATAACGGGGGCCTCCTCGTCGAACTCGTAGGAAGCCAGGGTCTCACGGACTTCCATCTCAACCAGCTCCAGCAGCTCCTCATCATCGACCTGATCGCACTTGTTCAGGAAGACAACGATGGCGGGCACGCCCACCTGACGGGCCAGCAGCAGGTGCTCCTTGGTCTGAGCCATGGGGCCGTCGGTAGCAGCGATAACCAGGATAGCGCCGTCCATCTGAGCAGCACCGGTAATCATGTTCTTGATATAGTCGGCGTGGCCCGGGCAGTCAACGTGGGCATAGTGACGGGCATCGGTCTGGTACTCAACGTGAGCGGTGTTGATCGTGATACCACGAGCCTTCTCCTCGGGAGCCTTATCGATGGAAGCATAGTCCTCGAACTCGGCGTAGCCCTTCAGAGCCAGGTACTTGGTGATAGCGGCGGTCAGAGTGGTCTTGCCGTGGTCAACATGGCCGATGGTACCGATGTTAACATGGGGCTTAGTTCTTTCAAACTTCTGCTTTGCCATTTGAAATATTCCTCCTGTTAGTAGAAAAATAAATTGAATACATTGTTATGGCTTGTGCTCTCCGCACATCGAGTACAGAATACCACAATTTGCGGAGAAACACAAGAGAAATTTTATAAATTTCTGAAAACAAAGGGCAATTTGGGAAAATTAACCCTTGGTCCGGCTCTTAATAATCTCCTCGCTGATGGACTTGGGCAGCTCGGTGTAGTGGCTGGGCTCCATGGAATAGTTGCCACGGCCCTGGGTCTTGGAACGCAGGTCAGTGGCGTAGCCGAACATGGAGGACAGAGGCACATTGGCGTCCACCTGGACGGAGCCGGTACGGGTGATCTGGCCCAGAATGTTGCCGCGGCGGGCAGTCACGTCGCCGATGACGACGCCCATATAATCATCAGGCACCACGACGGAAACCTTCATGATGGGCTCCAGGATGACGGGGTCTGCCTTCCGGCAGGCTTCCTTGAACGCCATGGAACCGGCGATCTTAAAGGCCATTTCGGAGGAGTCCACCTCGTGGTAAGAGCCGTCGAACAGGGTAACCTTCACATCCACCACAGGGAAGCCAGCCAGCACACCGGCGGTCATGGCGCCCTGGATACCGGCATCGACCGCAGGGATATACTCCTTGGGAATCGCGCCGCCCACAATGGCGTTGACAAACTCGTAGCCCTTGCCGGGCTCGTTGGGCTCCACACGGATCTTGACGTGACCGTACTGGCCCTTACCGCCGGACTGACGGGCGTACTTGGTCTCCTGCTCCACGCTCTTGCGGATGGTCTCCTTATAGGCGACCTGGGGAGCGCCCACGTTGGCCTCCACCTTGAACTCACGGAGCAGGCGGTCTACAATGATCTCCAGGTGGAGCTCGCCCATGCCGGCGATGATGGTCTGACCGGTCTCTTCATCGGTGTAGGTCTTGAAGGTGGGATCTTCCTCAGCCAGCTTGGCCAGGGCAATGCCCATCTTCTCCTGACCGGCCTTGGTCTTGGGCTCGATGGCCACGCGGATCACGGGCTCGGGGAAGACCATGGACTCCAGGATAATGGGGTGCTCAGGATCGCAGAAGGTATCGCCGGTGGTGGTGTTCTTCACGCCCACAGCGGCGGCGATGTCACCGGCGTACACCTTATCGATGTCCTCCCGGTGGTTGGCGTGCATCTGCAGAATACGGCCCAGGCGCTCATTGGTGCCCTTGGTGCAGTTCAGCACGGTGGTGCCCTTCTCCAGCGTACCGGAGTACACCCGGAAGTAGCACAGCTTGCCCACGTAGGGGTCGGTGGCAATCTTGAAAGCCAGGGCGGAGAAGGGAGCCTCGTCGGAGGCGGGACGGAAGTCCTCTTCCTCGGTCTCGGGGTTCACACCCTTGATGCCCTTCTTGTCCAGGGGGCTGGGCATATAGTCCACAACGGCATCCAGAACTTCCTGCACACCCTTGTTCTTGTAAGAAGTACCGCAGACCACGGGAACCATCTCATTGGCGATGGTGGCCCGGCGGATCACGGCCTTGATCTCCTCAACGGAGATTTCTTCGCCTTCCAGATACTTCATCGCCAGATCATCGTCCAGAGCGGTGACAGCATCCATCAGCTTTTCGTGATACTCCTCGCAGATGTCAACCATGTCCTCGGGAATATCCTCCACACGGACATCCTTGCCCAGCTCATCATAGAAGACATTCGCCTTCATGGTCAGCAGGTCAACGTTGCCCTTGAAGAAAGCCTCGGAACCAATGGGCAGCTGGATGGGCACAGCGTTGCACTTCAGCCGGTCGTCGATCATCTCGAGAACCCGGTAGAAGTTGGCGCCCATGATGTCCATCTTGTTGACGTAGATCATGCGGGGAACCTTGTACTCATCGGCCTGACGCCAGACGGTTTCGGTCTGGGGCTCGACACCGCCCTTGGCGCACAGAACGGTGACAGCACCGTCCAGCACACGCAGGGAACGCTCGACCTCAACGGTGAAGTCCACGTGGCCCGGGGTGTCGATGATGTTCAGCCGGCAGCCCTTCCAGAAGCAGGTGGTGGCTGCGGAGGTGATGGTAATACCACGCTCCTGCTCCTGAGCCATCCAGTCCATGGTGGCGGAGCCATCGTGGGTCTCACCGATCTTGTAGTTACGGCCGGTGTAGAACAGGATACGCTCGGTGGTAGTGGTCTTACCGGCATCGATGTGAGCCATGATGCCGAAGTTTCTGGTGTTTTCCAGAGAATACTGTCTAGGCATGTGTTAATTTCTCCTTGATTACCAACGGAAATGGGCGAAGGCCTTGTTGGCTTCGGCCATCTTGTGGACATCTTCACGCTTCTTCACGGAAGAGCCGGTGTTGTTGGCAGCGTCCATGATTTCAGCAGCCAGGCGCTCCTTCATGGTGTTCTCGCTGCGGTTACGGCTGTACAGCGTAATCCAGCGCAGACCCAGGGTCTGGCGGCGGTCGGGACGAACCTCGATGGGCACCTGGTAGGTAGCACCACCGACACGGCGAGCCTTCAGCTCCACAGCGGGCATGATATTCTCCATGGCCTGCTGGAAGACTTCCAGGCCGTTCTTGCCGGTCTTGTTCTCGACAATTTCAAAAGCACCATAAACGACCTTCTGGGCAACACCCTTCTTGCCGTCCAGCATGATGCTGTTAACGAGCTTGGTAACCAGAACGGAATTGTACTGAGGATCAGGCAGAACCTCTCTCTTGGGAACATTACCTCTTCTGGGCACTTTGCTTCCCTCCTTCATAAAATAATGATTTCATCGGTACTCGAAAGTGAGTCTTTCGTTGTGCCTGGCCAGAGGTTTAATACTCTATATTAAAACGCTGGCAAGGCCTTGCCTTGCGAAAGGGCGTGGAAAAAAGTCAAGTTTGAATGCGGAAGAAATTACTTCTTCTTGCCAGCCTTGGGCCGCTTTGCGCCGTACTTGGAGCGGGACTGCATCCGGTTCTGCACGCCCTGGGTATCCAGAGTGCCGCGGATGATGTGGTAACGAACGCCGGGCAGGTCCTTGACACGGCCGCCGCGAATCAGAACCACGGAGTGCTCCTGCAGGTTGTGGCCGACACCGGGGATGTAAGCGGAAACTTCCATGCCGTTGGTCAGACGCACACGAGCGATTTTACGCAGTGCGGAGTTGGGCTTCTTGGGGGTGATGGTACGGACGGCAGTGCACACGCCGCGCTTCTGGGGGGAGGGCAGGGTGGTAGCCTTGTTCTCCAGGGTGTTCAGACCTCTCTGCAGAGCGGGAGCGGTGGACTTGTAGGTAGCCTGCTGACGGCCGTTTCTCACGAGCTGATTAAAAGTAGGCATCAATTTTCTCCTTTCTTTTGTTCTCGCCCCGGAGGGCGGGTGTATATTCTACGGAAAAATCCGATAGAACCGTGGTCAATCCACAGTGGCCGCCGCAGCAGCGCCAACGTCGATGCGGCATGCCTTTCCCAAATCCGCCATGGAGCGAACCCGGGCGCAGGGAATTTCATACTGCCTGCAGAGCGCTTCCAGAGGCTCCGTCACGGCAGGGTCGGCATCCTGGGCCAGAAAAACCTGCCGGGCAGCCCCGCTCAGGATGGCCTTTTTCAACTGCTTGGCCCCCACCACGATCCGCTTAGAACCGAAGTCGGGCACTTTGCCGCAGTTGGGGATGATACAATCATTTTTCGTAACCATACAGCTTGTATTATACGCACTTTTCTGAAAATGTCAACAAAAATATCAGGAAAACTTTTGCTATTGTGCTAAAAACCTTGCATATTCCAGCTCTGAATCAAATTGTTGCCCACCGGCGAACAGATGATTTTCTTTGAGATACAAGGCCATATCCTGCATCTACGTAAAATGTTGTTTATCGCACCCCTTGGCTCCCCCGTTGGGGGAGCTGCCCCAGTGCGCACACTGGGGCTGAGGGGGTGTCAAACGTTGGTTGCTGGTACGCTTTAACCGACGACACCTCTCCCGACCTCGCTGGCGCTCGGCCACCCTCCCCAGAGGGGAGGGCAAGGGTGCGATAAACAACAATTTACTCCCCACTCCTCATCCGAGCCAGAAGCACCTTTCCCTGGGTTTTCAGCCATTTTTCCCGCTGCCGGTAGTCCGGGAGCACCGCCTCCACCTGGGCCCAGAAGGCGGGGGAATGGTTCATTTCCTTTCGGTGGGCCAGCTCGTGGACGATGACATAGTCCAGCACCTCCGCCGGAGCCAGCATCAGCAGGCAGTTGAAATTCAAATTACCCATGCTGGAACAGCTGCCCCAGCGGCCCTGTTGGTTGCGGATGGTGATGCGGCCATAGGTGACTCCCATCCGGGCGGCAAGCTGGCGAACCCGGGGCGGAATCACCTGCAGGGCCTTGTCTGCCAGGGCGTGGATATCCTCCATGGAAAGGGGCGCTTCCTCCCCTGCCCGGTTGATGTTTTCCACCCGGGCAAGATATTTCTCGATCCAGTCGGATTTCTCCTGCAAAAAGCGGTCAATTTCCTCCTTCGGCAGGTGAAGCGGCGCCCGCACCAGCACGGTGCCCTGGGGCGTGATTTCCAGGCTCATGGTTTTCCGATTGCTTCGGACAACAGCTGCCTCCCATTTTCTCATTGGCTCTCAACCTCCACCCCATCGATGGCACGAAGGTTCTCGATGGCAAATTCCTGTCCGTCCTCCAACACCAGGGTGCGGCGGTACAGGTCTATTTTTTTCACAATTCCTTCCAGCCAGACGTAGCTTCCCCCCGCTTTTCGTTCATCGGGCCGGTAGCACAGGAAGCGAACCGGCCCCGTCCGATGCTCTGCCAGATAGCACAGCTTCCGGTTCAGCAGCTCGATACCGCCCTCGTCCAGGAAGGTCTCCGCCTCCGTCAGCCGGGCGCTCTCCTGGAGCACCTTTTCATACCCCACCAGCGCCGCGAAAGGGGAAAACTGGGCTCCCCTGTCCACCATGGACATCCGGGCATGCCGGGTAGAAATCGGACGCCGCAGGTGGAGAATATCGTCATAATCATGGCACATGTCATTCTCCTTTCACGCCTTGTGGCCGCCGATTTGGCCGTTGCGGGCCATGGTGGTGGCCCCTTCCCGCAAATCCATTCCACGAAAGATGGCGTTTTTTCCATATTTCTTTTTGATGCCCAGCATGGCCCGCTGGCGGCGCTTTTCCCGTTCCAGAGCCTCGTCCTCCCGCTGCTGGGCCTGAATATCCACAAATAAATCCAGCTGCTGAAATTCCGCCCCGGGGGCAAGGGCATCCTCCCGTTCCAGGAAATTGGCGGACAGGCTCAGGCGGCGCACCAGCAGATTGGGGTCTGCAATTCGGTCAAAGAGCTCCGTCACCGCCTCCATAATTCGGCGGCTGGAGGACATGCGCCGCTCCAGATTCACGGTGCCGTGGCTGTGCTTCGGAATTTTCCGGCCATAGTGATCCGTCACCACCGGGCCGGTGTAGTGGATGCCGGGACGGGTCAGATTCTCAATATCATAACCGATGGTCAGGGTGAGCTGCCGGGTTACCAGTTCCTTCTCCACCAAATCCAGGGTCAGCTGCTCCGCCATCTCCCGGGCCACCAGCCGGGCCTTTTCATAAGGATAGGGTTCCGTGAGCACTTGGCCGGAGCAGAGGGAATTGGTGGTGGGCTTATAGGCCTTGATGTTGGCAATGGTGCAGGGCTCCCAGCCCCAGGCGTGATCGATCAGCAGCTCCGCATTGACCCCGAAGATGGAATAGAGCAGCTCTTCATTGTAAAAATCCTCCGGCCGCCCCAGGGAGCACCGGGCGATATCCCCCATGGTGTAAAGCCCGTATTTTTCCAGCCGCCTGGTGTAGCCCCGGCCCACCCGCCAAAAGTCCGTCAGCGGCCGGTGATCCCAGAGCAGCTGCCGGTAGCTCAGCTCGTCCAGCTGGGCAATCCGCACGCCCCGTTCATCCGGCGCCACATGCTTGGCCACAATGTCCATGGCCACCTTGCACAGGTACAGATTGGTGCCCACCCCGGCGGTGGCAGTGATGCCCGTTTGGGAGAGCACCTGGCGGATGAGCATTTCAGCAAAGCCACGGCCATCCACGCCGTAGGTTTTCAGATAGGGCGTGGCATCGATGAATACCTCGTCGATGGAGTAGACGTGGATATCCTCCGGGGCCACATAGCGCAGGTACAGCTCATAGATTTTGGAGCTGACCTCCATATACCTGCCCATCTGGGGCGGGGCCACGATGTAGTCCACCGCCCAATCCCGATGGGCTTCCAGCTCCTGGGCGTCGGCACTTTTGGAGGTAAATGTTCGCCCCGGTGCTTTCATCCTTCGGTAGGCATTCACTTCCCCCACCTTCTGCACCACCTCAAAAAGCCGGGCCCTGCCAGGGATGCCGTAGGCCTTCAGCGAGGGGGACACCGCCAGGCAGATGGTCTTTTCCGTCCGGCTCTCATCCGCCACCACCAGATTGGTATTCAGCGGATCCAGCCCCCGTTCCACGCACTCCACCGAGGCATAGAAGGATTTTAAGTCAATGGCCACATAGGTTTTTTCCATGGCTTATCCTCCCTTTCCCGTCAATTGTTGTTTGTTGCACACGCCATTCGTAGGGGCGGCTACCAGCCGCCCGCCAGGTTCGTTAACTGAG
>CAMCKD010000093.1 GCA_945875335.1 uncultured Clostridia bacterium | reverse complement strand
ACACTCAGTTGACAAACCTGGCGGGAGGCTACGAGCCTCCCCTACAGTGGCGTGTACGTTAAACAACAATTCATTTGGATGCTGCGAGAAGCTGATAAGCATATTGAAAAAATCCTCCGTATGAACGAAACCATACGGAGGATTCCTTATTTTGCTTTATCTGTCAACCAAGCTTGTAGATTCCGGCGCTCACCGAGGGAAGGGTAATGCGCTCTCCATTTTGGAAGGCTTTGCCGCCGAAGGTGAACACAGGCTCTGTCAGCTTTCCGGTATAAGAGAACTCCACTGCCTCCCGGAAGGGGTTGATGGCAACCAGCAGCTTTTCACCGTCCTGCTCCCGCTCATAGGCCAGGGCCTGCTTGGGCTCACCCTTGCTGACGAAGGTAATGCCGCCCCGGTTTTGGAGGGCCGGGTGAGCCTGGCGGAGGGAAATCAGCTGCTTCACCAGATTCAGCAGGGAGTCCGGGTCGGTCAGCTGCTGCGCTGCCGTGGGCCGATCCGCTGCGGGGTCCTGGGGGATGTACAGCTTTTCCTTGGGTGCGGCGCTGAAGCCGGCGTTGACGCAGGAATCCCACTGCATGGGGCTCCGGGCGCCGGTGCGGTCAAAGCCGCCCTCCACGCTGGTGAGATTTTCCACATAACGCATGCCGATCTCGTCGCCGTAGTAGACGAAGGGTGCACCGGGCATGGTCAGGAGGAAGGTGAAGGCCAGCTTCTTCTGATCGCCCTCCACATGCTTTGCCAGACGAACCATATCATGGTTGCCGGAGGGGATGCAGATCAGGCCGTCCTTGCCCGCCTTCTCCCGGCTTTCCAGATACCGCTCCACAAAGGCGGAGGCATCACCCAGACCACGGTCGGAGAAGAAGGGCTCCTCACAGCGGAACAGGTCATTATAGTGGGAGGGGCCGAAATGGAGCAAAAAGTCCATGTGGAAGCCGCCCCGCAGGGATTTTTCCGGCTCGCCCCACTCGGAGACCATGGCAGCCTCCGGGAACTCCCGCTCCAAGACAGAGAAGACCTTCTGCCACAGGGCGATGGTGCCCAGCCCATCCGGGTCGTTTTTCACCAGACTCATGGCCATGTCCACCCGGAAGCCGTCGCAGCCCATGGTGAGCCAGAAGCGCATCACATCCATCATGGCTTCCAGAGTGGCCTTGGGGCCTTCGTCCTCCGGGGACTGCTGCCAGGGGCGGGTACGGTTGTAGTAGCCGTAGTTCAGGGACGGCTGGCAGGTGAAGAAATTCACGGCGCAGGAGCCATCCCGCTGGGAGACGGCCCGCAGGCAGCCCATGCTCTCGGGGGCTTCCCACACGCTGTCGGTCCACACATAACGGTCGGTAAACGCATTCCGCTCCGGCTTCATGGACTCCCGGAACCAGGGATGCTCCACAGAGGTGTGGCCGGGAACCAGGTCCAGCAGCACATGGATGCCCCGCCGGTGGGCCTCGGCAAACAGGCGCTTCAAATCCTCATTGGTGCCGTAGCGGGGAGCGGCGGTGTAATAATCCGCCACATCATAGCCCGCGTCCCCAAAGGGAGAGAGGAAGCAGGGATTCATCCAGATGGCGTTGAAGCCCAAATCCCGGATGTAATCCAGCTTGTTGATGATCCCCTGGAAATCGCCGATGCCGTCGGCATTGGTATCCAGGAAGGACTGGGGATAGATTTCGTAGAATACGGCATTATCCAGCCATTTTGGCATAACTGACACTCCTTTGCCCTTCGCTCAGCGGGCCTCCACGTATTTGTGCAGGGTCTTGCGGACAGCGCCGGGGCCGGCGTAGAGCTCCTTCACCATGCCCTCGATCTGCTCGCCCAGGCCCATGGCATACACATCCACGCCGAACACATCGGTGCGGGCATAGAGCTTTTTCAGGCAGGAGAAGTCCTGCTCCCCTTCCTTCACTTCCAGACCGGCCACGATCTGCTGCAGCTCGGAAAGCAAGGGATCGGGAGAGGGCTCAAAGGCGTTGCCGCTGTCGTCAATGCCCCGCAGGTACCGGGCGTAACCGGCCAGCACCAGGGGAATGAGCACCAGGTTGGACTTGTCCAGGCCCCGCTCCTGATACTTTTTCAGGGTCTCGCCAAAGCGGATGGCCAGCTTCTGGCTGGTGTCCATGGCAATGCGCTGGGGAGCGTCGGGCATGAAGGGGTTGGGCAGGCGGCGATTCAGCACCGCGCCGATGAACTCATAGGGATTCAGCACGCCGGGGTCGGTGACCACGGGCATGGCCTCGATGTAGCCCAGCTTCTGGATGAAGCTGCGGATGTCCTGGTCGGCCATTTCGGCGGAGATCAGGGTGTAGCCCAGCATGCAGCCATAGATGGACATGGCGGTGTGCAGGGGGTTCAGGCAGGTTGTGACCTTCATGGTTTCCACCATGTCCACGGTCTTGCGGCTGGTGTACATCACGCCGCCCAGTTCCAGAGGAGGACGGCCATTGGTGTAGTTGTCCTCGATGACCAGGTACTCGGTTTCCTCGGCATTGACAAAGGGAGCGGTGAAGGTGTGCTTCTCGGTCTGGAGGGTGTAGTTGTCCTCGAAGCCGTCGGCAGCCAGCATGGCCTGGACCTTTTCGTGGGGCCGGGGGGTGATCTTGTCGATCATGGACCAGGGGAAGGTGATCTTGGTCTCGTCCAGCACATAGGCCTCAAAGCCCGCGGGAGCCAGACCGTCGGCCACCCACTTCTTCACATACTGAATCACACCGGCCTTCACCTTGTCGCCGTTGTGGGAGCAGTTGTCCATGGACTGAACGGTGAGGGGCAGCTGACCGGCGTTATAACGCTCCAGCAGCAGGGCGGCCACCTTGCCCATGGCGAGGACGGGCTTCAGGCCCCGCTCCAGATCGGCAGGGTTCACGCTGTAGCCCTTCTCGGTGATGGTGAAGGAGATCATCTGCAAGGAAGGATTGCGGAAGATTTCCACCAGACGGTTCCAGTCCTCAAACTGATAGTCCGCCTTCAGGCTCTCGGTGACGGAGGCGATGACCTTCTTCTCGATGGTGCCGGTGGACTGCAGGGACACCAGCAGGGACAGATTATCGTAGGGCTGGTAGGCCTTGTCGATGATCTCATAGTCAAAGCTCTCGGCCACGATGACGCCCCGGTCATACTTGCCGGAGTTCAGAGCCTCGTTGAGGATGGCAGCGGGGAAGGCACGGAAGATGTTGCCCGCGCCGAAATGCACCCAGGTGGGCTCTTTGTGAGTCTTCTCCCGGACGGCCTGGATGTCGAAGGTGGGCATCTGGTAGCCCTTTTCCGCCCACTCGGGAGAAATGCCGTTTTTGATTTCAGAAAGCTTCATGGGATGATTCCTCCAAAATTACTTCTTTTCCTCTGCCAGCCGATCCAGCAGATCCCAAACGCCCAGCATATACTGAACGCCCAGGGCCCGGTCATACTTGCCGTAGCCGGGGCGGCAGGAGCCGGGGCCTTCCTCCCAGAGCTGGCGGCCATGGTCGGGACGGATATAGCCCTCCCAGCCGTTGTCGTGGTAAGCCCGGAGAATTTCTATGATGCCGGTCTCGCCGCAGCAGTCACGGTGGGCAGCCTCGGAGAAATCGCCGTTGTCAAAGTGGTGGATGTTGCGGATGTGGGCGAAGGCGATGCGGTCGTGGTGCTTGCGGATGATGGCCGCGCAGTTGTTGTTGGGATTGGCGTTGAGAGAGCCGGTGCACAGGGTCAGGCAGTTGTAGGGATCGTCCACCATGTCGAGGAACTTGTCGATGCTCTCAGCGTCAATGAGCAGACGGGGCAGCCCGAAGATATCCCAGGGGGGATCGTCCATGTGGACAGCCATCTTGACATCGCACTCGTGGCAGGTGGGCATGATGGCCTCCAGGAAATACTTGAAGTTCTCCCACAGCTTCTCCTTGGTCACAGGGGCGTAGGCCTTGAACAGCTCATCGAGCTTTGCCATCCGCTCCGGCTCCCAGCCGGGGAAGGTCATGTTGTACTTCTCGGTGAAGCTCATGATGTAGTCGGCCATGGCCTTGTAGTCGTCCTTGATCATGTCCTTCTGGTAAAACAGAGCGGTGGAGCCGTCCCCTACCGGATGGAACAGGTCGGTGCGGGTCCAGTCAAAGATGGGCATGAAATTGTAGCAGATGACCTTCACGCCATACTTTGCCAGATTGCGGATGCAGACCTTGTAGTTTTCGATCAGGGCGTCCCGGGTGGGCAGACCGATCTTAATGTCATCGTGAATGTTGACGGATTCCACCACCTCGGCATCGAAGCCGTAGGCGTGAATCTGGTCAACCACTTCCTTGATTTCCGCTTCTTCCCAGATTTCGCCGGGCATCTTGTGATGCAGGGCCCAGACGATGCTGGTCACGCCGGGAATCTGCTTAATGTCGGCGAGGCTCACCGGGTCATTTCCCTGACCATACCAGCGCCAACCCATTTTCATAGGCATATTTTTTCCCTCCATTTGTGAATCGAATACCATTTCCCCCCGGCTTGACACCGGGAGGGCATAATATCTCAGGTATCATTCTATCATAAAAGCTCCACGCTGGCAATTACACAGATAAAACAAAAAACGGCAGCGGATTTTGTCACAACTATGGTAGAATCCTCTGTGTGTTTTTCCAATCATTTGGTTATACTTCCCATCAGGAGGGATGCACATGACAGACAAGCAATACAGCCGCCTGGTAAAGGAAATGAGTCCCAATTCTCCCCTGCTGAGAGACTGCCTGTACGCCTTCGCCGCCGGAGGCCTGATTTGCGTGCTGGGCCAGTTTCTCATGAACCGCTACACCGGAATGGGGATGGAAAAGCAGGACGCCGCCACCTGGGTGTCGATCTCCCTGGTGGCCCTGTCCGCCCTGCTGACGGGATTGAGCCTTTACGACGACATCGCCAAATACGCTGGAGCCGGAACCCTGGTGCCCATCACAGGCTTTGCCAACGCGGTAGCCGCCCCGGCGGTGGAATTCCAGACCGAGGGCTTCATCCTGGGAGTGGGCGCCAAAATGTTCACCATCGCCGGGCCCGTCATCGTCTACGGCTTGGCCGCATCGGTGATTTATGGTTTTATTTATTGGATGTATCTTGCCTTCTTCTAAAAACCAGCTTGACTCAGCAGCCCGATAAATTGTTGTTTGCAGAGTACCCTTGGCTCCCCCTCTGGGGGAGCTGCCCCAGTGCGCACACTGGGGCTGAGGGGGTGTCAAACGTTGGTTGCTGGTACGCTTTAACCGACGACACCTCTCCCGACCTCGCTGGCGCTCGGCCACCCTCCCCAGAGGGGAGGGCAAGGGTGCGCCAAACAACAATTTGCGGATATGTACATCTGATTTCATCGGCGCATATTTTTCTTTTTCCGGTTCATACTAAGTCCGAACCTACGGAAAAGGAGGGGAAAGAATATGAACTGTCATGCCAACAAATGTGTGGAGTGCACCGTCAGTGAGTGCGCCCATCACTGCCAGAGCGAGAACTATTGCTCCCTGGACAAGATTCTGGTGGGCACCCACGAAAGCAATCCTACCATGGAGCAGTGCACCGACTGCATGTCCTTCCGCAGAAAGTAAACTGCCACATTTGAAAGGGAACCCGGCGGTTCCCTTTCTTTTTTCGCTTGACTCCCGGCTAAAAATTGGGTATGATTTCCAGCAGAGGCATATTTCAAATATCGTTATTGAAGCGTACATATTTTTTTCATATGTGGCTTTTATGATGGGAGACAAATAAAAAACAAGGAGGAATCTCCATGGAAAACAATGAATTCAATTCTGGCTCCTTCGATTCTCAGGAGGATTTCCGTTCTTCCCAGCCGGTGGAGCCCCTCTCCCCCATCCAGACCAAGCCGAAAAAGCGCCCTGTGTTCCGGGCGGCGGTTTCTGTGGTGCTGGTGTTGGCCCTGGTGGCCGGAGGCTGTGCGCTGACCTATTCCGTGATCAACAGCCAGTGGCAGAAAAAGGCACAGATGGATGCCCAGGCGATTTCCCAGATGCAGAAGAAGCTGGACTCCCTCCAGGTCACCCCCACCGAAAACCTGAGCTATTCCGATGAAGCCGGCATGATGAGCCCCAAGATGGTCTATCAGAGCAACGCAAGGAGCGTCGTCGGCATTTCCGCCGCTGTTCAGACCGTATCCTACGCCGGTCAGACCCGGCAGGGCACCTCCACCGGCTCCGGCTTTATCATCACCGAGAACGGCTATGTGGTTACCAACTATCATGTGATCGAGGGAGCCACCTCCGTAACCGTGGTCATCGACAACGATGAGGAGTATGAAGCCGAGGTGGTTGGCTTTGATGCCCTGAACGACGTGGCTGTGCTGAAAATCGACGGCAAGGATCTTCCCGCCGTCACCCTGGGCAGCAGCGACGAGCTGAGTATCGGCGATATGGTGGTGGCCATCGGCAATCCCCTTGGCTCCCTTACCGCCACCCTCACCGTGGGCTATGTCAGCGGCAAGGACCGCCAGGTCTCCACTGATTCCAAAACCGTCATCAACATGATCCAGACCGATGCCGCCATCAACTCCGGCAACTCCGGCGGCCCCCTGTTCAACATGCGGGGCGAAGTGGTGGGCATCACCTCCGCCAAGTATTCCGGCACCACCTCCTCCGGCGCTTCCATCGAGGGCATCAGCTTTGCAATTCCCATTGATGATGTCATGGGCATCATCGGCGACCTGCGGGACTTTGGCTATGTCACCGGCGCTTATCTGGGCGTTACCGTCCAGGATACCGATGCCTCCGCCGCCGCCCTGTATGGTCTGCCCACCGGCGCCTATGTGGTCAGTGTGGTTGACGGCGGCAGCGCTGACCGGGCGGGTGTCCAGCCCAAGGACATCATCATCGGCCTGGGTGAGTATGAGGTTTCCAACCGCACCGAGCTGACCCGTTTCCTGCGGAAATTCAAGGCCGGAGACACCACCACCATCACCGTGATCCGCTCCGGCGAGCGGGTGACCATGGACATTACCCTGGACGAAAAGCCCAAGGATTTGAATAGCTCCGCTGCCATCACACCCACGGAGCCCAGCATGCCCCAGGACGGCAGCTTCGACGAGTGGTACAAATACTTCTTCGGTGAAAACAAAAACAGCTGATGCTGCTTCCACGCTCCCCCTCCTGAGAGTCAGGAGGGGGATTTTTTCGTCGAATTATGTCGAGAAAGTGCTGATTGCAAATCATTCAAAGTTGTGATATCCTAATTTATATCAAAGAATGTCGAATTTCCTTTGGCAAGGGTGTGTAAAAATTGGATGGCATAACTCTGATGATCGTGGATAACAGCGAGGAGTTCAGGTTGGCATTGGACAGTGCCCTTTCCGATGCCTACAGCATCTATCACTGCAGCAACGGCAGGCAGGCCCTGGAGGAAGCACTCAAGCGCAAACCCGATGTGATGATTCTGGATTTGATGCTGACGGAGCTGGACGGCGTGACCCTGCTTCACGAAATCCGCAATGCCGGGCTGCGGCCAATGGTGCTGGTGGTGACCCGGTTCTTCAATGACTATGTGTTGGAGTCCGCCCAGGAGCTGGGCATCGGCTATATCATCCGCAAGCCCTGCGACCCTTCCGCTGTATCCCAGCGGGTGCGGGATCTGAGCAAGCGCCTGAACCCGAAATTGGTCAAACCCTGCAATTCCTCCCTCTATGTGGCAGAGCAGATCAAAAGGCTGCAATTCTCCCCACGGCACAAGGGCTTTGAATACCTGAAGGAAGCAGCGATCATCATGTATCAGCAGCCGGACATTTCCATCACCAAGGAGCTGTATCCCACCATAGGCTCAAAATATGGCTGCAGCGCTCAGCAGGTGGAGCGCTCCATCCGCTGCGCCATCAACTTTGCCTGGAGCCAGAATGCCGGCACCGCATGGGCGGAGCTCTCCCTTCCCGCCCCCGGCGGAAATGCCAGCCGCCCCAGCAACGGCACCCTCATTTCCCGCCTGGCCGACGATTTGCGAAAGAAACTCGCAGAAGAAGCATAAAGATAATGTGCATATCAGGTTAACTCAGTTCAAGATGTATTTACTTAATCAACGCCATCGTAGGGCGGGGTCATGACCCCGCCGATTGGTAACAATATTTGAGCGCTTCCGT
>CAMCKD010000092.1 GCA_945875335.1 uncultured Clostridia bacterium | reverse complement strand
GACAGGGCGATGGGGAAGCAGTCACGGGACACGGCAATGATGCCCAGCTTCACTTTGGGAATGTTGTTCATAGTCGGTACTCTCCTTTTTCAAGTCATATCGAGAATTGCGTTCGGGCCGACGCAGAGGGGCCCAGAATCACTTTTTTTATTATAATCGTTCCGCCGGAAAAAGTCGATAGCTTTGCGATTGACAATATAGCCAAATTATTTAGACAAATATGCGATCTTCACTCCGAAAAATCTGGCAAATTTGTGAAATACAGCGAAGCCCGCCGAAAGGCCGCAGTCAAATTGTCAGGTCTGAGGGAAGGATCAGGTCTTTTATTCGGTGAATGCGCCGGGATTTACAACAGGAACCGGCTGTGCTATAATGCAGCCCGTGAAAAATTCCCTCCGGGAGTGTATGAAAATGGCACAGACAAAGCACATGACCGACATGACAGTGGGCAGCCCTCTGCGGCACATCGTCCTGTTTACCCTGCCCCTGCTCATCGGAAACCTCTTTCAGCAATTCTACAATGTGGTGGACTCCCTGGTGGTGGGCAACTATGTGGGCGCGAATGCCCTGGCGGCGGTGGGCACCTGCGGCTCCCTGGGCTTCCTGTTCTTTTCCCTGAGCTCCGGGCTGGCGGTGGGCATCGGCATCCTGGCCTCCCAGTATTTCGGTGCCCGGGACGAAAGCCAGATTCGGGCCACCATCGCCAACGCGGCCTACATTCTGACGCTGGCAGGGGCCGGGGTAAGCCTGCTGGGATATTTTGGCGCTCCCATGTTTCTGCGGCTTTTGCAGGTGCCGGAGGAAATCTTCCCCCTGTCGCTGTGCTATTTGCAGGTCACCAGCCTGGGCGTGGCGGCTGTGGCGCTTTACAACGGCGTGGCCGCGCTGCTTCGTTCTCTTGGGGATTCCAAATCGCCGCTGTATTTCCTGATTCTCAGCTGCATCATCAACATTGTGCTGGATCTGGTTTTTGTGCTCTGGTTCAGCTGGGGCGTATTCGGGGTCGCCCTGGCCACGGTGATCTCCCAGTTCTTTTCTTTCCTGGTCAGCGCCCTCTATGCCTGGAGGAAGGTGAGCTATTTCCAGCTGACCCGGGCGGAATGGAAGCCCCAAAGGCACATCGTCATACGCTGCCTGAAGCTGGGCATCCCCATGGCTCTGCAAAGCTCCCTGATCTCCATTTCCTGCATGGTGCTCCAGGGTGTGGTGAACGGCTTCGGCCAGACGGTGATGGCTTCCTATACCGTGGTGGGCAAAATCGAGCAGCTGGTGCAGATGCCCTTTACCTCCCTGAATACCGCCCTGACCAGCTTTGCCGGGCAGAACAAGGGCTGCGGGAAAATCGACCGAGTGAAGCAGGGCTACCGGGTTTCCAGCGTGATGATTCTGGTGCTGAGCCTTTTGATGATTCCCTTTTTCTGGTTCTGGGGCGGCTGGGCCATTCGGTGCTTCGTCAAGGAGCCGGAGGTCATTGCCATTGGTGCCACGGCTTTGAGAATCGACTGCCTGTTCTATTTCTTCCTGGGGATGATCTATGTCCCCCGGGGCATCCTCAACGGCTGCGGCGACGCCCGGTTCAGCCTGATCAACGGCATGGCGGAGGTGTTGTGCCGCATCCTCTTTGCCGCGCTTCTCACCAAGCTCTCCCCCATCGGCTTCTGGGGCGTATGGCTCACCCAGGGCCTGACCTGGATGGTCACCGGCCTGGTGTGCATCCACCGCTACCGCCGGGGATTGTGGCAGCATTTGACATTAGTGCAGTGATAGATGCCCACCTCAGAAAATGGGGTGGGCAATTTTGTAAGATATGAGATATAAGATATGAGATATGATAGTGGTAAATTGTTGTTTATCGCACAAAAATAATGCACACGCCACTGTAGGGGAGGCTCTTAGCCTCCCGCCAGGTTTGTCAACTGAGTGTTAGGTTGAATGGTACAAATGTGGTAAACTGGTACGAATTCGCCCATTCTGGTTGATAACTGAAAGCCTGTACTGCGCGGGAGGCTACGAGCCTCCCCTACAGTGGCTGGTGCAATAAACAACAATTTACCGGGTTGCCGACGAAAGACGATATGCACAATATCTTATATCTCGTATCTTATATCTCATATCTTATATCTCACCCGAAGTACCGCTCCACGGGCAGGCCGATGATGGCGGAGGGGTTAGTCTGGCTTTGCTGAATCCACTGTTTTGTGGTGCGGATGGCGGTTTGGGCGCTTTCCCGGGGGGATTTGCCTGAGAGGATGCCCCCGGTGAACAGGGCGGTGAAGGCATCCCCCGCGCCGGAAAAATTGCCGGGGATGGGGGTGTAGGGCAGGGTTTCCGTCTCCGCTCCCAAGGCCAGGAGTACGGCGTTTTCCTCTCCCAGGGGCACCCCGGTGATGGCTGCGGCTTTGGCTCCCAGCTTGGTCAGCCCCCGGAGCGCCCGGCAGGGGTCAGCCTCCCCGGTGAGAAATTGTGCCTCCGTCAGGTTGGGCAGGACGAAATCCACCTGGCGCAGAAGATTTTTCAGGAAATCCAGCCGCTCCTGGGTGATGCCCCGGTAGAGCTTGCCGTTGTCGGCAAAAATGGGGTCGAGAAAAATCGGCACCCCAGCCCGGTGCCAGCTTTCGCACTGCTCTGCCAGAAAGGCCGCTTGGTTTTCATCGGCAATGTAGCCCAGCAGCACCCCGTCAAACCGAAAATCCAGCTTGTCCCAGTTTTCCAGAGCGGCTTTCAGATAGCCGGTGGTGTCCAGCTGGGCGCAGGAGCCTAAGTTCCAGGTGTTGGAAATCAGCGCCGTGGGCAGGCAGCAGACCCCATGGCCCAGCCGGGTCAGCACTGCCCGGGAGGTGGCCATGGCCACGTTGCCGCAGCCCACAAAATCCGTGAGAATCAGAATCCGCTTTTCCATCAGTCAGTCCTCCCCCCGGAGATGATGGGCTCCGTCACCGCCCGGAAATAGCTGTCCAGCTCCTGGGGGGTCTGCACCCGGCCCCCTTCCAGCCACCACTGCACCATCTCCACAAAGCTGCCCGCAATGTGATGAATGAGGAAATCCCGGGGCACACTGGTACCGGCGGCCATCTCCTGGAGCATCTGGGTGCGCACCAGCTCCTCCATGCCGGATTTGAAATAGCTCATGAAAATGGGGCTGCTTTCGCAGGAGAGCAGGGTGAGGATGTTATTGTCGTTTTCCTGCAAATGCTGCAAAATGTGGCAGATCACCGAATGGGGGGCGTTGGTGCAGGTGTAGAGGCCGTGGGTATCCTGCTTGTCCATGGCGGTGCCGATGATGTGGTCGAAAAGCTCCCGGCACATCTGCTTCAGCAGCTCGTCCTTGGTCTCGAAATGGGCATAGAAGGTGCTGCGGCCAATGTTGGCTTCGTCGATGATGTCCTGCACCGTGATGCTGGCGTAGCTCTGCCGATCCAGCAGGGCAGTCAGCGCCCGGAAAATGGCGGTTCTGGTTTTTTGCTGTCGTCTGTCCATAATACCTCCCGTACAAAATGGGGATTTTGTTCTGTATCTTACAGCGAGCAAAATCTGATTGTTGCTTTTTCGATGGAATCCTTTATAATAGCTACAGAACAAAGTGTTCGCTAACAGATATATTGTATTCTATTTATCATCAGAAGTCAAGCAAAGGAGGCACTCACCATGCACGAACAGGAGCACCGCCCCTCCGGCCATCGGGGCCACCGGCTGCACCACCAGACCGTTGATATGGGCATCCGCCAGGAGGAGATCATCTCCCCCCTGGATGGCTTTGAAACCCGAGTCTATCTGATTGAGGGGCTGGACTGCGCCAACTGCGCCGCCAAGGTGGAGGCGAAAATCCAGGCCATGCCGGAGGTGGAGTCCGCCGCGGTGGTGTTTGCCGCCAAGCAGCTGCGGGTGTCCGCCCGGAGCCATGAGGGGCTGCTGGAAAAAATGCAGCGTGTCACCGACACCGTGGAGGATGGGGTGACCCTGTCCGCCCGGAATCACACCGCCCCGACCCCCAAGCCCCAGGCAGAATCCGGGAAAAAGGACCTGCTGGCCATCGTGCTGGGCGGTGTTCTGTTCATCATCGGAGAAGCCATGGAGCTGCTGGGAGCGCCGCTGTACGCCATGCTGCTGGTGCTGATTCCCGCCTACCTGATTCTGGGCGGGGAGGTACTGCTGACGGCGCTGAGAAACATCGTCAAGGGAAAGGTATTCGACGAGAATTTCCTCATGTCCCTGGCCACCCTGGGCGCCTTCTGCATCGGCGACTGCCCGGAGGCGGTGGGCGTGATGCTGTTCTATCGGGTGGGCGAATATTTTGAGGAACGGGCGGTGGAGCGCAGCCGCAGCCAGATCATGTCCGCCGTGGACCTGCGGCCGGAAACCGTGAACCTGGCTCAGGGAAAGAACATCAGCGTCATCCCGGCGGAGGATGCCCAGGTGGGAGATATCCTGCTGGTGCGCCCCGGTGACCGGATCCCCCTGGACGGCGTCATCGTCTCCGGGGAAAGCCGCATCGACACCTCCCCCGTCACCGGCGAGCCGGTGCCTGTGGGGGTGGGGCCGGGCAGCGCCGTCATTTCCGGCTGTGTCAACACCTCCGGCCAGCTGATGATGCGGGTGGAAAAGCCCCTGTCCGAGTCCATGGTCACAAGAATCCTGGACTCCGTGGAAAACGCCGCCGCCAACAAGCCCGCCATCGACAAATTCATCACCAGGTTTGCAAGAATTTACACCCCCGCCGTGGTGCTGGGCGCTCTGTTTGTGGCCCTGGCTCTGCCCTGCATTTTGCCGGACTGGCACTTCTTTGTAGACGGGGTGAAATACGCTGGAAGGAACTCCGTTCTTTTCGGTGAGGCGGGAACCGCCTCCGTCTTCACCGCCCTGACCTTTTTGGTCATCTCCTGTCCCTGCGCCCTGGTGCTCAGCGTGCCCCTGGCCTTCTTCTCCGGCATCGGCGCGGCATCGAAAAAGGGCATTTTGTTCAAGGGCGGCAATTCCATTGAGGCCCTGGCCCAGATCAAGGCCGTGGTCATGGACAAAACCGGCACCATCACCAAGGGCGATTTCAAGGTGCAGCAGGTGAAGAGCGCCGCAGCCCCTGAAAAAGTGGACGCTCAGCGGGAGCTGCTTTGGCTCTGCGCAAGCTGCGAGCAGCGCTCCACCCACCCCATTGCCGCCAGCATCGTATCCGCAGCTCAGGAGCAGGGTCTGGTACTGGCTCAGCCCCAGGCGCTGGAGGAGCTGCCGGGCCGGGGCATTCGGGCCACGGTGGAGGGAACGGAGGTGCTCTGCGGCAACGCCCGGCTGATGCGGGAAAATGACATCGACTTTGACGAATGCGGCGAATACGGCACCCGGGTTCTGGTGGCGGTAAACGGCGTCTGCCAGGGGTATCTGCTGATTGCGGACACCGTCAAGCCCGGCGCGGAGCAGGCGGTGGGGCAGCTTCGCAGGGGCGGCATCAAAACCGTGATGCTGACCGGCGACGCGGAGGAAGCGGCCCGGGCCGTGGCCGAAACGGTGGGCATCGACCAGGTTCACGCCAAGCTGCTGCCCCAGGACAAGCTGGAAAAGCTGCAGGCCATTCGGAAGGAGACCGGCCGGGTGATGTTCGTGGGCGACGGCATCAACGATGCCCCGGTGCTGGCGGGCGCGGATGTGGGCGCCGCCATGGGCACCGGCGCCGACGCGGCCATCGAGGCAGCGGATGTGGTGTTCATGAATTCCGACGTGTCCGCCATCCCGGAGTCCGTGGAAATCGCCCGGGCCACCCGGCGCATTAGCTGGCAGAACGTGTACTTCGCCCTGGCGGTGAAGCTGATCGTCATGATTTTGGGTCTTTGCGGCTATGCCAACATGTGGTTTGCCGTCTTTGCCGACACCGGCGTTTCCATGCTGTGTCTGTTAAATTCCATTCGGATTCTCTATCGGAAATAAAAAACCATGCCTCCCCAACGCCAGGGGAGGCATGAATTGTTTCCGCTATTTTTATGCGCCGCGCTTGACTGTCCGGGGGTTATCATGTATGATAATCACAAACATTTGAACGGGAGTGTGGGGGCTACGGATACGAACAGAATGAAAAACGCGGCGGACTGGTTTTATCATCAGGTCTACTCCGACGAAGACATTGTCCCCCGGAAGGAGCCGGTGAAGGAAAAGCTCCCCTCCCTGCTGCGCACCGCCCGCTCCCTGGAAGGAGCCTGGCAGTCCCGGGAATCCGTGTTCCTCAAGCAGGCCAGGCTGCTGGCAAATTACGAGGACGACTATGATTTTTCCGGCTCTGTCCTGCGCTACTACCCCACCTACCAGTCCCTGACGGATCAGGAGCTGCGGGGGTATTTTTCCTGGCGTACCAAGCTGCGGAAGGGGCAGGTGGAGAAAACCTCCCTGTCCTTCGCTTTCCTCTATATTTACGAATTGCTCAATCAGATTGGCGTGGACAACGCCCTGGACGGCTATCGGAAGCTCACCGCCTTTCGGGAGGAATATGGCAAGCTGGACGACGACATCCTTTCCTATCTGGAGCAGTGGCTGGAGGATTATGTCATCTACTATGATTTGGACCCTGCCCTGCTGGAAGGCTCCTCCCGGGCCGCCATCCACAAAAGCGTGGCCATGCTGGAGGAAATTCAGACCCAGTCCCCCGCCGCCATCGTGGAAGCACTGGAACAGCTGCCCCTAAAATGGCTGAAACGCTCCAAATTCTACCAGCAGCACCGCTCTGACATGGAGGCCGTGATGGTCCCGGTGCTGCGGCGGGTGGCCCTGCACTGCGATACCCGGTGCAAAAACGGCTTTGTGGCCCAGTATCTGGGGAGCGTCAAAAAAGACCTGACCTGGCTCTTTTACTCCGCCGTGTTCTGCGACCCCCTGCGGCGGCAGAGCTATCACTACGTCGTGGACGAACTCTGCGCCTACCACTGCCAGAATGGCCGGTGGATGGTGGAGGGCTTCTTTTTCAGCCAGCGGCAGTGCGCCAAGCTGGATGACCTGCTGAAGGCCATCGACTGCCGGATGCGCCAGCGGCTGGACCCCAAGCACCCCATCAAAAGCCAGCTGGACACCAAGTGGGTTCTGAAAATCATCCAGGAGGAAATCGATGCCCTCCTGGCCAGAAAGCAGGCCGCCGAAGCAAAGAAAATCACCATCGACCGCTCCCAGCTGGAGAAAATCCGCCGGGAGGCAGCCATCACCCAGGAAAAGCTGGCGGTGGAGGAGGAGCTGGAGGAAGCGCCGCCGGAGGCACCCCCAATCCCGGAGCCTGCTGCCCCGCCGCCGGAGGACACCCCCCTGAGCCCCGCCGAGTACCGGCTGCTGCAAAGCCTGCTCTATGGAACGGATTTGGGCTGGGTTCGGGCTGAGGGGCTGATGATGTCCGTTTTATTGGACGGAATCAATGAGAAACTATATGATATCTTCCAGGATACGGTGCTGGACCAGGACGCCCAGCCCATTTCTGACTACATTGACGAATTGAAAGAGATGGTATCACCATGAAAATTCCAAGACGCATCGCCCAGACCCTGATGAACTCCCTGAAAGGCGGCGTGGTGCCCCGGGTGGGGCTGTCCTACGTCACCGTGGGCCGGAAGGACGAGATTGACGCCCTGCTCCATGATGTGGATTTGATCGCCGACGGGGGCGCTTCCTTCCGATTCATCGTGGGCAAGTACGGCAGCGGCAAGAGCTTCCTGCTGCAAACCATCCGCAATTATGTGATGGCGAAAAACTTCGTGGTGGTGGATGCCGACCTGTCCCCGGAGCGGCGATTGCAGGGCACCCGGGGTCAGGGCCTTGCCACCTACAAAGAGCTGATTCGGAACATGTCCACCAAGACCAAGCCCGAGGGCGGCGCACTGAGCCTGATTCTGGATCGGTGGATCAGCAATGTGCAGCAGCAGGTGATGGAGCGCAGCAGCCTCAGCATCACCGACCCTGCCCTGACGCCACTGGTGGAAAAGCAGATTTCCGCCGTGATCTACTCCCTGAACGAGATGGTCCACGGCTTCGACTTTGCCCGGCTGCTGACGCTGTACTACAAAGCCCACCTCAGCGGCGACGACGAGACCAAGGCCAAGGTGCTCAAATGGTTCCGGGGAGAATACAACACCAAAACCGAGGCAAGGCAGGAATTGGGGGTCAACATCGTCATCACCGACGACGACTGGTATGAATATCTCAAGCTCTTCGCCGCCTTCCTGAAACAGGCGGGCTATGCGGGAATGCTGGTGCTCATTGACGAGCTGGTGAACATCTACAAAATCCCCAATGCCATCACCCGGCAGTACAACTACGAAAAAATCCTCACCATGTACAACGATGCCATGCAGGGCAAGGCTCAGCACCTGGGCTTCATCCTCTGCGGCACCCCCCAGTGCATGGAGGA
>CAMCKD010000091.1 GCA_945875335.1 uncultured Clostridia bacterium | reverse complement strand
CGTCGGCTATGTGTTCCGCAACGCCATGCTGCCCCAGATCACCGGCCTGGCCATGTCCATCGGCACCATGATGGGCGGCGCTCTGGTGGCGGAGATCATCTTCTCCTACCCCGGTTTGGGCAGCGCCATGTACAAGGCCGTTGTGGCTGCGGACTATCCCCTGATTTCTGCCTGTACCCTGATCATCACCGTGATGGTTCTGGTGGCCAACTTCCTGCTGGACATCATCTACGGCTTCATTGATCCTCGGGTCAAGGCCGCCCAGGTGGACTGAGAAAGGAGGAGACAATCATGAAAAATACACTGCGTAATATCTTCCATTCTGGAAAATTCGTGGCGGGCTTTGTGATTTTTGTGATCCTGCTTGTCACCATCATTGTCTATCCCCTCATCAACCCCGGCAGCCCCCTGGAGCAGATCGGCGTGGGCACCTTTGCCAAGCCCGGCACCTATGTTTCTCTGTACGATGCCGCCAAAACCAGTCCCGACCGAGAGCGGGAGACCCTGCGGCTTTCCGACGCCGACGACAAGCGGCTGGCCAAGGCTCTCAGCGATTCCGACCGGGTGCTGATGGTGGAGTGGCTGGGCCTGAAGGGCGTTGACCTGGAGGGCATTGACTACCAGGATACCGAAGCCCTGCTGGAGCTGTGGCACGAAAACTACGACTCCACCTTCAAGCCCAAGGGCATGACCTCCGCCGCTCAGAAAAAATATAAGCGCCTGAACGATGCGCTGCTGGATCTGCAGACTGGCGACAATCTCACCGTTATGTCCGAGGGCGAAACCCTGAGCACCATTAAGAAAACCGACTATGTGAACGTGGGCACTGTGACCAACGTAAAGCTTCTGCCCCTGGGCACCGACAACTTCGGACGTGACGTTCTGAAAGAATTGGTTGGTGCCACCAAGACCTCTTTGGGCGTCGGCATCGTGGCCGGTATTGTGGCTACCCTGCTGGGTCTGAGCATGGGTCTGCTCTCCGGCTATGTGGGCGGCATTGTGGATGATTTCATCATGTTCATCACCAACCTGTTCACCGTCATTCCCGGCTTCATCCTGCTGATTCTGATTTCCTATTCCATTAGCCAGGAGTACCGCGGCCCTGCCACGGTGGCAGCGGTCATCGGCTTCACCAGCTGGCCCTGGACCGCCCGTTCCGTCCGCAGCCAGGTCATCTCCCTGCGGAACCGTGACCACGTGAATTTGTCGAAGCTCTCCGGTCACAGCATGCTCCGAATTGTGGTCACCGACATTCTGCCCTACATCGCCTCCTATGTTGTGATGGCATTCATCCTCCAGGTTTCCTCCGGCATCCTCAGCGAAGCACAGCTCAGTCTGCTGGGCCTGGGTCCCAAGACCACCACCACCCCCACCCTGGGCCTGATGATGAACTGGGCAATGATGTATTCGGCACATACCAACGGTTCCTGGTGGGCCTATTTCCCTGTTATCCTGACCATTACCCTCATCTCCTTCTCCCTGAACCTGATGAACACCGGTCTGGATCAGGTCTTCAACCCCACCCTGAGAGACTAAGGAGGCAGTTATGGCGAACGAGAACATGGAAAAGAAGTCCTCTGGCAAGGTGATGCTGGAGGTTCGGAACCTGAAAACCAAGTACGTCACCCGCTTCGGCGAGAGCGTCTACGCCGTGGACGGTGTCTCCTTCAAAATTGAAGAGGGCAAGTCCCTGGGCATCGCCGGTGAGTCCGGCTGCGGTAAGTCCACTCTGGCTCTGAGCCTGATGGGCTACTACTTCCCCCCGCTGCACTATATGAGCGGCGACATCATCATCGACGGCAAGAACATCTCCGGCATGGATCCGGACACCGTTCGGAAGACCATCCTGGGCACCGAGATCGCCTATATCCCCCAAGCGGCCATGAACGCCCTGAACCCCACCCAGAAGATCATCCGCTTCATCGAGGATGTGGTGCACGCCCATGACCCCAAGATGGACAAGAAGGTCATCCGGGAAATGGCCGAAAAACGCTTTGCCGAGCTGGGTCTTCCTTCCAAGGTGCTGGATCAGCACGCGGTGGAGCTGTCCGGCGGCATGAAGCAGCGTACCGTCATTGCCGTGTCCACCATTCTGAACCCCAAGGTTCTGATTGCCGACGAGCCCTCCTCCGCTCTGGATGTGACCAGCCAGAAGATGGTCATTAAAATGATGCGGGAGCTCATGGATAAGGGTCACATCAAGGCCATGGTGTTCATCACCCACGAGCTGCCCCTGCTGTATAACGTCACCGACGACATCATGGTCATGTACGCCGGTCAGATCGTGGAGCGGGGCACCGCCAAGGAAATGGTGTTCGATCCCACCCATCCCTACTCCCACGGCCTCATGGGCTCCATTCTGGTTCCCGAAGAGGGCACCCGGGGCCACAAGCTCACCGCCATCCCCGGCACCCCGCCCAACCTGAAGCATCCCCCCGCAGGCTGCCGTTTCGCGGATCGCTGCAAGTATGCCAAGCCTGAGTGCAAGTTCTACACCGTGCCCGAGAAGGAATTCGGAGAAAATCGGATGTATCGCTGCCTGCTGGGGCTGGACGAACTGAAGGAGGTCTACAGCCATGAATGAAGATAGAATCGTTGCTTCCAAGGATTTTACCAATGCGCCTCTGTGCCTCAGCGGCCGCCATGTGACCAAGGTCTTTGGCTTCGGCGACAAGAAGACCATCGCCGTCAATGATGTGAGCTTCGACTTCCACGAGGGCGAGTTTGTCTCCATCGTGGGTGAGTCCGGCTCCGGCAAGACCACCCTGTCCAAGATCCTGCTGGGTCTGCTGAACCACACCGAGGGTGAGATTCTCTTCCAGGGTCAGCCCCGGGATATCTCCACCGGCAAGAAGCGCAACGCCTATTGGAAGGGCATCCAGGCCATCTTCCAGGACCCCTTCTCCAGCTATAACTCCTTCCACAAGATCGATGCCGTTCTTCTCGACTGCATCAACATGCGGGGCGGTAAGAACTTGCCTATGGAGAAGAAAATCGAAATGATGACCGAGGCCTGCTCCTTCGTCAACCTGAAATTCGCGGAGCTGACCAACAAGTATCCCTTCGAGCTCTCCGGCGGCCAGATGCAGCGGCTGATGATCGCCCGTATCTTCCTGCTGAAGCCCAAGATTCTGCTGGCCGACGAGCCCACCTCCATGGTGGATGCCTGCTCCCGGGCCACCATCCTGGACATGCTGCTGCAGCTCCGGGATGAGATCGGCATGACCATCATCTTCATCACCCATGACATCGGCCTGGCCTACTACATTTCCGACACCGTCTACATCATGGAGCACGGCAAGTTCGTGGAATACGGCAAGGCGGATGAGGTCATTCTGAATCCCAAGGCTGCCTACACCAAGCGGCTGATCAGCGACGTTCCCAAAATCCACGAGGAATGGGACCTTTCCACCGTGGATCTCGCCAACGGCTAATTTATCCCCCACCCCCCCCCCGGCGAAAGCCGGGGGTTTCGTTTGAGAAATGAGTGTATTGACGTAGTTCAGTAATGTTGTAAATTGTTGTTTGAATGGCAAACCATCCGTAGGGGCGGCTACCAGCCGCCCGCGCAGCACAAGCTTAAATCGCAAGAAATGTTGGGCGAATTCGCACCAGTTTCCCACATTTATACCATTCAACCGAACACTCAGGTTCGTTACCTGGCGGGCGGCTGGTAGCCGCCCCTACGAATGGCGTGTGCAATAAACAACAATTTACCATCCTGGTGAAGGTTGATGCATCATGCTGATTTTTTGGAATAATGGTTAAATGCTTGCTTTTTCTGCCAGGAGCCGTTACAATAGCCACCGGATGGTTTTTTCTGCCTTACCAACACAAAAAACAATTCTCAGGAGGATTCCCATGGGAGCAACGCTTAAAAAGAATGATACCTTCTATTCCGAGCTGATGAAGCTGGTGGTGCCCATTGCGGTGCAGAGCTTTATGCTGGCGCTGGTCAGTGTGACGGACGCGGTGATGCTGGGGCGGCTGGATCAGCAGTCCATGGCCTCGGTGTCCCAGGCGGGCAACGTGCAGTTTTTCCTGAGTCTGCTGGTCACGGGCTTCAGCATCGGCGTGGGCATCATGGCCGCCCAGTATTGGGGCAAGGGGGACGGGGAATCCATCGAGAAAATCGCCCCCACGGGTCTGAAAATCATCCTGGCCCTAGGCGGCGCGGTGACCCTGGCAGCCCTCTTCGCCCCCACCACCCTGATGGCCATTCTCACCAGCGACAAGACTCTGATTCCCCTGGGGGCAGAGTATCTGCGGGTGGTGGCTCCCTCCTATTTCCTCTGCGGCATCACCCAGGTCTATTTCGCTTTGCTGAAAAACACCGGCCACACCGCCGAGAGCTCCATCATCAGCTCCGTGGCAGTGGTGGTGAACATCGTCCTCAACGGTGTGTTCATTTTCGGCTGGCTGGGTGCCCCCGCCATGGGCATCCGGGGCGCGGCACTGGCGACGGTGATCGCCCGGCTGGTGGAGCTGGTGCTGGCGGTGGTTGTCAACAAGCGCAAGGGGAATGTGCAGCTGCGCTGGCATGGCCTGCTGGAAAAGGCGGATAAGCTGCTGTTTCAGGATTTCCTGCGCTATACCATGCCCGTCATCGGTGCCAGCCTGGTCTGGGGCATCGCGTTCATGTCCTATTCCGTGGTGCTGGGCCACATGGACGGAGACGCGGTGGCTGCCAACTCCATCGCCTCTGTGGCCAAAAGCCTGATTTCCTGCCTGATTCGGGGCGTGGGCGGCGGCGCCGGCATCATGATCGGCAATCTGCTGGGGGCCAACCTGCTGGAAAAGGCCAAGGAATACGGCGCCCGGCTGACCAAGCTTTCCGCCGTGGTGGGCATCAGCACCGGCTTACTCCTGGTGATGATGACCCCGGTGATCATGAACATCACCGAGCTGACCCCCAAAGCCGCCGAATACCTGAAAATCATGATCGCCTTCACCGGCCTGAACATTGCGGCCCAGTCCGTGAACCATGTGGTGCTGGACGGCATCTTCGGTGCCGGCGGCGACGCCAAATTCGACATGAACACCAACATCATTTTCATGTGGTGCATCTGCGTTCCCCTGAGCCTGATGGCCGCCTTCTGGTGGAATCTGCCCGCCCCTGTGGTGTTCTGCCTGTGCAATATGGACGAGATCATCAAGCTCCCCGTGGTGTTCGTCCACTACCGCAAGTACATCTGGCTGAGAAACATCACCAGAGAGATAAACTGATATTTCTCCGAAACAAAGAATCCCCCTGCTCATACGAGCAGGGGGAAAAATTATGGAATTAGAGGGTCACTTCGACTGTGTATGCGGCTTTGCCGGTGTCGGGAATGACCTTGCCCTCAATGGGGGCGCCGTCCACGGTCATGGAGGGGGTGCCGGTCTGCTTCACATGGATGTGGTATACCGCGCCACGGAAGCGGCGGTCAACGGTGTATTCATCCAGCTCCTTGGGCAGGCAGGGGTCAACGCTCAGACCACCCAGGGTGGGCTTGATGCCCAGGATGTACTGGCTGATGTTCACGAAGGTCCAGGAAGCGGTGCCGGTGAGCCAGCTGTTCCGGGCAGCGCCCTCTTCGTAAGAGGCACGGGCGGCCACGGTCTGGGCGTAGACATAGGGCTCCACCCGGCGGATGTCGCTGTTTTCTTCCTGGTACACAGGGGCAGTGCGGCGGTAGATATCAAAGGCGTTGTCGCCCCGGCCCACCACGGTTTCGGCAATGGAGATCCAGGGGTTGTTGTGGCAGAAGATGGAGCCATTCTCCTTGTATCCGGGAGGATAGGAGGAAATTTCGCCCAGCTCCTTGTGGTAAACGGTGTAGCAGGGAGCCAGCAGCTCCACGCCGTACTTGCCCAGC
This sequence comes from uncultured Clostridia bacterium, assembly GCA_945875335.1. GTDB lineage: Bacteria > Bacillota > Clostridia > Oscillospirales > Oscillospiraceae > Faecousia. The sequence goes on along the minus strand of CAMCKD010000091.1, from coordinate 2,525 downwards.
AGGTGCTTGCGGACGGAATCCAGCGCCTTCACCGCCTTGCCATCCTCCTTGCCCACACCGGCCATGACGCACATGCCCTGGGGCTCGATGAAGATTTTACCCTCTTCGCACTTGTTGGAGCCAACGGGGTTGGAGAAGGCGTCATAGGCCCGGACGAACCACTCGCCGTCCCAACCGGCAGTCTCAATGGCCTGTTCCATCTCGACAACGGCGGCCAGAACGGTCTTGGCTTCCTCCTCCAAGCCACGGGCTTCGCAGATTTCCGCGTACTCCCGGCCATAGAGGACGAACATGCCGCCGATGAACACGGACTCCGCCACGGGGCCTTCGGAGGGGCCGGAGGTCTGGAAGCTCTCGCCGGGTTCCTCGGAGAAGCAGTTCAGGTTCAGGCAGTCGTTCCAGTCGGCCCGGCCAATCAGGGGCAGGTTGTGGGGGCCCTTGTGGGTCATGGTGTAGTTCACGCTGCGGCGCAGGTGCTCCATCAGGGACTGCTCGGAGCCGGGGACGTTGTCGAAGGGGGTGGGATGCTCCAGAATGCTCCAATCGCCGGTTTCGGCAATGTAGGCATGGGTGGCGGCCACCAGCCACAGGGGGTCATCGTTAAAGCCGGAGCCGATGTCGTTGTTGCCCCGCTTGGTCAGGGGCTGGTACTGATGGTAGGTGGAGCCATCCGCCCACTGGACGGAGGCAATGTCGATGATTCTCTCCCGGGCCCGGTCGGGGGCGATATGGACGAAGCCCAGCAGATCCTGGCAGCTGTCCCGGAAGCCCATGCCCCGGCCGGTGCCGGACTCAAAGTAGCTGGCGGAGCGGCTCATGTTGTAGGTGACCATGCACTGGTACTGATGCCAGATGTTCACGGCCCGGTTCAGCTTCTCGTCGGGAGAGCGGAGGGTGTAGGTGCTCAGCAGGCCGTCCCAGTAGGCGGCCAGCTCGTCCATAGCCTTGTCCACGGCTTCATCGGTGGAGAACTCCTTCAGTACCCGGTAGGCACCATCCTTGCGGATGACGCCGGGAGCGATAAATTTCTGGTCTCTGGGATTCTTGCCGTAGCCCAGCACGAACACGAAGGAAGTCGTCTCGCCGGGGGCCAGGGTCACATCCAGGTGCAGTCCCGCCATGGGGGCGCCGCCGTGGGCGATGAAGTCACCGGCCTTGGCATTCAGGATGGCCTGGGGCGCACCGAAGTGGCCGAAGGTGCCCAGGAAGCTGTCCCGGTCGGTGTCGAAGCCGGCAATGGGGGCGTTGACACCGTAGTAGGCGTAGTGGTCACGGCGCTCCCGGTATTCGGTTTTGTGGTAGATGACGCTGCCCTCTACCTCCAGCTCGCCGATGTTCAGGTTTCTCTGGAAATTGGTGGAGTCGTCCACCGCGTTCCACAGGCACCATTCCACCGCGCCGGTGAACCGGAAGGAGCGGGGGGCATCGGACTTGTTGGTCAGCTTCACCTGCTGGATTTCGCAGTTCTCGTCCCCGGGCACCAGGAAGGTCAGCTGAGCGGCGATGCCGTCCTTTTCGGATTCAAAGATGGTGTAGCCCATGCCGTGGCGGCACTTGTAGCTGTCCAGGGGGGTGTCGCAGGGATGGAAGGTGGGGCTCCAGGGGGCCTTGCCTTCTTCTTTTACATAGAAGAAGCGGCCGCCGATGTCCGCGGGCACATTGTTGTAGCGATACCGCAGCAGGCGCTGCAGCTTGGCGTCCCGATAGAAGCAATAGCCGCCTGCGGTATTGCTGATCAGGGAGAAGAAATCCTTGCTGCCCAGATAGTTGATCCAGGGCATGGGAGTTGCGGGGGTCTGAATGACGTACTCTTTCTTACCGTCGTCAAAAAATCCGTAGCGCATATCGACTCTCCTTTTGCATGAATGATGTGTTTATCGGATTTTCCGCCCCTGGCCGAGTGCAAGGGCAGAAAAATGAAAAAAAGGTTCCTTAAACGTTTTCATATTACCATATCCTCTAAATAAATGCAAGTATTTAAGTAAAATTTTCGTGCATTTTTCCGGCCTCCCCGGTCGGCGGGATAAAATTATACGCTTATCGGCTTTCGTCAGCAACCCGGCAAATTGTTGTTTGTTGCACCCTTGGCTCCCCCGCTGGGGGAGCTGCCGAAGGCTGAGGGGGTGTCCCCCCAGATATACGGTATCAGGTTGTAAGTTTCTGAGCGCATGCCCTCCCTTACTTGTAAGGGAGGGGTAGGGGAGGGATTCGCAGTACCAGGCAGCAAATCTGTACAAGCCGATGCGAAGAGGTACTATCCCATTGTTTCAGCTTCTACGAATTCGCCGAAGCTGGCTGCAAATCGTCAGTGCCTACTGCCCAATCCCCCCTACCCCCCTTTACACCAATGTCATCAACTTAAGGATTCCATTTCAAAGTGTCAAAATAATTGCTTAAATATTGTGGAAAATGCCCATTGACAAATCAAAATTCGCCCCAAAATCAAGATGACATTTTGATTTTGGAGTGATTGGTGCCTTTAGGCTTAATCAAAACCCCTGGTTCTACCAGGGGTGGGTAAAAAA
>CAMCKD010000090.1 GCA_945875335.1 uncultured Clostridia bacterium | reverse complement strand
GAGCTGTGCCAGTATGTGGACGTGTGCATCTCCAACGAGGAGGACGCCAAGGACGTGTTCGGCATCGAGGCCGAGGCCACCGACATCTACGGCGGCTCCCTGAACCACGAGGGCTACAAGTCCGTTGCCAAGCAGCTGGCTGATAAGTTTAACTTTGAGATGGTTGCCATCACCCTGCGGGAAAGCCACTCCGCTTTCGACAACGGCTGGTCTGCCATGCTGTATAACGTAGCCAAGGATGAGTACTGCTTCTCCAAGAAGTACGACCTGCACATCATCGACCGCGTTGGCGGCGGCGACAGCTTCGGCGGCGGCCTGATCTACTCCCTGATGAACGGCAAGGACACCCAGGCGGCTGTGGAGTTCGCCGTGGCTGCTTCCGCTCTGAAGCACTCCATCGAAGGCGACTACAACATGGTCACCGTGGCCGAGGTGGAAAAGCTGGCCGGCGGCGACGGCTCCGGCAGAATCCAGAGATAACCCGAGTCCCCTAAAATAACCAATCCTCCGTATGATTTGTAATCGTCATACGGAGGATTTTTTCAACGAAACCACACATAGTTGTTTGGCGTACACGCCATTCGTAGGGCGGTTTTCTGACCCCGCCGAAACGTAACAAGACGAAAGCACTTTCGTTGAATCGTGCCAGGGCAAAATGCGCAACCTGGTCGGCGGGGTCATGACCCCGCCCTACGAAGTGACAAACAACAATTTGGCTGTATGCTGCGCGAGGCCGGAGGGGCAGTTTCCTATACAGGCAGTTCTTCTTCGCTATCCTCCAATAACTCCGGGGACAGCTTTACGGTCTTTTTCGCCGCCTCCATCAGGTTGGTGAATTCTTCGGTGAGCACCAGGCGGATGTTCTCGTCGGTGCTGATGAGCTTCATATACTGGCGGATGTTTTTGGGCAGGAAAATGTCCGCCGCCCGCTCCACATTGCCGTAGGTCAGCAGCTCGAAGAGGGCATCCACCATCTGATTTCTGGCCTCCATATCCATACCCAGCAGCCACTGCTTGATGGTGGCGCTGACAAATTTGGAGTCGGGAGTCAGTTCCTCTACAGGAATCAGTTCCTTGCCCATGACCTCCCAGGTGAACACATCGTGCTGCAAAATGCCCACCTGGGCACTTTTTATCACCTGGGTCGGCTCCGCGTGCTCCATCAGCATCCCAATGATGGAGGATTGAGGCACGAAGGTATGAATTCTGGGCACCATTTCCAAGTAGCCCAGGTCTGAAAGCATGTGTTCCATGAAGCCGGGGCCGTCGTTGTTATAGACCTGGCGGATGGACTGACGAATCACACCAGGGCTTTTGGCCGCGGCGTACACCGCCAGATTGCCTCCCTTAGAGTGGCCGCACAGGTGCATGGGCCTGTTGTAAATCTCATACAGTTCCCGGACATACTCCACCGCCAGCCGCTGGGCAGGCACTGTCTCCTGAAAGCACATGTTAAAATCTTCCTTCCAGCCCACCAGGGTATTGTCCGTGCCCCGGAAGGCAGCCAGCAGACTGCCGTCGTCCAGCAGGAAGGAGGCCGCGGCAAACTGGGTATCCTCCTCCGGGATGAACTGGTCCCGGAACTGCACCAGCTTCACAGCACCAAAGCGCCTGGATTGGGCCGCCGCGTGGAACAGCTCCAGCTGGTGATTGTTGCCCCGCTCCCGGTAATCGGCCAGGGCAGACAGCTCCCGCTCCACCTGCTTCAGGGGTACCCCCTCTTCCGGGGCGGACTGCAGCGCCTCCGGGAAGCGCAGATACACCAGGTAGGAAAAAATCAGCGAATCGATGGCGTTGGGCGGATCCTGGGTGAAGGAGAGATCCCCCCGCCACTGAATGTAATCCAGAATATTCGTCATGGCGTTCACCTCACAAAGCATTGGGTTCTTGACAGAATCGGAGGACGATTTTATAATGGGTACAAAAAACAATTCCCGGAGGAATGCATATGAAAACTGCCATTACAAGGCCCCAGGCGCTGGCCCTGGTGCAAAAATACAATCAGGAGCCCTTTCATCTGCTCCACGCCCTGACGGTGGAGGGCGTCATGCGCTGGTATGCCCAGGAGCTGGGCTTTGGCGATGAAGCAGACTACTGGGGCCTGTGCGGCCTGCTCCACGATGTGGATTTTGAAAAATACCCGGAACAGCACTGCCAGAAGGCCCCGGAGCTGCTGGCAGAAATCAACGCCGAGCCGGAGCTGGTGCATGCCGTCTGCTCCCACGGCTACGGGTTGTGCAGCGACGTGGAGCCCACCCACCAAATGGAGAAGGTGCTCTTCGCCGTGGACGAGCTCACCGGCCTGATCGGTGCCGCCGCCCGGATGCGCCCCTCCAAATCCGTGATGGACATGGAGCTGAGCAGCCTGAAAAAGAAATTCAAGGACAAGAAATTCGCCGCCGGATGCAGCCGGGAGGTGATCCAGGACGGTGCCTCCCGGTTGGGCTGGACATTGGACGAGGTTCTGGAAAAAACCATCCTGGCCATGCGCTCCTGCGAAGCCGCCGTCAACGAAGAGGCCGCCAGCCTAACCGCAGAATAAACCCACGGGGTCGTTTCCTTACCGGGAACGGCCCCTTTTGTGCGTTCATGGGCCTTCAAATTGTTATTTATTGGACACGCTATTCGTAGGGGCGGCTACCAGCCGCCCGCGCAGTACAAGCCGAAAATCACAAGAAATGTCGGGCGAATTCCTGCAAGTTTCCCACATTTGTACCATTCAACCAAACACTCATTTTTCCAACCTGGCGGGCGGCTGGTAGCCGCCCCTACGAATGGCATGCGCAAACAACAATTTGCGATAACGCTGCTCTCTGTTTTATCGTCCGGTGGAGCCGAAGCCGCCGGTGCCGCGCTGGGTGTCGGAAAGGGTCTCGACCTCAATGTATTCGGGAATCAGCACCGGGGTCACCACCAGCTGGGCGATTCGCTCCCCGTGGGAGATGGTCTGTGGCTGGCTGCCGTGGTTGTGCAGCGCCACAATGAACTCCCCCCGGTAGTCGCTGTCCACCACGCCAACCTTGTTGGCCGGGGCCAGCCCCCGTTTGCAGGCCAGTCCGCTGCGGGCATAGATGAGCCCGGCATAGCCTCTGGGCAGCTCCATGGCAAGACCCGTGGGCACGAACACCGTCTCCCCCGGGCCGATGGTCACATCCTGCTCCAGGCAGGCGTACAGGTCTGCCCCCGCTGCCTCATTGGAGCCGAAGGTGGGAAGGACGGCCCCCTCCCGCAGCTTTTTCACCGCTACTTTTTCCATTATTTCAATCCCCTTCCGTCCCCCTGCCAGTCCTGCCACAGCACAATTTTCCCTGCTGCCAGGGAGGCGGGGACATCAATGATCCTCTGATTTTCCGACCCCCGGAATCGGAGGGACAGATTTTTCTTCGCCTCCACAAAGGGGCCGTCCACCAGCACATCCAGATAACTCAGATATTCCTTTGTGATCTCCCAGGGGCCCAGCCGTCCGGCGAGAATGTCCCGGTCAAAGAGATACCCGGAGAAGGCCCAGATGCTCTTTTGGGGGTATTTCTTCTTGATCTGCCGCAGCAGCTCCACAATGGGCTCCTGATTCTGGGGCTCAAAGGGCTCGCCCCCCAGCAGGGTCAGGCCCTTGATGTAGCTGGGTGCCAGCATTTCCAGGATCCCGTCGATGGTCTGCTGGGTGAAAGGCTGCCCGTAGTCAAAATCCCAGGCCACCTGGTTGAAGCAGCCGGGGCAATGGTGGGTGCAGCCGGAGACAAACAGGCTGACCCGCACCCCGGGGCCATTGGCAATGTCACAGTTCTTGATTTCCGCGTAATTCAAAATGCTCTCCCTTTCTCTGAAAAAACCGCCGCGGACAATGGCGGCGGTTCTTCCTATCAGTTTTTCTTGGTCAGCTTTTGGAACCGGCTGCGGAACCAGGCAGCGATTTTTTGAAGCCAGGCCCAAAATGCCAGCGCCCATTTTTTCAGGGTCTGCCATACATTTTTGCACCAGAGGGCGGCATCGGCATAGGCCTGTCTGCCCTTCCCCAGCAGCTCCTTGAAGCGCCTTTGGGTGGCCTCCCAGCTCCAGTCAATGGGTTCGGCCTTCTCGCCGGGCTTGTTGGGCAGGTCCTCGTTGGGATACTCCGCCGTGTACTGCTCCCAGAGCTCATATTTATCCTTTTTCCGCAGACCGACCTTCACCAGCTTGCGCACCAGATCATAAATCACCGCGAACAGGGGCACGCCGATGACCATGCCCATAATGCCCCAGATACCGCCGAAGAAGATGATGGCGAACATGACCCAAAAGCCGGAAATGCCGATTTTGTTGCCCAGAATCCGGGGGCCGATGACATTGCCGTCCAACTGCTGCAAAACCACCACAAAGATCACGAACCATACGGCCTTGATGGGGCTTTCAATGAGGATCAGCAATGTGGCAGGCACCGCGCCGATCAGGGGGCCAAAGAAGGGGATGATGTTGGTCACGCCCACGAACACGGAGATCAGCAGGGTGTTGGGAATCCGCAGGATCCAGCAGCCCAAATAGCACAGCACGCCGATGATCAGCGAGTCCAGAATCTTCCCGTCGATGAAGCCGCCGAACATCCGGTCCATCAGCTTCACTTCCTCCAGCACCGCGCTGGCCCATTTCTCGTTGAGGACGCTGCGGACGATCAGGGTGCTCTGCCGGGCAAAGCGCTTGCGGCTGAACAGCACATACACCGCAACGATCATGCCGATGACCAGATTGTACAGGCTGCTCAGCAAGGAAATCACGCTGGAGCTGACGCTGGTCACCAGAGTTGTGATCTGGGGGAACAAATCGTTCCGAATCCAGGCATCCGCCTGTTTATAAAGCTTTTCGTAGCTGGTATTGAAAAAATCGAACAGGGTGTCCATTTTTTCATTTTCGCCGAAGGTGGTCTCCGCCCAGCCGATAAAGCTCTCCAACCGGGAGGGAATGGTCTTTCCCAGGGCAACCACGCTCTCATAAACCTGGGGAAAAATCATGGCACCCAGGGCATAGAGAACCAGAAACAGCGTAATCAGGCTGCCCAGCACCGCCGCTATGGGAGCAATTTTTTTCAGCTTCCCGGGCAGACACCTGGTTAAAAAAGACTCAAAGGCATTGCACACCGGCCGAAGCAGATAGGCCACCACGCCGCCATAGATAAAGGGAGCGAGAATGCGGGTGATGGTCTGCAGCAGCTCCCCGATGCCCCGCAGACGGTACAGCGCAAAAAACAGAAGGATGCTCAGGCTGATGGCGCCGAAGCCCGCCAGCATCAGATAGAGATAGCGTTTTTTCTTGGGATCCTGCATGATATCCTCCTTTCTCAAAACACACTCTTTCCTGTAGAGTATAGCAGTTTCCAGTCGGCAGTATATGAACAAAATGTGAACATTTTCAGCTTTCGATGTAAACTCCCTTCCGATTTCGTTGCCAAATTCCGAAACCGTGATATAATAAATCCAAAAGAACCAGAAGGGGGATATCCTACCCCGGAAAGGAGCAAATTATGCCTTATTATTACTATGGAATCGACTGGACCTATGTCTACCTGGTGCTGCCCTGCCTGATCCTCTCCCTCTGGGCCAGCGCCCATGTGAACAGCACCTTCCGCCGCTACTCCCAGCAGCTCTCCCGCCGGGGCATCACCGGGGCGGACGCCGCCGCAAGAGTGCTGGCAGCCAACGGGGTGCGGGGGGTGCGGATCGAGCACATCAGCGGCAATCTGAACGACCACTACGACCCCCGCACCAACGTCATCCGCCTGTCCGACAATGTGTATTCCAGCACCTCCACCGCCGCCATCGGGGTTGCCTGCCACGAGGCGGGGCATGCGGTGCAGTACGCCCAGCAGTATGCCCCCATCAAGCTCCGGGCCGCCATCATTCCCGTGACCAATTTTGGCTCCAAAATGGCCATGCCCCTGATTCTCATTGGTCTGCTGTTCTCCTTTATGGGCAGCATGTCCAATTTCTTCATCTATCTTGGCATTGCCTGCTTCGGGCTGTCCCTGGTGTTCCAGCTGGTGACCCTGCCGGTGGAGTTCAATGCCAGCCGCCGGGCCCTGGCCGCCATTGAGGAAAACGGCCTACTGACCCCGGAGGAACAGGCCGGTGCCAGGAAAACCCTCACCGCCGCCGCCCTGACCTATGTGGCCGCCACCGCCGCCGCCCTGGCCCAGCTGGTGCGTCTTCTGGTGCTCTTCGGCGGCCGCAACCGCCGCAACGATTGAACTGTCCCGCCTTTCGCCCAGCCACTGTAGGGGAGGATATCATCCTCCCGCGCAGTACGGGCTTACCGTTACCAACCAGGTTGGGCGAATTCGTACGAGGCAGGACTCTCTACCATTCAACCAAACACTCAGTCTACCAACCTGGCAGGAGGATGATATCCTCCCCTACTAGTCCGTAACACATAAAAATTGTTGTCTATCGGTCACGCCATCGTAGGGGCGGCTACCAGCCGCCCGCGCAGTACAACCTTACAATATTGAACCAGGCAGGGCGAATCCGTACCAATTTCCCACATTTGTACCATTCAACCAAACACTCAATTTACCAACCTGGCGGGCGGCTGGTAGCCGCCCCTACGATGGCGTGTGCGACAAACAACAATTTGCCCGTATGTTTGGAAAATGACGTTGCGCCAAAATAGAAATCCGCTTCCTGCTTGACAAGGGAGGCGGTTTTTTATATAATTTTCCCGATTTCAAAAGAAAAGAGAATGGATATGGAAGAATTATTGAATCAGTACCGGGCTATGGGGATCTCCCCTGCCGTGTATGAATATGGTGAGAAGGCCCTGGCGCGGCTGGCGGAGCGGTTTGCCCAGATCGACCGGGTGGCGGAATACAACCAGGCCAAGGTCATCGCCGCCATGCAGAAGAACCGGGTGTCCGCCGCCTGCTTTGCCGCCACCACCGGCTACGGCTACGACGACCTGGGCCGGGACAATCTGGAAAAGGTCTATGCCGATGTCTTCCACACGGAGGCGGCTCTGGTGCGGCCCCAGATTACCTGCGGCACCCACGCTTTGACGGTGGCTCTCAGCGCCAACCTGCTGCCCGGGGACGAGCTGCTCTCCCCTGTCGGCATGCCCTACGACACCCTGCAGGAGGTCATCGGCATCCGGGAAAGCCCCTGCTCCCTGGCAGAATACGGGGTCAAATACCGGCAGGTGGACCTGCTTCCCGACGGCAGCTTCGACTATGAGGGCATCCAAAAAGCCATCAACCCGAAGACCAAGCTGATTACCATTCAGCGCTCCAAGGGCTACGCCACCCGGCCCACCTTCTCCGTCAAGCAAATCGGGGAGCTGATTGATTTCTGCAAAAGCATCAAGCCGGATGTCATCGTCATGGTGGACAACTGCTACGGCGAATTTGTGGAGACCATGGAGCCCTCGGACGTGGGGGCGGACATGGTGGTTGGTTCCCTGATCAAGAACCCCGGCGGCGGTCTGGCTCCCATTGGCGGCTACATCTGCGGCACGGAAAAATGCGTCAGCCGCTGCGCCTTCCGGCTGTCGGCTCCGGGACTGGGCCAGGAGGTGGGGGCGAATCTGGGTCTGATGCCGGCGCTGTACCAGGGCTTCTTCCTGGCTCCCACGGTGGTTGCAAGTGCGGAAAAGGGTGCGGTGTTCGCTGCCAATCTCTATGAGCCCCTTGGATTTAAGTGCGTGCCCAATGCCACGGAAAGCCGCCACGACATCATCCAGGCGGTGGAGCTGGGCAGCGAGGAAGGAATGATCGCCTTCTGCAAGGGCATCCAGGCCGCCGCCCCGGTGGACTCCTACGCCGATCCCCTGCCCTGGGACATGCCGGGCTACAACGACAAGGTGATCATGGCCGCAGGCGCTTTCGTCCAGGGCAGCTCCATCGAGCTCTCCGCCGACGGCCCCATCCGTCCCCCCTACGCCGTCTATTTCCAGGGCGGCCTGACCTGGTACCACGCCAAGCTGGGCATCCTCATGAGCCTGCAAAAAATGGTGGACGCCGGTCTGGTGCAATTATAATTTGTGCATATCGGCATTCGTCAGCAATTCGGTAAATTGTTGTTTAACGCACCCTTGCCCTCCCCTCTGGGGAGGGTGGCCGAGCGCCAGCGAGGTCGGGAGAGGTGTCGTCGGTTAAGGCGTACCAGCAACCAACGTTTGACACCCCCTCAGCCCCAGTGTGCGCTACTTCGGCAGCTCCCCCAGAGGGGGAGCCAAGGGCGCGATAAACAACAATTTACCACTCTGCTGAGTCATACCGATAAGCACAATAGAAAATGACCCCCACAGACTCGAAAGCCTGTGGGGGTTCGTTTATGTTGGAAGATTACGCAGCCTGCTCGGTTTCGGCCGCTGAAGTCTTCGTGGTGACGGTTTCCTCAGTCTTCTCCTCGGTGGTGGTTTCCTCGGTCTCCTCCTCGGTGGTGGTTTCCTCGGTCTCC
>CAMCKD010000089.1 GCA_945875335.1 uncultured Clostridia bacterium | reverse complement strand
GGCTTTTTCTGTATCTATAACGATTTCTTGCACTCGAGCACGTTTTTTCAGCTTCCTCAACTTACCCCTCACGGAGCAACTTACCCCTCATCGCACCAAACTTACCCCTCGACCCGGGCAACTTACCCCTCAAAACGTTGCGGCACTGGAAAAGTCAAATTGTATCAATTCCGCAGTTTTGATTTCGATTTTTCCGGCAAGGGCATCCTCTATCATTTTGTTAAAGCCGTCACGGCGCTTGATGCTGGTGCCGGTGATACCTTCATCTGAATAGATGCCTGCGAAACTCCATTCTGGGTTACCTTTGATATATCGTGTATAGTACTCAATCTGGGCTTCATAACTGTTCTGCTGTTCGTCCTTCTCGGTGGAAACACGGGCATACGCAGCCACTCTGCGCTTTTTCACAGAAAGCTGTGACTGAGCTGACAGGATGGGGGACGTTGCCTGGATTACTTTTACATTCTTAGCCATGTCCAGTTCAACACCCGAAAACAGCTTCTGCTGAAAACATTGTATGCCTACATAGCCAACAGCAGCGCACTGGACGATCTGGACTGCTTCAGTATGTTCGGAACGAACAGTTTCAATCTGGTATGGGAAAAAGTCTGTGCGGAAGTAATGGACAACCAGTTGCAGAAGCCAATCGGTGGACTGCGACTGCCAGTACCATTGGCTGAGCAATATTGCGATATGCGGCATAAGAAACTCATTGAATTAATTGATAAACCGCAGTGGTCTGGCACTGCTTCAAACGGTGAGCCATTTGTGAAGCAGGCCGAGGATACACTTATCCCAGACCTCATTTCCATCGTTAATGTTGATGGGGACTATCAGTTTATCATCTTTGATGCCAAATACTACAACATTCAACTGGAACACAATAAAAAGCTGCGTGGTCAGCCCGGTATTGAGTCCATCACAAAGCAGTATCTGTACCAGTTGGCATATCAACCTTTTGTGGAAGCCCACCAGATCGGCACGGTAAAAAACTGTTTCCTTATGCCGACCGCTTCTACGGAAATAATCGAAAAAGGCACTGCATCTCTTGCCATGTTACACAATCTGGGGCTGCAGGATATTCAGGTGCGTCTGCTGCCTGCGGAGACGATGTACCGTCACTACATTGAAAACTCGAAAATCGACATACAAGTTCTAAATCTTCAATAGGGAGGCGAAATACATTGCCTAAGGTTAAGAAAATAAAAAGTCCCACTCAATTAGAATTGATTGAGCCTGTTTTCGCTGCTCTGCGTAATCTTGGAGGTTCTGCCAATATTGCTGAAATTCGAGATAAGGTTATTGAAATGCTTCACTTATCTGACGAAATTGTTGATGAGCCGCACAAAGGAAGTGTGTCACAACAAACGGAACTTGAATATCAGTTGGCATGGGCCAGAACAAGATTGAAAGCGTTTGGGGCAATAACAAATAGTCAACGCGGTGTTTGGATGATCACGCCTGAATATGCTGACAAAGACACTGTATCAAAAGCGGCTGTTATAGAGTTTATTAAGAACAAGCGCCTTGCGAGTAAGTCTCCAGATGAAGCAAAAGTATTAGCCGAGGATGATGATCCAACTAATGATAATGTGGGAGTACCAGAAGAACTCGAACCGTGGCGAACAGAACTAGCAGAAACTTTACATAACATGAACCCATACGCCTTCGAGCGACTCGCTATGCTTCTTTTACGGGAGTGTGGATTCTCTCAGGTATCAGTAACCAAAAAGTCCGGTGACGGAGGTATAGACGGGACGGGTAAATTGCGCATCAATGGCATTTTTAGTTTTAATGTTGCGTTTCAGTGTAAGCGGTTTATTGGCAGTGTCTCTGCTGGTGATATCCGTGATTTTAGAGGATCTCTTACAACGGATATAGAAAAAGGAGTATTCATCACTACGGGTACTTTTACAAAAGCTGCCAGAGATGAGGCTTCTAATGCTGGTAAGCAACAGATTGACCTAATTGATGGAGAAGAATTTATTAACAAGCTGATTGAATACCGACTGGGTGTTCGCGAAAAAACAGTTTTCGAGGTGGATAAGTCGTTCTTTGAAAAAGTGTGATTCGAGAAATAACCGTTTGATTATTTATTCTTCTTGTCATATCAGAGAAGTACTACCCGGTACAGCTCGAAGAAAAAATCTTCAGTAGGCTAATATTCGAGTAGGCACACAGATGGATTTTCCGCAAGACAAAGTTCTCCACCCGTGGGAAACAGAATGAACGGAAGAGGAGAAGCCATAGCGTGTCCGCAGTGTTGAACTATCAAATTATTCCTCATAATTTCATATTTTTCCCATACTATCATATTTTTGGTAGTTTAGGGGGTTCAGAGTTGGAAGCGGAAGGATGGCGCATTTCAGCTGAAAGCAAAAAAGTTCTGGCAACAAGGCGTTCAATTTGAACCCCCTGTTGCCAGAACCTGTTGATTTTCAAGGCTTTTTCAATAGGAAAAAAATAAAGGTGCGTAACCATTTGTATCAACGGTTACGCACCTTTGTGGTGGGGGAAGGTGGATTCGAACCACCGAAGCGATAAGCAGCAGATTTACAGTCTGTCCCCTTTGGCCACTCGGGAATTCCCCCATATTCAGTTTTCCAGGTGAAACGCTGGAGCCGGTAGACGGACTCGAACCCCCGACCTGCTGATTACAAATCAGCTGCTCTACCGACTGAGCTATACCGGCGACTCACGCGGAACGAGAGTATTATACCACGGCTTTCCAAAAAGTCAAGCATAATTTTTAGAAAATGCGAAAAATTTCGTCAGAGCCATTCCAGTCCTTTCGCCAGATTTTGAAATCCCTCCCCCGGGGCGGGGGAGGGAAGGGGGAGCTTACAGCTCAATGTCCATCTTTGTGATGACAGCGGCGCAGCGGGGGCAGAGGCCTTCGGAATTGGCCTTTTCGGAGTGCATCCAGCAGCGGGGGCACTTGACGCCCTTGGCTTCGCAGACGCCCACGGTGAGGCTGGGGAAGTTGACGCCGGGGGCGGTTTCGGCACCTTCCTCAGGGGAGCTCCAGGTGCAGCTGGAGACGATGAAAATTTCTGCCAAGTTCACGCCCTCACAGGCGGCTTTCAGAGCCTCGTCGGTGGTCTGAAGGGTTACATGGGCTTCCAGAGCCTTGCCGATGCGTTTGTCGGCCCGGGCTCTTTCCAGCACGCCGTTCACGTCCTGGCGGAGCTTGATGACGGTGTCCCAGCGGGCCATGGCGGCGTCATCCAGGGTGTAGGCGGCGCAGTCAGAAGGCATCTGGTTCAGCAGGATGTTCCGCTTGTCATCGGCATCACCATGGGGCATGGCCTGCCAGATTTCGTCGCAGGTGAAGGCCAGGATGGGGGCGAAGAGCTTGGCCATGGCATCCACAATGAGATACAGGGCAGTCTGGGCGGAGCGGCGGCGCAGGCCGTCCTTCTCCTCGCAGTAGAGCCGATCCTTCAAAATGTCCAGGTAGAAGCTGGACAGCTCCACCACGCAGAAATCGTTGATGGCGTGGGTGACCATGTGGAATTCGTACTCGTTGTAGGACTTGCGGCAGGCGTCGATCAGCCCGTTCAGCTTGGTCAGGGCCCACTTGTCCAGCTCCTCCATCTCCTCGGGGGAGACCAGGCGGTTGGGATCGAACTCGTTCAGGTTGCCCAGGCAGTACCGGGCGGTGTTGCGGAATTTCAGATAGTTCTGGGCGATCTGCTTGAAAATCTCCTTGGAGCAGCGCACATCCGCGTGATAGTCGGAGGAGGCGGCCCAGAGGCGCACGATGTCCGCGCCGTATTCCTTGATCAGATCGGCGGGGTCAACGCCGTTGCCCAGGGACTTGTGCATGGCTCTGCCCTGGCCGTCCACGGTCCAGCCGTGGGTCAGCACCTGCTTGAAGGGAGCACCCTGATCCAGCGCGCCCACACTGGTCAGCAGGGAGGACTGGAACCAGCCCCGATACTGGTCGGCGCCTTCCAGATACACGTCGGCGGGCCACAGGTCGGGATGATCCTTCATGAGGGAGGCATAGTGGGTGGAGCCGGAGTCGAACCAGCAGTCCAGGGTGTCCTTCTCCTTGGTGAACTGCTTGCCGCCGCAGTGGGGGCAGGTGAAGCCGTCGGGCACCAGCTCCATGGCCTCCTTCTGGAACCAGATGTTGGAGCCGTACTCGTCGAAGAGCTTTGAGATTTTCTCAATGGATTCGGGGGTGGACACGGGCTTGTGGCAGCATTCGCAGTAGAATACAGGGATGGGCAGACCCCAGCGGCGCTGACGGGAGATGCACCAGTCCGCCCGCTCCCGGATCATGCTCACCATCCGCTCGCCGCCCCAGGCGGGATACCACTGGACGTTTTCGATGGCCTGGATGGCCTTGTCCTTGAAGGATTCCACGGAGCAGAACCACTGGGGGGTGGCCCGGAAGATCACGGGCTTTTTGCAGCGGTCGTGGTGGGGGTAGGAGTGGACAATGTCCTCGGAGGCGAAGAGCATGCCGCTTTCACGCATATCCTCCAAAATGATGGGGTTAGACTCCTCGGTTTTCAGACCTGCATATTTCCCGGCGTATTCCGTGTGACGGCCGTAGTCATCCACGGGGACGATCAATTCCATGCCGTAGCGCATGCAGGTCACATAGTCGTCCGCGCCGAAGCCGGGGGCGGTGTGGACGCAGCCGGTGCCGGAGTCCATGGTGACATACTCGGCGTTCACCAGCCGGGAGGTCTTGTCCAGGAAGGGATGCTTTGCCAGCATGTTCTCAAAGAACTGGCCGGGGTAGGTTGCCAGAACCTCATAATGTTCAATGCCGCCAATCTTCATGACCTTGTCCATCAGAGCTTCCGCCATGATGTAGGTCTCGCCGTTCTCGGCCTTGATGAGGGCGTAGGAATCTCTGGGGTGCAGGCAGATGGCCATGTTGCCGGGCAGCGTCCAGATGGTGGTGGTCCAGATCACGAAGTAGGCCCGGCTCAAATCAAACTGGCTCAGCTTGCCCAGGTCATCCACCACGGGGAATTTGACATAGACGGTGGTGCAGGGGTCATCCTTATACTCGATGTCCGCTTCGGCTACGGCGGTGACGCAGTTGGGGCACCAGGAAACGGGCTTCAATCCCTTATAGATATAGCCCTTGTCGAACATCCGGCCAAAGACCTTGACCTCCTGGGCCTCAAAATGCTTGTCCATGGTGCGGTAGGGGTGCTCCCAGTCGCCCACCACGCCCAGGCGCTTGAAGCCCTCCCGCTGCTTGTTGATGAAGTCCTGGGCAAAGTCCTCGCAGGCATTGCGGAACTCGGTGACGGACATGTCCTTGTTCAGCTTCTTTTTGGAGGTTTCGATGGCCCGCTCGATGGGAAGGCCGTGGTTGTCCCAGCCGGGGACGTAGGGGGTGTAATAGCCCATCATGGCGTGGGAGCGGACGATAAAGTCCTTCAGAGTCTTGTTCAGCGCGTGGCCCATGTGGATATAGCCATTGGAGAAGGGAGGGCCGTCGTGAAGCACGAAGGGGGGCAGCTCCTTGTTCTTTTCCAGCATGGCGTTGTAAAGGTCCATTTCCTGCCAGGCCTGCAGCATTCCAGGCTCCCGGGCAGGCAGACCGGCCTTCATGGGAAAGTCGGTCTTCGGGGTGATGATGGTGTTTTTATAGTCCATAGAAATCGTTCCTTTCTGAATTTTCAAATACGATGGTCAGCTTATTGCAGCATACACACAAATTGTTGTTTGCAGAGTACCCTTGGCTCCCCCCCCTCTGGGGGAGCTGCTGAAGTAGCGCACACTGGGGCTGAGGGGGTGTCGAAGGTCTGTTGCTGGTACGCTCTGACGGGCGACACCTCTCCCGACCTCGCTGGCGCTCGGCCACCCTCCCCAGAGGGGAGGGCAAGGGTGTGCTAAACAACAATTTGTCTTATAACCGATATCCCCGCAAATTAAAAACATCGCCCCTGTCCCTTGGAAATAAGAGACAAAGGCGATGAATAAACCTCTGCGGTACCACTCTTGTTCCGGCAAGTGCCGGCACTCGATGGCGCTGTAACGGGCGCGGAACCCGGCGCAGTCTACTTGCCCCTGAGGGGCGTTCTTTGCGCTGCATGGAGGTGATAAACTCAGGGGACAGCCTGCTGCCTTGCACCTTCCGGCAGCTCTCTGGAGGCGGGGGACCCTGGTTCGCGTCCTCGTGATGGCGTTGGGGATATGAAAAAGGGGAATTACTTCTGGGTGGGGTCGTAGTTCCGGCCGAACTGCAGGTTCAGGTTGGAAAAACGGCTGGTGGTGGTGTCCTGGGTGGGGTGCTGGGGGGGAGCCTTGGGGGCGGTGTCGGTGGTGGTGCCCACCATGGCCTCTAAGCTCTGGGAAATTTCGCCCACGACGGCATCGTTGTCATAGACATCCACCACAGGCTCCTTCTTCTCCACTGCTGCGGGAGCCGCAGGAACAGCGGGAGCGGCAGGAGCAGCGGGAGCGGCAGCAGCCTTGGGGGCAGGCGCGGCAGCGGGGGTGACATTGGCGTTCTTGATCCGATCCAGGGCCTGGATGCACTGCTGCATCTGGGTCTGAATCTCGGTGATCCGGGCGGCGGCGGTCTTCTTGGCCTCGGCGATGCGAGCCTTCTCAACCGCCACAAAAGCATCGGCGCTGGGAGAAGCCTTGGGGGCGGGAGCGGCAGTGGGGACGGCAGCAGCGGCAGCCGCCTCCTTCGCCTGGCGCAGCATCTGGGCGCACTTGGCCTCGGCCTCCTGAATCATCTTCTCGGCGGTGCGGCGGGCACCCTCCACATCCTCCTGGGGAGCGGCTTCGTTATTGCGGTACTCTTTCAGCTTGTCCACCAGAACCCGCATCTTGCTTTTCAGCAGGGCGTTTTCCTTGTAGAGCTTTACATAATCCTCGGTCAGGGGCTCCAGAATCTTATCGACCTGCTCCATATCGTAGCCGTGACGAGCCTGGCTGAAGGAAATCTGGTCAATTTGCTGCGGCGTAATCATATGTTTTTCTCCTTTCGGGATGGTATGGTATGGTGAAGGGGGTTAGATGTAGCTTTCCACCTCAGCCTGGAGGGTTTCCAGGTCGCCCACAATGTCCATATTGTGGGGGCAGAACAGATAGGCGGACTGGGCAATCTTCTTCACATCACCGTCCAGCGCGTAGACGCAACCGGACAGGAAATCCACCACACGGCGGGCCATGGCCTTGTCCACATTTTCCATGTTGACGATCACGGCCTTGCGGCTGCGCAGATCATCGGCAGCCTTGGAGGTATCGTTGAAGCTGTTGGGACGGAACAGAACAACCTCCTGCTTGTTGGAAATGGAGCCGGAAGAATTCATGTTCAGCACCTGGCCGCTGAAACCGCCGGCGGACACCCCGGAGCTGGGAGCGCTCAGAATGGGAGCACTGCCGAAGCCGAAGTCGTCCTCCTCCACGCTTTCCTCCACGGGAGCGGGGGCGGGAGCAGGGGCGCTGGCCCGACGGGCAGGACGGCGAGCGGGGCGCTCTTCGGGTTCCTCGTAATGATCGACGGTTTCTTCTTCTTCCTCGTCGTAATCATCGTAATCATCGTCGGCATAGGGCTGGGTAAATTTCTTTACGTTATCCCAAAAACTCATTTTCTTTTTCTCCTCCTGTATGTTCACATCACAATAGATGTCTCATGGCATATAATGCCGGGCACCGAAAATGGCGGTGCCGATTCGTACCATGGTGCTGCCCCAGCCAATCGCATCGGCGAAATCATCGGACATGCCCATGGACAAACAGTCCACTGTCACATTATCGTATTTTTTTCTCCGTATGTCAACACATAAATCGGACATTTTTTGAAAAAATTTTACATTATCCCCCTTATTCTGGGAAATTGGGGGGATTGCCATGAGCCCTTTGATACATACGTTCGAAAATTCGCCGCTTTTTTCCACCATCGGCAGGATTTCTTCCGCCCGGAAGCCGGTCTTGCTCTCCTCCTGGCCGATGTTTACTTCCAGCAAAATATCCTGAATGATGCCTTGCTTGGCGGCCTCGGCGTTGATGGCCCGGAGCAGACGCTCGCTGTCCACGCTCTGAATCAGCGCCACCTTGCCTACCACCTGGCGCACCTTGTTGGTCTGCAGATGGCCGATGAAATGCACCGGGGCGCCCCGGTAGGCATCCTCCTGAAGCTTGGCGGTGAGCTCCTGCACCCGGTTTTCCCCGCAGCAGTCCACCCCGGCGGCAATGGCCTGGCGGACAGCGTCGGCATCATTCATCTTGGTGGCGGCGCAAAGCTGGATTTCCTCCGGGTTTCGCCCGGCAGCCAGGGCGGCCTGATTGATTTCCTCCCGAATGCGGGAGACGTTTTCTGCAATGGACATGGCTTTACCTCTCTGTCATGAAATGTGCTTATCGGTTCAAATCAGAAGCTCGGCAAATTGTTGTTTGTAGAGTACCTTTGGCTCCCCCTCTGGGGGAGCTGCCCCAGTGCGCACACTGGGGCTGAGGGGGTG
>CAMCKD010000088.1 GCA_945875335.1 uncultured Clostridia bacterium | reverse complement strand
CTCAATTTACCAACCTGGCGGGCGGCTGGTAGCCGCCCCTACGATGGCGTGTGCGTTTTTTGCCCGCCAAACAACAATTTACCGATATGCTCCAAAATTCAGGCCATCATCATATTGGGAGGAACAACATGAACGTTTACGATATCAAATCCATGGCTGACCGGCTGGAGGGCAACAGCTATCCCGGCCGGGGCATTGTGCTGGGCATTACCCCCGACGGCAAAAAGGCGGTGGCTGCCTATTTCATCATGGGCCGCAGCGTCAACTCCCGGAACCGGGTGTTCATCCAGGAGCCCGACGGCATCCGCACGGAAGCCCACGACCCTGCCCTGATGAAGGACCCCCACCTGATCATCTATCACCCCGTTCGAGAGGTGGGCAATGGCCTCATCGTCACCAACGGCGACCAGACCGACACCATCTGGGAGTACCTTTCCCGGGGGGAGAGCTGGGAGGCCGCCCTGCGCACCCGGCAGTTTGAGGACGACGGCCCCAACTGGACGCCTCGAATCTCCGGCCTGACCGCAGCAGACGGCTCCTACAAGCTGTCCATTCTGAAAGCCGCCGACCCCGAGGGTCAAGGCTGCAGCCGGTTCTTCTGGGAGTACCCGGCAGTCAATGGTCTGGGCCACTTCCTGCACACCTACGTTTGCGACGGCAACCCGGTGATTCCCACCTTCCAGGGAGAGCCGGAGCGGGTCAGCATCCCCCAGAACATCGACGATTTCACCCAGGAGCTGTGGACCAGCCTGAATGAGGACAACAAGATTTCCCTGTTCGTCCGCTACACCGATCTGCAGACCCGCCAGGTGGAGCAGCGGATCCTCAACAAGCACTGCTGATAAAGGAGCAACGTGAAGATGAAAAATTTTGAACTGAAATACGGCTGCAACCCCAACCAGAAGCCCGCCTCCATCTACATGGCCGACGGAAGCGACCTGCCCATCACCATCCTGAATGGCCGCCCGGGCTACATCAACTTCCTGGATGCCCTGAACTCCTGGCAGCTGGTGAAGGAATTGAAGGAAGCCACCGGCATGTGCGCCGTCACCTCCTTCAAGCATGTGTCCCCCACCTCCGCCGCCGTGGGCAAGGTGCTGCCCGAAACACTGAAAAAAGCCTGCTTTGTGGACGACATCCCCGAACTGGACGAAAGCCCCCTGGCCTGCGCCTATGCCAGAGCCCGGGGCACCGACCGGATGTGCTCCTTCGGCGACTGGGTGGCATTGTCCGATGTGTGTGATGCTGTAACCGCCAAGCTGATTGCCCGGGAGGTCTCCGACGGCGTGATTGCCCCCGGCTACACCGAGGAAGCCCTGGCCATTCTGAAAACCAAGCGCAAGGGCAGCTACAATGTGGTTGCCATCGACCCCAGCTACGTCCCCGCTGAGCAGGAGACCAAGATGGTTTATGGCGTCACCTTCCAGCAGGGCCGGAACAATTTCAAGATCGGGGAGCATCTGCTGGAAAACATCGTCACGGAGAAGAAAGACCTGCCCGAAAGCGCCAAGATTGACCTGATCGTCTCCCTGATTACTCTGAAATACACCCAGTCCAACTCCGTGTGCTTTGCCTATGACGGCCAGGCCATCGGCGTGGGCGCGGGCCAGCAGTCCCGGATCCACTGCACCCGACTGGCTGGCTCCAAGGCCGATACCTGGTTCCTGCGCCAGCATCCCAAAACCCTGGCGCTCCCCTTCCGGGATGACCTGGGCCGCCCCAACCGGGACAACGTGATTGACGGCTACATCAACGGCAACGAAGAAGATGTGTGCGCCGAGGGCATCTGGCAGAACTACTTCACCCGCCAGCCGGAGCGCCTCACCGAGGAGGACAAGCGGGCATTCCTGGACGCAATCCAGGGCGTGGCTCTGGGCTCCGATGCCTTCTTCCCCTTCGCCGACAACATCAAGCGGGCCTGCGCCTCCGGCGTCAGCTACATCGCCCAGCCCGGCGGCTCCATCCGGGACGACCTGGTCATTGAAGAGTGCAACAAGCGGGGCGTTGCCATGGCCTTCACCGGCATGCGGCTGTTCCACCATTAAGCTGAACGCATCACTGTAGGGGCGGCTATTAGCCGCCCGCGCGGTACAACCCCACAATTACCAATCAGGTCGGGCGAATTCGTATTGGTGTCCGACGTTGTACCATTCAACCAAACACGCAATCATCGATATGTGGTGGGAGGATGATATCCTCCCCTACTACTATCTCTGAAAAAGGGGTTATCATATTATGAAGTTATTGGTCGTTGGTGGCGGTGGACGGGAACACGCCATCATTAAGAAGCTGAAAGAGAACAAAACCGTTGAAAAAATCTATGCCCTGCCCGGCAATGGAGGCATTGCGGCAGACGCGGAGTGCGTGAACATTTCCGCCACGGACATTGCGGGCATTGTGAACTTTGCCAAGGAAAACGCCATTGACTACGCCGTGGTGGCCCCGGACGATCCGCTGGTGCTGGGGGCGGTGGATGCGCTGAACGAAATCGGCATTCCCTGCTTCGGCCCTAAGGCCAACGCCGCCATCATCGAGGGCAGCAAGGTCTTTTCCAAAAACCTGATGAAAAAATACGGCATTCCCACCGCCGCCTATGAGGTCTTTGATGAAATGGAGGCGGCCCTCAACTATCTGGAAACCGCCCCCATTCCCACGGTCATCAAGGCCGACGGTCTTGCTCTGGGCAAGGGCGTCATCATTGCGAACACCCGGCAGGAGGCCATGGACGCGGTAAAGTCCATGATGGCGGAGAAGATTTTCGGCAAGAGCGGGGAGCACATCGTCATCGAGGAATTTCTCGAAGGGCCCGAGGTCTCCGTGCTGGCCTTCACCGACGGCAAAACCGTGAAGCCCATGGTTTCCTCCATGGATCACAAGCGCATTGGGGACAACGACACCGGCCTGAACACCGGCGGCATGGGCACTGTGGCTCCCAATCCCTACTACACAGCGGAGATGGCCCAGCAGTGCATGAAGGAAATCTTCCTGCCCACCATTGCCGCCATGAACGCCGAGGGCCGCAGCTTCCAGGGCTGCCTGTACTTCGGCCTGATGCTGACGCCCAAGGGACCCAAGGTAATTGAATACAACTGCCGCTTCGGCGACCCGGAGACCCAAGTGGTGCTGCCCCTGCTGGAAAGCGATCTGCTGACCATCATGCAGGCTACCACAAATGGCACCCTGGCGGAAACCGAAGTGAAATTCGCGGACAAGCATGCCTGCTGCGTGATTCTTGCATCCAACGGCTACCCCACCAGCTATCAGAAGGGCTTTGAGATCACCATGAGTCCTGAAGCCGCCGCCCACACCTATGTGGCAGGAGCAAAAATCGCGGACGGGAAGCTGGTCACCTCCGGCGGACGGGTCACCGGCACCACTGCCGTGGCTGATACCCTGGAGCAGGCCATTGAGGAAGCCTACCGGATTTCCGACGGCGTGAAATTTGAAAACGCCTACCGCAGAAGCGACATCGGTCAGCGGGCATTGAAAGCGCTGAACTAAACCGTTTGGGAGGAAATAGATATGGTTTACCGTGTATTTGTGGAGAAAAAGCCCGGTTTGGCCCCGGAGGCGGCGGGTCTGCTCTCCGACTGCCGCAGCTTTCTGGGCATCAAAAAACTGGAAAACGTCCGCATCCTGAACCGCTACGACGTGGAGGGCATCGACGAAAAGCTCTTTGACTACGCCCGCACCACCGTTTTCTCCGAGCCCCAGCTGGACAACGTTTCCCAGGAGGCCGACCTCAGCGACGCCAATGTGGTCTTCGCCGTGGAGCCCCTGCCCGGCCAGTTTGACCAGCGGGCCGACTCCGCCGCCCAGTGCATCCAGCTCCAGAGTCAGGGGGAGCGTCCCACCGTCCGCAGCGCCAAAGTCTACGCCCTCTACGGCAAGCTGACCAAGAAGGACGTGGAGGCCATCAAGCACTACGTCATCAACGCGGTGGAGGCCAGAGAAGCCTCCCTGGAAAAGCCGGAGACCCTGGCCATCCAGCATGCTGCCCCCGAGACCGTGGACACGGTGAAGGGCTTTATCAAAATGACCGACGCCGCCCTGGGGAAACTCCTGGACAAGCTGGGCCTTGCC
The DNA here is from genome assembly GCA_945875335.1 of uncultured Clostridia bacterium. Taxonomy (GTDB): domain Bacteria; phylum Bacillota; class Clostridia; order Oscillospirales; family Oscillospiraceae; genus Faecousia. The sequence continues at coordinate 4,385 of CAMCKD010000088.1, read as the reverse complement.
ATGGATTTGGACGACCTGAAATTCCTGCAGGCCTATTTCCGGGACGAAGAGCACCGGGACCCCACCATCACTGAGGTGCGGGTGGTGGACACCTACTGGTCCGACCACTGCCGCCACACCACCTTCTCCACCCACATTGACAAGGTGGACATCTCTGACCCCGCCGTCCAGGCCGCTTACCGGCGCTACCTGGCTGCCCGGGTGGAGGTCTACGGCGAAGAGAAGGCGGCAAAGCGGCCTCAGACATTGATGGACATTGCCACCATTGGCGCCAAGACCCTGAAAAAGCGGGGCCAGCTTCCTGAACTGGACGAGAGCGAGGAAATCAACGCCTGCTCCATCCATGTTCCAACCGTCATTGACGGCAAGGAAGAGGACTGGCTGCTGATGTTCAAAAACGAGACCCACAACCATCCTACAGAGATCGAGCCCTTCGGCGGCGCGGCCACCTGCATCGGCGGCTGCATCCGGGACCCCCTGTCCGGCCGGGCCTATGTGCACCAGGCCATGCGGGTCACCGGCGGCGGCGACCCCCGGGTGAGCCTGAAGGACACCGTGAAGGGCAAGCTGCCCCAGAGAAAGCTGGCCACCACCGCTGCGGCAGGCTATTCCTCCTACGGCAACCAGATCGGCCTTGCCACCGGCCATGTGGCGGAATTGTACCACGAGGGCTACATTGCCAAGCGGCTGGAATGCGGCGCGGTGGTTGCCGCTGCCCCCGCTGAAAATGTCCGCCGGGAGGTGCCCGCAGCCGGGGACGTGGTGATCCTGCTGGGCGGCCGCACCGGGCGGGACGGCATCGGCGGTGCCACCGGCTCCTCCAAGAGTCACAACATGAAATCCCTGCAGACCATGGCCTCCGAGGTGCAGAAGGGCAACGCCCCCGAGGAGCGGAAGATTCAGCGTCTGTTCCGCAACGGTGAGGTGACCCGGCTGATCAAGCGCTGCAACGACTTTGGCGCCGGCGGCGTTTCCGTTGCCATCGGTGAGCTGGCGGCGGGTCTGCGGATCGACCTGGACGCCGTGCGGAAAAAGTATGAGGGTCTGGACGGCACCGAGCTTGCCATCTCCGAATCCCAGGAGCGGATGGCCGTGGTGGTGGCTCCCGAGGACGCGGATAAGTTCATTGAAGCTGCCCAGGCGGAAAACCTGGAAGCCTACCGGGTGGCCGTGGTCACCGAAGAAGCGCGGATGGTGATGCAGTGGAAGGGCAAGGAGATTGCCAATCTGAGCCGGGCCTTCCTGGACACCAACGGCGCCGTGAAGCACACGGAGGTCAACGTTGCCCAGAAGGATTTGCAGCCCCTGTATCAGCCCCTCTACGGATCTCTGCGGGAGATGGCCTCCAGCCTGAAAACCGCCAGCCGCAGAGGCCTCACCGAGCGCTTTGACGGCTCCATCGGCGCGGGCTCTGTGCTGATGCCCTTCGGCGGCAAAACCCAGACCACCCCCGCCCAGGCCATGGCCGCCCTGTTCCCGGTGCTGCCCGGGCAGGAAACCGACCAGGCAAGTGTGATGGCCTGGGGATGCGACCCTGACCAGATGTGCGTTGACCCCTATACTGGAGCCCACGACGCGGTTTACAGCTCCATGGCGAAGCTGGTGGCGGCCGGCGCTGACTACCGCAAAGCCTACCTGACCCTGCAGGAGTTCTTTGAGAAGCTGCGCAATGAACCCACCCGCTGGGGCAAGCCCTTCTCCGCCCTGCTGGGCGCTCTGGATGCCCAGCTGGAGCTGAACGCCGCTGCCATCGGCGGCAAGGACTCCATGTCCGGCTCCTTCCTGGATTTGGACGTGCCCCCCACGGTGATTTCCTTTGCCATCGCCCCCGTGGAGGCAGGCAAGGTGCTCTCCCCCGAATTCAAGGGGGCCAACCATCCCGTCTACCTGTTCGCCCCTGCCGGAAACACCCCCGAGGATGTGAAAAACAGCTGGGATGCCTTCGCCTGGCTCCACAGCCAGGGCAAGGTGCTCTCCGCCTGGGCGGTGGAGAACGGTGCCGCCGAGGCCGTGATGAAGATGAGCTTCGGCAACAACATCGGCTTCCACGCTGAAAACTTCACCGACTGGTATACCTACGGCCCCGGCTGCCTGATTGCGGAGCTTTCCGAGGATGTGCGGATGCGCAGCGCCGTGAAGATTGGCTACACCACCGAAAAGCCCGTGATCGTTCTGGGCGAGGACGAGGCCTCCATCGAAGAGCTTCGCGCACTGAACGAGGCCACTCTGGCAAAGGTGTATCCCACCAAGGTCACCGAGGGCGACCAGGACATCCCCGCCTTCCGTTATGAGGCCAAGAGTTACCCCGCCCCCGCGGTGAAGGCGGCCCGGCCCAAGGTGCTGATTCCCGTGTTCCCGGGCACCAACTGCGAATATGACTCCGCCCGGGCCATGCTGAACGCCGGGGCCGACGCGGAAATCGCCGTGATTCGGAACCTCACCGCCTCCGATGTGCAGCGCAGTGTGGAGGAATTCGCCAAGAAGGCCGCCCAGGCCCAGATGATCTTCCTGCCCGGCGGCTTCTCCGGCGGCGACGAGCCCGACGGGTCCGCCAAGTTCATCACCGCCTTCTTCCGCAACCCCGCCATCCGGGAGCAGGTGGAAGCGCTGCTGCAAAAGCGGGACGGCCTGATGCTGGGCATCTGCAACGGCTTCCAGGCCCTCATCAAGCTGGGTCTGGTGCCCTACGGCGAAATCCGCGACACCGACGACACCTGCCCCACCCTGACCTACAACATCATCGGACGGCATCAGTCCAAGGTGGTGCGCACCCGCATCTGCTCCAACAAGTCCCCCTGGCTGGCCGGGGTGGAGGTTGGCAGCATCTGCACCGTGCCCATCTCCCACGGCGAGGGACGGTTCTTCGCCAGCGAGGAATTGGTGCAGCAGCTGGCAAACAACGGGCAGATTGCCACCCAGTATGTTGACCTGGACGGAACCCCCACCATGGACACCGAGTTCAACCCCAACGGCTCCATTTTCGCCATCGAGGGCATCACCTCCCCCGACGGCCGTGTCTTCGGCAAAATGGGCCACAGCGAACGCATCGGCAAAAACCTGTACCGCAATGTTCCCGGGGAATACGATATCAAGCTCTTTGAGAATGCAGTGAAGTATTTCAAGTAAACCTCACACGGACAAATTGTTGTTTGTAGAGCGCACCCTTGCCCTCCCCTCTGGGGAGGGTGGCCGAGCGCCAGCGAGGTCGGGAGAGGTGTCGTCGGTTAAGGCGTACCAGCAACCAACGTTTGACACCCCCTCAGCCCCAGTGTGCGCTACTTCAGCAGCTCCCCCAGAGGGGGAGCCAAGGGTACTCTGCAAACAACAATTTACCGATCTTCTGGAGCAAACAAAACAACATATCCATTGGCAGAAAAACCGCCCCCGTTCTTTTGGAATGGAGGCGGTTTTTGCAACCTGAGGTTGCGAAGAGAGGGAAAAACGCGTCTGGCGGATGGTGGTACTTTTCATCTGCCTATGGTACAATGCCATTACAGCGCTGAAAACACAAAAGGAGAACCAACATGAGCTTCGGAAGAAATTTGCAGTACCTGCGCCGCCTCTGCGGGAATATGACCCAGGAGGCTCTGGCGGAACGGCTGAACGTAAGCCGTCAGACCGTATCCAAGTGGGAGATGGACGCCGCCCTGCCGGAAATGAGCAAGGCAATGGAGCTTTGCAAGGTGTTCAGCTGCACCCTGGATAGCCTATTCCGGGAGGAGCTGGACGAATGCGACAGCGCCTATACCAATCTGCGGGTGGAGACGGTGCCGGGTTTTCGGTATGTGCGCTACCCGGTAATCAGCCCGGAGCCGGAGGAGGATGCCCTGAACCGGCTGCGCAATTTGGCCCGGCAGTATGGGGTAACGGAGCCCCGGCTCATCGGCTGGGATTTCCCCTGCCTGTCCCAGGAGCAGATCAACGTCTACCACCTCCACGGCTACGCCGCCGCCTGGATTTTGCCGGAGGGAATCGTCCCCGAGGGAATGGAAATCCTGGAACAGCCCGCCCACCGCTACGCGGCCATTCACATAGAACAGCCCTTTGACAACCCCTTCGTCACCATCCCCCACGCCTACCGCACCCTGATGGACTACATGCGGCTGAACGGTTTGGAGCACCAGGAGCAGAATATCATCCCCTGCTTTGAAACCGCCGGGGACACCATGGATGTTTATATCGCCTGCCAGTAATCAACTTGTAAGGCTTCATAACTTATCGTGATTTTCCGACATCCTCAATATGGCGGTGAATTGTTGTTTATCGAGCACCCTTGGCTCCCCCAGAGGGGGAGCTGTCAGCCCGAACGGGCTGACTGAGGGGGTGTCGGACGTTGGTTGCTGGTACGCTTTAGTGGGCGACACCTCTCCCGGGCGCGCGGGCGC
>CAMCKD010000087.1 GCA_945875335.1 uncultured Clostridia bacterium | reverse complement strand
TGTCAACTGTTTTTATGAAGTCTTTTGACGACGGGATTCGACGGGAAGAAATGTGTCAAAACAATGTGTCAATTCTTTATATAAGTGTGTCAAAATTGTGTTTCTATATTGACATTTTGAAACACTTGTGGTATACTCACCTCACAAACAAGAAAGGAGCAAATGGATATGACTTATATTTATCATGACGGCAATGAGGAAAGCGCCGCTGCGGTCAGCGGGTTTGAGAAGCTCCTTGGGGAGCTGCAGGCGGGGGACTGCATGGTTGTTGAGCGGTTCGCCGGCGCGGCCAAGGACGGGGCAAGCTTTTTGGCGCTGATGGAGCAGCTGGATGCCCGGGGGATTCGATTCCGCAGTGTGGAAGAGAATTTCGACACCGGCTCCGAGCAGGGGCGTTTTGCGCTGGACATTCTGAAAAAAATTGCTCAGCTGGATGAACGGAAGGAAAAGCAGCCGGAGGCCAAAGAGGACAGCCACGGCAAGGGCCGCAAGCCCATTGAAGTGGACGAGGAAATGTTTGACAGCATTCTGGAGCGGTGGAAAAACGGCGAGATCACTGCCCGCCAGGCCATGGCGGAGCTGGACCTCAAGCCCAACACCTTCTACCGCCGGGTGAAGGAACGGATGCCCGATGCCAAAGCCGCCGACTCCCTGCTGGATGCGGCCAAGAAATTTGGGAAGGAAATCGTCAACACCGTTGCCGAGGGCTCCGAAGAGCTGCAGCAGGCTGCCGGGAAATTCGCCGCGGAGCACGACATGGGCAACATCACCGATACCGTGAAAAAGAACATCTCCGCCGCCAGCACGGCCTTCAGCCGTCACATCGACATTCTGAGCAGGGATTTCCAGGATGCGGTGGAAAAATTTGAAAAGAAGCAGCAAAGCGCCCCCAAGGCCGGCGAGCCGGAGGAGCCCATCGTCGAGGAAGCGGCTGCCGAGACTGCGGAGCCCCAGGTTTCCGATGCAGTGCCCCCGGAGGAGACCCCCATCGCAACTGAGGAGCCCCAGGCCCAGGAGGAACCCGCCCCCAAGGCTGATGAAACCGAATATCTGTAAAAAACATCTTTGAAATAGAAAGTGGAGGAAAAACAATGGAAAAGAGACTGACCCGTGTGGAAAATGGCAAGATGATCTGCGGCGTTTGCGCAGGCATCGGCAAGTATTTTAACATCGATCCCACCCTGGTTCGCCTGGGCTTTGTGGTTCTGGCCTGCTTCGCAGGCGGCGGCTTCCTGGCCTATATCGCGGCGGCAATCATCATTCCCAAGGAACAGTAAAATAGAAAGTGCTACAGCTGCGTGGTGCTTTATCGCACCAGCCACTGTAGTAGCGTGTTAATCCCAAAACTATACGTTTTCGTAGGGCGGGGTCAGAAAACCGCCCTACGAAGGCGGGTAAAAATAAGAAAGGCGGCACCCTGTGAAGCGGGTGCCGCCGGGGGGATTTACAGGTGGTATTCCGCTGCCAGCTCCCGGAACCGGGGCAGGCTCCGCTGGATCATATCCGGGCTGACGCAGTAGGCGATGCGGACATAGCCGGGCATGGCGAAGGTGGAGCCGGAGACCAGGATCAGGTTGTGCTCCTTGGCCCGGGCCACAAAATTGTGCTCGTTTTCCTCCGGGGACTTCATAAACAGGTAGAAGGTGCCCTCGGGCTTGACGCATTCAAAGCCCATTTCCGTCAGGGCGTTGTACAGGAGCTTGCGGTTGCGGTCATAGAACGCAATGTCGCATTTCTCCTCCAGGCATCTGGCGACGGCCTTTTGCAGCAGGCTGGGGGCGTTGATGTAGCCGCAGACCCGATTTGCCACAGAAACCGCGTTGGCCATCTCCTGCCATTTTGTCATTTTCGGCGGCACCACCAGATAGCCGATCCGCTCGCCGGGGATGGACAGGGTCTTGGAGAAGGAGTAGGCCACGAAGGTGTTGGGGTAGAACTTCGTCACATAGGGAACCTCCGCCCCGTCGTAGGCCAGCTCCCGGTAGGGCTCGTCCGCGATCAGGTAGATTTCGTGGCGGTATTCCTGCTGCTTTTTCTCCAGAATGGCCGCGATGCTGCGCAGGGTGTCCTCGCTGTAGATGACGCCGGAGGGGTTGACAGGGTTGTTGATAATGACCGCCTTGGTGCGCCCGTCGATTTTCCGCTCAAAATCCGAAAGATCCGGCTGGAAGCTGGGAATCTGGGGGTCCACCTCCACGATCCTGCCGTGCCAGTTGCTGACGTAGCTGCGGTATTCGCCAAAATAGGGGCGGAACACCACCACATCGTCCTCCACATCCAGGATCGCCTTGAAAACGATGTTGATGGCACCGGCGGCGCCCACGGTCATGATGATGTTTTCAAAGGTCAGCTCCAGGTCAAACCGGCGGTTCAGATGGTCGGCCACTGCCTGACGAACCTCGGGATAGCCTGCGTTGTTCATGTACCCATGCAGGCTCAGGGAATCCTCGCTTTTGATCAGGTCGATCAGCGCATTCGTAAAGGACTCAGGCACAGGCGCAACGGGGTTGCCCAGAGAAAAATCAAACACATTCTCCGCACCAACCCGGGCGGCCATTTCCTGCCCCTCGATGAACATCTTCCGAATGGCGGAGGAATTCTCCAGATTGTAAAGCATTTGCTTGGATAACATTGCAGTCACTCCCAGTTTCGTGATGAATGGAATCATTATACAGCGGCCGAATTATAAAATCAACCTGCAATTTGAGCCGCGACCCACCGCCCCGCCGGGAAAAAATGAGAAGAAAATCGGAGAAAAACATTGACGAAAAAGGGAAAACCTGTGTATAATACAATCAGGGAACCTCTGAACAATTCGGCTGCGGCTGAATGGCGGGTCTTTTGTCCCATCCGTTCAGTACTGAAATTGGGAAATACACAAAGTATTCCCACAGTTTCAGTACTTTCGGCTGAGCCAAAATCCCTCGCCCTCAGCTCTTGCCGAATTATTCAGAGGTTCCCTAGAATGGATGGGGTCTGGCCTGGCCGGGTGCCGCCTGAAAGAGAGGAAAACAACAATGAGCGCTGTGAAGGCCGCCTATTTTGGGATTGACGCGCTTCGTGACTGCCTGAATGTCCTGATTGAGCACGGATATGAGATCACATCCGTTTTTACCATAGAAGATGATGCCTATGACCGAACCGCTGAAATCTGCCGGTTTGCCCAGGAGCATCACATCCCCCTGCATACGACCCGGGTCACCGCCGAGGACATCAGGGCGCTGGAGGACGCCGGCGTTTCGATTTCCGTGACAGCGGGATACCCCTGGAAAATTCCCCTGTCCGACACCATCATGCAGCTGAATATTCACCCTGCCCTTCTGCCGGTGGGCCGGGGAGCCTGGCCCATGCCTGTGGCCATTCTGAAAAACTGCTCCTCCGGGGTGACGCTGCACAAGCTGGCCCGGGACTTTGACCGGGGAGATATTCTCCTCCAGGAGGAAATCCCCCTGGACAGGGGTGAAACGCTGGTGACCCTTTCGGAAAAAATTGCCCAAACTGCGCCCAGGCTGCTGGGGGAATTCCTGGAGCGTCCTCAATTTTTGTGGGAGAACGCCCGCAAACAGGCCGAGGGGGAATACTGGCCGGAGCCCTCGGATGAAGACAGAACCATTTCGCCCACGGACAGCGCTGCAAAAGCAGAAAGAGTCCTCCGGGCCTTTGATGGCTATGGCAGCCTTTGCACCCTTGGCGGTGTTCCCATCGTGGTCGAGGAGGGCCGGTGCCTTGCCGGGGGCGGGGCGCTGCCGAAGGAGGGACTGACTCTTGAGCTGTCTGACGGGGTGCTGCTGATTACCAAATGGCATCCCTACTTCCGGGAAATCACCCTGGCGGACAGAAGCGCCATGGAAGCGATCCGAAGCAGGCACCCGTCGGAATTATCCGATTTTACCTTTCCCCTGCTTTACTGCTGGCGAAAGGCTTTGCAGCTCCAGGTTCACATCGGACAGGACTTTTTCCTGGTCAAAAGCGGGGATTCCCTGTTCTGCCCGGTGGGTGATGCGGCCCAATACATCCCCTATTTGAAGGGACTGCTGGCGCTGGAAAAGCAATTGACCCTCCGGTTTTGCGACACGGCCTACGCCTCCGCCATCCGGGGCGCTTTCGGTGAACAGGCGGTGTGCGCCCTGTGCCGGGATGACTGCGACTACATCCTTGAAAATCAGCTGCTGGAATCCCTCAGCGGCGGAGCCCTGGGCAAAAGAAGAAATGATTTCCATCACTATTCCTCTCTGTTGCCTCCGCCGGAAACAGAAGCGGTGACCAAAGAGAACCTGCACCATGTCCGGGAATTGTCCCAGGCTTCCCGGGCGGAGGATTATCCGGCCCAGGAGGAGGCCATCCGCCATTTTGAAGAATTGGGATTGGAGGGCGTGCTGGTAAAACGGGGCCAGCGGTATGTGGGCTTTGCGCTGGCCTCCCAAAAGGAGCCGGATGTGATGCAGGGCCATTTCTCCAAAACCATGGATGAGGAGCGAGGTGCTGCCCTGTATACCGTCAGAGCCTGCTCCGTTCAGGGAATGGAGAAATATTCCTATACAAATTTGGAAGATGATATGGGTGATGAAGGACTGAGATGCTTCAAGCAGTCCCTTCACGCGGATTTGATCTCTTCGTTCACCATAGACATAAAGGAGGTTCCTCTTTTTGAAAAAGAGATGGTTTGAAAAGAGGCTGTTTTTCAAGTTTTTCCTGCCGGCGCTGTTCAGCTCCCTGGGCCTTGCCATCGGCGGGATCGCGGACAGCCTTTACATCGGAAGGACCCTGAGTGACAGCGGCCTGTTCATCCTGGGTGCGGCTTCGCCGATTTACATGATATTCAGCACCATCAGCCTTGGCATTGCCTCCGGCGGCGCGATCCACTTTGCTTCTTTGTTAAGCGAGGGCCGGGAGGAGAAAAGCAACACCGTGTTTTCCAGCGTTGCCATCATCAATTTTCTGGTGATTGCCCTGCTGAGCCTTCTGGGCCTGATCTGGATTCGTCCCCTGGTGGCGCTGCTGGGCTGCTCCGAGGACATGAGCGCCTACGGCGACATGCTGTCCTATGTCAGACTGATGCTGATTACCGCGCCGATTTTGTTTATGCAGGCGCCGCTGCAATATTTTGTGCATACGGACAACGCCCCCAAGCTGGCTTCCGCCGCCTTGGTCATCGGCAACATCTGCGACTGCGCCTTTGGCTTTTTGTTCATCGTGGTGCTGCGCTCCGGGGTGAACGGCTCCATTTGGTCCACGGTATGCGGCGCGGTGGTCATGGAGGGCATCTGCCTGTCCCACTTGATCAAGGGGAATGGGGCGCTGAAGCTGAAAAACATGGTGATGCCCAATTTGAAGCTGGCGGCTCAGTCCTTCTTCACCGGCTTTGCCACCGCAGCCCAGTATTTATATCAATTTGTCATTGTCCTTGCCTTCAATCACATCCTGCTGTCCCTTGGGGGCGCGCCGATGGTCGCCGCCTATGACATCACGGCCAATGCGGGCACCCTGGTCACGGCGGTGATCGATGCGGTGGTGCTGGCAATGATCCCCCTGGTATCCACATTTTACGGGGAACGAAACAAGGACAGCATGGGCCAGAGCATGAGGCTGGCCCTGGTGACCGGCTTTTTTATGACCGCGCTGTTTTCCGGCCTGATGATCGTCTTTTCCAAAGCCTATTGCCGCTTTTCGGGCCTTTCCGCGGATTCCCTGGCGGCGGGCAGCTACGCCATGCGGATGTTCATGCTGAGCATGCCGCTGGCCTGCATCAATTCCCTGATTGCCGCTTACCTGCAAAACATTGAAAAGGAAAAGCTGTCCTACGTCATCATGGGACTGCGCTGCTTTGTGGTGCTGCTGCCCTGCGGACTGCTGCTTTCCCGGGGCGGCTACAAAGCCTTCTGGCTTTGCTGCCTGGTGACCGAAGGGGTCGTTTTTATCGGCATCCTTTTGTGGATTCTTGTTTCCAGGCTGCGGGGCAAACCGATTTCGGAGGATTTTTCCGGCAGCCATGTGTTTTCCGAGACCATCATTGGGTTCTGCGCCCAGATTTCCGACACCTGTGAGCGGCTGCAGCATTTCATCGAAGACAACGGCGCCAGCATGAAAAAGGCGCTGCTGGTTTCTCTGGCAGTGGATGAAACCTGCCGGCTGATTGCGGAAAACGGCGAGGAGCTGATGCTCCAGCTGACACTGGTGTGCGAAAACAACGAATACGTCCTGCACATCCGGGACAACGCGAAGCGTAGCTTTAACCCGTTTGAGCTGGACGAGGATGACGAGCGGGGGCTGGGCCTGAAAATCATCAGGAGCCAGGCAAAGCATTTCTATTACAGGCGGTTTGTGGGCTACAACACGCTGACCGTGGTATTTGAAGGGGAGAAACAATGAACATGAAGCATTCCATTCGCACCAAAATCGTGTGCGGCATCATCCTGCTGGCGCTGGTCATCAGCTCAACGCTGGCCTACGTCAGTTATTTTACATACAAATCCACCATGGACAAGCACTATGAAACCCTGGGAGACCATGTGGCGCAAACGGCCATCTCCCTGCTGGATGAGAATCGAATGCTGGAATACGCCAAAGGGGTCGCCGCCGATGATTCGGAAGCGGTGATGCAGACAGCCGAATATCAGGATGTCGTTTCCATCCTCAGAAACATCAAAGACAGCAACCAGGTGCTCTACCTGTATATCATCTATCCCACCGAGTCCGGCTCCTATTTCGTGTTCGATACCGACGAAACAGAGGAGGCCTGCCCCTACGGCTACTATATGGAATACTACGCCGACAGCTTCGATAAAATATCCGACAAGCTGATTCGCGGGGAACGGGTGCCTGCGGTGATCTCCGACCAGGAGTACGGCTGGATCATCAGCATTTCCTATCCCTACATCAGCTCCGCCGGAGAGCTGATTGGATATGTCTGTGTGGATATTTCCATGGATCAGGTGGTGGCGGACAGACAGACCTTCCTTTTGAACGTGGTGATCATCATGGCGGTCATCACCCTGGTTTTCACCGTCATCTATCTGCTGCTGGTCAACAACATTGTTGTCCGACCCATCAAGCAGATGACCGCAGCCACCGAGGTGTTTATCTCCGCCCGGGAGGATGAACGAGGGGCCCAGTCTCCCATTTCGGCACTCAGCGTGAATACCAAGGACGAATTGCAGACACTGTGCGAATCGCTGAAGCAGATGGAGTCCGATCTGAACTCCCATATCGACAACCTGAAAAAGGTCACAGCGGAAAAGGAGCGCATCGGCGCGGAGCTGGATGTTGCCACCCACATTCAGAAATCCATGCTGCCCTGCATTTTCCCGCCCTTCCCGGACAGAAAGGAATTTGATATTTTCGCCACCATGAACCCTGCCAAGGAGGTGGGCGGCGACTTCTACGATTTCTTCATGGTGGACGACAGCCATCTGGCGGTGGTCATGGCGGACGTTTCCGGCAAGGGCGTTCCGGCGGCACTGTTCATGGTCATCGGCAAGACCCTCATCAAGGACCATACCCAGCCCGGGGTCTCTCTGGGAGAGGTGTTCTCCAAGGTGAATAATATGCTGTGCGATTCCAACAGCGAGGGCCTGTTCATCACCGCCTTTGAAGGGGTGCTGGATTTGAAGACGGGAGAATTCCGCTATGTCAACGCCGGACATGAGCTGCCCTTCATCTGCAAGCAGTCAGAGGGCTTTGAGGCCTATAAGATCAGAGCCGGCTTTGTGCTGGCGGGCATGGAGGATCTGCGCTACCGGGAGGGCACCCTGCAGCTGGCCCCCGGCGACCGAATTTTCCTCTACACCGATGGTGTACCCGAGGCCACCAATGGGAATAATGAGCTGTATGGCATGGAACGGCTGAACCACATTCTGAACCAGAACATCCAGTCCACCCCGGAAAAGGTGCTGGAGGAAGTCAAAGCGGATGTGGATGCCTTCGTTGGCGATGCACCCCAGTTTGACGACATCACCATGCTCTGCCTGGATTATCGGGGAGAAACCTGCTGAAAGGAGGAATCCGTATGTTCAAAAAAGAAATCACCGTTGGGGCGGATGTGAAGAATCTGGAGGCCGTCACCGCCTTTGTGGATGAATGCCTGGAGCAATTCGACTGTCCCCTCCGGGCCCAGATGCAGCTGGATGTGGCGGTGGATGAGCTGTTCAGCAACATCGCCTATTATGCCTACCAGCCGGGCACGGGCATGGCCACGGTGCGGGTGGAAATCAGCACGGAGCCGGCTCTGGCGACCTTGACCTTCATCGATGGCGGCACCCCCTACGACCCCCTGTCCCGGTCGGACCCGGATACCACCCTGTCCGCAGAGGAACGCCAAATCGGCGGCCTGGGAATCTTCATGGTGAAAAAAAGCATGGATGCGGTTTCCTACAAATATGAGGACGGCAAAAATGTTCTGACCATTCAGAAAAAATTATAATGTGCAAATGATTGCCCAGCCACTGTAGTAGCGTGTTAATCCCAAAACTATACGTTTTCGTAGGGCGGGG
>CAMCKD010000086.1 GCA_945875335.1 uncultured Clostridia bacterium | reverse complement strand
CCCCGCCGACCAGGTTGCGCATTTTGCCCTGGCACGATTCAACGTAAGTGCTTTCATCTCGTTACGTTTCGGCGGGGTCATGACCCCGCCCTACGAATGGTGCGTCACACAAACAACAATTTGCTGAGAGAAACCGATAAGCAAAAAAATAATTTCCCTCTTGACTCTCCCACGGTGGCAGGTGTTACAATCATCCTGAGCTCAAGAAAAAGATGTTGGAGGTACCCCATGCTAAAAATCGGAGATTTTTCAAAATTGTCCAGAGTCAGTATTCGGATGCTGCGTCATTATGATGAGCTGGGACTGCTGCGTCCCGTGAAAATCGACCCCGATTCCGGCTATCGGTATTACAGTAGGTGGGACTTCCCTACCTGTCCCTGGGTCAGCCCCTTTCCACTCTGTCCGGCGGTGAACGTCAGCGGGTGAAGCTGGCCAAATATCTGGATAAAAAGGGAAACATCTATGTATTGGACGAGCCCACCACCGGTCTGCACGCCTCGGATGTTACCACCATCATGGAGCTGCTGGACGGCCTGGTGGAGCGGGGCAACACCGTCATTGTTATTGAACACAATCTGGATGTGATGAAGCAGGCGGACTACCTGATTGACGTAGGCCCGGACGGCGGCACCGGCGGCGGCGAGATCGTCTTTACCGGCACTCCCAGGCAGATGGCGGAATCCTCCCACACCATTACGGCGGAGTATCTGAGAAAAGCTCTCGGATGAATCCCCTGCCATTTTGGGCAAGAAACATCGAGAGGGCACCAGGCTCCCTGTGATACAATGGCTTCGTAAGGAGATGAATGAAATGAAAGAGCAAATTCTGGCCGTCCAAAGAATGCAGGACTACATCGAAAGCAATCTGGCACGGGAGATCGGTCTGTCTGATCTGGCCCATACCTCCCTCTTCTCACCCTGGTATTCCTACCGGCTGTTCCGGGAGCATACAGGGTTGACCCCTTCGGAATATATCCGCAAGCTGCGGCTTTCCAGAGCGGCGGAGATGTTGCGGGAGCGGAAAGCCAAGGTGATCGACATTGCCTTTGATCTGGGCTTTTCCAATGTGGACACCTTCACCCGGGCCTTTTTCCGGGAGTTCGGCATCAATCCCAGCGACTACGCCAGAAATCCCTGCCCCATTCCCTTGTTCATCCCCTACGGAGTCAAGTACCGAGAATTGAGAAAGGAGCCAATGGATATGACCAATCTGCAAACCATCTTTGTAAAGCCCATCCTGAAACCAGAGCGCCTGTGCATCATCAAGCGGGGCATCCGGGCAGAGGATTATTTTCCCTACTGCCAGGAGGTCAGCTGCGACGTTTGGGGCGTTTTGACCAGCATGCCCTCCCTCTGCGGTGAGCCGGTGTGCATGTGGCTGCCCACAAAGTACAAAAAGCCCAACACCTCCACCTATGTCCAGGGCGTTGAGGTGGAGACCGATTACGCTGGTCCCATCCCTGAGGGCTACGATGTGATCAAATTACCCCAGGCGGAGTATCTGCTCTTCCAGGGTCAATCCTTCCCGGAGGAGGACTACTGCGAAGCCATTCTGGCGGTGCGCCACGCCATGGAGCAGTATGATCCCACCCCCACCGGCTATTGCTGGGACGACGAAAACCCCCGCATCCAGCTGGAACCCCGGGGCGAACGGGGCTATATCGAGCTGCGGGCAGTCAGGAGGTTAAAGGGATGACAGAAGCTGTTTCCGTTCAGAACCTCTGCAAATCCTACCATGGGAAGCAGGTTCTGAACGATCTGAATCTCTCCGTAAAACCTGGAACAGTGTTCGGCCTGCTGGGAGCCAACGGCGCGGGAAAAAGCACCACCATCGAATGCATCTTGGGCACCAAGAAGCCGGACTGCGGCACCATCACCCTGCTGGGTCAGAATCCCGAAAGGAACCGACGGGAGCTGTTTCAGAAAATCGGCGTTCAGTTCCAGGAGGGAGACTATCAGCAGGAAATCAAAGTATGGGAACTATGCGAGGAAACCGCCTGTCTGTATCAGAACCCGGCAGACTGGCAGAAGCTCTGCGTCCAATTCGGAATTGGGGACAAGCTGAAACAGCCGGTAAAAAGCCTTTCCGGCGGGGAACGTCAGCGGCTTTTCATCGTGTTGGCTCTGATTCCAAACCCGGAGCTGGTATTCCTGGACGAGTTGACCACGGGCCTGGATGCCAAAGCCCGCCGCGGGGTGTGGAAAACCCTGGAGCAGCTCAAAACACAGGGGCTGACCATTTTCCTCACCTCTCACTTTATGGACGAGGTGGAGGCCCTTTGCGACGAAATCTGCATTCTGAAAAAAGGCTCCCCGGTGTTTTTCGGTACCGTGGAGCAGGCAAAGCAGCAATGCGGCTGCCAACGATTTGAGGATGCCTATCTGATGCTTTCTGACGAGGAGGTGGAAGCATGAAGCGATTTTTCATTTTCCTGAAAACGGAACTGAAGCTCAGCATCCGGGATATGAACATGGTGATTTTCGCCGTGCTGATGCCTCTTGCGATTTTCATCATTCTCGGCATCATTTACGGCACTCAGCCCGCCTTTGAAGGGGCTTCCTACACCTTCCTGGAGCAATCCTTCGGAGCCGCCTGCGCGGTGAGCATCTGCGCATCGGGTCTAATGGGCCTCCCCCTGGCGGTATCCGACTGCCGGGAACGGAAGGTGCTGAAACGCTTCCGGGTCACGCCGGTGAGCCCCGCCTTTATTTTGGGTGTGGAGCTGGCTATGTACATGGTTTACTGCACGGTGTCCCTGGTCAGCCTGGCCGCTGTGGCTGCTCTTTTCTGGCATGTCCGGCTTCAAGGCTCCCTCCTGGCCTTTCTGGGGAGCTGGCTGCTCACCATGGTATCCACCCTCAGCATCGGAATGATGGTAGGAGGAATTGCCAAGAATTCCAAGCAAGCCGGTGTGATTGCATCCGTTTTGTATTTCCCCATGCTGATTTTCTCCGGCACCACCCTGCCGGTGGAAGTGATGCCCCAGGCCATGCAGAAGCTGGTAAGCCTGTTCCCCCTGACCCAAGGCATTACCCTGATGAAAAATACCTTCTTGGGAATTGCCCAAGGAAATATCCTTCTTCCCGTTTGCGTCATGCTGGCCGTCACAGCCGTCTGCACCGCAATTGCCATTCACTTTTTCCGGTGGGAATAATATCCCCTCAAAAAACTGCACCGAAAGGAACGTTGATTCCCTTCGGTGCTTTTTTAATGGCAAAAGAAAAGTTGACAGATTTCCCATTGAAACCTGTCAACCTTGTGTGTTGTGTACACTTTAGATGCAGCCTATTCCGCCAGCTGCTCCTCGCAGAACTGAAGCAATGCGGGAATATCAACGGTTGCGGTCTCCCAAATAATTGCCTGATCCATTCTTCCGTAATTGTGCGCGACCAGATTCCGCATGGCTTTCATAGGGCCCCACTGGACACGGTTCGCAGTTGCCTGCCTGTATTCTGCCGACAAGCCTCCGCTCAATTCTCCGATCTGAAGAATGGAAAAGCTGACAGATCGCTGATAGTCTGCATCCGCCTGATAGATATCAAAGGAATTCCCATATCGTTCAATGGTTTTGGCAATGGCGATGCAGTAATCCCGAATATGTCGGATTCTCTGCAAATCAGGCGACATCATTCAGCTTCACCCTTTCCCGAAACACGGCATCCCGAAAGTCACGGTCGCTTTCTGTGGAAATATTCTGCGTCACTGCGCGAACCGTAATCAAATCAATCTCTTTGTGAAATACTTTTTCCAAGTCACAATATAGTTCTCCGAGGGAAAGCAGAGATGTCAGCCTTGTTCCCGTGGTGTCCACCAGGAAATCCAGATCGCTTTCCTCCGTTGCATCCCCTCTGGCATAGGAACCAAACAAATACATGGCAGGGATGTTGTACTTTTGAATAATAGGCAACACACGGCTTTTGATTTCCGCAAGCGTGTAAATCATAAACATCCCTCCTTTTCTTCTATTATAGTGCCCAATTGTAAATTATGCAATCGCAAATAAAAGAAAAGTTGACAGATTTCTTGTCGAAACCTGTCAACCTTGGTCCGAGTGACTGGATTCGAACCAGCGGCCTCTTGAACCCCATTCAAGCGCGATACCAAACTTCGCCACACCCGGATATTCAATTGCTTGCGTCTCTCAACTGCCTGCATATAATATCACATGCTTCTGGAAAATGCAAGTACTTTTTTCAAAATCTCGAAAAAATTTTTCGGCTCTGATTCACCGAACCAAAAGTGAATCAGAGCCGGTCTTAATGCAGGGGTTTGATGAAAAAAATGCCCGTGGCTGTGACGCAGAGCTTGTCCGGCTGGATTTCATTCACAGCCTCCGCCCGCGTATAAATCAGGGTTCTTGTGACAGATTCCACATAGACCTTCAGCAGCACGCCGTCCCCCGGCATCAGGGGGTGGTGATAGGTCACGTTCATCTGCACCGTGGGGGTAATGGCGCTGCCGTTCATCAGGCAGTGGCACAGCATTCCCATCCCCTGATCCAAAATGGTGCTGATAATACCGCCATGGAGGCTCCCGAAGGCATTTTTCATCCATTCCTCGGTAGATACATAGAAGCTGTACTCCCCTGCCTCCGGGTTACAGGGGCCAACCCGGAAGCGCAGGAGATCGCCAATGCTCTCCGGTGCTTTCCTGTGCAGCGTCTCAATCCAATAGCTGAGCGTTTGCTCCATTTCCTCCGCCGTGGGAACTGGGCGCTGTTTACTCTCCGCGCTCACTGCTGACCACCTTGCCAATGTTCCACAGGTGGGCTACTGTCTGCTCTGCCTGCTTTTTCTCTTCCTCGTTGGAATACTCCACATAGACGGTATGGGCGCTGCAATCCGCGCACTCCACCTGGACGCTCCAGCCGCCCTCATGGAGCAGCATACCAGCCCCCCGGCAGATGGGGCATTCTTCCAGCATAATGAATTCTTCCATAGTGTATTCTCCTATCTAAAGATATTTTCTTGCAGGTCGTAAATCTCTTCCCTGCTGCAGCGGACAAAATTCGGAGCAACATCAGGCAGCTCCTTTTCAACAGCCGCAGAAAGCAGCATGGGATTCAAAGAAGGGTTCTGGCAGCAGACCCGGGCTTGGAGCGTAAGGGTGTTGTCATCCGGCTGGTTTACATGGAGGAACCGAAGCATTGGGATGATATTTTGCTCCGTTGTGCCGTTTTTACTCTTTTTTTCAACAACGAGCTGAGATCTTCCAAAAAGGCTTGCAATCGCGTTCTCCGCTCCCTGAGGGACACCATGGTCATATTCCAGCGTGAGCTTGCAGTCGAGATAGGCCAGGTTCTTGATCTTCTGCCCATCATCATAGACGCTGCGTACCCGAACGCCCTCCACCAGAGCTTCATTCAGGCGGGTGAGGATTTGTTCATTGGGCACAGGCGCTCCCTCCAGATGGAAGTCCAGCAGCTCACACCGGCTTTCGACACCCACGGACAGAGGCAGCGCAATAGAAACGGAGGGTCTGGGATTGAAGCCCTGGGTGTGGGTCAACTGCAATCCCGCCCGATTAAAAGCCCGCTGAAACAGCCGCATCAAATCCAGATGGGAAATCCAGACAGCGCTCCCCTTCTTTTCAAAAAGAAGTCTAGGCATCGCAGGACACCTCCTTCAACAGTCCATTGGCGCCGCAGCCTGCGCAGCCATGGCGGCAATCCGGGGTCACCTGGCACTGGTAGGCAAGCTTCCGTTCCCGCAGAAGGAATTTCTTTGTCACACCCACGTCGATGACGTCCCAGGGCAGAAGCTCCTGCTCTCCATAGCCCCGGGTGGTGTAGAATTCCTCCGGGATACCGCAGGCCACAAAGGCATCGTGCCATTTAGAATAGTCGAAGTATTCATCCCAGCCATCCAGCCTGGCCCCGCGTTTCACTGCTTCCTCGATCACCGCGCCCAGCCGGCGGTCACCCCGGGCGAAAACAGCCTCCAGGGTACTCAGCTCCACGCTGTGGTAATCGTACTCAATGGACTTGGAATAGAAATGCTCCTTTAAGAGCATGCACCTTCTCAGATATTCCTCCGGGGTGATCTGCTGCTCCCATTGGAAGGGGGTGTGGGGCTTTGGGACAAAATAGGCAGTAGCCACATGCACCCGCAGGCCCCGCTTTTTGTTCACGGCGTTTTCCTTCCAGGCCTGGATGATTTTATAGACCAGCTCCGCAATGCCCAGCACATCCTCGTCGGTTTCCGTGGGAAGACCCAGCATGAAATAGAGCTTGACATTGTTCCAGCCTCCGGCAAAGGCCCGGGAGCAGGTGGAGAGAATTTCTTCCTCCTTGAGATTCTTGTTGATCACATCCCGCAGCCGCTGGGTGCCTGCCTCCGGGGCGAAGGTCAACCCGCTTTTGCGGACGGTTTGCAGCTTCTCCATCAGCTCCCGGGAGAAATTGTCCGCCCGCAGAGAGGGCACAGAGAGGCTGATGCGGTTTTGGGCGCAATAGGGAATCAGCTGATCCGTCAGCTCCTTCAGCCCCCGGTAATCGGAGGTGGAGAGGCTGGAAAGGGTGATCTCATTGTTGCCGGAGTGCTCCATGATCTCCACCGCCTGGCGGTAGAGCACCTGGGGACTTTTTTTCCGCACCGGGCGGCAGCTGAACCCCGCCTGGCAGAACCGGCAGCCACGGATGCAGCCACGGAAAACCTCCAAATTGGCCCGGTCGTGGACGATCTCCGCGGAGGGGACGATCATTTTCGTGGGGAAATAGGCACTGTCCAAATCCTCGATGATTCGCTTTGTGACCACCGCCGGTGCTCCCTCCCGAACCTTTACCGCAGCCAGGGTACCGTCGGGATTGTATTCCGGGGTATAGAAGCTGGGGACGTAAACCCCCTCAATTTTGGAAACCTCCAAAAGGAATTCTTCCTTCCCCCATCCGGCAAGCTTGGCCTTTTCGTAGAGGGAGACGATTTGAATCGTGATGTCCTCTCCCTCGCCGATGGAGAAGAAGTCGATGAAATCCGCCAGGGGCTCCGGGTTAAACGCGCATACACCACCGGCGAACACCATGTTTTTCAGCCCGTGGCGATCCTTAGAATGGAGGGGAACGCCGGACAGATCCAGCATATTCAAAATGTTGGAATAGGACATTTCATAGCCGATGGTAAAGGCGATCATGTCAAAGTCGGAAACGGCATCCTGGCTTTCCAGCGCCCAGAGAGGAAGCTGATTCCGGCGCATTTGCTGCTCCATGTCTCCCCAAGGGGCAAACACCCGCTCGCACCAAACATGCTCCATTTCATTCATGACACCATAGAGAATCCGCATGCCCACGTTGGACATGCCAATTTCATAGGTATCCGGGAAGCAGAACGCCACCCGGACGTTCACATCCTCCTTGTTCTTTTTCACCGCACCCCACTCACCGCCGATATAGCGGGCAGGCTTTTGAACCGTGGGGAGAATTCTGTCTTTCAAGTCGGTCATAGGGTTACCTCATTGCACATAATGGCTCTATTGTACTCTTTGTTGTCCGTCTTTGCAAGAAAATTTTCCGTTACGATTGGAAAAATTCCGTTTTTTGCGTTCTTGCAGCAGTACCGACAAACACCTGACTGCCCTGCCTCCATCCAGCGGATAGATGGGCAGCAGATTGTAAACCCCCTGAATGAGCCCGCAGATCGCGACTCTGGGCAGCAGATGTGCAAAACACAGCAGCAGGAAGCTGGCAGCAGGCCCTGAAAGGGCGCACAGCAATTCCCTTCCCGGCGTCATGGGCAATACATCCAATCTTGCTCCCCGGAGAGAAACCGCCCCGCCGGAGACACGTCCGCCCAGCACCCAAACCGCCAGTCCATGTCCCAGCTCATGGACAAACGCCGCCAGAAAGGCAGCCAGAATCCACCGAAGCGGTACAGTCAGCAGCAGCACCGCCGCCAGAATCAGGAATCCATCGTCAATACGAATCCGTTTCAGCATAAAATAAGTCTCCGCAGAAAAGCTCCCCCGCCGTTGCGATAACAGATTTCCCATTTTTCAACTGTTCCGCTGCCTTATCCAATCTGGAAGAAACCCCTCCAAAGAGTGGGAAAAATATCTGAATGCTGTGCTTGTATCGGGGTGAAAATCGGTAAACCACCCCCAGAAACAGGAATGTGCAAAGAAGCAGCAGCCAAATCAGCAAAAGGAAGCGCCTAAAATCGCTTCCTACTTTTTGATCGTCCATTCGGAATCACCTCATACATACATATGAAGCCAGGGGAACACTTCATTCTAACCTTCGAAAAATCAGCCATTAGCCCTTGACAAAGCCCGGATTTTTCATTATAATATCAGCGCTATCGGGGTGTGGCGAAGTTTGGTATCGCGCATGGTTCGGGTCCATGAGGCCGCGGGTTCGAATCCCGCCACTCCGACCAGATTGTAACCGCCTGCTTTTGTTATGAGCAGGCGGTCTTATTATTATGTGCTTATCGGTTTGACTCAGCAGAGTGGTAAATTGTTGTTTGTCGTGCAGATTTCCGCCCAGCCACTGTAGGGGAGGCTCGTAGC
>CAMCKD010000085.1 GCA_945875335.1 uncultured Clostridia bacterium | reverse complement strand
ACTCAATTTACCAACCTGGCGGGCGGCTGGTAGCCGCCCCTACGAATGGCGTGTACGCTAAACAACAATTTACCGCACAAATGTCTTACTCTATCTTGCCCCCTTCGTTTCATTTGATTCCAAAAACGACGAATCCCCCTGCTTTCGCAGGGGGATCCATTCGCAAAAGGGGTTAGAAAGAAGAGAGGTAGAAAAGAGGATCTACGGAGAGAAAGGAGGCGGCTCACGGCTTCCGCAACCTTTCTTGCTTATAGATTACCTTTGGGTTTTGAACATCGATTGACGGATTTGAAAACAAAAAAAGGACAATTTGTGAACATTCAGTTTTCCTTCCGGGTCAGCACCAGCGCCGCCGCCACTGCGCTGATGCCGCCTGCCAGCTTGCCCAGGATCACCGGCCCCAGCAGCTCCGGGGCGAACCCAGCCGTGAAGCCCAGATGGTCGCCGAAGACAAAGGCAGCCGACACCGCAAAGGCGATGTTCACCACCTTGCCCCGGGGGTTCATGTCCTTCACCATGCCGAAGGTGGCGATGGAATTGGCAAGACTGGCAATGAGCCCTGCCGCCGCCGCGTCGTTGATGCCCAGGATTTTCCCCGCCGCCATCAGGGGCTTTTGAAGAAGCCTGGTCACCACTGCCACCAGCGGAAAGGCGCCTGCCAGCACAATGGCGATGGTGCCCACGGTCTGGAAGCCCTCCGAGATGTCCACCATCCCCGGAATCACCGCGAAGCCGGTGAGGGCCTGGATGATGGCCGCCGCCAATCCCACCGTGATGATTGCCACCACGATTTTTCCAAACACCGCAAACCCCCGCACCATTTTGTCCTCGGCCTTCCACAGGCCCAACGCAATGAGCCCCGCCAAAATTACAATGGGGATCAGGTTGCGCAGCACCATCACCAGGGGGAAGCCTGCCGTGAGCCCACCCACCAAGATGCCTACGGGAATGGTGACCATGCCGCAGAGAATGCCCTTGGCCAGAGCGGGTCGGTCTTCCTCCTGCAAAATCCCCAGGGCCACCGGGATGGTGAACACGATGGTGGCCCCCAGCATGGAGCCGGTGATGACGCCCCCCAGAGCCGCCGCCTGAGCATCCGTGGTCAGCTCTCTTGCCAGGGGGCCGCCGCCCATGTCACAGGCCAAAATGGAACCGGCGAACATGGCGGGGTCAGCCCCCAAAAATCCAAACACCGGCACCACCACCGGCCGCAGCACCGCCGCCAGCACCGGGGCCAGACACACAATGCCCACCATGGCCAGCGCCAGGGAGCCCATGGCCTGGACGCCGTTTTCAAATTCCTGGCCAATGCCGAACCGATTTCCCAGGATCCGATCCAGGGCCCCCAGCCCGGCAAACACCGCCATCAGGGCAATCAACACCCGGTCTGCCGACATTGCTACCGCTCCTTCCTACGTTTCCTTTTTACCCTCGTCCACAATGGCCACCACCGCCGCATCCACCGGGGCATCCATGCAGTAGCGTGATGCCACGGTGCCGGTGGCTAACAGCACCCGGTCGCCGGGCCCGGCCCCCACCTGGTCGGCAGCCACCAGTTCCTCTTCCCCGGCGGCTACCACCAGAAAGGTCTGGCCCTGCAAACACGCCGCTTTCCGGGTGGCCCAAATGGAGCCAATCACTTTTCCGATTTTCAATTGCTTCCCTCCAAAATCTCCTTGGCCAGAGGCGTCAGCACCGCGTCCGTCCCGGGCCGCCGCCCCTGCTGGCGGAGGACGCGGGCCTCCTCCGCCGTAATCAGCCGCTTGCGCCCGCCGTCGGTGAACAGCACCCCCCAGTTTTTCAGCTCCCGCTGGGCGGAGGCCAGACTCCCGGCCAGGCTCCTGTTTTTAGGCGCCTCCGGGAGCCCCGGGGTGTAGAGCAGCACCTGCTTCCCCTGGGCTAGGGCTTCCAGCACCGGCTCCTCCCGAAAGCGAAGCAGCTGCCCCAGGGTCAGGGAGCCCACCACCACCGCCTCATAGGGGGGCTCCGTCACATATTCATAGCCCAGCTCCGCCCCCGGCTCCCGGCCCACCAGCAGCGCCCGGGTCATGGGAGAATTCTCCCCAGGTCACCTTTTTGAAACCCGCAGGCGTTGGCCTCGTCATAGTCCAGGTGGGCATAGGGGGCGAAATCCGGGCTGACGCGGACGATCACATCCTGGAAAATCACAGGCCGTTCCGTCAAGGCTTGCAGCTTCACCCGCTGCCGGTCTTTCACTCCAAAATGGGCCGCCGCCTCCGGGGTCAGGTGGATGTGGCGCTGGGCAGCGATGACGCCCTGCTCCAGAGTGACCCGGCCCCGGCTGCCCACCAGCACCGCCCCGGGGCTGCCCTGAATATCCCCGGACAGGCGGATGGGGGGCTGGATGCCCAGAGTGCGGCCATCGGTGAGAGAAATCTCCACTTGGGCCTGCTTTCGTTCCGGCCCCAGCACGGCCACATCCCGGAATTCTCCCTTGGGCCCCACCACCGTCACCCTCTGCTCCGCCAGGAACTGCCCCGGCTGGGACAGGGGCCGCTTGGGGGTCAGGCAGTGGCCGAAAAGCTCCAATGCCTGCTGGGCCGTCACATGCACATGCCTGCCGGAGGCTTCCAGCTCCACAAACAGCCGCTGGGCCAATGCGGAGGCTAATGATTCTGCATCCATGCGCTTCCCTCCGTCATCCCAGCCGCTCCAGAATTTTCTGGGTCAGCAGCTCCACCAGATCATCCGTTACTGGTTCCTCGCTGCGGCATTCCGTCGGCTCCTTCAAGCCCCAGGCCACCCGGCGCAGGTTGATGAGATCCATGGGGGAGATGTTGTTGGAGGAGCTGCTGCCTCCCACGGCCCCGCAGCCCAGGGTCAGCGCCGGGAACAAAGAGGTTTCCGCCCCGATGCCTCCCAGCGCGGCGGGCACATTCACCAGGAACCGGGACACGGGGATTTTCAGAGCGAACCGCTCCACCACCGCCTCGTCCTGGGCGTGGATGACAAAGGTGTGGCCGCTGCCCTCATGGCTCAAGACCTCTATTGCCTTGTTCAGCACCGCTTCCTCGCTGTCCATCACGAAAAAGGCCAGCACCGGGCACAGCTTTTCCATGGAGTAGGGCCGGGTGGGGCCCGCCTCCTGCTCCCGTGCCACCAGAATCTTCGTGCCGGGGGGCACGGAGAAGCCCGCCATTTTGGATAGATGCAGGGCGGATTTTCCCACGATCTCCGGGTTCAGGGTGCCGTTGGGCCGGAACAGGAGCCTGGCCAGCTGCCCCGCTTCCTGGGTATCCATAAAATAGAAGCCCTGGTTCCGGGCCTCTCGGCGAACCGCGTCCTCCATGCCCTTTTCCACAATGATGCTTTGCTCCGAGGCGCAGACCGTGCCGTTGTCAAAGGTTTTGGACTGGGCAATGCAGGCCACCGCCTTCGCCACATCCGCCGAGTGGTGGATGAAGGCCGGGCCGTTCCCCGCCCCCACGCCGATGGCAGGCTTGCCGGAGGAATAGGCCGCCTTCACTATGGCGGGGCCTCCGGTAGCCAGAATCAGCCTTGTCTCCGGGGCGGCCATCAGCTCCTGACACCCGGCCAGGGCGGGAATGGTCAAACAGCCCACTGCGCCCTTGGGAGCTCCCGCCGCCTCCGCCGCCTTTGCCACCAGCTCTGCCGCCCGGCGGGTGCAGGCAATGGCCTTGGGATGGGGGGAAAACACAATGGGGCACCCGGCCTTCAGGGCGATGATGGCCTTGTAGCAAACCGTGGAGGTGGGGTTGGTGCTGGGCACAATGGCCGCAATCACCCCCACCGGCACCCCGATCTCCCAGAGCTTTTTCTTCCCATCCCGGGAGAGGATCCCCACGGTTTTCATCCCCCGCACCGCCTGACGCACGGTGTCGGCGGCAAAGCGGTTCTTGGCGGTCTTATCCCGGATGTTGCCGAAGCCGGTTTCCTGCACCGCCATCTCCGCCAGGGACACCGCCTCCTTTGAAAAGGCCTCCCCCACGGCCTCCACGATCGCATCCAGCTTTTCCTGGGGGAAGGTGATGAGTATCTTCTGCGCCTCCCCGGCCAGCCGCGCCAGCTCTCTGGCTTGCTGTCGGGAAAGCAAATCCTGATCCAGTTCCAATAGCGTCACCTCTTCCAATATTGATTCCGCGTTCTGTCAGCAGAACGGTAAATTGCTGTTTATCGCACCCTTGCCCTCCCCTCTGGGGAGGGTGGCCGAGCGCCAGCGAGGTCGGGAGAGGTGTCGTCGGTTAAAGCGTACCAGCAACCAACGTTTGACACCCCCTCAGCCCCAGTGTGCGCACTGGGGCAGCTCCCCCAGAGGGGGAGCCAAGGGTACTCTGCAAACAACAATTTGACTGCCCTTTTGGGGTTAAAAAAGCAGGCTGGAGCCGTCGCCGGCTTTGGCGGTCAGATGGCCGTTTTCCACAAAGCCCATTTTTTCCAGCCAGCGCTGGAATTCCGGGATGGCGGTTTTGCCGGTGATCTCCCGCAGGGCGGCGGTTTCCCGGAAGCCCGTGGTCTGATAGTTCAGCATGATGTCGTCCCCATGGGGGATGCCCATGAAATAGTTGCAGCCTGCCAGGGTGAGTAGGCTTGCCAGATTTTCAATGTCGTTCTGGTCGGCCTTCATGTGGTTGGTGTAGCAGCAGTCGCAGCCCATGGGGATGCCGGTGAGCTTGCCCATGAAGTGGTCCTCCAACCCCGCCCGGGTCACCTGGCGGGCATCGTACAGGTATTCCGGGCCAATGAAGCCCACCACCGTGTTCACCAGGAAGGGCGCGAAGCGCTTGGCAAAGCCGTAGCACCGGGCCTCCATGGTCACCTGGTCGGTATCGAAATGGGCATTGGAAGAAAGCTCGCTGCCCTGGCCGGTTTCAAAATACATGACGTTGGGCCCCTCCGCTGTGCCCTGCTTCAAAAGCAGCTGGCGGGCCTCCTCCAAAGTCGCCGCCGAGAACCCGAAGGCCTCGTTGCCCTTCTGGCTGCCGGCGATGGATTGGAAGATCAGGTCGCAGGGGGCGCCCTTTTTTACCGCCTTCATCTGAGCGGTCACATGGGCCAGCACGCAAATCTGGGTGGGAATGGCCCAATGCTCCTTGATCTCCTGGAACCGGCGGAGAATCTTGCCCACCTGCTCCGGGGAGTCGGTGACGGGGTTCAGGCCGATCACCGCGTCCCCCGCGCCGAAGGACAACCCCTCCAAAACCGAGGCGGTGATGCCCTCCGGGTCGTCGGTGGTGTGATTTGGCTGCAAACGGCAGCTCAGGGTGCCGGGCAGGCCGATGGTGGTGTTGCAGTGGGCGGTGACGGTGATTTTGTTGGCCGCGTAAATCAGGTCCAGATTGCCCATCAGCTTGCACACCGCCGCCACCATCTCGCTGGTGAGCCCCCGGCTGAGCTTGCGGATGTCCGCCCCGGTGGTGGTTTCCGCCAGCAGCCACTCCCGCAGCTCCGCCACGGTCCAGCGGCGGATGCGGTTGTACACCGCCTCGTTCACATCGTCCTGGATGATTCTCGTCACTTCGTCCTGCTCATAGGGCACCGCTGGGTTCTCCCGCAGGTCTTCCAGGGTCAGGGCGGACAGCACCACCTTGGCGGCTACCCGCTCCTGGGCAGACTCCGCCGCCAGCCCTGCCAGCTTGTCCCCGGTTTTTTCCTCGTTGGCCTTGGCCAAAACCTGCTTGATGTCCCGGAAGGTATATGTCTTTCCCAAAAGGGTGGTTTTCAGCTTCATGATGTTCCCTCGTTTCCTTTCTGCCGAATCATCAGCAGATAAATGGCGCTGCTCAGCCGGTTCATGGCCCGTATCAAGTCCGGCCTGGTGACGGTACCCTCCGGCCCGGTGAAGGCTGCCGCTGCCGCCAGCTCCGCCTCCCGGGCGGCGGTTCTTGCCAGGTTCAGATGAATCATCCGTTTCCCGTCGGAGGCCTCCGGCATGAAATGGGGCTGGCCGTAGTAGTCCTGGGGGAAGTGGCTCCGGCGGCGCAGCTCCTGCTCCGTCAGGCCCAAGAGCTTGCCCTCCTCCACCGGCTGCCCCAGCACCTCCCAGCGCAAAAGGCGACGGGTGTAGTCCAGGATTTCCCCCAGCTCCCGGTCAAATTCCGGCACCTCCAACCGGCAAAGCAGCAGCCTTGCCTCCAGGGAATCCAGCTTTCCCCGGAAGAGGATCCGGGGATGGGTCTTGGGAACCAGGGTGGTGCCGTCCAGATGGGTCATGTGCTCCGGCTTTTCCTCCAGGAAGCCGCCCCCCAGCAGCCGGTAGCGCTGAGGCTTTGCCTCCTCCGCCGGGAGAATCTCGATCCGCTCCCGGGCCAGAAAATCCCGGGCGGCGCTGGTGAGACGGTCATTTTTCCCCAGGAAGAACACCCGCCGCCCCTCCCGGGTGCGGATGTTATCCCGGGCCGCTTCCTCGGTGTAGAGCATTATTCCGTCCCGCCGGCCAGGGGCTTGCTCTTGGGCAGGATGTTGTCCACCTCCACATGGGGCCGGGCAATCACATGGACGGAGATCAGCTCGCCCACCTTTTCCGCCGCCGCCGCCCCGGCATCCGTGGCCGCCTTCACCGCGCCCACGTCGCCCCGCACCATCACGGTGACCAGACCGCCGCCCACCTGCTCCTTGCCGATGAGCTGCACATTGGCGGATTTCACCATGGCGTCCGCCGCCTCAATGGCCCCCACCAGGCCCTTGGTTTCAATCATTCCCAAAGCATTTGTGTCCATACTGTTCGTTCCTTTCGTTATCATTGATTTTGTATGATCGACTTTGCCATTATAGTGGTAAATTGTCGTTTACAGCACGCTTTCGTAGGGCGGGGTCATGACCCCGCCGACTAGGTTGCGCATTTTGCCCTGGTACGATTCAACGAAAGTGCTTTCGTCTCATTACGTTTCGGCGGGGTCAGAAAACCGCCCTACGAAGCGCTAAACAACAATTTTTCACAGCAATCTTGGCCTATTCCCTTGGCTGCGCTGCCACTTCTGCCACCCGCTCTCGGAAGGCGGCGCAGGCAGCGGCGCAGGCGGATTGGGTGCCGGAGAGCAGGCCGCCGCCGAAATTGGTTTCGCTGGGGGGCGCATAGAGCTTGCACAGCTTCACCTCCGCCGCCTTCAACGCCGCATCCATCCCATACATGGCCTCCAACGGCGGGGCGATCAGGTAGGCAATGGCGCTGCCCAGGGGAACCCCCGCCTCCGCTGCCAGGAAGGAGCCCACGCTGCTGACCGTGTGGGAAAGACAGGGAACACCGTTCAAGTCCTCGAAGCCCACCCGGCTCAGCGCCGCCAGGGCCGCCTCCATGCCGCTGCGGGCTCCGCCGGGGGTTTTGGCTGCCAGAATGCCGATGACCTCCCCGGCGTTGGGGGTGGAGGCGTTGGCGGCTCCGGCGTAGAAGCTTCGGCTGTAGCCCACCTCCACCTCCGCCGCCTTGGTGGCCTCGTCCAGGGCAATATAGGTGGCGTCGTCGCAGTCCGTGGTCAGCATGGCAAGGGACGGCCAGCCCTCGGGTATCCCCAGCTCCCGGCAAAGGGCAGGGGAGGCGTTGGCCAGATACCGCACCGCCAGCACCTTGACGGGAATCATGCCCCTTCCTCCAAATGCAGGGCCACGCCGGAGACCTTCTTCTTCAAAATGGTTTCCAGCAGCCCCGCGATGTGGGCCCCAGCCTCCACAGCGGGGGTGCCCTGGGCGTGGATGTTGCTGACCACCGTCCGGGCGGATTCCAGCACCCCGGTGCGGGGCCGGTAGGTGATATAGGCGGACATGCTCTTGTCCGTCACCAGGCCGGGCCGCTCTCCCACCAGCATGCACACCAGCTCACAGCCGGTGATGTCCCCGATGGCGTCCCCCGCCCCCACCCGGCAGTAGCGGACGAAGAGGGGCGAACCCGTCTCAATGCCCCGGAGCTTCAGCCCGTCCCGGATGGCGGCCACGCAGTCCATGGCGTTTGCACAGATGGCGGCGGAGGAAAGCCCATCCCCCACCACCAGCTGCACCCGGGGGGTATTCCGTACCGCAGAGCGGATTTTCTGGGCGTTTTCCTCATCGAAGCACCGGCCCAAGTCCGGGCGGGTCAGGTATTCGTCCTTATCCCGGCACCGGGTCTTGACTTCCACCATGCCGTTTTTCACCGCGAAATCCTCCGGCACCTGGGAGAACACCGTGTCCTGAGCCGCCGCGTGATCCGCCCGGAAGCGGAGCATGGTCAGAGTTTTGTATCTGGCCCCTGCCTTGCCGCAGCCCAGGCGGGCAGGGGTCTTCTCCTTGAGAAGCCGGAACTGGTCGGGCTTTTCGGGGTGCTCCACCAGGTAGAGCTTTCTCAGGTTCAGCGCCGTCACATCCGGCACAAAATCCCCGTCCGAGTAGCCGGAATCGGTCTGCCTGGGCTGGGGGGCGGTGGGATGGTAGTCGCTGGCCTTCACCGTGGGCTCCCGGCCCATCTGCCCCAATATCTCCGCCACCATGGCGGTGAGCTCCTGTTTGTTCATGATTTCCTCCAATCCTTCACCATACGCTGATGGGCTTCATCCGGCGTATGTGAAAATTGTTGTTTATCGTACACGCCATTCGTAGGGGCGGCTACCAGCCGCCCGCGCAGTACAAGCTGAAAATC
>CAMCKD010000084.1 GCA_945875335.1 uncultured Clostridia bacterium | reverse complement strand
ATATCTTATATCTTCATCTCACTGACATCAACTTTTAGGTTTTACAACCTACTACGATGGCTGGTGCAAAAAATTTTGGAGCCTCCCGATTTTGGGAGGCTCCGTTTTGATTTATTCGATGACGCAGGAGGCAGCTTTATTGCCGGTGAGCTCCTGGGTTCTGGCATCGGGCTGGCCGAAGGAGGCGTACAGCGTCCATTTGCCGCTGCCGGATACCCACTGGCCGTCCTCATTGCAGACCTGGAAGGCTCTGGCGGGGAGGGGCAGGGTGATTTCCTTTTCCTCGCCCTCTGCCAGGTGGATTCGCTGGAAGGCGCAGAGCTTGGGGTTCGTCGCAGCGTCCGGGGAGGCCATATCCTGGATGTAGAGCTGCAGCACATCCTCGGTATCCACACCGTCGTTGCGCACCAGCACCCTGGCCTGCTTCCCGTCGAAGGTGACGGATAGGGCCTTGGTGTCGCCGTAGGTCAGGCCGTAGCCGAAGGGGTACAGCGCCTTGCCGGTGTAATAGCGGTAGGTGCGGTTTTTCATGGAGTAATCCGTGAAGGCGGGCATTTCCTCCAGGGCGCTCTCATAATAGAAGGTCACAGGCAGCTTGCCGGAGGGGGAGCGCTTGCCGAAGAGGATATCCGCCGCCGCCTTGCCGCCCCGGGCACCGGGGTACCACAGCTGCACCACGGCAGCGGCCCGGTCGGCGATGTCGCTGATGTCGATGGCGCTGCCCGCCATCAGGCAGAGGATCACCGGCTTGCCGGAATCCAGCACCGCCGCAGCCAGCTTTCTCTGGCTTTCGGGCAGCAGCAGACTCAGCTTGTCGCCGGAGGCATCGGCGTTGCCGGTGTCGCCTTCCTCGCCCTCCAGTGTCTCGTCCAGGCCCAGCACCAGAACCACCACATCGGACTGGTCAGCAACAACCAACGCCTCGGCAATTCGGTCATTGGGCTGACCCAGGTTCTCCACCCGATCCTTGAAGAGGTGGCAGCCCTCGGCGTAGTAGACACGAACGTCGTCCCCAACCTCGTCCTGGATGCCCTCCAGCACGGTGATGTAGCGGGAGGAGGTGCCGTGGTAGTTGCCGATGAGGGCAATGCGGCTGTTGGCATTGGGGCCCACCACGCCGATGGAAGTGAGCTTTTCCTTGTTCAGGGGGAGAATGCCGTCGTTTTTGAGAAGGACAATGCCCTTTTCCGCCGCTTCGATGGCAGCGCAGATATGCTCTTTGCACTCTACTTTGGAGTAGGGGATTTTGTCAAATTCGGTTTCCTGCCCGTCCATGATGCCCAGCAGATACCGGGTGGTGAAGAGCCGGACAGCGGCCTGGCGGATATCGTCCTCGGTGATCAGCTTCTGGGCCAGGGCGGTGAGCAGGCAGCGGTAGGTGCAGCCGCAGTTCAGGTCGGTGCCCGCTTTCAGGGCGGCGGCACTGGACTGGGCGGGGGTGTCGGTATAGTGGTGATTTTCATGGAAATCCCGGATGGCCCAGCAGTCGGAGACCACGTGGCCCTGGAAGCCCCACTTCTCCCGCAGGTATTCCTGCAGCAGCTCCGGGCTGCCGCAGCAGGGGTAGCCATTCACCGCATTGTAGGCACCCATGACGGATTCCACATCCGCCTCCTTCACCGCCGCTTCAAAGGCGGGAAGGTAGGTTTCCTCCATGTCCTTTTTGGTGGGATTGACGTTGAAATGGTGCCGCTCCGCCTCGGGGCCGGAGTGGACGGCAAAGTGCTTGGCGCAGGCGGCGGTCTTCATGTATTCTCCGCTGCCCTGGAGGCCCCGGATGTAGGCCTTGCCCAGCTCCGTGGTGAGGGTGGGGTCTTCGCCGTAGGTCTCATGGCCCCGGCCCCAGCGGGGGTCACGGAAAATGTTGATGTTGGGAGACCAGAAAGTCAGACCCTTGTAGATGTCCCGGTCACCCTTTTTCGACAGGGCATTATACTTGGCCCGGCCCTCGGTGGCGGCGATGTCGCCCAGGCGCTCCACCATTTCCGGGTCGAAGGCCGCTGCCATGCCGATGGCCTGGGGGAAGCTGGTGGCCACACCGGCCCGGGCCACGCCGTGAAGGGCCTCGTTCCACCAGTTGTATTCGGGAATATTCAAACGATCCAAGGCCGGTGCATCGTAGCTCAGCTGGGCGGCTGCTTCCAGCACATCCATCTGCGCCACCAGCGCCTGGGCCTTCTTTTTCGCTTCCTCTCGATTCATGATGTCTCTCCTTTCGTTTCAATAGAAATCCTGGGATAGGATTGATTGCATTGGGTGTTATGCTGATAAATTGTTGTTCATTGTACACGCCATTCGTAGGGGCGGCTACCAGCCGCCCGCGCAGTGCAAGCTGAAAATCAAAAGAAATGTCGGGCGAATTCGCGCCAGTTTCCCACATTTGTACCATTCAACCAAACACTCAGGCATCTAACCTGGCGGGCGGCTAATAGCCGCCCCTACGAATGGTTCGTCGCATAAACAACAATTTACCGTTTTGCCGCTTTTCTTGCGAAACCGGCGGTGGCATGGGTGCCGCCGCCGGTTGGGGTTTGTTCAAGTTTCCTCGTCGTCCTGTTTGGTTCGGTCAAATACCTTTTTCAGCAGCTTCACCGTGCACCAGGCCGGGAAGGAAAAGCCCCACAGTAGGTACAGTACACCGAACTGGGTGATGATCTCCGGGATGGAGAAGGCCAGATACCAAGGAAGAATCCAGGCTGCCAGCGCCAGCAGCAGTTGACCGGGGGCGCACAACGCCAGCATGATGCTGTTTTTCAGGTAGTTCCATATGGAATTGCGGTAAATGGACTGCTGGGGGAAGGCCATAACGAACAGAACCAGCGCCAACAGGGCGATGATCGTCCCCACCACCAGATAGACGGTTCTCAGCGGCTGCTCCGAATTCACGGCGAACCACACATCCACCCCAGCCACCGCAGCTGCCAGAGCAACGATCAGCTCCAGCGCGGTTGCCTTGAAGAAATTGCCGGCAAAGGCTCTGAAAAATGTCTTGATGGCGTCCACCATGCCCTCACTCCATTCCCGCCGGAACAGGACGGCATACATGGCGCTCAGGGAAGCCCCAATGGAAATCACCCCAAAGGAGCAAATCAGCGCCAGCAGGTTGACGATCATCAAATCCGCCAGCAGCCTGAGAAACACGGCTGCGGGAGTATCCTGCCATCTGGCATTCATGGAATTACTCCTTCACACCGCCCAGGGCAACGCCGGCAATGATGTACTTGGACAGGGCGAAATAAATGACGAAGATGGGCAGCACGGTGAGCAGGATGCCCAGGTAAATGGCGCCGTACTCCACCTTGTAGATATCGCCGTTCAGCAGGGACACCATGATGGGCATGGTGTACACTTCCTTCTTGGTCAGCAGGATCTGAGGGATAAAGAGGTTATTCCAGCTTGCTACGAAGGCGAAGATGGCCTGAGTTGCCATGGCGGGTTTCATGATGGGCAGCACGATCTGATTGAAGGTGCGGAACTCGGAAGCACCGTCCACCCGGGCGGACTGGACAATCTCCATGGGCAGAGCGGGGATCATGAACTGCCGCATAAAGAACACCGTGCCGGGTGCCGCGATGGCAGGCAGGATCAGGGGCAGCAGGTTATTGGTCCACTTGATGCGGTACATGAACTGATAGAAGCCGATGGAGGTAACCGTGGCAGGAATCATCATAACCGCCAGAATCAGAGCGAAGAAGGGACCCTTCAGCTTCCACTCATAGGCAACCAGGGCATAGGCCGTCAGGGTGGAGAAATAAACCGTCAGAGCAGTGGCACACACGGAAATAATCAGGGAGTTTTTCAGACCCACCCAGGGGCTGAACATGTCCTTGCTGGTAAGAATTTCAAAGTTTCGCTTCAGATTGGTTCCAAAGAGGAAGGAAATGGGGTTGCTCTGAATGCTGGGCGTGTCACGGGTGGCGTTGACCAGCATGATGATGAAGGGGAAAAGGCTCAGGCAAGCCAGGAAAATGCACAAAACATAGGCAAATACCCGGAAAGCCTTCTGGCCGGGTGTACGGCGGATGCCAATGGATTTCTTTGCCATATTAACCCACCTCTTTCTTTGCCGCGCGCTTCGCCGCACGCTTTGCTGCTCTTTCCATCTTCTTGTCGGAGTCCTGGAACATCATAAACACAAGCACGGACAGGATGGCAATGATGATAAACATAATAACGGAGGCTGCGGCTGCCCGGGCATACAGATAGCTGCCGCTGAAGGCCTGCTTGTAGATGAACACGTTGGTGGTCATGGTGGAGTTGGCGGGGTTGCCGTCGTTGAAGAGCTTGGGAATATCGTACATATTCAGGCCGCCGATCATGCTGGTGATCAGCGTATACAGCAGGATGGTTTTCAGATTGGGCATGGTGATCTTCCAGAACATCTGGCTGGAGGTCGCGCCATCCAGCTCAGCCGCCTCATAGAGGTCGGGGTTAATGCCCAGCACGCCGGAAACCAGAACGATCATGGTATTGCCATACCACATCCAGAACTGGATGAAGGCAATGATGCCCCGGGTGGGCCAGACCATGGTGGTGAAATTGATTGCCTCGTCCGTCAAGCCAAGATTGGTCAGCAGGCTGTTGACAGGGCCCACAGGATATGCAAACAGCGCCTTGAACAGGATGGCAATGGATGCCGCGGTGATGATATTCGGCATATAGAACACGACTTTGAAGAAACCCTGCCCCCGCAGCTCATTGCGCTTGGAGGTAAACCACGCGGTGAGCAGCAGCGCCAGAGAAATCTGAGGAATGAAGTTCAGAATCCACAGAATCATGGTATTGACCAGAGATTTTCTGAAAGTCGGAGCATTCAAAACGGTAGTGAAGTTCTTAAAAAGGTCTTCAAAGGGAAGAAAATGCCAATTGGTCAGGCCGGCCATGCCCTTGGCGTCTGTGAAGCCAAGAACGACCGTGTTGATGGTGGGATAGAGAGAGAAAATCAGATACGCCACAACGAATGGAATGGAAAATAGATAACCATACTTGGCATAGCTGAAGCTTTTCGTCTTTTTCATATGTACGCACGCCCCCTTGTCTTTCATATACCGATTGGGGATAGGCTGCCGAAGCTGCCTATCCCCACGGCAATTAGATTATGGAATTCAAGCTGCTAACCGATTAGCCAACATCCAGGCCCAGAGTATCGGAAACAGTGGTCTTGAAGTTCTCGATGGCTTCGTCACGGGAGACCTGGCCATGAGCGTACTGACGGACGGCATCACGCCATGCGGTGTTGATGGTCTCGTCGTACTGGGTCAGGTTCTTGCCGTTGGCGTAAGCATTGGCGGGAACGAAAGCGTCGAACATGTTCTGGCCGCCCAGGAACTCCAGCTCGCCGTTGGACTTGGCCATGACAGTGCCGGAAGCAACGCAGTCCTTGGTGCCGCCTTCGCCGTTCAGAGTGCCGTTGGCCCACTTATACTGCAGGCCGTCCTCGGTGGCGTCCAGGGTGACCCAGTTGATGAAGTCACGGACGAACTCAGCCTTCTCGGTGCCCACAACGTTCTTGCCAGCCAGCAGCCAAGTGCCGCCCCAGAAGAAGCCGATGTTGGGAGCGCAGCAAGCCCAGTCGCCAGCGGAGGAGTTGTCGCCCTCACCGGCATTGGGAGCCAGGGTGTAGTTGATCAGCCAAGCGGGGCCGTAGAAGCCCAGAACGCCGCCGTCCTTCTTCATGTCGGCGAACCAGCCTTCCTGCCAGTCGGTGGTGTCGTGATGGTAGCCGTTGTCAACCAGCTTCTTGGACAGGTCCAGGAAAGCCTCACGGGAAGGATCGATGTTCAGAGCGTCGTCCACGATCCAGCCGGTGGCGGAGGAGTTCTCAACTGCGTGCCAGATGTCGCCGTCGCCGGAAACAATGGCGTAGCCCTTGGCCTTCAGCTCTTCAGCAGCAGCGAAGAAGGCATCCCAGCTGCCGGAGCCGGCGCCGATCTTCTCAGCGACGACAGCGGGATCATCGGTGCCCCAAACGTCCTGAGCGATGGAGCGGCGATAGATGAAGACACCGCCGGTGGCCTGGTAGCCCAGAGCGACCAGAGCGTTGTCGGAAGGACGGGTGCCGATGTCAACGGTGTACTGAGCGATGTTGGCCTCAGCCAGAGCAGCGTCCACATCGATGCCCAGATCGGCGTAGGGAGCGGCGTACTCGGAGGCGTCGCCCTGAGCATACTTCAGAACGAAGGCAGCCTCAGCGGCGTACAGGTCCACTTCGCCGTTGGCCAGAGCAGCGTCCAGAGCGGGCTGGTAAGCGCCGTCGGTGGTGGCGATGATGGTGGTGTTGACCTCGAACTTCTCAGCCAGTTCAGGATGAGCTTCCAGGAACTTCGTCATCATGCCGGGGATTTCGTCGGTGAAAGACCACAGGTTCACAGTGATCTTGCTGTCTGCCATAGCGGTGACGGACATCATGCCGAACACCATCACAGCAGCCAGAACGAGGGCAAGAATCTTTTTCATGTGTGTTTTCCTCCTAATAAAATATGTTAAAGCCTTCTGGCAATAACTACGGCAGAAACCATCATTTCATCCCATAGATGAAACGGAAAAAGGGACGTCCCTTTTCGTCAGTATGTCGAAATCACGGAGATGCTTAAACGATTTCGTTTGAGCTTATTATACATGCTTGTACAGAAAAGTCAAGCCCGCCACAAAAGATTCGGCATTTCTTACCATTGCCCCTCCTTTTTCTTGTTCACATTGCCGAAGCCCTTTTCGGTTCATCTCAAGATTATCGCATTCAAACAGCAAATTTGTGCTATTCCTCCTGTTTTACCCCTTTTTCGCTTATTTTTCCATAGCAATAATTGAATTCCAAATATTGCTATTCGATTATTGCCCCCGATAAATTGTTGTTTCTTGCACACGCCACTGTAGGGGAGGCTCGTAGCCTCCCGCGCAGTACAGGCTTTCAGCTATCAACCAGGAAGGGCGAATCCGTACCACGCTGAACATTGTTCCATTCAAGCAAACACTCAGGTTTGTGGCCTGGCGGGAGGCTGAGAGCCTCCCCTACAGTGGCGCTGGGAAAACCGGGGGCGAAAATTCTTTGAAATAATCTTAAAATTGCTATTGACAATCATATGACCATGTGATATTATCATATCATCAAAAAGAAACAGGAGGTGTTTCAATGGTAAGTTCATCCATCGTTCTGTGGGCAGTGCTGGCGCTGGGCTTTCTGGTGCTGGAGGGCTGCACGGTGGCCATGGTCAGTCTGTGGTTCGCCTTTGGCGCGGCTGCGGCGCTGATTCTTGGGCTGCTGGGGGCGGCGTTCTGGCTCCAGGTGGCGGCGTTCCTGGTGGTATCCGGCGCTCTGCTGGCGCTGCTGCGGCCCATGCTGCGCAAGTACGCGAAAACCACCAAGACCAATGTGGACAGCATCCCGGGCACCCAGGGGCTGGTCACCGAAAGCATTGACAACGTGGCCTATCAGGGCCAGGTGAAGCTGGGGGCCATGACCTGGACGGCCCGCAGCAGCTCCGGCGCTCCCATTTCGGCCGGCACCCAGGTGGTGGTAGACCGGGTGGAGGGCGTGAAGGTGTTCGTCTCCCCCGTCAAGGTTCCCACCGTATCAAAATAATATTTTGGAGGTAACAACATGATCATCTTTATCATCATTCTCGCGGCAATCATCCTGCTGGTCATTCCCAACATCAAGGTGGTGCAGCAGTCCCGGGCTTACGTCATCGAGCGGCTGGGCGGCTTCCATACCGTTTGGGGCGTGGGCATGCACTTCAAGGTTCCCTTCATTGACCGGGTGGCCCGGAAGGTCAGCCTGAAGGAGCAGGTGCTGGACTATCCCCCCCAGCCCGTCATCACCAAGGACAACGTGACCATGCAGATCGACACGGTGGTCTATTTCCAGATCACCGACCCCAAGCTCTACTGCTACGGCGTGGAGCAGCCCATGATGGCCATGGAGACCCTCACCGCCACCACCCTGCGAAACATCATCGGCGACCTGGAGCTTGACCAGACCCTGACCTCCCGGGACGTGGTGAACACCAAGATGCGGGCCATCCTGGACGAGGCCACCGACCCCTGGGGCATCAAGGTCAACCGGGTGGAGCTGAAAAACATCCTGCCCCCTGCCGACATCCAGAACTCCATGGAGAAGCAGATGAAGGCCGAGCGTGACCGCCGCCAGTCCATCCTCCAGGCCGAGGGTCAGAAGAAGTCCGCCATCCTGATTGCCGAGGGCGAAAAGGAATCCGCCATTCTGAAGGCCTCCGCCGAAAAGGAAGCCGCCATTCTGAGAGCCGAGGCCGAAAAGCAGGCCGCCATCCTGAGAGCCGACGGCGAGGCAGCCGCCATCCGTGCGGTGCAGCAGGCGCTGGCGGATTCCCTGGAAATGCTGAACGAGAAGGCTCCCAACGACAATGTTCTGAAGCTGAAAGCCATCGAGGCCATGCAGAAGGTGGCCGACGGGCAGGCCACCAAGATCATCATCCCCAGCGAAATGCAGGGCCTGGTGGGTCTTGCAAACGGCATTGTGGAAAGCGCCAAGCAGTAAATTTCCTGAACCTTGGGGCGGCGCTTGCCGCCCCATTTTTAGAAAGGCATAACAGCGATGTTATTAACAGCAATTCTCTTTCTGGTGCTGGGCATTTTCTGTGTGGCCGCCCCGGAAACAATTTGGCAGCTTCAACATATGTTCACAGTGAAAGACGGAGAGCCCACTGACTTCGCGCTGATTTCCATCCGGGTAAGCGGCGGAATTTACCTCCTGCTGAGCGCGGCAATCGTGCTGGCAAAGCTGTTCGGCATCCTATAAGAAAGGAAGGAAACAAAAATGGCAGAAAAGAGATTTGTAAAGGTGTATTCCGACGGCATGATGACCGTATCGGAAATCTGGGTGGACACCCAAACCGGCGTGAACTATTTCTTCCACGCCTCCGGCTACGCAGGCGGTTTAACCCCCCTGCTGGACCGGGACGGCAAGCCCG
This sequence comes from uncultured Clostridia bacterium, assembly GCA_945875335.1. GTDB lineage: Bacteria > Bacillota > Clostridia > Oscillospirales > Oscillospiraceae > Faecousia. The sequence goes on along the minus strand of CAMCKD010000084.1, from coordinate 112 downwards.
TCATTTCCCGCCTGCCGGTGGAGGAAAAGGACTGAGTTTTGCCCTTGTTGGCAGTATCAAATTGTTGTTTGCACACGCCATTCGTAGGGGCGGCTACCAGCCGCCCGCGCAG
>CAMCKD010000083.1 GCA_945875335.1 uncultured Clostridia bacterium | reverse complement strand
AACACTCAGTTGACAAACCTGGCGGGAGGCTAAGAGCCTCCCCTACAGTGGCTGGTGCGCAAACAACAATTTTCCACTCTGCTGAGTCAAACCGATAAGCATATTATCTTATATCTCATATCTCATATCTTATATCTAAAAAAGTTTGGAGGGACAACCATGATTCAAAAGTACCCCAACCTCTGCAAGCCCATCACTCTGGGCCGGGTCACCTTCCGCAATCGGATGTTCTCCGCACCCATGGGCGGCACGGATATCACGGCGGACTGCTGCGTGGGCCCCAGAACCCCCGGCTTCTATGAGCTTCGCGCCAAGGGCGGCGCTGCTGCTGTCACCGCCAGTGAGCTGGTGGTGCATCCTGAGACCGACGCCTCCCACATGTTCCACCTGAACCTGACCACTCCCGGCTGCCTTGCCAGCTGGACCTTCACCGCCGATGCCATCAACCGTCATGGCGCAATTGCCAGCGTGGAGCTGAGCCATTCCGGCCAGTACGCTGGCACCTATCTGGTGGACAAGGATAAGAAAAAGGGACTGACCCAGTTCGGCCCCAGCGACTGGGTGCGCCCCGATGGCATTCCCGTAAAGGCTCTGACCAAGGAGCAGATTCAGGACATCGTCAAGGCCTATGGCGATACCGCAGCCTTGGCCAAACGGGCCGGATTCCAGATGGTGATGGTGCATGCCGGTCACGGCTGGCTCATCAACCAGTTCCTGTCCCCCGCCTTCAACCATCGTACCGATGAGTACGGCGGCTCCTTTGAAAACCGTCTGCGTCTGGCCCGGGAGGTGCTGACCAGCGTTCGCAAGGCTGTGGGTCCCGGCTTCCCCATTGAGCTTCGCATGAGCGGCTCCGAGCTGTTCGAGGGCGGCTATACCCTGGAAGACGGTGTGGAAATTGCCAAGGGGTTGGAGGATCTGGTGGATATGATCCATGTTTCCGCCGGTTCCTATCAGTTCGGCTTCTTCAACACCCATCTGCCCATGTTCGCCCCCCACGGCGCCAATGTGTACCTGGCGGCGGAGATCAAAAAGCACGTCAAGGTGCCCGTTGCCACCCTGGGTGCCCTGAACGATCCCGCCCAGATGGAGGAGATCATCGCCTCCGGGAAGGCGGACGTGGTGGAAATGGCCCGTGCGCTGCTGGCTGACCCGGAGCTGCCCAACAAGGTCATGGCAAACCGGGAGGACGAGATCGTCCGCTGCCTGCGCTGCTTCACCTGCATGGCGGAGCGTCCCACCACGGGAACCCGCCGCTGCGCCGTGAATCCTCTGATTGGCCGGGAATGCGAAGGAACGGAAGTGACCCCTGCCGCCGTCCGCAAGCGGGTGGTGGTAGTCGGCGGCGGTGTCGCCGGTATGAAGGCGGCTCTGACTGCTGCCCAGCGGGGACATCAGGTGACGCTGCTGGAAAAGAGCGACAAGCTGGGCGGCATCCTGAAAAGCGAACAGGCCATCCCCTTCAAGTATGAGATGTATCAGCTTGGCCTGACCCTGGAGCGGCAGATGGAGCTTGCCGGTGTGGAGGTTCGCCTGAATACCCCCGCAACCCCGGAGCTGCTGGAGCAGCTGGAGCCCCAGGCCATGATTTTGGCGGTTGGCAGCAAGCCCATCGTTCCGCCCCTTCCCGGCATGGATGGCGACAACGTGGTGATCGTCAACAACTACTATCTGGAAAAGGACAAGGTTTCTGACACGGTGGTGGTATTGGGCGGCGGCCTGGCTGGCTGCGAGTGCGCCGTGCATCTGGGCATGGAGGGCAAGAAGGTTCACATCGTGGAAATGCGGGACGCTCTGGCTGTGGACTGCAACATCCGCCATCGTCCCATCCTGATGCAGCAGGTGGACAAGTACACCACCGTGCACCTGAACCATACCGGCCTGCAGGTCACCAAGGAGGGTCTGCTTGCCCGGAACTCCGAGGGAGAAGAGGTTCTGATTCCCGGTGCCACCGTGGTCTGCGCCGTGGGTCAGCGCTCCAACCGGGATGATGTGATGGCCCTTCGCAGCTGTGCTCCCTGGGTGCGGGAAATCGGCGACTGCGTCCGGGTTTCCAACATCACCAACGCCATCTACATGGGCTACCACGCAGGCCTTGACGCGTAATCCTTCCTGAACCGCCTCCAACGGAAGCGAGAAAACAAACCTCCCTGATTTTTGCCGGTCAGGGAGGTTTTTTCATGGGTGTATCGGTTTTGTCAGCATACCGGCAAATTGTTGTTTGCAGAGTACCCTTGGCTCCCCCTCTGGGGGAGCTGCCCCAGTGCGCACACTGGGGCTGAGGGGGTGTCAAACGTTGGTTACTGGTACGATTTAACCGACGACACCTCTCCCGACCTCGCTGGCGCTCGGCCACCCTCCCCAGAGGGGAGGGCAAGGGTGCGCCAAACAACAATTTGTTGAGCTGATGTGCACATGATATTATCCCACATACCCGGCGGTGTCCAGCAGGAAGAAGGAGAACAATAGGTACAGCCGCTGGTAGGGGTCGTCCAGATTGAGATTGAAGGTTTCACTGATTTTTTGCAGACGATAGGTCAGAGTGGTGCGGTGGATGATCAGGGCTTCGGCGGTTTTGGGGATGTTCCGCTCGTGAATCAGATAGGAGCGCAGGGTGTTGAAATAGGGTGTGTCGTTTTTCCGGTCATAGCGGAGGATGGACAGAAGAACATGGTCAGAAAGCATTTCCGCCGGAATTTCCCGGACGGCCTGGCTTCGGATGTAGTGCAGGGCGCACTCCGCAAAGGAGACGATCCACTGGCTGCTGTCCTCTTCTATAATATATTGCAGGGCGATGTCCGCCTGAAGGAAGCCTGCGTGGAGTGCGTGGATGCCCTCTGCCGGGTTGGAAATGCCCACATACATGCAGCTGTCACGAACCAGCGGCGCGAGAATGCTGCGCAGGGTATATTGGTCGGTGCCCGGCTGGGAGGTGTTGATCACGACACACAGCAGCTTCTGATAGTTAAAGCTGAAATAGCCCTGAATCCGGGAGGACAGGGTATTGTTCAGCGCCGAGTCCGCCCGGACGGACAAATCCTCGCTCTGGTTTCGGATTTTGATGCACAGATAGGTGTCCAGTGGATTCCAGTTGAGGATGTTCAGGGTGGTCTGCAGATCCCGGTTGTCCACGGGCACGCCGGACAGCAGATCAATAAAGGTATCCTGGAGCCCCCAGTATTTGTGGTTGGCATCCGCCTCGTCCCGCTGAATCAGCTTGACGGCATACCGTGCCAGATATTCCGCCGCCCGGAATTGACTGGGGAGCAGCAATGTCCTGATCTCATTGATCAGCAGTCTGCCGCAGTAGACATTTCGGCTGTACAGGTTCACATAGAGGCTGCGCATGGTATAGGGATACTGCTCGTTGTCCCAGATGCCGGCAGTTTTGTATTCCAGGGTTTTCTGGTAGTTTTCGTCGTACTTGAATTCGTTGATCAGCCAGAGGGGGATGTAAAGCTTGCCGTTTCGCTCGTTGTACTCAAATTTCAGCATGCCCTCCACTTTGGAAGAAAGGGCGATGACGGAGAACATATTGTCATGAATGTAAATTGGGTTCTGAAAAAAAGCGCTTCCGGCCCGGCAAAGATCAACCAGAGTTCCGCCGCCGGTGACGATCTGGTTGAGCTGGGTTTCAAAATCATGATAGCGCTGGAAGGTGGACACCACCTCGTTCATCACCTCAAAAAATGGCTGCTGCAGCTTGCAGATGTGGGGCGCTTCCCCGGAAAGATCATCGATGGCAATGTAGCGGAACTGGTTTGCGGGGAAAAGCCCGCCCATTCCTTGGGGGATCAGATAGAGCGTATCGTCCTGCAATGATGTCTGGCCGCAGTACACCTGGCAGCAGCGCAGAGAGGGGCAGTCGCCGGTTGTTTCCAATGTAAAATCCCAGAGCAGCTCGGCCAATGGGTCGGCCACCATCTGCATGCTCAGCAGCATGCCGGATTCTGGGGATGTGAGCTCTGTGGACATGGGGCACCTCCTGTGTCGATGTGGATGATATTCCTATTCTATCCTAAAAAATGAGGAAAAGCAATAGGCGAATTTTAATGAAATAAGGAATTGTTCATAAATATAAGGTTCTATTTGACAAGTATGTCGCAGATAATGTATTATGAACTTATCGATTTTGCACAAAGAATTTGCGATGGAAACCCCTGACGGCGGTAACGATGATTCCTTATGTCTGAGAAATGGCGGTGCCGATCGATTCGGAAAGGAAGGTAGAAGGGATGAAAACGGTATCGGATTATTCGGTCAAAACCTGGCTTCGTTTCCTCATTTTTTCCTTGTTTGGTGTCTTCGCATTCTTTATCAATTTCAACCTGCCCGCCTATCAATTTTTCATTGGGCCCTGGCAGTGGGGCGCTGTAGCAGCCCAGTCCAATGTGCTGGTGTCCCATTTTACCAACTTCCTGAAGGCAGCGCTGTATACCGGCAATTTCAAGGCCATGCCCTTTGTGGTCTGGGCCATCGGTGTGTACAGCATTGTGGATTTGTTCTTCCTGCGGCCCGGAAAGTTCTGGCATACCACCAAGGTTGCCGCCGCCTTTGCGGTTTTCAAAATCGTGGGCTTTCTTCTGCTGTCCTTCCTGATCGTCAATTTCTATTTCGGCGTTCATCCCGGCTGGATGTCCTGGTTCTTTAACGGCGTGGATTCCCTGGGCGGCAAGAGCATCAGCACCTTTATTATGGATAACATTCTGGTCACCATCTGCATCAGCATCCCGGCGGCCTCCCTGTTCCTGCCCCTGCTGGTGGACTATGGCCTGGTGGAATTTGTGGGCGTTCTGGTGCGTTCCATCATGCGCCCGGTGTTCAAGCTCCCCGGCCGGGCGGCGGTGATCATGGTTTCCGCCTTTTTGGGCAATTTCTCTGTGGGGCACATCGCCATCAACGACCAGTATAAGCAGGGCCGCATGACAGAGCGGGAGGCTGTGGTGATCGGCACCAGCATGTCCACCGTGTCGGTGGGATTCCTGCTGGCTCTGGCAAACATCAGCGGCCTGACCAATGCCAGCCTCTGGGGCAAGAGCTATTGGAACCTGTATTTCTGGATCGCGTTCCTGGTGACGCTGCTGGTCACCCTGGTGGGCGTGCGGATTCCGCCGCTGAGCCGTGTGCCGGATAATTTCTATGAGGGCGTCACCCCGGACCCGGAGCAGCCCATCAAAAAGAATCTGCTGCGAAGCGCTCTGCAGGAGGGCCTAAATCAGACCCAGACCCAGGCGGGCCTGAGCAAGCGCATCGCCTACATCATGAAAGAGACTCTCGGCGTTCTGGGAACGGTTGCTTCCGGCACCGCCTTCTTTGCCACCTTCGGCGTTGTGCTCTATTCCTTCACGCCCCTGGTGGAGTGGCTGGGGTATGTGTTCCGGCCTCTGTTCCTGCTGTTTGGCTTCCGGGGAGAGGAGCTGGCGGTGGCCTCCACCGGCGCGGTGATCTCTCTGGTGGAAGTGACAGTCCCGGCGCTGCTGGTGGCAGTGGGCAGCTGGAGTATGCGGCTGCGGTTTATGCTGGCAGTGCTGCCGGTGAGCTCCATCATTTTCCTGGCCAGCTTTGTTCCCTGCCTGATGGCAACGGATGTTCCCGTGAAGTTCAGTCACATTCTGCTTGTTTGGTTGGAACGGATGATTCTTTCTATCCTGATTGCGGGTCTGTTTGCCGTGCTGCTGTTCCCTGCGGGGATGGCGGCGTAACAAAATTCCGCATTTTTCGCGCCCTGCGCGATCAATAAAAAAGCTTGGAGGTAATTCTATGAAAGAAACGAAGAACACCCCTGAAACTCAGAAAAAAGGTCTGAGCACCTCTCTGAAGTATCTGTTTGGTGTTGGCGATGCAGGCTTCAACCTGATGAGCAACATTGAAACATTCTACTTCATGACCTTCCTGACCAACCTGGCAAACTTCAGCCCAGCCATTGCAGGTTTGATCAACTCCGTCTTCTCCATTGTGGATGCCTGCCTGTCCTGGATTTACGGCGGCATTCTGAACGGCACCAAAGCTAAGAAGTGGGGCCGCTACCGCTCCTGGCTGATTCTGGTTCCCTGGATCGTTCCCTTCCTGTACGCATTCCAGTTCATCCGTGTCAGCGACAACGAAATGCTCTCCGCAATCATCATCATTGCCGCTGCCATCTCCTCCCACGTTGTTTGGAACATTGGCTATGTTGCCAATGCTACCCTGGTTTCCGTTGTTGGCAAGACCGCTGAAGACCGCGCCACTCTGGCTTCTTCCCGCGGCACCTGGAACAACATCGGCTCTCTGCTGTTCTCCTACCTGGGTCTGCCTCTGGCTACCCTGCTGGCCGGCGTGGTTGGTGAGGCCAACAAGTTCGCCGCTGCCGCTTTCTGCCTGGGCATTCTGATGGTTCTGGGCTATTACGCGCACTTCAAAATGACCGAGGGCTACGAGGAAATCGAAACCGAGGCCAATACCAAGGCCAAGGCTGCCAAGGTTTCCATCCCCGATATGTTCAAGTCCCTGTTCGCCAATCCCCAGCTGATGATCCTGATGGTGGCCGACCTGTCCAAGTGGTGTGTCAAGTTCGTCACCGCCGCTGCTGCCATTTACTACTTCCGTGATGCCATGGGCAACCCCGGACTGATGACTCCCTACCTGCTGGCCATTGGCGTTGCTGCCATCGTTGGCGCCTACGCCACCCGTTATCTGGCCAAGGCTCTGTCCAACCGTACCACTGCGATCATCTCCTTTGTGGGCATGGCTGTCTCCCTGGCTCTGATTTACGTAGCCTACAGCAGCGCCATTGCTGTCATCGCGCTGATGACCCTGGCACAGTTCTTCTATGGCATCGCTTACTCCATCAGCCCCGCTCTGTATGCCGACACTGTGGTTTACACCACCCACAAGACCGGCAAGAACGCCGCAGGCTGGATCATGGGTCTGCAGAACCTGCCTCTGAAGGTTGGCGTGTTCATGCGCGGCACCATCGTCGCCGCCTGCCTGGCTGCCGTGAATTGGCAGGCTGGTGTGGTTCTGGAGGGCACTGCCCGTCAGGGTATGACCATCGCTCTGGGCCTCGTTCCCGCCATCCTCTGCGCCATCGGTGCTGCTCTGCTGATCGTTGGCTACAAGCTGACCCGCGAAAAGATCGCTGCCTGCCAGGCTGAGCTGGACGCGAAGTAATCAAAATAACCCATTAGGCCATGTGTCTCCGGGAAACCGGGGGCACATGGCAATGAGGCTGCTATGATGAATTCGTCTGATCGCTTTGTTGAAACCTATCTGAACCGCATCTGCGCGAAGCCTCCCAAGGAGCTGACGCCGCAGTCGCTGATGGAATTGACCAGAGCCCATTTGGAGCATGTTCCCTTTGAGGTTCTGGAAATGACCGAAGCCCATACGGAGCCCTCCCTGGAACCCGAGGGGCTTTACCAAAAAATCGTTGCCTGCAGACGAGGCGGCTACTGCTTTGAGCTGAACAAGCTATTCTACCTTCTGCTGAAGGAACTGGGATTCACCTGCCACCCGGTGGGGGTTCGGGTTCTGATGGGCAGACCGGAACCCCGGGCCATTTCCCATCGCGGCATCGTGGTGGAGTTTGGCCGGGAGAAGTGGTACTGCGATGTAGGCTTCGGCGGCCGGGGACCCAAGGGGATCCTCTGCCTGGAAAATCCGAACATTCAGACCCTGACCTATGAAAGCTTTCGGGTGCATCGGGAGGACGATGATTTCGTGATTGTCCATCTCGACGGGCAGCAGCAGACAAGAATGCTGCGCTTCCGGGACGAGCCATGGCTGGATGTGGACTTTGCCCTGCTGAACGGCTACTATGCAAACCACTGCCGCTCTCCCTTTATCCAGAAGAAAATTCTCTACCTGTGCAAGCCGGATGGTTGGATTTCCCTGGTGGGGGATGTTTGCACCACCTTCTGCCGGGGGGAAACCACTTCCAGAGCGGTTTCCAATGAAGCCGAGGCGCGGGCACTGGTGTCAAAAGAATTTGGACTGCACATCCCGCAATGGGATTGATCAAAATAGAAAACATTGGAGGAAGAACTATGTTAACAAAACGTCAAAATCTGCTGGAAACCATTCATGGCGGTAATCCTGACCGCTTCGTGAACCAGTATGAAGCCTTTGCCATGCAGATTCCCAATGGCTTCTCCATCCACAATCCTTCTCCCAAGCCCGGTGAGCACAATGTGGTCAACGCCTGGGGCGTGACCCGCTCCTGGCCCGTTGGCACCCCCGGTGCTTTCCCCGTCCACACCCCCGAGAAGATCGTCATTAAGGACATCGAGGAGTGGCAGAAGTATCTGAAGGTGCCCCAGGTGGTTTATGATGCCCAGGTTTGGGAGCCCTTCATCGAGAAGGCTGAGCAGGTTGACCGGAATGAGTATTTCGTCACCTCCGCGGTTTTCCCCGGCATCTTTGAGCAGTGCCACTATCTGACCGAGATTCAGAACTGCCTGATGGCTTTCTATGAGTATCCCGATGAGATGCACGAGATCATCGATGTGCTGACCCAGTTCGAGCTGGACTTGGCAGCGGAAATCTGCAAGTACATCAAGCCTGACGCTCTGTTCCACCATGATGACTGGGGCAGCCAGCAGTCCACCTTCCTGTCTCCTGCCATGTTCCGTGAGTTCCTGAAGCCCGCCTATGAGAAGGTCTATGGCTACTACAAGGCCCACGGCGTGGAGCTGATCGTCCACCACTCCGACTCCTATGCCGCGACCCTGGTGCCCGACATGATCGACATGGGCATCGACATCTGGCAGGGCGTTATGACCTGCAACAATATCCCTGAGCTGATCAAGCAGTACGGCGGAAAAATCACCTTCATGGGCGGCATTGACAGCGCTACCATCGACTATCCCGGCTGGACCGTGGACGATGTGGCCAGAGAGGTTGACCGGGCCTGCCGTGAGTGCGGCAAGCTGTACTTCATCCCCGGCGCTTCCCAGGGCCTGGCTGTTTCCACCTTCCCCGGCGTTTACGAGGAGACCACCCGCCAGATCGAGCTGGCAAGCAAGCGTTACTTCTAATACAATAAACACAGATGCCCCGGCAAAAGCCGGGGCATTTTTATATATGCTTATCGTTGCAACATACGGACAAATTGTTGTTTACCGCACCCTTGCCCTCCCCTCTGGGGAGGGTGGCCGAGCGC
>CAMCKD010000082.1 GCA_945875335.1 uncultured Clostridia bacterium | reverse complement strand
TGCGATTTTCAGCTTGTACTGCGCGGGCGGCTGGTAGCCGCCCCTACGAATAGCGTGTACAAACAACAATTTGCTGCATTGTGTGCCGTTTCGGGCATTATTCCCGGTTGATCCAATCCACTCTGCCCTGGGGGGCGGGAATTTCATAGAACCGTGCTGTTTTGTCCCGGTGGGTGTCGTTCCATTTGTCGAAGCCTGCCGGGGCAATGTGTTTGTCCAGGGTGCAGTTCTCAAAGCGAACCAGGCCGTAATCCCGCCAGGGACGGGCTAAGTAAATGCTGCCGGGAGTGACGCCCTCCTCACAGGTCAGGCGGCAGTTTCGGAACAGGAAGCCCTCAGCTTGATTCAAACTGTGAGCGGGGGCGGCGATGTAGCCCGTGTCCCGGGCGTCACGAAGGGAGCGGATTTCGCAGTTTTCAAACAGGGCATTGCCGCAGCCGAAGATGAAATCCACCGTGCCCTCAATGAGACACTCCCGGAAGGTCTGCCGCAAAAATCGATCCTGGCGCAGTTCGTCCCGGAGGAAGCCGTCGTAGCGTTCAATGAGGTCCGGGGGCAGGGGACCCAGGAACAGGGTGTCTTGGGTGGAGGTCAGGCGGCAGTGCTCCATCTGGAAGTCGTCGCCGTACACCGTCAGGGCTACCTCCTGTCCCTTTTTCTCCGGGCAGAGGGCATCGTTCACAATGGCCAGATTCTTCATTTTTACCCCGTCGGCGCACACCGCCACGGTGTAGGTGCGGAAGGTGACGTACTCCCGGCCCTGCTCGTCCCGCTTTTGTGCATAATCATCAAATACCAATTCCGTATTTAATGCACCCTGCCCAATGATGGTCAGGCCGGGGGTGCGAATCACCAGCTTTTGCCTGTACATTCCAGACGCGAGATGGACAAAAGCGTCCTTTGGGGCGGAATCCAGGGCTTTTTGCAAATCGTCCTGGGGCGTGAGAAATAGCTCATTTTTCATAAGAATCAACCTCAGAGCCTGAAATTCTTGTGCGGATTGCTCAGGGAACATTATACCACATTATCAAAATAAATAAATCCCTTCTTCCTGATATGACTTTTTTGTGCATAAAGCAAATCGTTTTTGATATGTACTTTGCGGCACATTCTTCCTAGAATATTGATAGACAGAAAGAAAGGACTCGACTATGAAGCGCCAACTGACTCTGGCACAATACCGCAGCGTGGATTTGACGCTTTTCGCCGTGATCCTGGCGGTTTGCGAATATGTCATCACCCTGGCGGCCATTCGGTGGTTTCCGGGGCAGCTGTATACCGTATCCCTCACCGCCGCCCTGTGTGCCATCGTGCTGATGCGCTGGGGTGCCTGGGCCGGGATCCATGCCCTGCTGGGGGGCGCCGCGTTTTGGCTGGCCTCCGGGGGCACGGCAAAGCAGCTGGCAATTTACGCTGTTGGCAATCTGGCGGGCCTTCTGGTGCTGCCGGTGCTGCGGGGCAGCGGGAAGCAGAAAATCCGCTCCGACATGCTCTTCACCGCTTTGTTTGCCTTGGCAGTGCTGCTTTTGATGCAGCTGGGAAGAGCCCTGGTTGCCCTGGCGCTGGGAACGCCTCTGGAAACCTGCGCCGGTTTCTTCACCACCGATTCCCTCAGCGCCGTGTTCGCCATGGTGGTGGTATCCCTGGCAAGGCGGCTGGACGGCGTATTTGAAGATCAGAAAACGTACCTTCGCCGCTTGCAGGAGCAGCAGAAGAAGGAAAAGGGAGGATTTTGATGAAAGCAAAGGCTGCGGACTTCCTCGTATATGATGAGGTCAATCAAATTTATCGGGAGAACCCGGAGCAGGCTGTGCGGGATGATGTGGAGAAGCACTACTGGCTCCATGTGTGCCGGGCGGTGGCCAAGGACTGGCGGCTGTATCTGATGCTGATTCCCATGCTGCTGGTGTTTTTGTTCTGGCGGTACTTCCCTATGTATGAGCTGCTGGGCTGCTTCAAGGTGTCCGACGAGGTGAAGCCTGTGGCGGAGCAGCTGTTCGCCGGCTTCTCCAATTTCAAGGTGCTGCTGGTGGGCGACGGCTCCAAGACCACCGAGTTCTGGCGGGCTTTGCGGAATACCTTCCTGCTGAGCTTTTACGGGCTCTGCTTCGGCTTCCCCATGCCCATCATTCTGGCCCTGTTCTTCAATGAGATCAAGTCCAACATTGCCCGGTCTGTGTACCAGGTGATGACCTACCTGCCCAAGTTCATGTCCACCGTCGTTATGACCTCTCTTGTGACCATGCTGGTCAAGCAGGGCTCCCTGACCTCCAACATGGGCATTGTGTCCCAGCTGCTGTGCAATCTGGGGCTGGTTTCCAAGGAGGTAGCCCAGGGAGGACTTCTGAACCAGCCGGGCTTCTTCCGCTCCATCTATCAGATCTCCGGCATTTGGGAGGCGGCGGGCTACGACTCCATCGTGTTCTTCGCCGCCATCATCGCCATTTCCCCCACCAGCTATGAAGCTGCCCAGATCGACGGCGCCGGAAAGATGGCTCAGATGAAATATGTGGTGCTGCCCAGCATCCTCTCCACCATCGTCATCATGCTGATCACGAGAATCGGCTCCCTGCTGAACATCGGCTACGAAAAGGTGCTGCTGCTCTACAACACCAATACCTATGTCACTGCCGACGTGGTATCCACCTTTGCCCAGCGCTATGGCATGGCCGGCGCCGCCAAGGGCATCGCCTCCGCCGCGGAAATGATGAACAACGTGATTGGCATGCTGCTGGTGATCGGTGCCAATACCATCGCCCGGAAGGCATCCGACGTGTCGCTGTACTAAGGAGGCTGCCATGAAAAGAAAGCTGGAAATTTCCGAACTGATTTTCAAAATCATCAGCTACACCCTGCTGACCATTTTCGCCCTGTGCTGCCTGTATCCCTTCGTGTACGCCATCTCCGCCGCCATCAGCGGACGGGACGCGGTGGAATACAGCCAGGTGGTGCTCTTCCCCAAGGACATCCAGTTCGATGCCTTCAAGCGGATGTTCAACAACAACATGTTCTGGAACGCCTATTCCAACACCCTGTTCCTGACCCTGTACGGCACCATCTGGTCGCTGTTCGTGGCGATCTTAGGCGGCTACGCGCTGTCCAAAAAGCGGCTGCTGTTCCGCCGGGGCTTCAACTTCTTCCTGGTGTTTACCATGTGGTTCTCCGCAGGTCTGGTGCCCCAGTACCTGAACTATCTGCAAACGAAGGATATTTTCAATTCCGTTGGCATCACGGATGACAAATGGCTGGTGGTCATCGCCATGGGCATGGCGGCCATGAACATCATTTTGCTTCGCAACGCCTTTGAGGGCGTGCCCTCGGAAATTGAGGAAGCCGCCATTGTGGACGGCGCCTCCGAGTTCCAGGTACTGCGCCAGGTGTACATCCCCATGAGCAAATCCACCATCGCTACCGTGGCTCTGTTCTTTGCCATCTCCCGCTGGAACGGCTATTTCTGGGCCCGGCAGATGACCTCCAACTCCAACGAGCATCCCCTGCAGGTGTTCATCCGCTTGCAGCTGGAGCAGTACACCGACCCGGAATTCATGGCGGGCTGGAACGAGGTCTTCGCTTCGGATTCCATGATTTATGCCCTGATCGTCTGCTCCATCGTGCCCATTCTGGTGATTTACCCCTTCATTCAGAAGTATTTCGCCAAGGGCGTCAATGTGGGCGGCGTGAAGGAATAACGTGTTTTGCAGAACCCAGATTCTGTTGAACAATAATTACAATTTTGAGGAGGAAAACATGAAAAACGTGAAAACTCTGCTTGCTCTGCTGCTGACTGTTGCCATGATCGCATCGCTGTGCGTGTGCGCGGTTTCCGCAGAGTCCGGCCTGACCTATGCCGAGGGCACCGTCCTGCGCATGGCCACCGGCTACAACAACGCCAAGACCGGCCTGTTCTTCGACGCCGAAGTCGCTGGCGAGGGTGTCACCCTGGCTGACGGCAACACCTACCACTCCGGCGACCTGAAGCCCACCTGGGTTGAAGTCCAGAACGTTCTGGGCATCACCTTTGAGGACAAGTACCAGGGCAACAACGCCACCAAGGAATTTGAGTACTGGAAAGACCGCCTCAATGAAGTGGACATGGTCTCCGGCACCGCCGCCGCCCTGTCCGAGTACGGCGAGACCGGCGCTCTGGTGAACATCGCCGAGTACCTGGATCAGATGCCCAACTTTAAGGCTTACCTGGAGCAGAACCCCATTGTCCGGCTGTCCATCACCGGCAACACCTCCACCGGCGCCATCTACTTCTCCCCCTACTTCGACGGTGTCAACGACATCGAGCGGATGCCCCTGATGCGTGTGGACTGGGTGCAGAAGCTGCTGGACGGCGAGGGTGAGTTCACCGCCGAGGCCTGCGGCAATACCGCTGAGCCCGTCTGCGAGCCCTACATGCCCACCGAGGGCGTGGTGGACATCGACGTGGTGACCGCTGACGGCACCGCTGTTGAGACCATCTCCAAGAACTATGATGCCGCCGGCAACATCGTTGAGAAGATGAACGCTGTGGGCTCCATGTCCGGTGTGGATGCGGTCAACATGCTGCGTACCTACATCGACGAGGCCTACGACGGCTACTACGGCACCAACCGTTCCGACCTGTTCGTGGGTCAGAACGCTGCCTGGGATGCTGACGAGCTGGTTGCCCTGCTGCGCTGCGTCACTTCCAACCCCCAGACCCTCAACGGCACCGACAGTGTCCAGGGCCTGTTCACCCGTGAGGACAACAACAACCAGCGCCGGGTGGATATGTTCCGGTTCGCCGGTGTTCTGTTCGGTGTCCGCGGCCTGGAATCCCGTCAGGATTACTTGTATGTCTGCGAGGAAGGCCTGCTCCACGACGCCCGCCAGGAAGAGGCCACCTATGAGGCTCTGGAGAAGATGAACGCCATGGCTGAAGAGGGCCTGATCTCCAAGGCCTTCGTCGACCAGTCCGAGGAGAGCACCAAGACCTACCTGCAGAATGACCTGGGCTTCATGCACTACGACTACAACCAGACCCAGACCGTTTACAACGCCACCGTTCTGAACGAGGGCGAGAAGTACATGGCGGTCATGGTTCCCGTGGCCTGCTGGTATGACGGCACCGACGAGGACGGCGTGTTCATGCGCTTCACCGAGTCCTGGCGTTCCGTCAAGACCGACGGCTGGGGCATCTCCAAGGCCGGCGTGGGCGACGACACCAACAAGCTCAATGCCGCCCTGTCCCTCATCGACTTTGCCTACAGCGACAAGGGTATGATCCTCATGTCCTATGGCCCCGATGCCTTCATCAAGACCAATGACGATGGCAGCTACGTCACCTTCAACTTCAACGGCAAGGAAATGCCCGTCATCGCCGATGCCACCTTCGCAGAGCTGTGGGAGAAGGCCTCCGGCAACTACACCAACTACGCCCGTCAGTTCCTGGGCTCCACCCTGTCCTTCGCCAAGAGCCAGGCCTTTGAGTATCAGTGCACTCAGGAAGTGGGCAAGGAAGGCGCCGGTCACATCTCCACCGCCATCGGCCTGGGCACCATCAAGCATCCCGAGCTGGCGGTTACCGAGAATCCCTGGTACACTTCTGTTCCCACCGTTCTGCCCACCACCCGTGTGGAAAATGACATGGTGAACTCCTACTCCGAGCTGAAGACCAACTTCTCCCTGAACAAGGACGGCGCCAATATGCTGGTAGAGCTGATCGCCTCCGGTTACAATGACGACATCTATGACGCGGAAGACGCTGCCGCCACCGTTTCCGAGGATTGGGGCGGCATGCAGTACCTGAACATCAAGCAGGATGCCTGGGATCGCCTGCTGGAGTACTACGCAGCCATCGGCTGATATCCCAAGCGTTTCCCCCATTTCTCCGACGCGGGCATCAGCGCATTCTGATGCAGAACGACAAGCGTTGACGAAGAAACCTGTTACCCTCCCTGGGAGCCTTCGGGCTCCTGGGAGGGGCGGGGCCGCTGTTTTCAGGCGGGGAGGTAGACATGTATAAAACACAAATGAAATTGCAAAAAATCCTGTGCCTGCTGGCGATTTTTGCCAGCGCACTGGTTTTCATATATTCTCTGGGAATCATGACGGATCTCTATGACAGCCTTTACGGCACCATGACCGATCCCAGTGACCTGACCAAGACCACAGTGCCCGGCTCCATTGTCTACTATGACATGCAGGGCTTTAACAATACCTTTATGAAAGCGGGCCTGGGACTGATCCTTTTGAGCTGCCTGCTGTTTCTCACCAACACCCATGTCCGCAGGAAGTACTATGTGGGCAATTACGTCAGCATCGCCCTTCAGGCGGTGGCCAACGTGGCGGTGGCGGTTTGGGCCCATGGGCAGATTCTCCTGTACCGCGCCCAGTTTTTGCAGCTGGATTTCGAGGCCCTGGAAAAGCATGCCAAGCGGTGGAAGACCCTGTACACCGAGTCCACCTTCTGGTTTGACGTTCACTATGCGGTGTTCGGCGTGCTGCTGGTGGTGACGGTGCTGCTGGTTGCCAATGCCATCTGGAAAACCTGCCTGATGAAGCAGGAGCAGGCGCTGATCAAACAGGGAGAGGAGGCCCGGGTATGAACCAGGAAGAGCTGCTGATCAAAAAGGACCGGATGCGGTTTATCAAGAACAAGCTGCCCGCCAACCTGGCGCTGCTGGCGATCCTCTTTGATGTGTTCTATTTCGTCTCCATCTATCAGTCCGACGTGCGGGATTATTACTACACCATCATGATCGGCGCGTCCATTCTGTATAACCTGGTGTTTATGCTGGCCTGCTTCCTGTCCAGCGAGGGCATCAAGAACTATAAGCTGGGCTATGCCTGGCTGCTGGCCGGGCTGGGCATCGGTCAGATCGTCCGCATTTTCGTCCTGCCTGCCCAGGCCCATGCCACCGAGCTGAAAAAGGTAGGCCGGGTCATGGCAGATGGGCAGTATACCTTCGTGGTTGTCTGCCTGGTGGTTTCCGCCGTCTGCTGCCTGGCTGCCGCCCTGATCGGAGGCTATCGGAGCGTGGTGCTGAAGCAGTACCAGGCGACTCTGGAAACAAAATCCGCCTGAGGAGGAATCGATTATGGCACAGCTTCGCTTAGAGCATGTGGATAAGATTTATGACAATAAGGTTCAGGCGGTTTTCGACTTTAACCTGGATGTAAAGGACGGGGAGCTGATCGTTCTGGTGGGCCCCTCCGGCTGCGGAAAGTCCACCACCCTGCGGATGATCGCGGGCCTGGAGGACATCTCCCGGGGCCATCTGTTCCTGGACGGCAAGGACATCACCCAGACCCCCGCCAAGGATCGGGATATGGCCATGGTGTTCCAGAACTACGCCCTTTACGGCCACATGACCGTGTATGAAAACATGGCCTTCTCGCTGACGCTGCGGAAGGAAGACCCCAACGTCATTCATAAAAAGGTGCTGGCGGCGGCGGAGATTCTGGATCTTACCAGCCAGCTGAACAAGAAGCCCAGCCAGCTCTCCGGCGGCCAGCGGCAGCGGGTGGCCATGGGACGTTCCATCGTGCGCAACCCCAAGGTGTTCCTCTTCGACGAGCCCCTTTCCAACCTGGATGCCAAGCTCCGGGGCGCCACCCGGCGGGAGATCCTGCTGCTGCACAAGCGGCTGGGAGCCACCATGCTCTACGTCACCCACGACCAGACCGAGGCTCTGACCCTGGCGGACCGAATCGTGTGTATGTCCATGGGCCATGTGCAGCAGGTTGGTACGCCGCTGGAGCTGTACGATTCCCCGGCCAACCTGTTCGTGGCCAGCTTCATCGGTCTGCCTCCCATGAATTTCTTCGATGTCACCGTAAAGGGGGACAAGCTGGAGGGCAAGGATTTCCAGGTGCCCCTGACGGCGGAGGAACAGAAAACCCTCTCTTCCTACCAGGGCAAGGAGATCACCCTGGGTGTCCGGCCGGAGAACATCGTGGAGGGCGGCAGCCTGCAGATCAAGGTATTCTCCAATGAGAACCTGGGCATGAACACCCTGGTGCATGGCCACCTGGGCAGCGCCCGGATCACGGCCAAGCTCCGGGGCTGGAAAAACTACAAGGAGCATGATGTGGTGAATGTCAGCTTCGACCGGAAGCATTTCTTTGACAAAGAGACCACCAACGCCATCGGAAGGGAGCAGAAGCAATGAAAAACGAAACCCTGCGCAAATTCATCGTTTCCCTGAAGCGGAAGCCCCAGAACATTGCCATGGTGGCTCTTGTGGTGTCTTTCCTGGTGTACTCTCTGAACCTGACCAGCATCTCCAACACCACCGCCAAAATCCAGGGCACCGGAATGGGCTTCACGGGCTTCTGCACCATGCTGTTTTCCATTCTGTCCTTTGTGTGCTTCCTCAATTCCTTCCCCTACCGCAAAAAGGTGAACGTGCCCATGCTGGTGCTGATGTTTGTCATGTTTGCCATCGTGGTGGGCTGTGACTGGTATTATCTGGGTGCCATCACCCGGGCCATCACCAGAGCGGAAAGCCCCATCAGCGTCACCGACTTCTCCTATGTTGCCAAGGCACAGTCCGTGCTCCATGCCCATATGATTCTCATGGGCGTCACCACAGTGCTGGTCATTACCATGCCCGTCTATCGGAAGGCACTGCGGAAGATCAAAACCTCCGTGGAAGTGGAGGACAACGGCAAGCTGGACGCCATCGACATTTCCGAGGAATAATCCAAAATCAAGGGAGGCGCAAGCCTCCCAATTTTGGAAAATGGAGAGAATATGGAACTGAAGCGCATGACCATGGAGGATAAGGCTTTCGTCATGTCCATCGAACGCCATGTGGACGAGACGGCATTTCAGAACCGGGTGCTTTCCAAATCCGGCTTTGTGCTCTGGGAGGGGGAGCGGCCCGTGGGACTGATGCACCACTGCCTGCTGTGGGACAAGCTGCCCTTTTTGAACCTGCTGTATGTGCTGGAAGGGGAGCGCTGCCGGGGCTATGGCAAACAGGCTATGGCAGCCTGGGAACGGGAGATGAAGACAAGGGGCTGCCAAATGGTTCTGCTCTCCACCCAGGCCGACGAAACCGCCCAGCATTTTTACCGAAAGCTGGGCTATGTGGACTGCGGCGGCCTGCTGTTCCAAAACACCCCCTTTGACCAGCCAATGGAAGTGTTTTTCAGAAAGGTTCTGTAAGATAAATTGCTGTTTGTCGGGACGCCCTTGGCTCCCCCTCTGGGGGAGCTGCCCCAGTGCGCACA
>CAMCKD010000081.1 GCA_945875335.1 uncultured Clostridia bacterium | reverse complement strand
GGGGGGCACCCCCTCAGCCTTCGGCAGCTCCCCCAGCGGGGGAGCCAAGGGTGCTCTGCAAACAACAATTTTCCTGTTTCCTCTCGGAAGCCGGACAATATAGAAAACAATGGAGTAATTATGAAAAGAGTAACCATCCGCGTTCCTGCCACCACTGCCAATCTGGGGCCGGGGTTTGATGCCTTTGGGTGTGCCCTGAGCCTGTATACCGACGTGACCTTTGAGGAAACCGAGGACTTCGGCCTCACCATCACCGGCTGCGACGAGGCCTACACCGGGCCGGACAACCTGGCCTACACCTCCTACTGCGCCGTGCTGGCCTCCCTCAACGAGGAGATCCGGGGCGTGAAAATCCACATCGATGCCCATATCCCCATCTGCCGAGGGCTGGGTTCCTCCGCTGCCCTGCTGGTGGCGGGGGCCATGGGGGCCAACGTCCTGCGGGGCAACCGGCTTTCCACCCAGGGCCTGCTGAACATCACCAACGCCATGGAGGGCCACCCGGATAACCTGGCCCCGGCTTTCTACGGCGGCCTGACGGCTTCCATGGTGGACAGCGGCCTGCCCGTCACCGTGAATTTCCCCCTGCACCCGGGCTGGGAGTTCCTGGCTCTGGTGCCGGACTTCGACCTGCCCACCAGCCTGGCCCGCAGCGTGCTGCCGGAGCAGGTGAGCCGGGGAGATGCCATTTATAATGTGTCCCACGGCGCCATGGTGCTGAAAGCCTTGGAGTTGGGGGATGAAAAGCTGCTGCGAAACGGCATGCAGGATAAGCTCCACCAGAACTATCGGAAAAAGCTGATTCCCGACTATGAAAAAATCGAGGCTCTGGTTCGCACCACCGGCGCGGCCTTCTGCCTCAGCGGTGCGGGCCCCACCCTGCTGTGCATCACCCGGAACCCCGGCCTGGAGGAAAAGCTCTCCAAAAAGCTGAGCCAGATAACCCAGCACAATTGGCAGATGCTTCCCCTGCATGTGGAGTTCCAGGGAGCCCATGTGCTGGGCTGGGAAGATTGATCAACGCCTATGACACCGACTTTTCTTCAATTTCTGATCGTCTGCCCCCTGGTGGGGCTGGCGGGCTTTGTGGATGCCATCGCCGGGGGCGGGGGGCTGATCTCCCTGCCCGCCTACCTGATCGCCGGACTGCCCGCCCAGGCGGCGCTGGCCACCAACAAGCTGAGCGCCTGCATGGGGGCCACCATTGCGGCGGGGAAGTACGCCAAAAGCGGCTATATCCCCTGGAAAACCGCCATTCCCTGCGTGTTTTTCGCCATGCTGGGCTCCAGCCTGGGGGCGAGAATCGTGCTGATGATCGATGACTACTATTTTAAGCGCCTGATGCTGGTGATCCTGCCCCTGACCGCCATCTATATCTATCGCAGCCGCGCCATGGTTCAGGAGCGGGAGAAGCTCCCCTTCTGGCAGACGGCCCTCATCGGCAGCGCCGTGTCCTTTGCCATCGGCATCTATGATGGCTTCTATGGCCCCGGCACCGGGGTGTTCCTGATCCTGCTGCTCACCAGCCTGGCCCACTATGGCTTGAAGGAATCCAACGGCCTGTGCAAGGCCATCAACTGGACCACCAATGTATCCAGCCTGGCGGTGTTCCTGCTGAACGGCAAGGTGCTGTTCCCCCTGGGGCTGACGGCGGGGCTGTTCAGCATCCTGGGCAGCTATCTGGGAGCCAGAACCTTTGAGAAAAAGGGAGCCCAGTCCGTCAAGCCCCTGATGCTCGTCGTGGTGGCCATTTTCTTCGTGAAGGTGCTGCTGGAAATTTTGTAAAAGCGGTTTTTGCCTCCCGTTTTCTCCCACTGCCAACCTGATTTTCCCGGGAAAAATGAAAGTTTCAAATTTATCCTGTTTTAGTTCTTGACATTGGGAAAAAACTATGCTAGAATTTACTAGCTGAATCCGGGAAGCAGAGCTGTGCGGGTGTAGTTCAATGGTAGAACACCAGCCTTCCAAGCTGGATACGCGGGTCCGATTCCCGTCACCCGCTCCAAGACACGCGCCAGTAGCTCAGCTGGATAGAGCAACTGCCTTCTAAGCAGTAGGTCGGGGGTTCGAGTCCCTCCTGGCGTGCCACATTTCTTCCCCAAGCATCGTTTGACTCGAACAATAAAATGCAATGCGGGTGAGCATTGCTTGCGAGGGCTTGACCGAGCAACTCCTTGATTGTCCGAGTCCCTCTTGGCGTGCCGTTCAGCAATCAATTTCATATGGTGGATATGGCCTAGTTGGCTAAGGCGTCAGATTGTGGCTCTGAAGATCGTGGGTTCGAGTCCCATTATCCACCCCAGATAAGTTACCTGATTTGATACAATGTCAAATCAGGTAATTCTCTTTTTATAGCAAGAAAAAGTTGGAATTTCCCAGAAAATGAGGGTAATTCCAACTTTTTCGTTTCGCAGGTTCTTGCTGATGGAGCCAACGCAGCCTCCTGTATAGGAAAAACGCAAAATTGGGCATTCCTATCGTTCAATTATGGGCTATCGTTCAGATAATCAAAACCGCTAAAATACATGCGCACTTATCCGGCATATTACCATCCATGAAAGTAAAAGCAATCCGCTCATCAGTATAAACAGCCACATGATCGGTTGGAGAGTTCCAGCTATTTTCGTGCATTCACATCCGAGGTATGCTTGTGGATGGCATCTAAAATGGATTCCCGCTCCTCTTCGCTGACACCCAACGTTGCCAGTGCTTCCCGTGTCCCGCAGTCCGGGCAGATAAGCGTTTTGTTATCCTCCCGGCTGAGTGCGGGTATGCCTATATACGGCTGTCCGCACTTGGGACAGATGCCGGTTAAGTGCGTTCTCTTTCCAAGATACGAAAAACGTCTGCTGCGAATACTGTTTGCCGCAACTTCATCCACCGTTGCCCGGCGAGTCTTTTCGCCCGGTTCATTGTATCGCTTTTGAATATCTCTTGAAGGCCATTGGGTGAGCATTTCCTGTATTCTATCCCCGCTTCCATCCTGGATGGTGGTGTTATCATACCGGCATTTGAATTCCAGTACGGAGCGTTTTTTCAGCTGTTTGATTTCCCCTTCGACGGCATCTTTTCAATTCTGATGAAGGTTCACAATGATTTTCGCGAAACAAGGCGACGTGCAGCCTGATAGACGCCAAGCAAATCAGGCAACGCAATTTTACACAAATCAGACTGGAAAGATTGTGAGGTTTCATGAAAGAATCGTATCGGTCGGGACGTACTTGACTTTGCTCTTCATAACGTTATAATACTCAAACTTCGCACCCCATTTCAGGCGCAGAAGTACCCATTAACCCCTCAAAATCGAGGAAACGCTTTATGTCAGCAGGCAAACCCGCAAGGTAATCCAGGACAAGCGCGGAAATTTCCTCTTTCCGGGTAATAAATCCCTCCAGCAGTTTTTGGAGAAAAAGTTGCAATTTCTCAAAAGCGGCAGCAAAGGAAATGTCCGCTATCTCATCTGCTGCCAGGCAGAACAGCGGCCCGGATGAGCGCAGATCGCTGTCCTTCATGGAGCGGATCACCTTGGGGGAGGAAAACCAGCTGTCAAACAGCACATAATTGGCCTGGATTCCCGCTTTGATCGCCTCAGAAATCAGCTCTGGAATTACCTCAGTTGCCTTTTTTGTGGCAGATTTCCGCGCTTTTTCACCGTTGGAGTTGGAATCAACATCCCAACCTTCATTGATGCGGCTGCTTTCGTTCTCCGAGGACAGGAGACAGGAATTGACCGGCAGAAAGGTCACACCGTCAGACCACCCCAGGGTCAGCATACGGAAACCCCGGGTATAGCGGTGGCTGGCATGGTCAAACACCTTTGCCAGGAGCTCCACCTTTTGGGAGCCTTTGCGCTCGTAAATGGAATCATCCACGATGAATGCGTTCCTGCGATTTTCAGAAGTAAGGGGCGCGATGGTGTCGCTGATAATCCTGGAGGCAAGCAGAGTGGTAAAGCGCTTCCAGTCAATATGGGTGGAGTTTTTCAGACGGTAAACCGTGTCCTTCTTGAATTCCGGTGCCTTTTCCGACTGCATATCCAGGAACATACTGCGGTTGCGGAAGACAAGGCAGAACAGGTACTGAATCAGCGTAACAACAGAAAACCCCTGCTCTTTGTAAGCGTTGCACTTCTTCAGGATGCTACTGACCTGATACCGCCTGAAAAATTTCTGGATTCTGGAAGAAAAACGCTTTTCATTTTCAACATCAAATGCTATACTGTTCACAGTGCAGACCCCTTGTATGTGTTTGGTGTTTTGTGGTGATTACATTATACCATACATTGGGTCTGTACTGTTTTTTATTTCGGATTTTCGATTAAAAAGTTGAAATTTCTAGGGGGGCGAAGTTTGAGTTTATGAGTCTTTTCTGCCGAATGGGGTGAATAATCACAAGTTCATGCATACCTAAAATACAAAATTGGTGCGCTTAGTATTATCATAAAAGCAAAAGCGAAGGGACTGCCGTGCGGCAGTCCCGGTTGGAAGATCATTCTATTGGATTCAGCAGGGCCACAGCCACGTCGTTGACGTTGGTGCCAGTGGGGCCGGTGATGATGAGGCCGCCGGATTCGGTCAGGGCGTGGTAGGCGTTGTTGTTTTTCAGCTCCTGGAAGGGGTCGATGCCCTTGGCAGCCAGGGCGGCGTTGGTTTCTCCGTCCACGTAGCCTCCGGCGGCATCGGTGGGGCCGTCGGTTCCGTCACTGCCCACACTGAACACGCATACGCCCTTCATCCCTGCCAGCAGGGGAGCGGCGGCCAGGGCCAGCTCCTGGTTCCGGCCGCCCTTGCCGTGGCCGGTGAGCTGCACCACCGTCTCGCCGCCTGCCAGGAAGGCCAGCTTTCGCCCGTCTGCGGCGTGGGTGCGCAGCATGGAGGCCAGGAAGCTGCCCGCCTCCTTGGCCTGGCAGCACAGCTGGTCGGTGAGCATCAGGGGGGTATAGCCCAGCTTCTCGCACTCCGCTGCCGCGGCTCTGCACAGCTCCCGGACGGAGCCGGTGATCTGGGTGGTCACGTTGTCCAGTGTCTTGGGGGTTTCCTGGGCCAGAAGGCTCTGGGCCCGCTCTGTGAGCTTTAAGTCATATTTTTTCGCGATGGCCAAAGCCTGGGCACAGGTGGTGGTATCGGGCACTGCCGGGCCGGAGGCGATCATGTCCAGAGGGTCTCCCAGAATGTCCGACAGCACGATGGAGAAGACCTTGGCCGGGGCACAGACTTGGGCGAATCGTCCGCCCTTCACCCCGGAAAGCCGCTTGCGGATGGTGTTGATCTCCACGATGTCTGCGCCGCAGGCCAGCAGCTGGCCGGTGATGTCCTGGAGCACCGCCGGGGGCACCAGGGGCTTTTCAAAGAGGGCGCTGCCGCCGCCGGAGAGGAGGAAGAGCACCGTGTCCGTTTCCTCCAGGCCTGTTACCAGCTCCAGGGCCGCCTGGGTGGCGGAGAAGGAATTTTCGTCCGGCACGGGATGCCCCGCCTCCCGGCAGTCGATGCCTGGCAGGGGGGCCATCACGTGGCCGTATTTGGTCACCACCACGCCCCGCTCGATCCGGTCTCCCAGACAGTCCCGGGCTGCCTTCGCCATCTGCCAGGCGGCCTTGCCCGCTGCCACCAGCAGCACCCGCCCGGGGAAGACGGCACCCTCCAGCGCCCGGGCCACCGCATCATCCGGCTGGACTGCCCGGATGGAGGCGGTCACGATCCGGTTCGCCTGTTCACGCATACGATTCTCCATCATCCATTCCTCCTTTTCCGGCTCCGGGCCGGAATTTCTCTGACCATACTGTATCACGTGGGGGCGAAAATGTAAATATCCTCCTGCCAGGGCGGCGCCGGAGCGCAGTCATTTTGACAGGGGAGGAGGGAAGGGGGAATCGGCTGAAATTTTGGCATTATTCACAAAAAAATCATGAATTCCCTGTGCAAAATCCCGTTGACAAGGGGACTGCGAAAACTGTATAATGTATACATCCTTTGAAAACTTTTGTGAATTATACCTAAAAATCCATCCGGCAATCCCCTGACAGGAAGGTGAAATCTGATGAAAACCATTCAAATTCCTTATTACACCTCCTCTCTGGACCTCCATGTGGAGGAAGCCAATCTGGAGGCTGTCATCACCGCCAAGACCGATTCCTACGACCCCGGCATGTCCGAGGCCGCTCTGGTGGAGCAGGCCCTGGCAAATCCCATCGGCACGCCCCCGCTGCGGGAGCTGGCGAAGGGCAAGAAGAAGGTGACCCTGGTCACCAGCGACCACACCCGGGCGGTGCCCAGCAAGCTCACCCTGCCCATCCTCCTGCGGGAGATTCGGGCGGGCAATCCCGAGGCGGACATCACCATCCTCATTGCCACCGGCCTGCACCGGCCCACCACCGAGGAGGAGCAGCGCCGGATGTTCGGCGATGCCATTGTGGACAACGAAAAAATCCTGGTGAACCAGGCCTTCCGGGACGAGGATTTCTCCTATGTCCGCTCCCTTCCCTCCGGAGCGGAGCTCTGGGTGAACAAGGTGGCGCTGGAGTGCGACCTGCTGATCACTGAGGGCTTCATCGAGCCCCATTTCTTCGCTGGCTTCTCCGGCGGCCGCAAGAGCATCCTGCCCGGCATCTGCAATGCCGCTACCGTCAACGAGAACCACTCCTACAAGGCCATCTCCAGCCCCTATTCCATCACCGGCGTTCTGGAGCATAACCCCATCCATGAGGATATGGTCTGTGCCGCCCGGGCGGTGAACGTCCAGTTCATTCTGAACGTGGCGCTGAACGGGGAGAAAAAGGTGATCGCGGCCTTTGCCGGTGACCTGGAGCAGGCTCACGCCAGCGGCGTGTCCTTTGTCCGGCAGCTGGCCCAGTGCCCCAGCGTGTCCGGGGACATTGTCATCACCTCCAACGGCGGCTATCCCCTGGATCAGAATCTGTACCAGAGCCCCAAGGCGGTTGCCACGGCGGAGGCCTGCTGCGCCGAGGGCGGCGTGATCATCATGTGTGCCTCCTGCTTTGACGGCATGGGCGGAACCCATTTTGAAAAGCTCATCGTCCGGGGCAGCGTGGATGAGATCGACAGCTATCTTTCCACCATCCCGCCCAAGGAGACGATCCCGGAGCAGTGGTGCGCTCAAATTTATTCCCGCATCCTGAAAAAGCACAAGGTCATTCTCGTCACCACCTACCTGGATCACGAGCTGGTTCGCAGGGCGAATATGATCCCCGCCTCCTCTCCCGACGAGGCCCTGGCAATGGCCTACGAGATGAAGGGGAAGGATGCCCGGGTGGTGGTCATCCCCGACGGTGTTTCCGTCCTGGCAGTAAAGGAGTAATCTATGGAACTGAAATTAGCATTAAAGGTTGACGACCTGGACAACGTAGCCACCATTTTTGCCAACGGCATTGTGGACGGCACCCAGGTGGAGGTTCGGGACAAGAAGGGCAACAGCGAGACCATCACGGTTCACGGCGATGTGCCCTACGGCCACAAGATCGCCCTGCGGGACATGGAGCCCGGGGAGCACATTATGAAGTACGGCGAGTGCATCGGCGCCGCCAGCCATCCCATTTCCAAGGGCGATTATGTCCACGTGCACAACCTGGATGCCCTCCGGGGCCGGGGCGATCTGTAAGGGAGGAAGAACAATGAGCATTACCTTTATGGGCTATCCCCGGGCGAACGGGAAATACGGCGCGAGAAACCTGGTGGCGGTGATCCCCAGCGTGATTTGCGCCAATGACGTGGGCCAGGCCATCTGCCGCCAGGTGCAGGGTACCATCGGCTATTTCCATCATCAGGGCTGCTGCCAGCTGCCCATCGACCTGAAGCGGGTCACCGACACCCTCTCCAATCTGGGCCAGAGCCCCAATGTGGGCGCGGCGCTGATCGTCAGCCTGGGCTGTGAGGGCACCGACCATGAGCGGATGGTGGAGGAAATTCGTGCCTCCGGCAAGCCGGTGGAGATCATCCGCATCCAGGAGCTGGGCGGCACCGCCCGGGCCATCCAGGCAGGCATCGACGCGGCTCAGCGGCTGGTGCAGCAGATCTCCGGCATCCAGCGGGTGCCGGTGGACATCTCCAACGTGGTGATGGCCATTAAGTGCGGCGCCTCCGACACCACCTCCGGCATGGCCAGCAACTGTGTCATCGGCTACATTGCCGACAAGCTGGTGGATTTGGGGGCCACGGTGGTCTTTGGCGAGACCACGGAGTTCCTGGGCGGCGAGCACATCCTGGCCCGGCGTGCTGTGGGCGGTGAAAACGGCCCCGTGGGTCAGAAAATTTATGAAATCGTGGATCGCATGGAAAAGCGGGCCAAGGCCATCGGCGAGGATATGCGGGGCGGCCAGCCCACTCCTGGCAACATTGCCGGCGGCCTGAGCAGCATCGAGGAAAAGAGCCTGGGCGCCATCGTCAAATCCGGCCACCGGCCCATCCAGGGCGTTCTGGAATACTGCGATCGGGTGGACGGCCAGAAGGGCCTGTGGATCAAGGATGCCCCCGGCCGTGAGCCGGAAATTCTCACCGGCATGGCTGCCACCGGTGCCCAGTTCATGATGTTCTCCACCGGACGGGGCGCTCCCCAGGGCTTCCCCTCAATGCCCGTCATTAAAATCTGCGGCAATCCCAACACCTATGAGCGGATGTGCCACGATATGGACCTTAACGCGGGCCGGATCATCACCGGTGAGAAGACCATCGAGGAGGTGGGCGAGGAGGCCTTCCAGCTGATGCTCCAGGTGCTCTCCGGTCAGATGACCAAGAATGAGGCGCTGGGCTACTTCGGCTCCATGGACATTTTCTGTCTGGGCCCCGTCATCTGATACTGTCCCGGCAGCAGCGCGCATAGAATCAAGCAGGTACTAAGCGCTTCGGCGTTGGTATAAAGAAGAGAAAAAACAGGAGGTATTAACAATGTTGCATCCCGTACTGGCTATGTCCATCGGCATTGTGGTGATGATGGGACTGATCATCTTCACCAAAATGCACGCATTCCCGTCCCTCATCATCTCCGCGATCCTGATTGCCGTCTTGGCAATGCCCTTCGGCTCTGTGGACAGCCTGACCGGCTGTGTCAAGACCGTTACCACCGGCTTCGGCAACACCATGGGCTCCATCGGTGTGGTCATCGGCTTCGGCTGTATCATGGGCATCTTCCTGGAGAAGAGCGGCGCTGCCAAGCGCATGGCTCTGACCATCCTGAAGCTCGTTGGCGTTAAGAACTGCGATGTGGTTCTGGGCCTGACCGGCTTCGTTGTCTCCATCCCCGTGTTCTGTGACTCCGGCTTCGTCATCCTGTCCTCCCTGGCTAAGGAGTTCTCCCGTCTGACCAAGAAGTCCATGGTCGGTCTGGGCGGCATCCTGGGCATGGGCCTGTACATCACCCACTTCATGGTTCCCCCCACCCCCGGCCCTCTGGCTGTTGTGTCCACCTTCAATGAGAACGGCGCCGCCATCGACCTGGGCCTGTTCATCCTGTGCGGCATCGCCATTTCCGTGCCTCTGTTCATCTTCTCCGTGCTGCTGTTCCGGTACTTCGGCAAGAAGTA
>CAMCKD010000080.1 GCA_945875335.1 uncultured Clostridia bacterium | reverse complement strand
TCGTCATGACCTCCGACCGGAAGCCCAGCGACATGCTGACCCTGGAGGACCGGCTCCGCACCCGGTTCGAGTGGGGCTTACTGGCGGATGTGCAGCCCCCGGACTATGAGACCCGGATGGCGATCCTGAAAAACAAGGCCAAGAGCCTGGGGCTGGAGCTTTCCGACGACGTCTGCAACTACATCGCCGTCAACGTGACCAACAACGTCCGCCAGATCGAAGGCATTGTGAAAAAGCTGCTGGCCTACCGGGATTTGGACGACATGACCCTGGATCTTCCCAACGTCTCCCGGGTCATTGAGGACTCCTTCAAGACCGAAGGCAGCGCCCTTCCCACCCCCGCATTGGTCATCAGCCAGGTGTGCAAGTTCTATTCCATCGACGAGTCCGTGCTCCGGGGCACCCTGAAAAAGAAGAACATCGCCGAGGCCCGGCAGGTTGCCATGTACCTCATCCGCAACCTGACCAATCTGAGCCTGCCCGACATCGGCAAGGAATTCGACCGGGACCACACCACCGTCCTCTATGCCATCCGCCGGGTAGAAGCCGCCCTGAAAGCCAAGGACGAGAACATCCAAAACAACATCCGGGATATCACCGCCAATATCAATTCCAGCCTTTGATAAAGATATAAGATATTAGATATGAGATATAAGATATCGTGCATATCGACTTCGTCAGCAACCCAGTAAATTGCTGTTTGGTGGGTTGAACGTACTGGGTATCGATGCGCACCGGCCATGCCCCCCTTGTGTAAAGGGGGGTAGGGGGGATTGGGCAGTGGGCACTGACGATTTGCAGCCAGCTTCGGCGAATTCGTAGAAGCTGAAACAATGGGATAGTACCTCTTCGCATCGGCTTGTACAGATTTGCTGCCTGGTACTGCGAATCCCTCCCCTACCCCTCCCTTACAAGTAAGGGAGGGCATGCGCTCAAAAATTTACAGCCTGATACCGTATATCTGGGGGCACCCCCTCAGCCTTCGGCAGCTCCCCCAGCGGGGGAGCCAAGGGTGCGCGATAAACAACAATTTACCGCTTTGCTGAGTCAAATCGATAATCACATAAGATATTGCGTCGTTATTCCTTATCTCATATCTTATATCTTCTATCTCATATCTTTCTCCACAGGGGCTGTTAACTGTGCAGAACTTTTCTGTGGAAAAATGGCGGCTCAAAAATGCGTCAACAGGGGCTGTGGAAAAGTTGTTATTTTTCACATTCCGCCTGTGGATAAAAAGTCAGCGCCAGGCAAGGACTTTCGGCACTTTTCCACATAAGTTCTTACTACTACCGCTGTTACTACAGAAACCTATTTATAGATATATATATCTATTATATTTAGACAAGAAGGAAGATTGCAATGCGTTTTACCTGTGAAAAAAATGCCCTGCTGCAGGGGCTGAATATTGCGGGCAGAACGGTGGCTCAGAAGAGCAGCCTGTCTGCCATCGAGGGCATCCTCTGCCGGGCGGGTTCCGGTCTGTCCCTCACCGGCTACAATATGGAAACCGCCATCACCTATCAGATCGAAGCCGATGTGGCTGACGGCGGCGAGTGCGTGCTGCCTGCCAGACTGTTCAGCGACATCATCCGCAGGCTTCCCGAGGGCGGCGTCACCGTGGTGGTGGATGACAACTACCGGGTGTCCATCCGCTCCGGCTTCTCCTCCTTTACCATCAGCGCCGAATCCGCCGACGAGTACCCCGACCTGCCGGATGTGAGCACCGGCCACGCCATCCGCATCCCTCAGAACAAGCTGAAGGAGCTGATCTCCGGCACCATTTTCGCCGTGGCGGACAACCAGGCCCGGCCCATCCACAACGGCGTGAAATTTGAGGTCACCCCCGATGCCATCACCGCCGTGGCGGTGGACGGCTTCCGGCTGGCCAGGCGCACCTACCATCCCGAGGAACCCACGGGCAGAGAGCTGAGCTTTGTGGTGCCCGCCTCGGGCTTGAAGGAAGTGGAAAAAATCCTTTCGGATACCGATGCCATGGCGGGCTTCACCTTGGGCCCCAAGCACATTCTGTATCAGCTGGGAAGCGCCGTGCTGGTGTGCCGCCTGCTGGAGGGGGACTTTTTGGATTGGCGCCGGGTGGTGCCCACCAACTGCCCCATCAAGCTGGTGGCAAGCGTCTATGATCTGGCCGCCAGCGTGGAGCGGGTGGGCCTGATCGTCTCCGAAAAATACAAGAGCCCCATCCGCTGCGTCTTCGGCAACCAGGAGCTGCTGATGCGCACCGCCACCACCATCGGCTCGGCGGAGGACCGCTGCAGCTACGCCGGTGACGGCAAGGAGCTGGAAATCGGCTTCAACGTCCGCTACATGGCCGACGCCCTCCGGGCCATCCCCAGCGAGGAGGTCACCATGGAGCTGACCAACGGATTAAGCCCCATCGTCCTCACCCCCGTGGACAGCAGAGAGGATTTCGCCTATATGATCCTCCCCGTGCGGATCAAAAATTAACATCCATCGCAGTATGCCGTTAAACCTAAAACTTTCCTTTCGTAGGGCGGGGTCATGACCCCGCCGAAACGTAACGAGACGAAAGCACCATCGTTGAACGGTACCAGGGCAAAATGCGGAACCTGGTCGGCGGGGTCATGACCCCGCCCTACGAAATACTAGTAGAGAGGGATTCTATGAAAGTCGTTGTCAAAAAGAAAAAAGAGCCCCTGCCTTTGGTGATTTCCACGGAATTCATCAAGCTGGAGGCGGCCATGAAGTTTGCGGCCCTCACGGAGACCGGGGGAGAGGCCAAGGAGGTCATCCAGGAGGGCCGGGTCACGGTGAACGGTGAAACCTGCACCATGCGGGGCAAGAAGCTGCGGCCCGGGGACGTGTTCGCCTATGGCGGACAGGAATTTGCCATCCATGCAGCTGAATGAGCTGTATTTGCGCTCCTTCCGCAATTATGAAGAGCAGAGGCTGACCTTCGACCCCGGGGTGAACCTGATCGTGGGCCAGAACGCCCAGGGGAAGACAAACCTTTTGGAGGCCATCAGCTACTTGGGCAGCGGGAAAAGCTTCCGGGCCACCAAAAATTCGGAAATGGTTCGTTTTACCCAGGATTTCGGGGAATTGGAAGGAAAAATCTTCTCCCAGGAGCGGGAGCAGACTCTGCGCTGGGTGCTGTTTTCCGGCTGCAGACCCCGGCAGCTGTGGCGCAACGGAGCCAAAAAGAAGACCGCCGCCGACATCGCCGGGGTGCTGCCCACGGTGCTGTTCTGCCCGGAGGATCTGATGATTTTGAAAACCGGCGGGGCCCAGCGCAGGCGGTTCGCGGACAATGCGTTATGTCAACTAAGACCCAATTACGAGGCGGCGCTGACGGAATACAACCGGATTTTGGAGCAGAAGGGCCGCATCCTCAAGGATCATTTTGAGAACCCGGCGGTGCTGGAAATCCTGCCGGAATTCAACGCCCGGCTCTGCCAGGTGGGGGCGCTGCTGATTTCCTACCGGGCAAGATTTTTCCAGGCTCTGGGGGACTCCGCTGCCGATTATCACGGAAGCTTTACCGGCGGCAGGGAGGATTTCCGGCTGGAATACAGGACGGTTTCCAACATTTCAGACCCCTTTTCCCCGATTTCCAAACTGACGGAGGATTTGAACGAACATTTGAGCCGCCATTACCGGGCGGAGCTGGAAACCGCCCAGTGCCTCACCGGCCCCCACAAGGACGATTTTGAAATCACCCTCTCCGGCGTCAACCTGAAAGCCTACGGCTCCCAGGGCCAGACCCGCACCGCCGCCATCAGCCTGAAATTGGCCCAGCGGGAGCTGATGAAACGGGAGTGGGGGGAAGAGCCGGTGCTGCTGTTAGACGATGTGCTCAGCGAGCTGGACGCCGGCCGCCAGGATTTCGTCCTGAACCAAATCGTCTCCGGCCAGGTTTTCATCACCTGCTGCGAACCCGGAAGATTTACAAAATTGGGAAAGACCATGGAAATCAGCCAGGGACAATTGATGAAACAACACGATGATTGATAGATATGAGATATAAGATATAAGATATGAGATATCGTTTTGTAAGTTTTACGATAAGTATCTGTAAAAATATCTTATATCTAATATCTTATATCTTATATCTTCTTTATGGAGGATTTATATGTCTGAAGAAAAAGTCACACAAGCATATGGCGCGGAGCAGATTCAGGTTTTGGAGGGGCTGGAAGCGGTGCGGAAGCGGCCGGGGATGTATATCGGCTCAACCTCTTCCTCGGGATTGCACCATCTGGTCTATGAAATCGTGGACAACGCCATTGACGAGGCCCTGGCGGGGTACTGCAAGCACATCACCGTCACCATCAACCCCGGGGACTCCATCACCGTCACCGACGATGGGCGGGGCATTCCCGTGGACATCCAGCCCCAGACCGGGCGGCCTGCCTTGGAGGTGGTCTACACCGTGCTCCACGCCGGCGGCAAATTCGGCGGCGGCGGCTACAAGGTCTCCGGCGGCCTCCACGGCGTGGGTGCCTCCGTGGTCAACGCCCTGTCGGAGTGGCTCCGGGTCCGGGTGCACAAGAACGGGAACATCTATGAGATGAAATTCGCCCGGGGCGCCATCACCCAGGAAATGAAAATCGTGGGGAAAACCGACCACACCGGCACCGAGGTCACCTTCCAGCCCGACCCGGAGATGTTCGACAGCCTGGTCTACGACTATGAGATCCTCCACGAGCGGATGCGGGAGGAGGCCTTCCTGAACGCCGGGCTGACCATCACCATCACCGACGACCGCACCGAGGACAAAAAGACCGACACCATGTGC
Organism: uncultured Clostridia bacterium; assembly: GCA_945875335.1. Classification (GTDB taxonomy): domain Bacteria; phylum Bacillota; class Clostridia; order Oscillospirales; family Oscillospiraceae; genus Faecousia. The sequence goes on along the minus strand of CAMCKD010000080.1, from coordinate 4,808 downwards.
TTCGTGGGCGGCATCCGGGAGTTCGTCTCCTGGGCCAACCGGAACAAGACCCCGGTGCACGAAGAGGTCATTTATATGTCCGGCAGCAAGGGGGACGCCTCCGCCGAGGTGGCCTTCCAGTACAACGACGGCTACAACGAGTTCATGATGTCCTTCGCCAACGATGTCCGCACCCCGGAGGGCGGCATGCACGAAACCGGCTTCAAAACCGCCCTGACCCGGGCTCTCAACGCCTACGGTGAGAAAAACGGCATCATCAAGGGCGACGACAAGGTCAGTGGCGAAGACTGCCGGGAGGGAATCACCGCCATCATCTCCGTCAAGCTCACCGACGCCCAGTTCGAGGGCCAGACCAAGGCCAAGCTGGGCAACGCCTACATCCGGGCCCTGGTTGACCAGATCGTCACCGACCAGCTGGGCATCTATCTGGAGGAGCACCCCCAGGTGGCAAAAATCATCCTGGAAAAGGCCATGATGGCAAACCGTGCCAGAGAGGCCGCCCGGAAAGCCCGGGAGACCATCCGCCGGAAGACCGGGCTGGAATCTGGGCAGATGCCGGATAAACTCCAGGACTGCAACGAGCGGAACCCCGAGCTCTGCGAAATCTACATCGTGGAGGGCGACTCCGCAGCCGGTTCCGCCATCCAGGGCCGGGACTCCCGGTTCCAGGCCATCCTCGCCATGTGGGGCAAGATGCTCAACGTGGAGAAGGCCCGGGCGGACAAAATCTACGGCAACGACAAGCTCTACCCCCTGATCGTGGCTCTGGGCGCAGGCATCGGAGACGAATTCGACATCGAAAAGCTTCGCTATCACAAAATCATCATCATGGCCGATGCGGACGTGGACGGCGCCCACATTCGGACATTGCTGCTGACCTTCTTCTTCCGCTACATGCGGCCCCTGATTGAGAACGGCTATGTCTATTCCGCCGTGCCGCCCCTGTACAAGCTGACCCGGGGCAAGACCACGAAAGTCGCCTATTCCGACGAGCAGCGGGACAAGGTATCCGCCGAGATGCGCAGCGATAACCCCAACGCCAAGGTGGACATCGCCCGCTACAAGGGCCTGGGCGAGATGGACCCCCACGAGCTGTGGGAGACCACCATGGACCCGGAACAGCGGAGTCTGCGCCGGATCACCCTGGACGACGCCATGCGGGCCGATGAGATTTTCAACGTCCTCATGGGCGAACAGGTGGAGCCCCGGAAAGAATGGATCGAGCGCAACGCCCGGTATGCTGTGAATATTGATATTTAACGCACCGGCGCGGCAGCGCCTCATGCCTCCCTTGTGTAAAGGGAGGTGCCCCAGTGCGCACACTGGGGCGGAGGGATTGGGCGGTAGGCAGTTCGGTTTCATGGAAACCAATGCGAATCCGTACAATGACATTGTACCTTTGCGCATCGGATTGTACCATTGTTTCGGTGCCTACTGCCCAATCCCCCCTACCCCCCTTTACACAAGGGGGGCATGCGCTCAAAAGCCATTACATGGTTCCAAACAACCCACCTGATTATATTTTTGTTTTGTTACCATTGCCAATTCTCAAAATGGAGGTGCTGTATGGCACACAACAGAACCTATAAACCGGAGGACATCGCCTTTCCCGACCAGATCATCACCGAGTCCAAGCTGGTGGACGAAATGGAGAAGTCCTATATTGAATACGCCATGAGCGTCATTGTGGGCCGGGCCCTGCCGGATGTGCGGGACGGCTTGAAGCCGGTGCACCGCCGGATCCTCTACACCATGTACGAAAGCGGCCTGACCTCCGACAAGCCCTTCAAGAAGTCCGCTACCTGCGTGGGCGATGTGCTGGGTAAATACCATCCCCATGGCGACGCCTCCGTGTACGATGCCATGGTGCGGCTGGCTCAGAATTTCTCCATGCGCTACATGCTGGTGGACGGCCACGGCAACTTCGGCTCCGTGGACGGCGACCCCCCCGCTGCCTACCGTTACACCGAGGCTCGTCTTTCCAAGCTCTCCAACGAGATGCTTCGGGACATTGAAAAGGACACCGTCAACTGGGACCCCAACTTCGACGAAAGCCGGAAGGAGCCCCGGGTGCTGCCCAGCCGGTTCCCCAATCTGCTGGTGAACGGTTCCTCCGGCATCGCCGTGGGCATGGCCACCAACATTCCGCCCCACAACCTGACGGAGGTCATCAATGCCTGTGTGGCAGTGCTGGATGATCCCGAATGCACCATGAGCGATTTGATGGAGCACATCACCGGCCCGGACTTCCCCACCGGGGGTATCATCATGGGCCGCACCGGCATCCGGGCCGCCTACGCCACCGGCCGGGGCAAGGTGGTGGTAAGGGCCCGCACCGAGTTTGAGGAATTCGGCAAGGACCGCCAGCGGATCATTGTGACAGAGCTGCCCTACCAGGTGAACAAGCGCCAGCTGATCAAGACCATCGCCGAACAGGTGAAGGACAAGCGGCTGGATGGCATCAGCGACCTGCGGGACGAGACGGACCGTAACGGCATGCGCATCGTCATCGAGCTGAAAAAGGACGCCAACGGCCAGGTGGTGCTGAATAACCTCTTCAAGCAGACCGCCCTGCAGTCCAATTTCTCTATCATTATGCTGGCATTGGTGGACGACCAGAAGCAGCCCAAGATTCTGTCCCTGCGGCAGATTCTGGACGAGTACCTGGCCCACCAGATGGACGTGCTCACCCGGCGCACCCAGTACGACCTGCGCAAGGCCCAGGAGCGGGCCCATCTGTTGGAGGGCTTGCTCATTGCCCAGGACAACATCGACGAGGTTATCCACATCATCCGCACCTCCTACGACAACGCCAAGCAGCGGTTGATGGAGCGGTTCAATCTGGATGATGTCCAGGCTCAGGCCATCTGCGACATGCGGCTGATTGCCCTGCAGGGTCTGAACCGGGAGAAGCTGGAAGCCGAGTACAAGGAACTGGAAGTCAAAATCGCCTACTACCAGGAGCTGCTGGCGGACGAAGCGAAAATGCGGGGCGTCCTCCGGGACGAACTCATTGAAATCCGGGATAAATTCGGCGACAAGCGGAAAACCGAGATCCAGGAAATCGAGGACGAGATCGACATTGAGGATCTGATTGAGGAGGAGGTCTGCGCCTTCACCCTGAGCAATCACGGCTACGTCAAGCGGATGCCCGTGGACACCTACCGCACCCAGAGCCGGGGCGGCCGGGGCGTCAACGCCCAGAACCTGAAGGAGGAGGATTATGTAAAGTCCATCAACATCGCCTCCACCCACGACCACATCCTCTTCTTCACCGACATCGGCAAGGTGCACCATCGGAAGGGCTACCAGATTCCCGAGGCCGGACGCACCGCCCGGGGCACCGCCATGGTCAATGTCTTGCCCCTGGAGCCCGGCGAGACCGTCACCGCCATGGTGGTCACCAGAGAATTTGACGACAACGAATTCCTGATGATGGTCACAAGAAAGGGCATCGTCAAGCGCCTGCCCTTTGTGGCCCTGAAAACCAATCGACGCTCCGGCATCCGGGCCATTACATTGGACGAGGACGACCATCTCATCAACGTGATTCGCACCAATGGAAATGACAACATCATCCTGGCCACTGCCCAGGGCCTTGCCATCTGCTTCAATGAAAACGATGTGCGCTGCATGGGCCGGGATGCCGCCGGCGTGAAGGGCATCACCCTGAACGAGGGGGACTTCGTGGTGGGCGCCCAGAAATGGGAGGAGGGGAAGACCCTGCTCACCGTCACCGAGAATGGCTACGGCAAGCGCACCGACCTGCCCGAATACCTGCGCACCGGCCCCGACGGGGAAAAGGTGCCCCAGAGCCGGGGCGGCAAGGGGCTGAAAAACTACAACATCACCCCCAAAACCGGCAATGTGGCGGGCTGCGTCATTGTGGACGAGGGGGATGATGTGATGCTGATTGAAAACGGCGGCGTCATCATCCGGGTGCCCGCTTCCTCCATCAACGTGTACAAGCGGGATGTCCAGGGCGTGATCATCATGCGCCTGCCCGAGGGCAACAAGCTGGTGAGCCTGGAACGGGTGCCCAGCGACCAGGAGACAGAAACCGAAGCAGCCGAAAGGGAGCCCCAGGCATGAAAACCGTGACCCTCTACACTGACGGCGCCTGCTCCGGCAACCCCGGCCCCGGCGGCTGGGGCTGCATCCTGGAATACCTGGGTCACGAAAAGGAGCTTTCCGGCGGGGAAGCAAGCACCACCAACAACCGCATGGAGCTCACCGCCGTGATCCGGGGTCTGGAAGCGCTGAAGGAGCCCTGCGTGGTGGAGCTGTATTCCGACTCCAAGTATGTCATCGATGCCCTGGAAAAGGGCTGGGCCTGGGGCTGGAAGAAGCGGGGCTGGGTCAAAAGCGACAAAAAGCCCGCCTTGAACCCCGACCTGTGGGAGCAGCTTCTGACCCTGACCCAAAAACACCAGCTCCACTACCACTGGGTCAAGGGCCACGCCGAAAACCCCAAAAACAACCGCTGCGACGAACTCGCCGTGGGGGAGTGGAAAAAAATCAAGGAAGAAAAATAATCATCGGTTGACAGACAAAGCGAAACTGTGTATACTATATTCAGCGGACGGAATTGTCCCGCCGGTGATGTAAGGGCTTTGTTGGGAAGTGCTTGCGGAGGCTCCAATAGGGTTGTGTGGTTTCCAGGTTCCAACTAGGTTTTTGCCGAAAATAAAAACACTCATCTTCGCTTTTGATTGCTCCGACTTGGTTGTCGGAGCAATTTTAATAGTAAGAACAGAGTGGTAAATTGTTGTTTGCAGAGCACCCTTGGCTCCCCCTCTGGGGGAGCT
>CAMCKD010000079.1 GCA_945875335.1 uncultured Clostridia bacterium | reverse complement strand
TGGTGACTGGATTATCACTGTGGTAAATTGTTGTTTATCGTTTCGTAGGGCGGGGTCATGACCCCGCCGGTCGGTAACAAATTTGTGAGTGCTTTCGTTGAATGGAACATATTCCAAACCGCAACGTGGTCGGCGGGGTCATGACCCCGCCCTACGAATGGTACGATAAACAACTATAAAATCACCGCACCATGGGGCTGCCGAATTTCTCTTCCCCATGGTGCGGTGAAATATTAGTTGTAGAGCACGATCATATAAATGAAAACCACGCAGATGGCGGCGCAGAGCATCAGCAGCGCGAAGGACAGGTTGCCGGTGATGCGGGCGGTGGTTTTTTTCAGGGTTTCCAGGCTGCGGTAGGCCAGATGGGCGTAGTGCCGGCCACCCTGCTGCTCCTTGCCCTGGTGGATGGCCAGCATGTCAATGTCCTTGCCCAGCCGGTAGCTAAGAGAGGCGTAGACCTTGTCGTCGCTGTGCTCCTTGGTGGGTCGGTAGAGGGTCTTGGACATCAGCAGCACCAAAGCATCGGGCAGGTCACAGAGCAGCCGTCCCAGAATCCCGCTGAGGCGGAGGGTGCATTTTGCCGCCGGGCCGGTGAGTCTGTTTTCCCCAAAGAGAGCGCTGATCCAGCCGAAGAAACCGGGAAGCCACTTTTGCAGCAGGGGACGGTAGATGAGATTCTCCAAATCCAGCTTTTCCGGCCAGCGGTTCACATAGCGCCCATCCCGCATCAGGAAGCCGCGAATGAGCAGGAAGTAGAGCCCTAGGCCAATCACAACGGAGATGGCCGCGCCCTTCAGATTCTCCAAGGAGAGATAGTGCACGGCGTGGTGCAGCACACCGCTGTGGAAAAAGTCGGTGCCCAAATCCGCAATGGCATCCATGGTGGTGCCCGCGGTGAGCCCCAGAATGGGCAGCAGCAAAGCGGGAACCATCACCGCAATGGCCGACAGGGGGGACATGTATTTCTTTTTGGCGTCCCATTCCGCCTGCCGGGTGGGGTGCTTTTCCACGAAGAGGCACACATAGAGCTTGGTCATATAAGCCAGGGTCATGCCGCCGGAGATCAGGAACAGCCATTCCACGCCCTTGAGGGCCCAGCCGTATTCCATGGCCCCCTCCACAATCGCCTCATGGAGCAGGGTTTTGCTCACATAGCCGTTCAGCAGCGGGATGCCCCCGATGCCCGCTGCCCCCAGCAGGAAGGCCAGGTTCAGCAGAGGCTTCTTCCGGCCAAAGCCCCGAATCTCATTCAAATCCAGCTGATGGAGATTGAAATACACCACACCGGCGCATTCAAACAGCACCAGCTTGAACAGGGAGTGGTTCACCATGTGCAGCAGGGCACCCCGGGCGGCCAGGGCGTTTTCCTCCCCCAGCAGACCCATCATGCCCACACCCACCAGAATGAAGCCAATCTGGCTCATGGAGGAGCAGGCCAGGGTGCGCTTGAGGTCGATGCTGAAAAGCGCCAGCACCGCGCCTAACACCATGGTGATGGTGCCGAGGGTGAGAATCACCGTGCCCCAGGCAGGGTCATGGCGGAAGATGTTGGCGGAGATGGCCACGATCCCCCAAATGCCGGACTTGGTCAGCACGCCGGACAGCAGCGCCGACGCAGGAGCCGGGGCCACGGGGTGGGCCTTGGGCAGCCAGATGTGCAGGGGGAACATGCCCGCCTTGGCCCCGAAGCCGAAGAGAATGCAGCCTCCGGCAATATAGAGGGCGGCCTTGTTGGGGCAGGCCCGGGAAAGGTCATAGAGCTTTGTCAGCTCCGTGGTGCCCAGCTCGTGCTGCAAAAGGAATAAGCCCATCAGGGCCACCAGTCCGCCGATGACGGCCACCGCCAGATAGGTATTGGCCGCCCGGATGGCACCGGGGGTCTCCTCCTGGATGACCCAGGTGAAGGAGGTGAAGGACATGATTTCAAAGAACACAAAGGCGGTGTACAGATCTGCCGCCAGGAACACCCCCAGGGTGGCCCCCAGGGTCAGAAGATTGAAGAAGTAATACCGGCCCACATGGTGATGGTGGTGGAAATACTCCGGCGACAGCAGCAGCGTCTGGGCCCACATGAAGCAGATGATCACGATGTACACCCGCCGGAACCCATCCACCGTCAGCTTCAAGCCGGTGAGCAGGGGAAGGGAGACGGTGCAGTCCGGCCCCAAGGCCACCATCAGGGAAAAGCCCAGGGAAACAACGCCGGTGGCAACTGCCGCCCGCTGACCCTTCTTCCCGGCAAAATAGGCGGCAAAGGCCATGACCATGGGGAAAAATACAAACAACCAGGGATTCATGCGTTTGCCTCCTTATCCAATTCCCCTGGCAATGGCCAGGGCGGCGTTCACAATGGGCTGGGCAAACAGGCCGGTGAGCAGGATGCCCGCTGCCAGAATGGTCATTGGCACTGTCATCCGCCAGCTGACCTCCCGCTCCGCAGGGAGCTTTTCGTCCTCCGACCCGGCGCAGGGGAAAAAGGCCCGGCATACAACTGTGAACATATACATGGCGGTGAGCAGCGCACCGAACAGCAGCACTCCGGCCCCCAGATAGGCAAGGCCGTTCTGGGTGTCCGCCGCCGCAGTCAGCAGGTGCCATTTGCTGACGAAGCCGGAGAAGGGCGGAATTCCCGTCAGGGCCAGGGCGGACACGGCGAAGCAGCCGAAGGTGATGGGCATTTTCTTACCCAGACCGTTCAGCTGGCTGAGATACTCCCGCCCGGTGCTGTGGAGCACCGCACCGGCGCAGAAGAAGGCCAGAATCTTGGTTTCCGCGTGGAAGGCCATGTGCAGCAGCCCCGCCGTCAGACCGGCCTGGGTCATCATGCTCACGCCGAAGAGGATGTAGGAAAGGTTTGCCACGGTGGAGTAGGCCAGCCGCCGCTTCCAGTGCTGCTCCTTCACGGCCTTGGTTGCCCCGAAGAAAATGGTGAAAATCGACAGAGCCATCACCGCGTTCTGGGCCCAGCTTCCGGCCAGAGCCCCGGTTCCATAGGCAAAGAAGGTCAGCCGAATCACGGCAAACACGCCGGATTTCACCACCGCCACCGCATGCAGCAGCGCCGTCACCGGGGTGGGAGCCACCGAGGCCTTGGGCAGCCACACATGGGCGGGGAACAGGGCCGCCTTTACGCCGAAGCCCAGAAAGCCCATCACATAGAAGGCCAGCATCAGGTTCCGGCTCCCCTCGAAGCCCCCCTCCAGGAAGCCGCCGAAGCGGAAACTTTCGCCGTAGCCGTTGCCGATGAGGAACATGATGGAGGTAAAGGCCAGGGCCGCGCCCCCCAGGGAGAAGGAGAAATAGGTCTTGGCCGCCCGAACAGCCCGGCGGGTCATGGGGTGCATCACAAGGGGCACGGTAGCCAGGGTCAGCAGCTCATAAAAGGCGTACATGGTGAAAAGGTTTGCCGACATGGCAACGCCCAGGGTCACCCCGTAGGTCATGGTGAAAAAGCAGAAGAAGGCGGTCTGCCGGGGCTCGTGCTTCATGTATTCCGAGGCGTAAAGCACCGTCAGGGGCCAGAGGGTGGCAACAATTCCGGCGAAAAACCGGCCCAGCCCGTCAAAGCGCAGGGTCAGGGTCAGCTCCTTGGTCAGCTTCACCAGGGTGTAGGAGGCGGTGTTGCCGGTTATTATCAGCGCCCAGGTCAAAAAGGAGGTGGCGGCGGTGATGGCATACATGGTGCCGTACACCACCTTTGGCCCGCCCTTGTGGGTCAGCGGCAGCAGTGCCCCGCCCAGCAGGGGGAGCAGCACCGCCAGCAGCAAAAAACGTTCGTCCATAGGCCACCTCAGAACAAGGAAGCGGCGAGGCTTTCCAGGATAGGCACCAGCTGCCCGGCGCACAGACCCAGAATCAGGGTCAGCCCCGCCAGAATCCAGATGGGTGCCACCATGGCCCAGCCACCTTCGTCATTCCGCTCCGGCAAAACCGCATCCTTGCCGGGGAAGAAGCCGGAAACGGTGATGGGCAGCAGGTAGCCGGCGGTCAGCAGAGCGGAGATCAGCAGCACCACAGGGGCCAGCCAGGCATACACGCCCATGCCGGAGTCCAGTGCTCCCAATGCCAGATACCATTTGCTCACAAACCCGGAGGCGGGAGGAATGCCAATCAGCGCCAGGGCCGCCAGGGTGAAGCCCCACAGGGTTTTGGGCATGGACTTGCCGAAGCCCACGAATTCCTCCACCCGGTGCTTGCCGGTGTTGTGGATGAAGGAGCCCGCCACCAGGAACAGGCAGACCTTGATGACGGCGTGGAAGAGAACATGCAGCAGCCCGCCCAGAGCGCTCTGAGGGGTCAGGAAGAACAGCCCCACCAGGGCGTAGGAAATCTGGCTGACGGAGGAATAGGCCAGCCGCTTTTTGAACACCTTTTCCCGGTAGGCCATCATGGAGCCCATGAACACCGTCAGCAGCGCCAGCGCCAGCAGGGTCTGCTGTACCCAGGTGCCCCGGAGGAAATCAGCCCCCACGGAGAAATAAATGACGCGGATGATGGCCAACACACCGGCCTTGGCAATGATGCCGGAGAGCACGGCGGAGGCAGGGGCCGGGGCCACGGGATGAGCCGTGGGCAGCCAGCCATGCAGCGGATACATACCGGCCTTCGCGCCGAAGCCCACCACCCCCAGGAATACCACGATTCTCAGCAGGGTTTCGTGGCCTGCCGCCTTCTCCATGTCCAGGTTGCCCCCGGCCACAAATTCCAGGCTCACGCAGTACCGGGACAGGAAGAAGATGCAGCCCAGAGCCAGAAAGGCACCGGCCACGGAATAGAACAGATACTTGAGGGCACCCCGCACCGCTTCCTCCGTCCGATCAAACAGCACCAGGGGCATACTCAGCAGGGTGATCATCTCGAAGAACAGATACATGGTGACCAGGTTCCGGGAGAAGTCCATGCCCATCAGCGCCGCCAGGGACAGCAGGTAAAAGCAGAAGAACCGGTCGTCCTTCTCTTCATGTTCCAGATAGCGGAAGGCATAGAGCCCAACCAGCAAAAAGCCGAAGGCGGCAATGGCCATAAAGAGCTTGGAGATGCCGTCCAGCTTCAAGGCGATGGTCAGCGTCTCGGTCATGGAAAACAGCACCAGCTCCCGCTCCGGCAGGAACAGGGCGTTGGCCGCCAGCACCGCTTCCAGAGCCAGCGCCGCGGTGACGCAGCGGTGCTTGTCCTGCTTTGTTTTCAGGAAGGGAAGCACCAGTGCCGCCAGGGCGGGGAGTAACAACATGGTAAGCATCATAATTGGTTAACCCACCTTTCCAAAGTATTCTAGCCCCTGCCGCAGCAGCCCGATCAGGGGAGAGGCGAAGATGCCCGCTGCCAGGTTCAGCAGGCTAAAGCAGATGGCCGACAGCCCGAAGGGGGCCTGAGCCTTTCGGGCAGTAACTCTGGCCAGGGGCGTGCCGGGGGTATAGAGCCGGATGATGGTTCGGGCGAAGTAGAAGGTATTCAGGATGGTACTCAGTGCCAGGGCCAGCAGGGTGGGCACGGCTTTGGTGCTGACCTCCAGCCCGGCCACCGCCAGCAGATATTTGGACATGAAGCCCATGGTCATGGGAATGCCGATCATGCTCAGAGCCCCCAGGGAGAAGGCAAAGCCTGCCAGAGGGAAGGCATAGCCGCAGCCCTGCAGATCCTTGAACCGCTTGCTCCCTCCCGCTGCGTCGGACAGCCGGGAGGCGGAGAGAAACAGCACCGGCTTGGTCACCGCGTGGGTGAGAATGTGGAACAGCGCCCCAATCACTCCCGCCTCCGGGCTGATGCCGATGCCCAGATACACATAGCCGATCTGAGCGGCGGAGGAATTGGCCAGCATTCGGAAAATGTCATTTTCCCGGATGGCCCCGATGGAGCCGAAAATCATGCCGCAGATGCCGAAGACAAAGAGCACGTTCTGTACCCCGCTGCCATAGAACACCTCCGTGCCGAAGCCGGAGAAAATCACCTTCAGCAGGAAGAAGATGTAGCCCTTGGATACGAGCCCTGAGAGAATGGCGGAGGAACAGGGGGTGGCGCAGCCATAGGTATCCGGCATCCAGTAGTGGAAGGGGAACAGGCCGCTTTTGATGGCCAGGCCCACGGTGATCAGGCAGATGGAGGAGGTGAGGGGGATTCGGTACTGCCCGGTCTGCCACAGCGCCCCCGCCGCCTCATGAAGACTGGGCAGCAGCAGATGGCCGGTGATGTTATAGAGGATGGTCACTCCCAGCAGGAACAGGCCGGAACCAATCAGGCTGAAAATCATGTACCGCACGGAGGCCAGGGTGGTGCGCCCGATCTGGCGGATCATCAGAATGCCGCAGGAGGCCAGGGTGCAGATTTCGATGAACACATAGCCGGTGAAAATATCGTTGGTGTACACCAGCACCAATAGGGATGCCTGAATCAAATCCGTCATCACGAAGTAGAATTGACTTTTGCTGGGCTCCAAATCCTGGCTCAGCTTGATTTTGGCACCCTTCATGCACAGAAACAGCACCGTGGAGAACACCAGGGAGAAAAAGCCCTCCAGCAGTCCCATCCGAATTTCGTTGCCCCAGGGGTGGGGGAAGTGACCCATGATGTAGGTGATGGGTTCTCCGTTTTCCCGCACCGCCCCCAGCACCAGCAGGGAGCTGACCGCCACGGCAAAGCTCAGCCACATGGAAAGCCAGCGGGCATGCTTGCCGTCCAGCACGGAGGAGACCACGCTGCAAACCAGACTGGCCACAATGCAGAAAAGAGGTAAATTGACGGCAAAGCTCATTGCGGAGCCTCCTTTCCTGCTTCCTGCCGGGCAATCATGTAGATTTCATCCAAATCCAAGGTATGATACCGTTCGTAGAGCTTCACGGTCAGGGCCAGCATCACGGCGGTGACGGAGACGGACACCACAATGCCCGTCAGCACCAACCCGGCGGGCAGGGGATTGCCGTACCGGGTCACATCCGTCACCCCGTCCACAATGATGGGGGCGGTGCGGCCCTCGATGTAGCCCATGGAGGTCAGCAGCAGGCAGGAGGCTGTGTCCATGATGTTCAGACCCAGGATTTTCTTAAAGAGATTTCGGTGCAGCAGCAGTGTTGCAAAGCCCACCGCGAAGAGGATCACCGCGATGCAGTTGACGCGGCTGTTCCAAAGCGTTTGCAGCATCAGATTCGCCCCCTTTGGAAAATGGAATAGAAGCCGTACATGGTGCAGGCCACCACAATGCCCACCGCCACATTCAGCGGCAGGATCAGCCCGGCGGAGAAGATCATCCCCGGGGTGCCGGGAGAGAAAATGGTTTCCAAGTGGTTGGCGCCGCAGAAGAAGGAATAGCATTTTGCGAAGCTGTAGAAGCACAGGGCGCACAGCACCACCATGCGGTAGATTTTCAAATTCAGGAACCTGTCCAACGGCTCAAAGCCAAAGGCAATGGCGTAGAGGATCAGTCCGCCGCCAATCACTGCGCCCCCGGAGAAGCCGCCGCCGGGGCCTAGGTGGCCGTTGAAAATCACATAAATGCCGTAGACGATGACCAGGGGAACAATGATCCTTGCTGTGCTTTTCAGCAGGGGGTCGGACTGCATGATCTTTTTCTCCTGCTCCGGCTCCCCGCTGCCCTTCAGACTCAGCAGCAGGATGAACACGGCGGTGGCGGCGGTATAGAGCACATGGGATTCGCCCAGGGTGTCGAAGGCCCGGTAGTCCAGAATCACTCCGGCCACTACATTCACCGCGCCGGTCTCCTCCATGCCCTTTTCCACATACCGCTCCATCACCTCGTTGTGGGCGGGGGAGTCGGGGGAGCCGTAGGTGGGAAGCTTCGCCACCGTCAGCAGCAAAAAGCCAATCATGATGCAGCACAGCACCACGGCAAAGAAGGGGTAGATTTTCCGAAAGCTCTTGATTTCCCCCTGCTCCAATCGGTTGATGGGCTCCAGCTTCCAGGGGTGATCCTTGTTTTCGGCAGGCGCTTCCGGGGCGGAACGGCCTGCGGACAGGGCGGCGGTGAAGTCAAATTCCCCCGCGTCCCAGGAGCGAAGCCAGGCGCGTAAATCACTTTTCTTCATTTTGCACCTTCTTCCGAATGTCCCGGATTTTTTTCAGGGTCAGAAACAGCAGGACGCTGGAAACCCCCGCGCCCACGGCGGCCTCGGTGATGGCCAGGTCGGGGGCCTGCAGCAGCACCCAGACAATGGACATAATGACGCTGTAGGCCATGAAAATCACCAGGGAAACCAGCAGATTCCGGGAAAGGCAGGTGGCAATGCCGCACACCAGCAGCAGCCCCAGAAGCATCAGCTCAATCACATCCATGGGTATCTTCCTCCAATTTGATATGCTGGGCGGCGGTTTCGTCGGTGGCAATCTCCATCCGGCCCACCAGATGGGAGGCGATGGGGCTTCCCACCCACAGCACCACCAGGGCGGCCAGAAGCTTGGGGATGTAGGCCAGGCTCCCGGTGGCCACCATCAGTCCGCCAAAAATCCCCGCCATGGAAAGGGTATCCAGAATGGCGGCGCAGTGCATTCGGTTCATTACAAAGTGAAAGCGGAACACACCGAGAATGCTGACCGCCGCGGCAATCACGCCGAAGAGCATCAGCACAGCGGCAATCACATAACGGATGGTATCAAACATCGTCAAATTCCTCCTTCTCCTGGTGGGAGGCAATGCTGATCTTCGCCAGCACCACCACCGCCAGGAAGCTGATCATGCAGTAAATCAGGCATACGTCCAGCAGCCAGCTCTGCTCCAGCAGCACCGCCAGCACTCCAATGGCGGCGGTGGTCAGGCTGCCGGTCATGTTGATGCCCAGAATCCGGTCTGCCATCCGAGGGCCCCGAATGGCTCGCAGCAGGGAGAAGAACAGCCCGGCGGTGAGGCAGAGCAGCACCCCGATCAAAAACCAGTCAAACCATGTGTTCATCATTTCGCCTCCATTTTCCGAATCCAGCGCTGGAAGGTGCCCTCGGGGCTGGTATCCAGCATGGATTTATCCAGGCAGTGGACGGTGAGTTTGTCCCCCTTCACCTCCACGGTGATGGTGCCCGGGGTCAGGGTGATGGAATTTGCCAGCAGGAATTTTCCAAAATCCGTCTTCAGGTCTGTTTGAAAGGTCACCAGGGTGGGGGTGAGCCGGTAGCGCCGGAAGAGGATGTCCCGGCCTACCACCAGTCCTGCCTTGAGGATCTCCCAGAACAGCACCGGCAAATAGGCGCAAAACACCGGCGCCTTGCGCAGCACCCGCAGCTCCTGCCTTGGGCCGTAGCCGAAAAGCCCCCATTCCAGAGCCCCCAGCAGCGCTGCGATCACCAATCCCAGCCCCACCACTTCAGCGGTGAGTTTCCCGTTCAGAAGCAGCCAGAAGAGAAATAGCACGATATACATATGGACCTCCTAAAACATTGCTTCACAGCCCTCTATCATAGCATAAAGTGACGAAGTTTTCACCATCTATTTTAAGGAAATATGAACAAAAAATCAGAAACCAACGGGGCATAATATGGCGCATCCTGCTTTTCTGGGTAAAAAGATATCGAAAACAATCCCGTCAAAAAGACGAACAGCACCGCCCAGCATTCTCTGTTTCCCCGGCTGAGCGGTAAATTGTTGTTTGCAGAGTACCCTTGGCTCCCCCTCTGGGGGAGCTGCC
>CAMCKD010000078.1 GCA_945875335.1 uncultured Clostridia bacterium | reverse complement strand
CGTCCATCTTCTCGCCGGAGCCGTTGATCAGCTTGATGCCGTTGTCGTAGTAGGGATTGTGGCTGGCGGAGATCATAATGCCGCAGTCAAAATCCTCGGTGCGCACCACATAGGCAACGGAGGGGGTGGTGGTAACATGGAGCAGATAGGCATCCGCGCCGGAGGCAACCAATCCGCCCACCAGGCTATACTCAAACATATAGCTGGAACGCCGGGTGTCCTTGCCGATGACGATCTTCGCCGGTTCGTCAGAGCCCGCCCGGTGCTTCACCTGACCATAGTACCAGCCAAGAAAGCGGCCCACCTTAAAGGCATGGTCGGCAGTCAGCGTGCAGTTGGCTTCCCCCCGGAAGCCGTCAGTTCCAAAGTATTTTCCCATAGAAATGTTCCTTTCAAAGCAAAAATGCGAAAAATTGTAAACGTAAATGTAGGGGCTGGGCAATCATTGTTTCGGGACGATCTTCCCGCCGGTTTTCCAGATGCTGTTGGCGGGAACCACACCCCGGACGCAGGAGGTGGGATAGATGTTGGTGTGAGGGCCGATGACGGTGCCGGGGTTCAGGACGCTGTTGCAGCCCACCTCTGCGAAGTCACCCAGCATGGCGCCGAATTTCTTCAGGCCCGTGGGGATCTGCTGGTCTGCGGCTTTCACAACCACCAGGGTCTTGTCGGACTTGACGTTGGAGGTCAGGCTGCCGGCACCCATGTGTGATTTGTAGCCCAGGATGCTGTCACCCACATAATTATAGTGGGGCACCTGGACATTGTCGAAGAGGATCACGTTTTTCAGCTCCACGGAGTTGCCCACCACGCAGTTTGCTCCCACCAGAGCGCTGCCGCGAACGAAAGCACAGTGGCGCACCTCGGTACCGGGGCCGATGATGCAGGGGCTGCCCAAAAACGCCGTGGGAGCCACGGTGGCGGTGCAGTGCACCCAAACCTGGGGGCTGACCTGGATATATTCCTCCCCCAGCCCGGCACCCAATTCCAGAATCATTTCCTTGATGCCCTTCAGGGCCTCCCAGGGGTAGGTAAACTGAGACAAATAGGCCTTGGCGGCAGTGTGTTCCAAATCATAAAGCTGCGCAATGGTATACATAAAAAGGCTCCTCTCGGATTTTCACGTTGGATTTCAGCCTAACTATACATCTCCACCCAGCCCTTGTCAATAAAAAATTCGAGGAGTTTGCATTTTCCATCAATAAATGTATATAATTCATCACAACATCTATAGAATCATTACGTCGGCCATCAGATAGATTGTGTTTATCGCACCCTTGCCCTCCCCTCTGGGGAGGGTGGGCGAGCGCCAGCGAGGCCGGGAGAGGTGTCGTTGGTTTTGGCGTACCAGCAGCAAACGCGCGACACCCCCTCAGTCAGCCCGTTCGGGCTGACAGCTCCCCCAGAGGGGGGAGCCAAGGGTGTTCAAACAACAAGCTAAACAAATCTTAATTTTTGCTTATCCCTCTCCCCAATTGCCGAAAAGTGTGATATAATCCTTCCAAAACACAGAAAGGATTTGCGGCGATGAAAAAAACCGTTCTATTATTGCTCTGTCTGCTGCTTTTTGTGAGCAGCGCCAGCGCCCAGGACATTCTCTCCGAGGGGATGGGGATGACCTGCGGCAGTCAGCTGTCCTGGACCTTGGATGGCTCCACCCTGTATATCTCCGGCACCGGGGAGATGTACGATTTCCCCGGCGGCGCACCCTGGATCGGAAGCAAATACAGCATCACCCGGGTGGTGCTCTCCGATGGGATCACCTATGTGGGGGCCTACGCCTTCCAGGACTACGATGCGCTGACCAGCGTGGAATTCGGAAACAGTCTGGTTTCCATTGGCAAGGACGCCTTCTCCGACTGCGGCAGCCTGAGCTCCATCACCCTGCCCACCACCTTCAAAAAATTTGGCGAGAACAGCTTCCGCTCCTGCCCCAATCTGAAAGAGATTCATTGCAGCGGAAATTTCCCAAGGTTTGACGAAAACTGCCTGTGGGACACCTACGCCACCATCTATTACTCCGCCTCCAACCCCTGGTCGGTATCCCTGATCGAGCAGCTGGAAAACGCCTTCCACAACCGCATTGAGTTCCGCTCCTCCGACGGCACCGACCCCTATGTGCCCACCCAGGCCACGGAAGCGCCCACGGTGCCCACCATGCCGGAAACCACCCAGGAGACCTTCTGGGTCACGGAGGCCACCACCGTGCCTGTGTACACGGAACCCACCACCATCCCGGTATACACCGAGCCCGCCACCGTGGCGACATTGCCGGTGCAGACCCTGCCCCCTGCCACCACCCAGCCCACCCAGGAGACGATCCTCTTCGGCAATCAGTATCAGCAGCAGCCGCAGCCCTACCAGCCCGGCCCCGCCACCGACGGCAGCAGCATCTTTGGACTGCTGATTGTGCTCATTGTTCTGACCATCCTGGCCACCGCCGCCCTGCTGTTCCGGGCCGCCGGACAGAGCAAGCGGAAAAAGAAGCGCAAATATCGCAGATAAGCTTCTAAATCAGCGCCGGTTTCCCTCCAACCTTGGCTGGGAAACCGGCGCTTTCCATTCATGATATACGCCAATCGGCTTTCACAATCAAGTGCGCAAATTGTTGTTTGGCGTGCAGATTTCCGCCCAGCCACTGTAGGGGAGGCTCTTAGCCTCCCGCCAGGTTTGTCAACTGAGTGTTCGGTTGAATGGTACAAATGTGGTAAACTGGAACGAATTCGCCCATCCTGGTTGGTAACTGAAAGCCTGTACCGCGCGGGAGGCTACGAGCCTCCCCTACAGTGGCTGGTGCAACAAACAACAATTTGCCGATTGGCTGAGTGACGACGATAAGCACATCATGATAATTGTAACTTCTGGGAAAATTACCCGTTTTCCCTGTTTCCAGGCAGTATTTTTGTGTGGAACAGAAAAAATATGGCCCAGTCAAAATAATGGTTGTAAGTTTGAAGAAAATGATGTAAAATGGTAGAAGTATCTTTGCGTCAATTCTGCGATATTTTCGTTTTGGAGGTTATAATAATGGAAAAACCCATTGTACTTGTGATTATGGACGGCGTTGGCAAGGGCGACGGCGGCAGCGGTGATGCCGTGGCCGTGGCAAAGACCCCCACGCTGGATCATCTGTTCGCCACCTGCCCCTACACCTGGCTGAAGGCCCACGGCACCGCCGTTGGTCTGCCCAGCGATGAGGACATGGGCAACTCCGAGGTGGGCCACAACGCCCTGGGCTGCGGTCAGGTCTACTCCCAGGGTGCCAAGCTGGTGGGCGAGAGCATCGAAAACGGCGTGCTGTTCGCATCCGAAACCTGGAAGAACTTGGTTTCCAATGCTCTTTCCGGCCACGCCATGCACTTCATGGGTCTGCTGTCCGACGGCAATGTCCACTCCAACATCTCCCATCTGATTGCCCTGCTGAAAGCCGCCAAGGCCCAGGGCGTAAAGAAGGCCTACTGCCACATCCTGCTGGACGGCCGTGACGTGCCCGCCACCTCCGCGCTGGAATATGTGGGCCAGCTGGAGGACGTGCTGGCAGAGCTCTCCGCTGACGGCGCGGACTATGCCATTGCCTCCGGCGGTGGCAGAATGCAGATCACCATGGACCGCTACGAAGCCAACTGGGGCATGGTGGAAAAGGGCTGGCGCACCCATGTCCAGGGTCAGGGCCGGATGTTCTCCTCCGCCAAGGAAGCCATCGAAACCTACCGGGCCGAAACCGGCTGCATCGACCAGGACCTGCCCGCCTTCGTCATCGCCCGGAACGGTGAGCCCGTTGCGAAAATCGCTAACGGCGACAGCGTGATCCTCTTCAACTTCCGGGGCGACCGGGCCCAGGAGATCTCCCTGGCCTTTGACCGGAAGGACTTTGATAAGTTCGACCGGGGCGACTATACCGGCGTTCAGTTTGCCGGTATGCTGCAGTATGACGGCGACCTGAAAATCCCCGAGCACTATCTGGTGCAGCCCCCCGTCATCAAGAACACCCTGACCGAGCGTCTGTGCCAGGCGGGCATCCACGAGTACGCCCTGTCCGAGACCCAGAAGTACGGCCACGTCACCTATTTCTGGAACGGCAACCGCTCCGGCAAGGTGGACGAGAATCTGGAGGTCTATGAGGAGATTCCCTCCGACGTGATTCCCTTCGAACAGGCTCCCGCCATGAAGTCCAAGGAGATCACCGAGAAGATGGTGGAGAACATGGCGTCCGGCAAGTTCCAGTTCCTGCGCTGCAACTACCCCAACGGCGACATGGTGGGCCACACCGGCGTGATGGAAGCCGTGGTCTATGCCATGGAGTGCGTGGATGCCGGCCTGAAGCAGATTCTGGATGCCGCCGACAAGTACGGCTACACCGTTCTCATCACCGCCGACCACGGCAACGCCGACCAGATGACCGAGACCAAGAAGGGCAAGACCTCCGTCCGCACCGCCCACTCCCTGAACCCCGTGCCCTTCATCATCTACGACAAGGATCACGACTGGGTCATTAAGGAAGGTAAGTACGGCCTGGCCAACGTGGCTCCCACCATTGTGAAGATGATGGGCCTGTCCATCCCCGACTGCTGGGAGCAGAGCATGGTTTAACGGGACCCCCTTCCGGGTTCCCCTACTTCAAAATTTAGGAGGATTCAACGATGATCCGACATGAAAATGAAAGCGGCAGCATCACCGTCACCGACAGTGTCTACACCGATATCGTGGGCACCGCCGCTGCCAACTGCTTCGGCGTGAAGGGCATGGCCGCCCGCTCCGTGAAGGACGGTCTGTATCACCTGCTGCGCAAGGAGTCCGTGGGCAAGGGTGTGCTGGTCACCTTCAACCAGGACGAGACCATCTCCATCGATCTGCACATTGTGGTGGACGGCGGCGTGAATCTGTCCGCCGTGGGCGCTTCCATCATCTCTGAGGTTCGCTACGTGGTGGCCAAGTGCACCGGCACCGAGGTTCGGGCCGTCAACGTGTATGTCGATTCCATGATGATCGACTGAGAAACGGAGGAGAAACAATTGAGGCAAACCATTAACGGAGCCGACCTCCGCCGCATGATTATCAGCGCCGCCGCTTCCATCGAGATTCACAAGCAGGCTCTGAACGAACTGAACGTTTTCCCGGTTCCCGACGGCGACACCGGCACCAATATGTCCATGACCATCAATTCCGCCGCCGCCGACCTGCGCAAATCCGAGGACCCGGACCTCTACGCCGCCTCCAAGGTGGCCGCCTCCGCCATGCTGCGGGGGGCCAGAGGCAACTCCGGCGTGATTCTTTCCCTGCTGTTCCGAGGGCTGTCCAAGGCTTTGAAGGGTTCCGACACCGCCGACGGCGTGCTGTGGGCCAATGCCTTGCAAAGCGGCGTGGATGCCGCCTACAAGGCGGTGATGAAGCCCGCCGAGGGCACCATCCTCACCGTGGCCCGCCTGGCCGCCGCCAAGGCGCACGAAGCCGCCCAGGAGAATAACTTTATCGAGTTCGTCCAGGAGGCCGCCATTGAGGAGGCCAAGGTCGCTCTGGCCAACACGGTGAACCAGAACCCGGTGCTGAAAAAGGCAGGGGTGGTGGATGCCGGCGGCAAGGGCTGGCTCTTCGCGCTGGAGGCCATGCTCTGCGCCCTGCGGGGGGAGGACATTGTAGCACCCGAGAACGGGGAGGTGTCCGAAACCAAGGAGCAGGCCGACTTCTCCGACTTCAACACCGAGGACATCACCTTCACCTACTGCACCGAGTTCATCATCTCCCGGGAGAATCAGAACGACCCGGAGAAGCTGCGGCAGTTCCTCAGCAGCATCGGCGACAGCCTGGTGCTGGTGGACGACGAGGAGATCATCAAGGTTCACGTTCACACCAACGATCCCGGCCGGGCCCTCCATGAGGCCATTGAATACGGCTCCTTCGTCACGGTGAAGGTTGAAAACATGCGCCTGCAGCACACCGAGAAGGTGATGAGCGAGAAGGAGCTGGCTCCCCAGATCGCGGAGCCCGAAAAGCCCATCGGCGTGGTCTCCGTGTGCGCCGGGGAAGGGCTGGCGGATGTGTTCACCAACCTGGGGGTAGATGCCATCATCTCCGGCGGCCAGACCATGAACCCCAGCACCCAGGACATCCTGGAGGCTGTGAACCGGGTACCCGCCCAGACGGTGTTTGTGCTGCCCAACAACAAGAACATCATCATGGCTGCCCAGCAGGTGGACGCCCTGACCCCCAAGGATGTGGTTGTGATTTCCAGCAAGACTGTGCCCCAGGGTGTGACGGCCATGCTGAGCTACAACCCCGAGGGCAGCGTGGAGGAGAACACCCAGGCCATGACCGAGGCTCTCGGCACCGTGGACACCATGCAGATCACCTACGCCGCCCGGAACTCCGACTTTGACGGCTACGACATCCATGAGGGCGACTATCTGGCCATGTTTGGCAGCTCCCTCTTCGGCACCAGCCAGGATATCAAGGTGCTGCTGAAGAGCCTGGCCGAGAAGGTGCGGGACGACGGCAGGGAATATATCACCATCTACTATGGCTGCGACATCAAGGAAAAGCACGCCCAGAAGGCGGCTGACCTCTTCGCCGATATCTGCCCCGAGGCCGAAATCAGCCTGATCAACGGCGGCCAGCCGGTGTACTATTACCTGATCTCCGCCGAATAAT
This sequence comes from uncultured Clostridia bacterium, assembly GCA_945875335.1. Taxonomy (GTDB): domain Bacteria; phylum Bacillota; class Clostridia; order Oscillospirales; family Oscillospiraceae; genus Faecousia. Next base: position 2,982 of record CAMCKD010000078.1, on the reverse strand, counting down.
GCCACAAAAGCCCGCTGTACATACCGTCAGCGGGTTTTTTCATGCGTGCTCGGGTGGTTGGTATTCGTTAACGGAAGGAGGCATCCTGTGAAAAAGCATTCCAGATTATTTCAGCAATTGGAGATGGGCATCCGCTGGCTGTCCTCCGTCCATATTCCCCAGCTGGCGGCCAACACCGGGTATTTTATTGTGCTGTCCGTATTCCCGGCGCTGCTGCTGATGCTCAGTGCCCTGCGCTACACCGGGCTTGATTTGGAGGATCTGATGGAGCTGCTCTCGTCGGTTCTCCCCCAGGCTCTGATGAGCACCGCCCAGGGACTGATCTACAGTGTGTACGAAAATGCCTCCGGGGCAGTGGCGGGACTCAGTGCCCTGACGGCGCTGTGGTCAGCCAGCCGGGGCATCTACGGTTTGCTCACAGGGCTCAACGCCATCTACGGCGTGTCGGAGGATCGGGGATATCTCTACACCCGGGCCATCAGTGTGCTCTACACCTTTGCCTTTGAGGTGGTGATCCTGCTGACCCTGGTGCTCCATGTATTCGGCAATGCCATCCTCTCCTTCCTCCATGGCATCGACCATCCGGCCATGCGGCTGCTGATGAACATCCTCGACCTGCGGTTCCTCTTCCTGCTGGTGCTGCAAAGCCTGCTGTTCACCCTGATGTTCATGGTACTGCCCAACCGGCGCAACGGCTTTTGGGAGAGCCTTCCCGGGGGGCTGCTGTCCTGCATCGGCTGGATGCTGTTTTCCAACCTGTATTCCGTGTATGTGACCCATTTCCCCAGCTACGCCAACATCTACGGCTCGGTGTACGCCATCGCCATCAGCATGCTGTGGCTGTACTGCTGCCTGGAAATTCTCTTCTTCGGCGGCGCATTGAACCGGCTGCTTTTGTTCAGCAGCCCCAAAAAATCGCAAACGCCCCAATAAAAATGATTATTTGTTGCACCAGCCACTGTAGGGGAGGCTCTTAGCCTCCCGCGCAGTACAGGCTTTCAGTTATCAACCAGGAGGGGCGAATTCGTACCAGTTTACCACATTTGTACCATTCAACCAAACACTCAGGCATCTAACCTGGCGGGCGGCTAATAGCCGCCCCTACTAGGCAGTTAAGCTTAAAACTTAACTTTCGTAGGGCGGGGTCATGACCCCGCCGCAACGTGACAATTCGGAAATGCTTCCGTTGAATGGTACCGGGGTGGTCATCGGAACCTGGTCGGCGGGGTCAGAAAACCGCCCTACGAAAACGTATAGTTTTGGGATTAACACGCTACTACGATGATGTGCGAAAAAAATCAGAAAAAATAACACTTGTTTATCCCCTGTTCACAGGTGTATGATAGAAAGAAAGAAAACTTGGGAAAAATTGGGGATGGTATTCATGTTCGGATATGTCAACGCCAACTGGAAGGAGCTTACCCAGGCCCAGCAGGAGCGCTACGGGGCGGTGTACTGCGGCATTTGCCGGAGCATCCACGCCCGGGTTTCCGGCACGGCCCGGCTGACTTTGAGCTATGATATGGCCTTTCTGGCTCTGCTGCATATGAGTCTGTATGAGCCGGAGGAATGTGCAGGAAAGAACCGGTGCGCCCTGCGGCCTCTGCGGCCCAAGCCCTGGGTGGAGAACCCCTATGTGGACTACGCCGCGGATATGAACGTGGCCCTGGCCTACTACAAGGCGCTGGACGACGACCAGGACGAGGGTAAGACCTCCGCAAGGCTGCTGCGCAGGGCATTGGAGCCCCACCTGACTCCCATCCGGGAAAAATGGCCCCGGCAGTGTCAGGCCATGGAGCAGTGCATGGAAGAGCTGAGCCGCCTGGAAAAGGAGAACACCGCCAACCCGGATTTGCCCGCCTCCTGCTTTGGCCGGCTGATGGCAGAGCTGATGGTGTATGAGGACGATCAGTGGGCCACGGAGCTGAGAAGCCTGGGCTTTTCCCTGGGCCGGTTTATCTATCTGGCGGATGCCATGCTGGACTATGACCGGGACAAGCGAAAGAAGCAATACAACCCCTTCCTCGCCATGGGGCAGGAGAAGGACAGCCAGAAGTGGGAGGAGTACCTGGTGCTGGCCATGGCCCGGTGCACCGAAAGCTACGAAAAGCTTCCCCTGGTGCAGGACAAGCCGCTGCTGGACAACATTCTCTACAGCGGCGTGTGGGTACAATACAGAGGGAAGATGAAAAAGGAGGAGCCCAATGGTTGACGATCCCTATAAGGTGCTGGGTCTGGATCACAACGCCAGCGACGAGGATGTAAAGCGGGCCTACCGCGCCCTGGCCAAAAAATATCACCCCGACCTGAACCCCGGCGACCAGGAGGCCGCGAGGAAGATGCAGCAGGTCAACGAGGCCTACGACCAGATCAAGAACCCGGAAAAATACGCCCGCCAGTCGAACCCCTACGGCGGCAGCCCCTACGGTTCCTACGGCTACGGCGGTTATGAGCAGCGCAGCTATCAGTCCTCCGCCGGTCAGGGCGACCAATACCAGACCTCCGCCGAGCAGTACATCCGCTACCGCCGGTGGTCGGAGGCGCTGAACGCCCTGCAAAACAGCCAGAACCGCAACGCCCGGTGGTACTACCTCAGCGCCCTGGCCAATGACGGTCTGGGCAACCAGGTCACCGCTTTGGAGCATATGCGCCGTGCCGTGAGCATGGAGCCGGACAACCAGGAATACCTGTGGGCTCTGAACCAGCTGGAAAACGGCGGTTCGGCCTACCGACAGCAGGCAGGCAATTTCGGCGGCTTCTCCTTCGGCGGCAGCCCCTGCGGCGGCCTGTGCATGTGCTACCTGGCTCAACTCTTCTGCTGCGGCGGACGCATCCCCTTCTTTTTCTGCTGTTAATTCCCAAAAGACCGCCTCGGCTTTGAGGCGGCCTTTTCATTTTGCGCTTATCGTTTTGACTCAGCAGAGTTGTAAATTGTTGTTTGCAGAGTACCCTTGGCTCCCCCTCTGGGGGAGCTGCCCCAGT
>CAMCKD010000077.1 GCA_945875335.1 uncultured Clostridia bacterium | reverse complement strand
CGCGGGCGGCTGGTAGCCGCCCCTACGGATGCTTCGTCGCACAAACAACAATTTGATTCACCTGCGCCGGAATCCGTCCTCCTGCTCCCGGAAGAATGCTTTGACGGCGTTCTCATAGCCGGTGCGGTCATAGAAATAGCTCATGCCGTGGTTGGCGCCGGGGACGATCAGCTTCCGTTTGGGGGAGCGGCAGGCCTCGTAATTTTGCAGCGTCATCTCCACCGGCACGAAGGTGTCCGCCTCTCCGTGGACAAAGAGGATGGGCACCCGGCAGGTTTTCATGGCGTCCAGGGTGGTGTAGGCATCCGGCGTCAGCTCAATGCGCTTGCGGCAGAGGGCTTCCACATGCCGGCGACGCCGGTCATAGGGAATGCGAAGATTGTTCTCGCTGATGTATTTCCACTCCGCCTTGGCCGAGGTGAAGCCGCAGTCCGCCAGCACCCCCATCACATTCTCCGGCAGCTCCGGGAAGCCCGCCGCCATCAGCACCGTGGTGGCCCCCATGGATATTCCGGCGAGATAAAGCGGGCAAGCTGAAAAGCCGTTGGCATTGAGCCATTTGACCCATTCCAAACAGTCAAACCGCTCGATCATGCCAAATCCCATGTATTCCCCGCCGCTCTCCCCCTGGCCCCGCTGCTCGGCATAGAGCACGGTGCAGCCGTTTTCCCGGAGGAAATCCGCCACCGGCCCAAAATCCCTGGCCCAGCAGGAGCGCCAGCCGTGCATGGCCACCACCACCCGCTTTTGGTTCGCCGCCCGGAACAGGTGGCCCACCAGCTCCGTGCCGTCGTGGCCGGTGATGCGCACCACCTGATGGCAGCGCTGCTCCAAACGATGCTGCAGCTTGACGCAGAAGGCCATGATCTCCTCCATGTCCCCTGCTTCTCCCTTGACCCGTTCCTTCATTTTCCGCATGGCCTTGGGCTCCTCCCGGTTCAGGGCGGTACCCACCATATTCCGATCAAAAGCGTTGGAGAGCCCTCTGCGAATCACCGCCGCGCAGAGCACCGCCCCCGCCGCCCCCATCAGGGCATTTCTGGTTTTTCCCTTCAATTTGCATGCTCCTTCATCATCAAAGTATGAAGATAGCATACCCATTTTTCCCAGGTTCAAAAGGAAAACGCCCTGAAAAAGCTCAGAGCGTCTCGGTTTATCCAATTGCCGCTGTGGGAATCCCCTCCGGTTTCCCCATGATTGCCCATTTCCTCAAAAATCAATCCGCAGAAATTTCGGGGCAAACCGGGGCAATATCCGGCATTTCACCCACCAGGGCGTAATCCGGCCTTCCGAAGCCTGCAATCAGCGGCGAATCCAGAGGATACCGCTTTCTTGTGACGCAGCCGCCGTTGGGAATGACTCCTTCTTCGTCCGAGGTGTTGCCCTCCACGGTGCAGACGCTTTCCTGGGTCACATCGGTCACGATGCCGGTGTGGCAGATGCTTCCCTCCCGCTGGAAGAAAATCTGATCTCCGGGCTGGGGATCGGAAAAGAGCCGCCCGGCCTGCCGGTAATATTCAAAGGAATAGCGGCAGCCCGCTCCCCGGCTGAAAATGGGCTGGCACAGCAGCCTTCTGGCGTTCTGCACGCCGTAAGCCTCCACAAAGCACCAGTCCACAAACACATCACACCAGGGATAGCCCTGCTTGCTGCCCCGGTAGAATCCCAGGTGGGATGCCATGTCCCGGGCGTACTTGGTGTAGTTTTCCTGGCCGGGGTTGGCCAGCTTGTCATCCAGGTTTTCGAGGCTCTGCTTTTCCAGATAGCCCACCTCTGCCAGGGCCACCGTCACGGATTTGTGCATGGTGCCTCCTGTTCCCAGGGCAGCTCCACCAGAATGGGGTTGTGGCGGAGGGCGGGCAGCAGCTTTTCCAGCACATCCGACACCCGCAGGCGGAGGCTGGAGGTATTGATGCAGGGGTGGCAGCCCACGAATTCATGGCGCAGCACATCCCGGTCGATCACCAGCTGCACCCGGTTTTCGGTGTCGTTCATCAGCCCCAGCACCGTGGCAGAGCCGGGGGTATTGTCCAGAAAACGCTCCATGAATTCCTCCCTGCCGAAGGACAGCCGGGACACCCCCAGCTGGGCGGAGAGGTACTTGGTCTTAAAGGGCTTGTCCCCGGGAATCATCAAAAGATAAAAGGCGGTCTCCTGCCGGTTGCTGAGGAACAGATTCTTGCAGATGACGGCATTCAGGCTCTTGTCGATTTCCCCACAGACCTCCATGGACACCGCAGGCCAGTGATCCAGCCGCTGATAGGGGATGCCCAGCCCATCCAGCAGGTCATAGCATTTGATTTCTTTTTCCAGGCGGCCCTCATTGGTCTCCGGCCGTCCATTCATTAAGGTAAGCATATTTTCCTCCCGATTCAAGGATAGCTCATTATATTCCATTTTTCTCCCGGAAACAAGCCCCGCAGCGCAATTTCCTTTACAACTTCGATTCTGTTTGCTATACTGAACCCATCCAGAAAGGGGGATTTTATGAAAAAGCAGACCCTGCTGCGCTGGCTGTCGCTGGTGCTGGTGGCCCTGGTGCTGTTTACCGGCTGCGGCAAGCTGGAAGCCTTCACAAGCCCGGGCACCGAAGCCGCCGTTTCGGCCATCACGGAGGACGGAGCCTACAGCAGCAAAGAGGAAGTGGCGGAATATCTGCATCAATTCGGCCATCTTCCATCCAACTATCTGACGAAAAAAGAGGCCCAGGCCTTGGGCTGGGCGGCAAGTGAGGGCAACCTCTGGCAGGTGGCCCCGGGCATGAGCATCGGCGGTGACCGCTTCGGCAACCGGGAGGGACTGCTGCCGAAAGCCCAGGGGCGGCAATACTACGAATGCGACATCGATTTTGACGGGAAATACCGAAACGAAAAGCGAATCGTCTTTTCCAACGACGGGCTGATCTACTACACCGAGGATCACTATGAATCCTTCCAGCTGCTCTACGGGGAGGATGCCCCATGATGATTCTGGATGCCGCGCAGATGAACGAAAAAGCCCAGGCTCACCGCTACCTGGCGGAAATGCTGGCTCTGCCGGATTACTACGGCAGGAATCTGGATGCCCTCTACGACTGCCTGACGGAGCTGGGCGAGACAGAAATCCGCTTCGTCAACCTGGAGGAAGCCGGAGACACCTATTTTTCCAGTGTGCTCTCCGTGTTCCGGGAGGCTGAAATAGAAAACCCAAAGCTCCATCTTTTTTATGATTTTTGCTGACAAAACCCGCTGCGAAAAAGTGCGCAGCGGGTTTTTCATATCCCGGTGTCCTCGACAGATGGACAAATCGTAGTTAGCGCACCCTTGCCCTCCCCTCTGGGGAGGGTGGCCGAGCGCCAGCGAGGTCGGGAGAGGTGTCGTCGGTTAAGGCGTACCAGCAACCAACGTTTGACACCCCCTCAGCCCCAGTGTGCGCACCGGGGCAGCTCCCCCAGAGGGGGAGCCAAGGGCGTCCCGATAAACAACAATTTTCCTGTTTCTTTGAAAAGCTGCTGGAATTACTGCAAAGCTTCCAGGGCCAATGCGTTTTGGGTGCGGTAAAGCTCGGAATAGATGCCGCCTTTCTCCAGCAGCTCCTGGTGGGTGCCGCATTCCTGGATGACCCCGTCGGCGATGGACACGATCCGGCTGGCGCTGCGGATGGTGCTCAGGCGGTGGGCGATGATCAGGGTGGTGCGGCCCTGGGAGAGCTTGTCAAAGGCCCGCTGGATTTTCGCCTCGGTGACGGAGTCCAGAGCGGAGGTGGCCTCGTCCAGAATCAGAATGGGAGGATTTTTCAAAAAGATACGGGCAATGGCCACCCGCTGCTTCTGACCCCCGGAGAGCAGGGTGCCCCGCTCCCCCACATAGGTCTGGAATCCGGCGGGCATGGCCAGAATATCCTCATAGATCTCCGCCTTTTTTGCGGCTTCGATCACCTCTTCCTCGGTGGCATCGGGCCTTCCGTAGCGGATGTTCTCGAAAATGGTGTCGGCAAACAGGAATACATCCTGCTGCACGATGCCGATGTTCTCATGGATGCTGTGCTGGGTGACGGCGCGGATATCCTGGCCGTCGATGCGAATGCTGCCCTGGGTCACATCGTAAAACCTGGGAATCAGCTGGCACAGGGTGCTCTTGCCGCCGCCGGAGGGGCCCACAATGGCAATGGTCTCCCCGGGGGCTACCTTCAAGTCCACATGATGCAGCACCGCCAGGTCGCCGTCGTAGGCAAAGGACACATCCTCCACAGCGATCTCTCCCCGGACGTTTTCAAGAGGCTTGGCATCGGCTGCATCCTGAACCGTGGGCTCCGTGCCCATGATCTCCACAAATCGATTCAGTCCCGCAAAGCCGTTGGCCAGCAACTCGGAGAAGCTGGAGAGCTTGCGCAGGGGGGAGACAAAGGTGGCAATATACAGGCTGAAGGTCACCAAATCCCGATAGTCCAGCTTGTCCTTCATGATCATATAGCCGCCCACGGCGATGACCACCACATTCATGCTGGTGAGGAAGAACTCCATGGAGCTGTTGAACATGCCCATGGCCTTGTGAAACTCCCGCTTGGAGGTCTTGAACTGGTCATTAGCAGCGCTGAACCGGGCGGACTCCACCACCTCGTTGCCAAAGGCCTTGGCGGTGCGGATGCCGGAAAGGCTGGATTCGATTTCCGTGTTGATATGGCCCACCTTCTGCTTGACCTCCACCGAAGCCCTCCCCATTCTGCCCCGCATGGAAAACACCACAATGAGGAAAATAGGGATCAGCGCCGCCACCACCAACGCCAATTCCCAGCGGATGGTAGCCATGACGATCAGCGCGCCGACGATGGTGATGGCCGAGGTGACCAGATCCTCCGGCCCGTGGTGGGCCAGCTCCGTCAGCTCAAACAGGTCGGAGGTCAACCGGCTCATCAGCTGGCCCGTCCGATTGGAATCGTAAAAATCAAAGCTCATCTCCTGCAAATGCCGAAATAGATCCCGCCGGATGTCGGCCTCCACCCGGATGCCGAAGGTGTGACCATAGTAGCAGACAATATAATTTAAGAATGCCCGCAGCACATAAAAGGCCACCACCATGGCCATGATGGTAAAGAAAACCCCGTACTTTTCATTGGGCAGCAAATCGTACAGCGCCTGCCGGGTAGCCAGAGGAAAAGCCAGATCAATGGCCGCAATGCCCAGAGCGCAGCACATATCCACCGCGAACAGCCCCTTGTGGGCTCCAAAATAGCCAAGGAAAATCCGCAGCGGTGATTTTTCCCGATATTCCTTCGTTGTCATTCTCTCAAGCCTCCAATCCCGACCATTATACCGCGATTTTGCAAAAATGCAACGTTATTTTCCGGGCAATTCTTGCTCTTTTCGCAGCATTCTGATATACTAAGCACAAGAATTGAAGGGTATGTAGGAGGTTTTTCATGGAGATTCTGTACTCGGACAAGGAAATTGCCGTCTGCCTCAAGCCCCTGGGAGTGGACTCGGAAAAGGAACTGCCGGCGCTGCTTGTGGAAGCTCTGGGCGGCCAGATTTTTCCCGTCCACCGGCTGGACAAAAACGTGGGCGGCTGCATGGTATACGCCCGGACAAAGCAGGCAGCCGCCGCTTTGAGCAAAGCCATTCAGGAAGGGGCGATGGTGAAGGAATATCTGGCCCTGGTTCACGGAACGCCCCCGGAAACGGGGGACTGGCAGGATCTCTTATGGAAGGACAGTCAGAAAAACAAGGTGTTCGTTGTAAAGCGGGAGCGAAAAGGCGTAAAGCAGGCACGGCTGGAATTCACCCGGCTGACGGCGGGGGACCCCTCCCTGGTGCGGATTCGGCTCCACACCGGCCGGAGCCACCAAATCCGGGTGCAGTTTGCCAGCCGGGGGTATCCCCTGGCAGGCGACCACAAATACGGCGCCCGGGATGATTCCGACACCCCCATGCTGTTCTCCTGCGCCCTCACCTTCCCCCATCAGGGCAAAACCATGCACTTTGAAGCAATGCCGGATTGGGCAGCAGAGCGGTAAGTGTTGTTTAGCGGGCACGATATATTGTACAACGTTCCGTATTGTTCGTAGGGCGGGGTCATGACCCCGCCGGTCGGCAACAAATTTGCGAGTGCTTCCGTTGAATGGTACGTGTTCAAAACTGCAACGTGGTCGGCGGGGTCATGACCCCGCCCTACGAACTCAATAAACATCAACCTGCAAAATCACCCCCCAGGGTTTTTCCTGAGGGGTGATTTTGTTGAGGAAACACATGAAAAGTGGGATAATTACTCCACATCCTGGAGGGCGTCGTAGCCTTCCTCGCCGGTGCGAACCTTCACCACGTTCTCAACATCGTAGACGAAAATCTTGCCGTCGCCGATGTGGCCGGTGTAGAGCACCTTCTTGGCGGTTTCGATCACGGCTCTCACGGGCACCTTGCTGACCACCACATCCACCTGAACCTTCGGCAGCAGGTTGGTCTCCACGGCAACACCACGGTAGTATTCCGGCTTGCCGCCCTGGACACCGCAGCCCAGCACATGGGAGACGGTCATGCCGGTGATGCCCAGCTTGGACAGGGCCGCCTTCAGCGCATCGAAGCGGGATTCCTTGCAGATGATCTCGATCTTGGTGAACTTGGGCTCCCCTTCGGTGAAGGTGGGCACCTTCTTCACGGGAATGGCCTCAGCCACGGGCACATCGGAGGTGACCGCCACAATGCCATCGTCAGGGGCATAAGTAGCGAACTTGTTGACGGCGGGCGCAAAATCAGGATAGGCACTGGGCAGGCCATGCTCGGTGATGTCCAGGCCGGTGACCTCCTCTTCCTCGGTGACCCGCAGGCCGTGGAGCTTGCCAATCAGCGCGAAGGTGATGATCATCATGACGGCGGCGTAGGCAGCCACGGCAGCCACACCCAAAGCCTGGATGCCCAGCAGCTTGAAGGAGCCGGTGTAGAACAGGCCTTCCAGTCCGGCGGGGGCGCTGGGGGTTGCCAGCAGACCCACGGCAATGGTGCCCCAGATGCCGTTTGCCATGTGGACGCCCACGGCACCCACAGGGTCATCGATGTGCAGCTTCAAATCCAGCACTTCGACCACCACCACGACCAGGATGCCGGAGACGATGCCCACCACGCTGGCACCCAGAGCATCCATGGCGTCGCAGCCTGCGGTGATGCCCACCAGGCCGGCCAGGGAGGCGTTCAGGCACATGGAAACATCGGGCTTGCCGTTTTTCACCCAGGTGTAGATCATGGTCACCACCGTTGCCACGGAGGGCGCAACGGTAGTAGTCAGGAAAATGGATGCCAGCTCAGAGGCGGAGGTGGCAGCGGCGCCGTTGAAGCCGTACCAGCCCAGCCAGAGGATGAACACGCCCAGAGCGCCCAGGGTGATGGAGTGGCCGGGGATGGCGTTGACCTTGGTCACCTTGCCGTTCTTATCGGTCACATACTTGCCGATCCGGGGGCCCAGGAAAATGGCGCCCACCAGCGCGGCAATGCCGCCGACCATGTGAATGGCGCAGGAACCGGCGTAATCATGGAAGCCGATCTGAGACAGCCAGCCGCCGCCCCAAATCCAGTGGGCTTCGATGGGATAGACAATCAGGGAAATCACTGCGGAGTAGATGCAGTAAGCGGAGAACTTGGTCCGCTCTGCCATGGCGCCGGAGACGATGGTCGCTGTGGTGGCGCAGAACACCAGGTTAAAAACGAAGGTGGAAGCGCCGGTGAAGCTGCCGTCCGCAGGGCTGGCGATGAACTCCTTGAAGTTCGTCCACAAATCCATGTTGGGAATGCCGATCAGGCCGAAGAGGGCATCCTCGCCCATCATCAGGGTGTAGCCCAGCAGGGAGAACACCACCGTGCCGATACAGAAGTCCATCAGGTTTTTCATGATGATGTTGCCTGCATTCTTGGCTCTGGTGAAGCCCGTCTCCACCATTGCAAATCCGGCCTGCATCCAGAAAACCAATGCCGCACCAATCAGAAACCAAAATTCTACTGTCATTTTTCATTTCTCCTTTCACCCGTCCCCTATTGGAAACAGGAATAAAAAATGGGACAAGGGGTTCTTGCGTACCGTGCGCAGAACGTCCTTGTCCTGGAAAAGAAAACAGCGTCTGAATCGGTTGCCCAATTCAGACGCCGTTGTCTTATGGGTGTATTATAGTCAGGTTGGCTAAATTTGTCAAGGGGTTTTTATAAGAAATGCCAAGTTATTTTTCTGACTCCCTTTTTCGTCCTTCATAGCCGGAATGAAAAAGCTCAATCCCGCCGGTCAATGTGGATTTCCACCGGCAATTTACAGCCCTTTTCCGCCAGGGAGGCAGTGAGGCTCTGGGTCAGCGCTTCATCGGTCTGGGGCTGGGAATAGGGCACCGCCAGGTCAAAGGTCAGCTTCTGCTGGCCCTGGTAGTCCACGATCCGCAGATCATGGATGGAAGCATCGCCGATTTCGGCGGCGCATTGGTCGGCCATGCAGCGGTAGGCCGTCCAGTCCTCATTTTCCGCAATGGGGTCATAGTGAATCACCAGATGGATGCCCAGGCGGCGCATGGCCTCCTGCTCGATGTGATCCAGCTGGTCATGGGCGTCCAGGGGGCTCTCCCCGGCGTCCATCTCCGCGTGGACGGTGGCAAAGCAGTGGCCGGGGCCGTAGTCGTGAATCAGCAGATCGTGGATGCCCAAAACACGCTCATGGGCCAGGATCAGCTCCGTCAGCTGACGCACCATCTCCTCATCCGCCTGCATCCCCACCAGGGGGTCGATGGTGTTCTTCGCCAAACTGATGCCCGACCAGAGGATGAACAACGCCACCCCCATGCCCACAAAGCCGTCCAGCTGGATGTGGAAAAGCCCATCCGCCAGAAAGCTCACCACCACGGCGGAGGTGGCGATCACGTCGTTGCGGCTGTCCAGGGCGGTGGCCTCCAGGGTCTTGGAGCCGATGAGCTTGCCCAGCTTCCGATTGAAGCCCGCCATCCACAGCTTGACACCGATGGAAACCAGCAGGATCACCAGGGTCAGGGCCGTGAAGGGAATGGCCTCCGGGTGGAGGATTTTTTCAAAAGAGGATTTTGCCAGCTCCGCTCCCGCCAGCAGCACCAGGGCAGCCACCACCACCCCGGAGATGTACTCATACCGCCCGTGGCCGAAGGGGTGCTCCCCGTCCGCCGGGCGCTGGGCCATGCGGAAGCCCAGCAGGGTCACCACCGAGGAGGCGGAGTCCGTCAGGTTGTTGATGCCGTCGCCGGTGATGGCCACGGAGCCGGTGAGCAGTCCGGCGATGATTTTCAGGCTGGCCAGCAGCACGTTGCAGACAATGCCGGTGATTCCCGCCAGCTTGCCGATGGCACCATGAACGGCGGGGGTGTGCTGGGATGCGTTGGGGACGAACAGGCGCAATAGCAGATTTGTCATGGGAGACCTCCTTGTTGTTGGGGGCCGCGCCAGGGTAAAAAAATACCCCGGAGCAGCAAACGAATTGACTGTCCCGTGGTAAAACCACTGTCACGGATGTGACCCGACTCCGGGCAAACGCCCCGGTCTGTTCAGAAGATAACCCGTCATGGGTAAATTAGTGGGGATTATAACAGAGAGAATGCCGCTTGTCAAGAATTTTTTCGCTGAGGTATCGTTTGACGGAACGCCCAACTGTAGGGGCGGCTATTAGCCGCCCGCGCAGTACAACCTTACAGCTATCGGATAGGTGGGGCGAATTCGTACGATGCGGGACTCTGTACCATTCAACCAAACACTCAAGCTGCCTACCTGGCGGGAGGATAAATCAGCCCTACTAACTTGTAACAATTAAAAATACACTTTTGCAGGGCTTGGTCACGATTTGAGAAATGTTGCATGGAACGAAACAGCTCAGTATCGTTAGTACC
>CAMCKD010000076.1 GCA_945875335.1 uncultured Clostridia bacterium | reverse complement strand
GCGGCAACTGGTATGAGGCCGGAAACGTCTTCCGCAACCACATCTGCACCATTGATGAGATCCAGCCCTACCCCGACGAGGACATCATGGTTCAGTGCGAGGTCTGCGGCAACTGGTATGAGGCCGGAAACGTCTTCCGCAACCACATCTGCACCATTGATGAGATCCAGCCCTATCCCGATGAAGACAATATGATCCAGTGCAAGCTCTGCGGCAACTGGTTCCTGCTGGACATTCAGTCCTATCCCGAATATCACAACATGGTGCAGTGTACGGTCTGCGGCCAGTGGTTTGAGTTTGGCGACGGCGGCAGCGATTTCGTTGATGTGATCCAGCCCTATCCCGAGGCATAATGAAAAAGCATATGAATCCAAAGAAGCTTACAGCTCTGCTGCTCATTCTGGTCCTGGCGCTGACCCTTTCCGCCTACCAGGGGCGCGAACGCGTGGACTACGCCCAGGAGGAGAACTGGGCCTGGCTGGGCATCGGCCAGGACAAGGCGGCGGACGTATTCCTGGTCTGCCCCACGGTGGACATGAAGGATGAATTCAACATGTCCATGACCGATGAAGCAACCAAGGCCAATTTCCTGGGGGCGCTGAATATGGAGCGGGGAATCTATGAGGATTCCGCCCGGCTGTTCGCCCCCTATTACCGGCAGGCGGCCATGAAGGTATACAGCCTGACCCAGCAGGAGCGGGAGCCCTACATGGCGCTGGCCTACCGGGATGTTTCCGATGCCTTCTCCTATTATCTGGAAAATCTGAACCAGGGCAGACCCATCATTCTGGCGGGCTTCTCCCAGGGCGCGGATATGTGCTACCGGCTGATGGAGGAATACTTCGGCGAGGAAGCACTGGCGGACAGGCTGGTGGCGGTTTACGCCATCGGCTGGCCCCTGACCCAGGAAATGACCGAAAAATATCCCCAGCTGAAACCGGCCCAGAGCGCTGACGACCTGGGCACCGTCATCAGCTTTGAATGCGAAGCGGAGGAAGTGACGGACAGCTTCATCATCCCCCAGGATATGAAGGCCCTTTCCATCAACCCCCTGAACTGGAAGACCGACGCCACACCGGCCTCCAAGGAAGAGAACCTGGGCGCCTGCTTCACCGACTACAGCGGCAGCATTGTCATGGATGCCGGGGCACTGTGCGGCGGCTATCTGGACGAAGCCCGGGGCGTTTTGAAGGTGACGGATGTCTCCCCCTCTGATTATCCCGCCATCGTCCCCGGCCTGCCGGAGGGCGCATACCACATTTACGACTATCAGTTCTTCTTCCGCAATTTGCAGGAAAATGTAACCCTGCGGGTGGATGCCTACCAGGCATCCCTTTCTCAGAAGGCAGCATAACAACCATCATCAAAGACTCGCGGCGGCAGGATATCCGTATCCTGCCGCCGTTAATTATGGAATGTGCTTATCGGTTTGACTCAGCAGAGTGGTAAATTGTTGTTTAGCGCTTCGTAGGGCGGGGTCATGACCCCGCCGACCAGGTTACACATTTTGCCCTGGCACGATTCAACGAAAGTGCTTTCGTCACATTACGTTTCGGCGGGGTCATGACCCCGCCCTACGAATGGCGTGTGCGATAAACAACAATTTACCGGGTTGCTGACGAAAGCCGATATGCACGTTATTGAATTATTCCAGGCTGTTTTCCTGCTGATGCTTCTGCTGCAGCATTTTGTTGAGCCTTGCCGTTCTCCTTTTGATGGTGGTCAGAATCAATGCCATGATCAGAAGATAGCCAACCACAAACACCACCGTAAACACCAGCACCGGCGTGACGCCCCACTTGAGCCAGCCGTTGATCAGGTACACCGTGATATAGCTGACATACAAAATACTGCCGTGGAGCAATACCGCCAGCATGATGGGCAGCCGCTCAATATCATAAATCACCTTGGCCCCTCCGATCACAAAGGCCAGCACAGCGGTGGAGAAAATGCCAAGGCTGGCTTCATCGGCTGTGATAGACTGCATCACGCCGCTTTTTTGCAGGCACAGGTACACCACCGCCAGAGCCAAGGGGCCAAAGCCGAAGGACACCAACCCTTGGCGGAAAAAATCCCCAGCATATTTTTTCATATTCCTTCATACCTCCGTCTGATTTCCGAGAAGCACCTTCTGGAAACATACTCCCGGAAGCCGCATTGGAACACCGCATCCACACCGCCGCCGAACACCGTGTCAAACCGGGCGATGCAGTGCTCATTGGCAAGGGATGACTTGTTGATACGGATAAAATACGAGGGCAGCACTTCCTCCAAATCCCGAAGCCGGTCGTGAACGCGGTAGAAGCCGCCGCTTTTATCCACGGCAACTACCTTCCTATCCTGAATGGTGATGCACTCGATTTCGGAAAAACGCAGCTTTCGCATTTCTTCATCCCGGTATCCCATGATGCAGTCCGCGCCGGAGGCGCTGCGGATCAGATTCTCAAGCTGCTCCGTCAGGGCGGAAGGGGCATGGACAATTGCAATGAACGCTTCTTCCGCCTCTTTGTCGATGATCAGTTTATAATTCATTGCATCAAATCCTTACTGCCTTTTCATTTGATGGAGGAACAGGAACACGGCGATTGCAGTCGTCAGCACGCAATAGAAAGCAATCGGGAAGATATGTACCAGTGTAGCATGAAAATCCCCGCGAAACAAGGCCTTTTCCACTTCCACCGCATGAACATAGGGAAGAACGTTGGCCACCTTCCGAAAAACGCCGCCAACCAGGTCCAGGTCAAACCACACGCCGGAAAGCCAGGCGGTCAGATTGGTCAGCAGCGCACCGCAGATGCCGCCCACCTGTTTCACGCCCAGAACACTGCCGCACAGAAGCCCCAGGGCAATATTGAACACCGCCATGGGAAGGATCCCAAGGATGGCATAGAGAATATTGACGCTGACCGTCAGCCCCAGGGGAATGGCCGCCAGATAGCAGATGATGACCTGCCCCAGGGAAAGGGGCAGCAGCGGCAGCATGTAACCCAGAATAAAATCCAGGCCGGTCAGGGGCGTTGTGTACAGTCTTTGCAGCAGGGCGCTTTCCCGATCCTTGGCAACCAGGGTTGCGGAAAACAGGGTCATGAAGGACAGGCCGAAAACGGTGATGCCCGGGGTCAGCTTGTCGATTTCAAAAAGGCTCACCGGGATGTTTGACTGAATCGCAGTGAGCAGCAGCAGCAAAACCAACGGGAAACCCAGACCGAAGGCCAGATTGATGGGGTCCCGCAGAATCTCCTTCCCGCACCGCTTCGCAAATGTCACCATTCTCATAACGTCGCCTCCTCTACGATCGCAACAAAGGCGGCTTCAAAATCATCCACGCCGGCCTTCTGCTTCAGCGCTTCCGCCGTTCCCACCGCCAGCAGCCTGCCGCTCTTCATAATCCCGATTCGGTCAGACAGGGCTTCCGCTTCCTCCAGATAGTGGGTGGTCAGGATCATGGTCACCTTGCCCTTGAGGGAGCGGATGACCTTCCAGAGCTCGTGCCTGGCCAGCACATCCAGGCCAAGGGTGGGTTCATCCAGAAACAGAATCCGGGGATCGCTGATCAGCGCCATGGCAATGCTGACCCTGCGCTGCCAGCCGCCGGACAGCTTTCCGGCTTTTCTGCGCAGCACCTCCTCCAGCCCCAATTGCCCGGAGAGCTCCCCAATTTTCTTCTTTGTTTTCTCTTTGGAAAAGCCGTGGATGCCGCAAATCAGCGCCAGATTTTCCTCCACGGACAAATTGGGGGCAACGGCGGTTTCCTGGGGGGATACGCCGATGAGCCGCTTGACCTGCTCCGGCTGCTTTGTGATGCTGCAGCCCCCCACCAGGGCATCGCCGCCGGAGGGCTTGGTCAGGCAGGTCAGCATTTTGATGGTCGTGGTCTTTCCCGCGCCATTGACCCCCAATAGGGAAAACAATTCTCCCTGCTGAATTTCCAAATCCAGTCCATTGACCGCAGTCAGCGATTGATATTTTTTGACGAGCTGCGTTGTTTGAATTGCCAGCATACAGGCCATCCTCCATTTCGGTTTGACTTGCTGCTGACATCATAGCACATCAAAGCAGAGAAATGTGGATTTTTGCCTGTTCGGTCGTTTCCGATGTCTGAACGGTGATCAAATGAACACAGATGCTTACTTCATATTCCGGGAGGCAGCCCGTTTCATGGCCGGAATCGAAAGCACACAGGCCAGGATGGTGAGGATATCCGCCGTGGGCTGGGAGATCAGCAGCCAGCGGCCGTAGTCCACGATCACCGGGTTGCTGTTGAAGAGCAGAATCAGGGGCTTTGCCAGCAGGATAAGGACTGCGTGGCCTATTTGACGAAAACCATCACCATGCAGATAGAAAATCAGAGGGGTCATTTGACCCCTCCGTTGGCGCTTTAGAAGATATAAGATATTAGATATGAGATATAAGATAAACTGGAACGATTTGCATCAAAAAGGGCTTGATTTTCAGAAAACAGTTCGGTTTATGGAATATCTTATATCTTATATCTTGTATCTTATATCTTAACAAAATACTTTTTATGACAACTCTTTCCCTGCCAAGAACACCCGTTTTTGAGTGTAATCCGAATTACAGAGGATGAAGTCGGCCACCTTGCCCTCTTCGATGGAGCCCACTTCCTTTTGGGCGCCGATGGCGCAGGCGGGGTTCCAGGTAGCAGCCCGGACAGCGTCCTCCTCCCGGATGCCCCAGGAGAGCACATTCACGAGACAGCCCCACAGATTGGCGGCGGAGCAGGCGATGGTGCCGTCAGCCAGGCGTCCAACCCCATCCTTCAGCCAGGCATCCTGGCCGCCGAGAGTGAACTGGCTTCCCTCGGGCAATCCCGCGCAGCGCCCGGAATCGGAGACCAGGATCATCCGCTCCCCGCCGAACATGGAGAAGGCCAGGCGGACGGCGGCGGGATGGATGTGGTAGCCGTCGCAGATGATCTCCGCCCGAACCTGGGGATTCTCCACCGCCGCCGGAATCACGCCGGGGTTCCGATGGTTGATGGGGGGCATGGCGTTGTACAGGTGGGTCAGGTGGGTGGCACCGGCATCGAAGACGGCCTTGGCATGGTCATAATCGGAATCGGTGTGGGCCACGGACACGGTGCACAGCTTGCTGGCCTTCTCCGCAAACGCCGCCGCGCCGGGCAGCTCCGGGGCCACATCCACAATGGAGATCAGGCCATTGCAGCCGTCATAGAGCTTTTGGAAGCCTTCAAAATCCGGCTCCTTCAAATAGTCGGGATTCTGGGCCCCCCGCTTTTTGTAGGAGAAGTAGGGCCCCTCCATCTGGATGCCCCGGAGGACGGCAGCGCCCTGGGGCCTCTCCTGGGTCAATTGCACCGCAGTGGCAAAGGCCTTTTCCAGCACATCATAGGGCAGGGTCATGGAGGAGGGGGCGAAGGAGGTGACGCCGCACTGGGCATAGTAGCGGGCCATGGCTTTCAGGCCTTCGTAGTCCCCGTCGGAAAAGTCTGCCCCGGAATTGCCGTGGCTGTGGACATCAATCAGGCCGGGAATCACGGTGGCCCCGCCCAGGTCGATGGCATCTGCGGGGACGGTCTCCGGGAGAATCCGGCCAAAGCGGCCATCCTTCACTTCAAAGGCTCCCAGATGGAACCGGAAATCCGAGCCAAAAATTCTGGCGTTGCGATAAAACATAGCGAATCTCCTTTCAGACTTCGGCGGGGGCGGCGTTGTTTTCCAGCCCGCCGCCGTATTTTTTGAAAACCGGCTCCGCCACCAGCGACCAGCCAATGGCCATCACCGCCGGGGCAAAGGTCAGGGCGATGGGATAGTGGAAGCAATACCAGCACACCAGCCAGCTGAGCACCCCCACCGCCACGGAGGGCAGCAGATGCACCGGCAGAAACCGGAGGGCGTTCACCGTCAGCTCCCGGAAGCGGTAAGTAAATCGGGAAAGCAGCATGCACGACCAGCAGGCGGCGGTGAGGGGAATGCCCATCAGCACCCGATAGCCCCCCGCCATGATGCCGGCCACGGTTTCCTCAGCGGCGGCTTCATCCAGCAGGGCCAGCACATACAGCCCGAAGAACAGGATCAGCCCCCAAAGCAGGGTGACGGGCACAGAGGTCTTCCACTCCCGGCGGAAGGTGCGGAAGAACCGGCGGTAGAGCCCCGGCTCCCGGTAACGGATGCCGTGGACGGCAGCGTCATACAGCGCCGTGGTGGAGGCACCCAGAGTAATCAAGGGCAGACTGCAGGCGCACCACAAAAGACTCAGCAGCAGCACATCGGTGATGGCATTGAAGAAATTCCAAACCGGCCCATAGGGGCGAAAGATGGAGCGGAACATGCTACACCAACCCCGGAATGACTTCCGCCAGTTTTTCCGCCAGCTGCCGGTGGCCCTTGGCAGTCAGGTGCATGCCGTCCACGGTGTTGAATTCCGCCACTCCCTGGGCATCCAGGAAGGCAGCGCCCACATTCCGGGCAGAGGGCTCCAGGTACTTGGCCAGCTCCTGGGATTTTTCGATGCAGCCATTTCCCATGGGCACGCCGCAGGGATTGTCATAGAGCTCCTTGCGGATGTGGGGCGGACAGACAATGAGGATATTGGGCTCTCCCGCCCAGCACTGGGTGGATTTCGCCTTGAGCACCAGCCGCTCCATGCCGATGGCGATGCAGGCGGCGTTGACCCCCAGCCGCTCCTTGGTATCGTTGGTGCCCAGCATGATCACCAGCAGATCCACCGGCTCATGACTCATGAGGGTGGAATAGATGACCCCCAGGCCGTCCATGCTCTCGTGGAGTGCGTCGGGGAACACGGTGGTGCGGCCGGACAGCCCCTCCTCCAAAACCAGGTACCCCTCCCCCAGCTTCTGCTGCAGCAGGCAGGTCCAGCGCTCCGTCTCGTCGAACCGATTGCCGCCGGTTACGGTGTCGGTGGGGTCGGCGCAGTAGCCGTGGGTATTGGAATCACCGAAGCATACGATGTGTTTTTTCATGGTCTTGCCTCTTTCTGGGTTTACTTGATTTCAGGCAGGGAGGCAGCGATGGCGGACTGACCCACCCGGCGGAACTTCTCGTCCGGCAGAGCCACATGAATCTTCTCCGCCAGCGCGGGATACTCGTCGGCCATGACCCGATTGTAGGTTTCCAGCAGCAGGTCGCCGCCCTTGCCGGACATGACCCGGCCCAGCAGCAGCACATGCTTGAAGCCGTAGAAATCATGGTAAAGCGCAAAGCTGTGGGCCAGATAGGTGCCGATGCTGCGGTAGATGGCGGCGGCCCGGGGGTCGTCCTGCTCCATGAGACCCTGCACCTTTTTCAGCTTCTCAGCGGGGGACAGGCTCTCCTCCAGCTGGATTCCGGCGGCAGGAGCCAGCTTGATGACGGCATCCTGGGAGAAATACTTGCAGCCAACGCCGATATCCTTGGACCATTCGTCCTGCATGGCCGCGGGGGAGGCGTCCACCGGGCAGAAGGCCAGCTCGTTCAGCCAGCCGGTGATGCAGCCGTTGCCGTCCACATAGCCCACGGCCTCACTGGTGCCCATGGCGATGCCCAGCATGTTGTTCTCACCCAGGCTGATGGCACCGGCCAGGGCGGACACGTCGCCGTCATTGACCACGCTGTAGGGCACATCGCCGAAGGTATCGGTGATGGCCCGGATGTAGATATCCTTCACCTTCTTGTCGTAGAGGTCTTTGGGAACCTTCAGGAACAGGGAGGCGTTCATGGTGCGGTTGTTGATGAACACACCGGCGGAGGAAACGCCCACCGCGTCCACCCGGGGCATGTGGGAGGCGGCGGATTTCAGAGCGGAGACAATGCCGTCGTAGTGATAGTCCGGGTCGGCATTGATCTTGGGGAACCAGACCACTTCTTCGGAATAGACAGTTTCTCCGTCGATGACGGCGGAAACCTTCCGGTCGGAGCCGCCTGCGTCAAAGCCGATGCGGCAGCCGCCGAAATGGCCGCCGATTTTCTGGGGGGCGTCCTTGCTCTCGGGCACCTGGTCCACCAGCAGCACCTCAAAGGGATGCTCAAAGACGTTTGCCATGTAGTCCCAGTCGAATTCCTGCTTGCCGCCGGCGCGGTAGATGCTGCAAAGGTAATCATAAATCATCTCGTCGCCGCTGACATAGATGCGGAAGCCGCCCTTCATCCAGAGGATGAACTTCACCAGCCGGTCGATGTAGAAGCAGTCGGCCTCCTTCATCTCCGGGGTGCCGTGGATGAAGGTGTGATAGCAGGCCATCTCTCCCTTTGCCCGCTCCACCGCAATGGAGACAGGCTTTTTCGCGGTGGCCAGAAAGGCCTTGTTAAAAAGATGCAGGGGGATAAACCCGGGGTCCAGCTCCGGGCTGTTTTTCATGTTGATGTTTACACCGAGAAATTCCATATTAGACCCACCTCTTTTGTTAATTTTGGATATAGCTGCATTGTAACATGAAAATCTTTTTCTGTCACTAGCTTTTTTGAAAATTTTACTTGAAATCACAAAGGGATAATGCTACTATTGAAATTGATAAAGAATCACCCCAACCAAACAACCAAGGAGGAGCAATATGAACAAAGAAAAACTGCAGCAGGCCAAGCTCTGGACAGAGCAGGAGCTGGAACGGTGCGTCAGCTTCTGGCTGAAAAACGGCATGGACCATGAACACGGCGGCGTATACACCTGCCTGGACCGCACCGGCAAGGTCTATTCCACCGACAAAAGCGTGTGGATGCAGGGCAGATGCGGCTGGATGTTTGCCTACCTGTGCCATGTTTACGGCGTGAAGCAGGAATGGCTGGACGCTTCCAAGAGCTGTCTGGACTTCATGGAGAAATACTGCATCAACCGGGCAGCCGGGGACAGAATGTATTTCACCGTCACGAAAGACGGCAAGCCCCTGCGTCAGCGCCGCTACTTCTACTCCGAGGCCTTCTATGCCCTGGCCAACGCCGAGTATTACGGTGTCACCGGGGAAACTGCCTGCCTGGAACGGGCCCGGAAGGCCTGCGACCTCTACTGGAACCTGTGGCACGGCATGCCCGACCCCACGGGTATGGGGCCCAAGACCATTCCCGAGACCCGCACCGGCCGCAGCTTTGGCCTGCCCATGATTTTCCTAAACGTGCTGACCGTGATGATGCGGGTGGACGAGGAAAAGAAGGCGCTGTATGAGGAGCGGGCCCAGACCTGCGTGGACGAAATCTTCAAGTACAACTACCATCCCGAGCTGAAGTGCGTTCTGGAAAACGTGGGCCCCAACGGCGAGGCCAACCTGGAATACACCGAGGGAAGAATCGTCAACCCCGGCCACGACATCGAAGGTGTCTGGTTCATGCTGGAGCATGCGAAGCGCACCGGGAACAAAAAGCTGGTTGAGGATGCCGAGCAGATTTTCAACTGGGCCATTAACGCCGGCTGGGACAAGGAGTACGGCGGCCTGCTGTACTTCATCGACTGCCTGGGCAATCCCCCCGAGGCCTACGAGCACGACATGAAGCTGTGGTGGCCCCACAACGAGATCCTGATTGCCTCCCTGATGCTCTACCGGGACACCGGGAAGGAAGAATACTTAGACTGGTACTTCAAGACCCTGGACTACGCCAAGGCCCACTTCTCCGACCCGGAGTACGGCGAATGGTACGGCTACCTCCGCCGGGACGGCCTGCCCACCCAGCCCAGCACCAAGGGCTCCACCTTCAAGGGCCCCTTCCACCTGCCCAGAATGCTCATCAACACCGACATCATGCTGGGGCAGCTGCTGGAAAAGTAAGAAACGCATATTTTGGATGAACGCAGCGATTCGACAAATTGTTGTTTGTAGGGATGCCCTTGGCTCCCCCTCTGGGGGAGCTGCCGAAGGCTGAGGGGGTGCCCCCCCAGATATACGGTATCAGGCT
>CAMCKD010000075.1 GCA_945875335.1 uncultured Clostridia bacterium | reverse complement strand
TTCTTGTGATTTTCAGCTTGTACTGCGCGGGCGGCTGGTAGCCGCCCCTACGAATAGCGTGTACGATAAACAACAATTTTTAGGTGTGACACCCTACTGGAAAAAGTGTGAGATAAGCCGGCGTGGCTTTTTGTCCACGCCGGCTTGTGATGGTTTTGGATGCTATTCAGCCAAGCCCTTGGCCCAGCTGTAGATCATGCCCACCAGCTCTTCCCCGGTGTAGGCGGCCTGGTACCACTGCTGGGTTCCGTCTTTATAGCTGACGACGATCACGGGGGAGGAATCACAGATGGTTGCCACGCTGCCGTCGTCGGCGGTGAGCCAGATGATGCAGCCGGGGGAGCCGTAGCTGCTGGGCTCGTCCACTGCCCGCCAGGTGTCCGTGCCGCAGATCACATCCTCAATGGGGCAGGGGGCGGCGTCGGAATAATCCTTGGTGCCGCCGATGGTGACATACTTGGCCTGGGCAAAGGGGAGCAGCCGGCGAATAATGCTGTCGCATTCCATGTATTCTTCCGTAATGTACATGGCGTTCTCTTCTTCATAGGCGGATACCTCCAGGTTTTCGGAAAGGGCTTCCGGCACCTGATGCACATTCTGGAACACATAGAGTCTCCCATCCATCCGGCCCACGAAGGAATAGACCATTCTTGCGCTGTTTGAATCCCGGTATTCAATGCCCCAGAGGTTGTCGTTTACCCGGAAGATGCCGCTGGGATACCAGCCGGTGACGGGCGCGTACATGACCCGGAAGAATTCCCGGGCGTATTCCGTGGAAAAGTAGAGATATGGCTCTACCAGCTCTGTTTTGGGCTGGCTGCAGGCCTCCACATATTCCCGGAAATAGGCCAGAGCTTCATCCTCTTCCACGAAATGCACCCAGCCCTGGGAGCCGCTTTGAAGCTGCACAAAGCCCCAGCTTCCACCCGCGATGAATTCCCGCCGGGTGATGGTGCCCACCTCTCCGGCAGCGGCCTGGGCAACGACTCTGCCCTGCTCGCTGGGACTGCTGTACACATTGGTTTCCTGGGAGAAGGTGTAGCTTTCCTTCGAATTACTGGGGGCGGCTTTGACGGGATTTGTGAGGGCCGGGTCAAGGGAAGCGTCTTCCTCGCTGTCTATGTATGCCATGTTGACCCAGGCGTTGATGCCGATGCGTCCCCACTGCAGGTTTTCGTATGTAACGACCTCAAAAATGATGACCTTTGTACCGGCCTTCAGGTAGCCCACCGCGCTGTACATTGTGCCCGGGCCGGAGCGGACATTCAACGTTTCTGCTGTGACGGTGCCGGAGAGAATGGCCTCGGATTCCGGGGGTTCCGTCAGAGGAATCCAGCCAAGGGTCTGCCCGTCCTGGTATTTCACCACGCCCCAGATGCTGCCCTCCACCATCTCCATGTGGTCAAGGGAGACAGGCATTCCGGCGGGATACCGAGACAGCTCCTGGGAATCGAGGCTGGGTGCGCTGTAAACAACGGTCTCCTGGGAGAAGGTGATGTAATCCGCATCCGGCTTGGGGGATTCCACCGCAGCCCCCACTTCCTGGAGCTGAGCCGCTTCCTCCGCATCCAGGAGCATCCAGCCTCGGGTCTTGCCGTCCTGGCATTCCACATAAGCCCAGGAGCGGTTTGCGATGGTTTCTTTTTCAAGGACGGTGTAGTCCTCTCCGAGGTCAAGCTGATGGACAATTCTGGCGCCTTCGCTGGGGCTGGAATACAGCGTGATTTCCTGGGTGCTGGCCTTCACCGGGTCAGTCAGGAAGCAGGCCGCCAGCACCATGCACAGCACCGCCGAAGCGGCCACCACCCAAAGGGCGGGCTTGCGATAGTTCAGCACGCCCTGAATCCGCTGCTTGACGCTGATCTCACCAAAGGCCACGGGGCAGGCCGCAATGGCGCTACGGGGCATGCTGCATTGCAGCAGGGCGGCGGAATAGGCCTTCTTGTCTTCCGGGGTCATGTCCTTGATCACCGCCTCGTCACAGGCCTGCTCCATGTCCCGGCAGAACAGGATGTAGGCCAGCCAGCACAGGGGATTGAACCAGTAGACGCTGAGCAGGGCGTAGCCCAGGGGCTTCCAGATGTGGTCACCCCGGCGCAGATGGGCCCGCTCGTGGGAGAGCACATGGTCGGTCATGGGCTGGCGCATGTCCGAGGGCAGATAGATTTTGGGTCGGAAAATGCCCAGCACAAAGGGGGAGCTGACCTGGTCGCACAGATACACCTGATCCTTGATGCGGACGGAAATCCGCACCCTTCTGGCAAGGCGCAGATAGCTGATCAGTGCGTAAATTGCCATGGCGGCCACGCCTATCAGCCAGAGATAGGGCACCGCCTCCCGCCAGGAAATGCCCTGGGAGACCACCTGGGCCCCAGCCGGTGTGCCGGTCTGGAGGGCGGGGCTGTTGTAGTACACCGGGTCGATGGGAGTCACCCGGATGGGGGCGGCGATCTGCTGGGGCACCAGGCTCACCCGGCTTTCCAGGGAGAAGGGCAGCGCCAGCCGCACCGCCGCCAGGGCCCAAAGCAGGCAGGAGAAGGCCCGGGGCGCTTTTTTCAGCAGGGGCCGCAGAAGCAGCAGCGCCAGAATCATCCATCCGGCGGTAAGGCTCTGCCGGGCAAGGTTATAAAAGAACTGTTCCATGTCAATCCTCCTTGTCGAATTCATCCAGCATCCGGCGGATATCGGCTAAATCCTGGTTGCTCAGCCTCCCGCCGGAGGCAAAGGCGGCAATAAAAGAGGGCAGGGAGCCGTCGAAATTTTCCTCCACAAACCGCTGGCTCTGCCGGGCGTAGAAGTCCCGGCGGGAAATCAGCGGCGTGACTGTGCCCTCCTGGTTCTGGAAAATCCCCCGTTCACAGAGCTTTTTCAGCACGGTGTAGGTGGTGGATTTTTTCCATTCCAGCTGCTGGGCGCAAATCCGCACCAGCTCCCCGGAGCTTAAAGGCGCATTCTGCCAGATAATGTCCGCAAACCGGGCCTCCACTGCGCCCAATCTGGTTTCATCCATTGGAAAAACCTCCTTATGAGAAATTGTTGATTGGTCTATAGACTATCGACTATATGTAGTCTATCATCTATAGACCAATTTGTCAAGAGGAAAATACAAAATTTTGCAGCATGATGTGTTTGCTGCCCTTCATCAACGGTTTGAAAAATTGTTGTTTAGCACACCCTTGGCTCCCCCTCTGGGGGAGCTGCCGAAGTAGCGCACACTGGGGCTGAGGGGGTGTCAAACGTTGGTTGCTGGTACGCTTTAACCGGCGACACCTCTCCCGACCTCGCTGGCGCTCGGCCACCCTCCCCAGAGGGGAGGGCAAGGGTGCTTCAAACAACAATTTCTCAACATAACGCCCAGGGGCTGGAGGAATCGAAAAAGGGCGTGATTTCAAAAAACAGTGGATTGAAATTTGCAAGTGAGATTTTGAGAATTATGGTATCATGAAAAAAAGAATCCAGGAGGGATACCATGTTTGAATCCAATTATGAAATTCTGGCCCAGGTCTGCCGGGAGAAAAGTGTCATTCGCCATATTTCCAAGCACAGAAATCCCGACGGAACCATGGACATTGACGGCAATCTGAAAATCTGGAACGATGCCATTGCCCGGTTTCAGCAAATCCAGCTGTGGGAGGAGGGCGCTCCCGGCTATGACGGCCGTGACCCCCGGCAGCCCCAGCCCTCCATCATTTTTGTGCCCGGGCAGAACCGCACCGAAAAGCGGGGAACCATCATCGTGGCCCACGGCGGCGGCTTTGAGTCCCGGACGGGCTGCGAGGGAATGCATGTGGCCAAGTGGTTTTCCGATGCGGGCTTCAACACCGCGATTCTGACCTACCGGCTGAAGCCCTACAGCCGCTGGGATGCCATGGCGGATATGCAGCGGGCCATCCGACTGCTTCGTGCCCGGCGGCAGGAACTGAACATCTCCCATCAGGTGGCGGTCATGGGCTTTTCCGCCGGAGGCATGCTCAGCGCTAACTGCGCCACCCATTTTGATGAGGGCTGCCCGGAGGCTGCGGACGAGGTGGAACGCCAGTCCTGCCGCCCGGATGCGGCGGTTCTGGGCTATGGTGCCTTTGCCTTCGCCGGACTGCCCGGCGGGTTCTTTGTGGACCCCTTTGCGGATGTGACCCACAATCCCTTTGTGGCCTCCAAGCAGGAGCTGATCTATTTCGCCCCGGAGGTGAACATCACCCTTCACACCCCGCCGTTTTTCATCTGGCAGACCAACAGCGACGACCCCCGCCACGCCTTCACCCTGGGTCAGGCGCTGACCGCCGTGGGCATCCCCTTTGAGATGCACCTGTTCCCCCAAGGGGTTCACGGCATGGCACTGGCGGACGGCAACAATGACCTATCCATGGACATTCCCCATGTTGCCCGCTGGGCGCAGCTCTGCGCGGAATGGCTCCGGGAACAGGGCATTTGACAAACAGAGCGGAAAATTGTTGTTTGCAGAGTACCCTTGGCTCTCCCTCTGGGGGAGCTGCCCCAGTGCGCACACTGGGGCTGAGGGGGTGTCAAACGTTGGTTGCTGGTACGCTTTAGTGGGCGACACCTCTCCCGACCTCGCTGGCGCTCGGCCACCCTCCCCAGAGGGGAGGGCAAGGGTGCGGCAAACAACAATTTATCTGTATGACACATTCGATAATTTGCAAAGCCCCGGCTTTCGCCGGGGCTTTGCTGTGTCAGAATTCGTTATAGAGGAAGCAGCTGGTGTAGGAGATGGTGCATTTTCCATAGTAATAGGGCAGGTTGTTGGCTTTGCAGACCTCCAGCACCACCAGACCATAGGCCTCCATGGAGGAAATCCGCTTTTCCGGGAACCGGCACTCTGCCTCGGGATAGGTACAGGTTTTGCACAGGGTGCAGCATCCGGCGCCCAGAGCCAGGACGTCTGCCTGGCGGTTTCGGAGCAGTTCGTTCATTTTCAGAAAGTGCTCCTTGTGCAGGCGTTCGGTGTCCATCATTCCCTCGCCGTCCAGCTCGTCCTCCAGCGTTCCAACGGTCTGCACCAGAATCCCCCGGTTGAATTGGGCGATGCGCTCCCGGCACTGCTCCAGGCTGCCGCAGCCCGGGGGACAGCTCCAGCGCTTGGCGAACTGGCCGCAGGAGTTTGTCTCGCACATCTGCCGCACCTCAGGCTTTAAGGTGAGGGTTTTGGGGTCTAGTGGCGCGGTGTGGGTAAAGCCAATGTCCATGGCCAACTGGGTAATTTCCTGATCTTTCATTCCGATTCCTCCTCAAAGCAGAGACAGTCCACATAACAGTCGTTGAATTCGGGCATGGATGCCAGCTCCAAAAACTCTGTCTCGGAGGCCAGCCGCTTGCTGCATTCAAATTCCTCTTCGTTCAGCGCAGCCAGCCGGGCGCCTTCTCCCGCCGCATTGCCGATGGGGATGATACGGCTTTGAAGCACCGGGGGGATCATGCCGATGGCGCAGGCCGACCCGGGGTTCAGATAGTTGCCGAAGGCTCCCGCCAGCAGCACCTGATGGATGTCCTCCGGGCGAACCTTCATGGCTTGGCACAGCAGCTCAATTCCCGCCCGGATGGCCGCCTTTGCCAGCTGCACCTCCCGCACATCCTTCTGGGTCAGATACGCCCGGGTGCCTTCAATGGGGAAAACCGTGCCGGATTCCATGCGGCCGCTTTCGCTGATTTCCCCTTTTTCCAGCAGGGCAGCAATCAAATCCAGCAGGCCGGAGCCGCAGAGCCCCACAGCCTCCCCCTCGCCGATGACATGGAAGGAAAGCTTCCCCTCCCGGCATGTCACATGGTCAATGGCACCGGGAGCGCCCCGCATGCCGCATTCGATTTTCGCACCCTCAAAGGCCGGGCCGGCGGCAGTGGAGCAGGCAATGCGGCGTTGTTTGTTGCCCAGAACCATCTCGCCGTTGGTGCCGATGTCGATCATCAGCGTCAGCTCCTCCAGGGTATCCAGGCGGGTGGACAGCAGGCAGCCCACGGTATCCGCCCCCACAAAGCCCGCGATATTGGGCAGGATGCGGACCGTCCCCTTCGGATGGATGGGGAGAATGCCCTGGGACGGGATGCACAGCGCCTGGGACTGGGCAGGCATATAGGGCGGAACGGTCAGGGGCTGGGGGTCAATTTCCAGAAGCAGATGGTGCATGGCGGTGTTGCCCACGATGCAGCCCAGGGTGATTTCCTCCGTGGAAATTCCGGCCTTTTCTGCGGCTTTCCGGGTCAATTCTCCCAGGGCGCTTCGGATGCAGCCGGAGAGGGTGGAGGCATTTCCGTCCATGGCGTACTGAATCCGGGAAATCACGTCAGCGCCGTACTGGGCCTGGGGGTTCATGCAGCTTTCCTTGCTCAGAAGCTGGCCGGTGATTCCGTCCATCAGATAGGCCACGACGGTGGTGGTGCCCAGGTCAAAGGCGATGACGTATTTGTTGGTGCCGTCGGGCTGAATGCTGACGGCCCGGGCATCGGTGAGGATCTGGGCCCCCTGCTGCCGGGGGAGCAGAACGGTCATGTCCCGGTCAACCCTGGTCTGACAGGCAAGGGCTTCCTTCCCGTCCACCAGAACCCTACATTTTCCGCAAGTTCCCTTGCCGCCGCAGGGTGCATCCGGGTGGAGCCCCTGCTGCCTGAGAATGTCCAGCAGCACCGCTCCTTCGGGAGCCTCCAGAACCCGGTCAATTCCTCCAATTGTCAGCTTCATTCCTATTTTCCTCCATTTCACGAATCAAATCCCGGGCAGCGTTGGCTGCCTGAAAGGCGGTGTCGGTATAGACATCCGCGCCCATGCTCCTTGCTTTTTGGGCTGTTACCGGCGCACCGCCCACCAGAATGCGGATTCTCCCAGCGGCGGGGCAGTGCTTCAATGTGTCAACGGTCTGCTTCATTGCGGGAATGGTGGTGGTCAGCAGGGCGGAGATTGCCACCAGCCTGACCTGGGGATCGGAGACAACTGCCCGGACAAACTGATCGGCGGGCACATCCACTCCCAGATCGATCACTTCCAGCCCCACGGAGCGCATTGCCATGGCCACCAGATTTTTCCCGATGTCGTGCAGGTCTCCCTGAACCGTTCCCACAATGACCTTATGCCTGCATTTCGGAAAGGAACCCATCCACTCCTGAATCACGGCGTACCCCTGCTTGGTGGCCCGGGCGGACATCAGCATATCGGTGATGAAGCATTCATGCTGATCAAATTTCCTGCCCACCTCATACATCCCCGGCATGATCCCCTCGGCGACAATGGCTTCTGGGGTAACGCCCTGGGACAGGAGGGAGCGGGTGCAGCCTTCCACCTCTCGAATCCGACCGGCTTCAATGAGCCCGGCCAGGTGCTTCAAATCAGGCATCACTGCGCGCCTCCTAACTGACTGACATCCCGGAAGATTTTAATGTGCAGCTCGTCCAGGGCGGCACTGTACAGGTGGTTCTTTTCTGCGGTTCTGGGGTAGGTTTTATACAGCGCCCAGGCCGGTGCGTCCACAATGGGGATCCATTTCAGACCCTGGGGCAAATCTTGAGTGAAGCACTGGGGCAGAATCATGCCGCACAGCCCCTGCTTCACCAGATGGAACAGCCGGTGAAAGTCATAGCCCTGGTACTGGAAATGCAGAGACCAGCTTTGAAACTGCTCCGCAGAAAAATGATCTGCGTGAACGGCCAGGGGAATCCACTGCAGGTCAGAAAGCTCCACCTCCGTCAGTTCAGACAGGGTGTGCCCCCATTGCAGCAGCAACCCCAGGGGGGACTCCATCAGCTTGGAGCTGACAAACAGGGAGTCCTTCAGCAGCATGGGGGTGACGATCATGTCCACCTTATGCTCCTGCAATCGCTGCAAACAGAGCTCCTGGGGACTTTCCTGATACTGAATGTCCAGATTCATCTGGGTATCCCGGTATTCCAGCAGCTTCGGCTCGAAGAGGCTCGTGGCGCCGATGGAGAAGGCCAGGCGGATGTGCTGGTTGAAGCGGGTGCCGTAGCGCTGCATTTCGGTGGACAGGTTGTCCGCCTCAGTGACCAGCACCCGAACCCGCTCATAAAACAAAACGCCTGCGGGGGTCAGGAAGGCACCGTTGGAATCCCGCATGAAAAGCTCCACATTTAGTTCGCTTTCCAGCTGGGAGATGGCCTTGCTGATGGCCTGCCGGGAAATGAAAAGCTTGTTCGCGGCGCTGACAAAGCTTCGCTCGTCCGCCACGGAGAGAAAATACCGCAATTGCCTGAGCTCCATGAATGCACCTCCTGCTTTTCCTGAGCCCATCATAGCACAGAATCTTCCAGATTTCAATTTAATGTTGCAGGGGTGTAACTTTTTTTTGCAAAAACGGCAAATTCTATTTGCTTTTCTATTTCCTGCCAGTATGATATAGTAGCTTTGTAAAAATTAACAACAGGAGGTTGGTTAACCATGATTCTTATTGGCGAAAAAATCAACGGTTCTATTCCGTCCGTGGCCAAGGCAATCGCGGAGAGAAACGAAGATTGGATTCGCAACCTTGCAAAGATTCAGTCCGAGGCTGGCGCGGACTTTATTGACGTTTGCGCTTCCGTCAAGGACAACGAGGTGGAGACCCTGCACTGGCTCATCGATCTGGTTCAGGAAGTGACCGACACCCCCATCTGCATCGACAGCCCCGACGCTTCCGTTTGCGTGGAGGCCATGAAGTTCTGCAAAAAGCCCGGCCTGATCAACTCCGTGTCCATGGAAGGCAATAAGGTGGATACCATCTTCCCCGCCATTTCCGGCACCACCTGGCAGTGCATCGCCCTGCTGTGCGCCAAGGGAATTCCCCAGTCCGCCGAGGAGCGGCTGACGGTCTTTGATCAGCTGATGGCCAAGGCAAAGGAATACAACATCGCTCCCAACCGCCTGCACATCGACCCGCTGGTGGAAATGCTCTGCACCTCCGAGGACGGCATCTCCATGGTGGAGGAAGTGATCCACACCGTGAAGGAAAAGTATCCCACCATCCATGTCACCGGCGCTGTGAGCAACATCTCCTTCAATCTGCCCGTGCGGAAGCTGCTGAACCAGGCCTTCCTGGTGCTGGCCATGAAGGCGGGCATGGATTCCGCCGTTCTGGATCCCACCAACCGGGATATGATGGGCATGATGTATGCAACCGAGGCCATGCTGGGTCTGGACGAGTACTGCATGGAGTACATCGGCGCGTATCGTGAGGGCAAATTTGGTCCCGTGAAGACCAACTAATCATTCTATTCATTATTATTACAGGGGGAAACACAAAATGTCTAAAATTGAAGAACTGGCTCATGCAGTAGAAATCGGCAAGTCCAAGCTGGTACCCGGCTTGGTTCAGGAAGCATTGGACGAGGGCAACGCTCCAATCGACGTCCTGAACAAGGGTATGATCGATGCCATGTCCGTTGTTGGCGACAAGTTCAAGAGAAACGAAATCTTCGTTCCCGAAATGCTGATTGCTGCCAAGGCCATGAAGAAGGGCGTCGAGGTTCTGAAGCCCCTGCTGGCTGGCGACAACAACGCCAAGATCGGCAAGATGGCCATGGGCACCGTGGCCGGCGACCTGCACGACATCGGCAAGAACCTGGTTATCATGATGATCGAGTCCACCGGCTATGAAGTGGTTGACCTGGGCATCGACGTTCCCGTTGAGAAGTTCATGGAAGCCGCTTCCGATCCTGAGATCACCGTCATGGGCGTTTCCGCTCTGCTGACCACCACCATGCCCGCCATGCAGGAGACCGTGGCTGCTCTGAACAAGCATCCCCGCCGCAGCGAGTTCAAGATCATGGTGGGCGGCGCTCCCATCACCCAGGCCTTCGCCAATGAGATCGGCGCCGACGTCTACACCGAGGATGCCGCCTCCGCCGGACAGGCTGCCAAGGCTCTGGCTGCGAAGTAATTCGTAAATCGTCGGATACATAAGCAATAAAGACAGCCATTGATGTCCTCCCCATTTCGATAGGAGATCAGTGGCTGTTTTTGTATCATGAAACGATGCATTATTCATATATCATATCGGCTTTCGTCAGCAACCCGGTAAATTGTTGTTTGTTGCACCAGCCACTGTAGGGGAGGCTCGTAGCCTCCCGCGCAGTACA
>CAMCKD010000074.1 GCA_945875335.1 uncultured Clostridia bacterium | reverse complement strand
CAGGGCAAAATGCGCAACCTGGTCGGCGGGGTCATGACCCCGCCCTACGAAGCGTCAAACAAAAGTTTTCTATCAATCCCGGGCGGTGGGGTCGGCGAATTGCAGGGTGACGGCACTGCCCACGGGCAATTGGGTTCCGGGGGGCTCTTTTTGGCTGCAAACCGTTACGTTGACATCAATGGCCTCGCTGCCCATGGGGATGATGGACAGCCCCAATTGCCCTGCGGCCTGGCTGGCCTGCTGGCGGTTCATGCCTGTGAAGTCCGGCACCGTGACCAGCCGCGCCTGGGTGGGTTCCCCCAGATACACCAGCACCTGGCTGCCGGGGGCAAGCTGCTGCCCCGCTGCGGGAAGCTGGCCGGTGATGGTCTCCCCCTCCCCCTGGCTGACGAGGGTCAGCTTGGTATCCTTCAGGGCCGCCTTGGCCTCTTTCATGGTCATCCCGGACAAATCCGAAAGGATAACAGGGTCTGCCTCGGTGGAGCGCTCCACCCCCAGATAGGGCAGAATGTCCGCCATAATGGCCCCCACAGTGGGCGCTGCCATCACGCCGCCGGAAATATAGATGCCGGTGCTGCGGGAAGGAGTGTCCAGGGCTGCCAATACAATATACTCTGGATTTTCCATCGGCGCAATCCCAACAAATGACACGATTTTATCCAGAACCCGCTGGCCGTTTTCGTCAAAAACATCAATTTTCTCGCTGGTTCCCGTTTTTCCGCCGATGGAGAACCCCGCCACATTGGCATTTTTGGCGGTTCCCTCGGTGACCACGCTGCGAATCAGCTCCCGCATGGTATCGGAGGTCTGCTTTGAAATGGTGGTTCGCACCACCGTGGGCTCCTGCCGCAGCAGGGTGACGCCGTCGGCATCCACCACCTCCGAAACGATATAGGGCTCTAATAGATTCCCCCCGTTGACCACCGAGGCAATGGCCCGCACCAGCTGCAAAGGGGTGATTTTGAAGGTCTGGCCGAAGGAGCCGGAGGTCAGGGAGGCGGTACCCCATTTGTCTGTGTCCGTAATCAGCTTTTTGTCGAAGAAAACACCCTTGCTCTCCCCGGCCAGGTCAATGCCGGTTTTTTCCAGGATGCCAAAGCGCTGGATGTAATCATAAAACCGCTCCCCGCCCAGCTTCAGGGCGATGTGGGCGAAAGCGATGTTGCAGGAGTTTTGCAGGGCCTGGGGGGTCTGCTCCGCCCCGTGGCCCGCCGAGCGCCAGCAGTGCAGCAGCTGGGAGCGTCCCGGAATCTGCTCCGCCCCCCGGCAATAGAAGGGGGTGGTCAGGTTGATGGCTCCGCAGTCCAGCGCCGCCGCCATGGTCAGCACCTTGAAGGTGGAACCCGGCTCGTAGCCATCGGAGAGCACCCGGTTGCGCCACTGCTTCCACCGGGCATCCGCCAAAGCCTTGGAATATTCTTCCTGGGGTGCGCCGGAATCCAGAAGGGACTGCAAATGCAGGGCGGTTTTCTCGTCGGCGATTTCCAGGTAATTGTTGGGGTCGTAGCTGCCCAGGGTGGCCATGGCCAGGATCTCCCCGGTTTGGCAGTTCATCACCAGCCCGAAGGCACCGTTTTGTACATCATACCGATCGATGGCCGCTGCCAGCTGCTTTTCAAGGCACTGCTGCACCGTACTGTCCAGGGTGAGAATCACATCCGCTCCCTTTTTAGACGCCTGAAACCTTTCAAAGGAGAAGGGCATATCCATTTCGTTATTGCCCTTGGTGGTGATGACCCTTCCCGCACTGCCGGAAAGATAGCGGTTGTAGGAGGCCTCGATGCCTTCGGTGCCCTCGTTGGAGGCGTTGGTAAAGCCGATGACCTGGGCCGCCAGAGTGCCGCCGGGATAGACCCGGACAGAGGTAGGCTCAATGTGGATGCCGGAAACATTGTTCGCCTGAATGTAATCCCGAATCTGGGCGGCGGTTTCCTCCGGGATGCAGCTGCCCACCTGCTTGTATCGCCGCCGCAAATCCCCCGCCTGCTGCACGATCCAGTCCGCGTCCTTGTCCAGCACCCCGCTGAGGAACTGGGCAACCGCCGGGATGTCCGCCTTGGACTGCTTCAGCTCATGGGGGTCGAGATACACATTCTCCCGGTTTTCGGAGAAAGCCAGAATGTTCAGGTTTCGGTCATAAATCGTCCCCCGGTCGGCGGTGACCGCAGTGGAACGGGTCTGGTTCCGCAGGGCCAGGGCAGAATAATAATCATATTGTACCACCATCAGGGAATACAGCTGGGCAACCATGGGCACAAAGGCCGCAATTCCCAAAACAAAGGCGGTCAGCATCACCCGCCGGTGCTGACCCGTGTCCATCCGCAGACGGCCATACTGCTTTCGCCGTTCCTTTCCCATCCGCCATCAGTCCTTCCCCATAGTATCAGGAATGGGCAGCAAGGGAATCCCCCGCCGCCCATTGCAGCTGCTATTATGATTCTATGGAAGGGCTCGGCAGTTATTCCAGCGGGGAACTCAATTTCGTTTCGCCCCCGAAAACAGGCCGGAGAGCAGCCAGAGGAAATCGTCCCAGGCGGTGGGCTCCTCTTCTTCCTTGGGCAGGGAGAAGAACACCGTAAAGCATTCGGCATTTTCTGCCTCCACCATGCCAATGCGCTCAGCCTTGTTTCGGATGTCCTCCAAATTGTAGCTGGTGTGATAGGTATGGCTGAGCTGGGCATTTTCCCGTTTCAGCTCAACCAGTTTGGCTTTCATGCTGTCGTAGGCCATCCGGGTATCCCGCAGATGGAAGGCGCCGGTAATCAGAAGGCACAGCATCACCAGCGCAACCACCACACCGCCCAGAGCGATGGGGTCGATGTAAACCTTTTGCAGTCGTTCCAGGTGCAGCTCCGGCAGCTTGACCCGGGGCTTTTTGGGCTTCGGCTCCTGCTTGGGAGCCTCGCTTCCATAAACATAGAACTGACCTACATACTGGATTTCGGTTTTCTGTGCCATGGCCTTTTCATCCTTTTCTTATAGCTTTTCACATATCCGAAGCTTGGCGCTGCGGGCTCGGGGATTGCGCTCCAGCTCTTCCTCCCCGGAGACAATGGGCTTGCGGGTGATGAGCTTCACCTTGGGCTTCTTCCCGCAGACGCACACCGGGAAGCTTGGGGGGCAGGTGCAGCCCTTGGCCGCCGCTGCCATGGCGTTTTTCACGATCCGATCCTCCAAGGAGTGGAAGGTGATCACCGCCAGCCGTCCGCCGGGGTTCAGCCTGGGAATGGCCGCTTCCATGACCCTGGCCACAGAATTTAATTCGTCGTTCACCGCAATGCGGATGGCCTGGAAGCTCCTTTTTGCCGGGTGCTGCTTTTCCCGCAGAGCCGCGGCGGGCATGGCAGAGCGAATGACCTCCACCAGCTCCAGGGTGGTTTCAATGGGTACCTGCTCCCGCCTTTTGCAGATGCTTGACGCGATTTGGGGGGCATAGCGTTCCTCGCCGTACTCAAAGAGGATGCGCTTCAGCTCCTCATAGGGCCAGGTGTTCACCACCGTGTAGGCGTTCAGCGCATCGGTGGCATCCATCCGCATATCCAGAGGGGCATCCACCATATAGGAAAAGCCCCGGGAGCCGTCGTCCAGTTGGGGGGAGGACACGCCCAAATCCAGCAGGATGCCGTCCACTCCGGGTATATTCAAATCTTCTAAGATAGAATCGATTTCGCAAAAATTGGAATGCACCAGCTTGACCCGGTCACCGAACTGCGCCAGCCGCTCCCCTGCCGCCGCCAGAGCCACCTCATCCCGGTCAATGCCGATGAGCGTTCCCGTGGTGAGCTTTGCGGCGATCCGACTGGAGTGGCCCGCGCCGCCCAGGGTGCCGTCCACATAGATTCCTTCCGGCTTGATGTTCAGCCCCTGGATGCATTCCTCCAGCAGGACGGAAACATGATGAAATTCACTCATAGGCCGATTGCCTCCAAGGATGCCAGCAGCTTTTCGGGGGTCAGGTTCTCTTTCTCGAACCGGGCGAATTCCGCCGCATCCCAGATTTCCGCCTGACCGGCCCGGCCCACCACCATGACCTCCCGGTCAATGCCGGCGTAATCCGTCAGGAAGGGCGTCAGGCTGAATCGGAACTGCTTATCCGGGGTGCACTCCGCTGCGTTCATAAAAATCAGGCTGGTGGCACCGGCCCGCTGGGAGATGCTCAGGGCATTGAAATTGTCGCTGAGCTTTTGCCACTCGGCGGCGGTGTAAATGGTGAGGCAGCGGTGACCGCAGTTGACACCCAGGGTCACATAGAATTGGTCGCCCAGCTCGTCGCGCAGCTTGGCGGGGACGATGAGACGGTTCTTCTCGTCCAGCTTGGCACCGTACTTGCCGATCATGGGCTCCCTCCTCTCCCTCTTACTCCACTTTACATCCCTTTTACTCCACTGATGGTCATTATAACCTCCCCTTCACAAAAAATCAATCTTTTTTCCTTGGATTTTTCATTTTATTGGGTCTTTTTATCGAAAAATCGCATAATTCCAAATATTTGTTCGGATATATCAGCCTTGAAAGGAAAGGATCCCCTCCTTCAGGCTCCCACGCACCCGGCTGGGGCGGCGGCTGCAGCCCAGAAGGAAGCTGGAAAGGGCCCCCTCCACCTCGGTCTGCACCAGTCTTCTCAGCTGCCGGGCTCCATCCCTGCCCCGGCAGCGGGCACAGAGATTTGCCGCCAGCTCCTGGGGAAGGTTCAGCTGAATCCCCGCCCCGGCGGCCCGTTCCTGCAGCGCCCGCAGGTATTTCTCCGCAATGCGCCGCATGGAATCCCCGTCCAAAGGCTCAAAGCGGACGGAGGCATCCAGTCTGCCCAGAAATTCCGGGGTAAAGGCCTGGGAAATGGCCTGCTCCACCTGGCTGTTTTTCCCGTCGGAGCAGAAGCCCAGCCCCTCCCCCCGGACGCCGCTGCCCACATTGGAGGTCATGACCACAATGGTGTTTTTGAAGCTGACCCGTCGGCCGGTGGAGTCAGTGAGCACCCCTTCCTCCATGATTTGCAGCAAAATCCCCAGTACCTCGGGGTGTGCCTTTTCCACCTCATCCAGCAGCACCAGGCTGTAGGGCCGCCGCCGTACCGCCTCCGTCAGCTTGCCCCCTTCCTCAAAACCCACATAGCCGGGAGGGGCCCCGATGAGCCGGGAGACGGAATGCTTTTCCATATACTCCGTCATGTCCAGCCGGATCATGGCGTTTTTGCTGCCATACACTTCCTCCGACAGGGCCCGGCAAAGCTCGGTTTTTCCCACGCCCGTGGGGCCGGTGAACAGCAGGCAGGCAATGGGCCGCCCCTCGTCCCGAATGCCGGAAAAGCCCCGGCGCACCGCCTCCGCCACGGTTTTCACCGCCTGGGGCTGGCCCATCACATGGTTTTCCAGCAGCTTTTCCAGCCCCAGCAGTCGCTCCCGTTCTCCTGCGGTGAGCCGCCCCACAGGGATGCCGGTGCGGGCGGAGACCACCCAGGCAATGTCCGAGGCGGTGACCGTCCGGGTGCGGCGGT
Organism: uncultured Clostridia bacterium; assembly: GCA_945875335.1. Taxonomy (GTDB): domain Bacteria; phylum Bacillota; class Clostridia; order Oscillospirales; family Oscillospiraceae; genus Faecousia. Next base: position 4,778 of record CAMCKD010000074.1, on the reverse strand, counting down.
TGTCTCCGGGCTTTGTCATCATGGTCTGCATTCTGTCCCGGAGCTCCGCCGCCTTTTCAAACCGGCGCTCCCGGACGGCCTCGTGGAGCTCCTCTTCCAGTTCCTTCCGCGCCGCCCCGCCCCGGGTCAGACGCATTTCCTCCATTCTGGCCCGGGAGGCTCCCTCGTCCAGCAGGTCAATGGCTTTGTCCGGCAGGTACAGGTCCGGCAGATACCGAACGGACAGCCGCACCGCCTCCTTCAGCGCTTCCTCCGAAATGCGGAGCCGGTGGTGCCGTTCCAGTCCGGGCTTCAGCGCACGGAGGATGGCCAGGGCAGTCTCCCCATCCGGCTCCTCCACCGCCACCGCCCGGAACCGCCGCTCCAGGGCTGCGTCCTTTTCAATATATTTTCGGTATTCCTCCCGGGTGGTGGCCCCCAGCATCTGCAGCTCTCCCCGGCCCAGGGCGGGCTTGAAAATGTTGGCGGCATCGATGGCTCCCTCCGCCGCTCCCGCCCCCACGATGGTGTGCATTTCATCCACGAAGAGGATCACGTCCCCAGTGCGGTGAATTTCCGCCAGCACATCCCGGAGCCGTTCCTCAAATTCTCCCCGGTATTTGGTGCCCGCCACCAGGCTTGCCATGTTCAGGCTCACCAGCCGCTTGTCTTTCAGCTGGGGCGGCACGTTGCCCACCGCCATCCGCTGGGCCAGCCCCTCGGCGATGGCGGTTTTGCCCACACCAGGCTCCCCCACCAGCGCGGGGTTATTCTTATTCTTTCGGCAGAGGATGCCGATCACCGTATCGATCTCCCGGTCCCTGCCAATCACCGGCTCCATGGACGACGCCTTTGTGATCAGGTCCTCGCTGAATTGTTCCAACAGTTTCGTTGTGACCGCCTCCTTTTTTCCCCTGGCGGGAGCGCATTCCTCCCGCTGCATACATTCCACCGTATGGGTAAACAGCACATTCGCGCCGATCCCGAAAACCTGCAGCATTCTCCCTGCCTCCGTGTCCTCCGCCCGGGACAGGGCCAGCAGCACATGGATGGGCAGAATTTCCCGGGTGTTCCGATTCCTGGCCTCCCGGGCCGCCAGGCGAAAGACTTCCCTGGCCTTTGGCGTAAAGCCCTGGGGCAGGGGCAAATCCGGCGTCCCCGCGCCGTAGAGCAGCTGGGCCATGGCGCAGACCACCTCCGGCTCCACCCCCAGCAGGCGGAGCAAAGTGCCAATTTCCCCGGGCTGCTCCAAAAGCGCCAGCAGAATATGAATGGTGCCCACATAGCTGTGGCCCAGGGAGCGGGCTTTTTCCCCGGAGGTGCGGATGAGCTCGCAGGTTAGCATATGATAACGCATCATTTAGCCCCCTTTTCCAAAAAATTCTTGCCACGCGGTTTCTGAAATATACGAATTTTTTTGAAAAAGGGAATTGCTTTTTTCTAAATCCATGCTAGAATAAATGTGCGTCCTCCTATGGACGCAAATAAATATATCCATAAGGAGGTTACATCATGGCTTTTAACATTACCGATGCCTGCGTCAAGTGCGGCTCCTGCGCCGATCAGTGCCCCGTCGAGGCTATCTCCGAGGGTGAGGACAAGTACGTCATCGATCCCGATGTCTGCGTCAGCTGCGGTTCCTGCGCTGATCAGTGCCCCGCCGAAGCAATCGAAGAAGCCTAATTCTTCGGTATTCAGATCGGCCTGCCCTGCCATTTGCAGTGCAGGCCGACTTTTTCTTTTGATGATGGAGGCTTTATGGAATCCCTTCCCAATGGGCTATGGCTGGATGTACCCCCCGGCTGCTTTCCCCTGACCACGGACTGCATGGTGCTAGCTTGGTTTGCCCACACCAGGGGGTCAAAATCCGTGCTGGATTTGGGCTCCGGCTGCGGGCAGCTGGGGCTGCTGCTGTGCGCCGATGATCCAGACTGCCATGTCACCGGCATTGAGCTGGAGGAAGCGGCCCACCTGGGGGCCCTGGAAAACATCCGGCGAAACGATCTTGCCGGGCGCATGGAAAGTATATGCGCTGACCTGCGGCGGGTTCCCTCGCTTTTTGCCCCGGGCAGCTTTGCGTGCTGCATTTCCAATCCTCCCTATTTTTCCGGCGGCCCCGCGTCCCGGTTCTCCCCCGCCCGTCGGGAGGACTGCTGCACCCTGGGGGATTTGATGGCCTCCGCCGCCTGGGCGCTGAAATATGGAGGCGACTTTTTCCTGGTGCACCGGCCGGAGCGGCTGGCAGAGCTCATCGCCCGGGGGGCAGAGCACAAGCTGGAAGCCAAGCAGCTCACCCTGGTGCGCCACCGGGAGGACGGCCCCATTGCCCTGGTGCTGGTTCGGCTGCGCAAGGGAGCCAAGCCGGGGCTGACCATCGGGGAATTATCCCTGCGACACGGGGACGGGTCGCCCACCAAAGAATACCTCGAAATCTATCACATCCGGGAGGATTGACACATGGCTGGAATACTCTATCTGGTTCCCACCCCCATCGGCAATTTGGGGGATATTTCCCTGCGGGCAAAGCAGACCCTGGAAAATGCGGACTTCATCGCCGCCGAGGACACCCGGGTCACCTTGAAGCTATTAAACCATCTGGAAATCAAAAAAAGCCTTGTCAGCTACTACGAGCACAACAAGACCTTTAAGGGCAGCCAGATCGTGGAGCGAATCCTGGCCGGGGAGACCTGCGCCCTGGTGTCCGACGCAGGCAGTCCCGCCATTTCGGACCCCGGAGAGGATCTGGTGAAGCAGTGCGCCGAAGCAGGCATCACCGTCTGCGCCATTCCCGGCCCCTGCGCCGCCATCACCGCATTGAGCATTTCCGGCCAGTCCACCGGCAGGTTCTGCTTTGAGGGATTTCTGTCCATGTCCAAAAAAAGCCGTCGGGAGCACCTGGATTCCCTGCGTGGGGAAAAGCGCACCATGATTTTTTATGAGGCACCCCACAAGCTGATGAACACCCTGGAGGACATGGCCCAGGTGTTCGGCGCTGACCGGCCCATCAGCTTCTGCCGGGAACTGACCAAGCTCCACGAGCAGGTGCTGCGGACCACCTTGGGACAGGCCATCCCCTACTACACGGAAAATCCCCCCAAGGGAGAGTTCGTCCTGGTGGTGGCCGGAGCCCCGGAGGAAGAAAAGGCTGCCCCCTCCGCCACCGATGCCGCCGCCCGAGTACAGGAGCTGATGGAGCAGGGCCTGTCCCGGAAGGACGCCATCAAGCAAACCGCCCAGGAGCTGAATCTGCCGAAAAACACGGTGTACGCCGCCGCCCTGGGGGATGAGGAATAATCTAATTACTGATCGGATTAACTCAGTATACAGATAAATTGTTGTTTATCGTGCAGATTTCCGCCCAGCCACTGTGGGGGAGGCTCGTAGCCTCCCGCGCAGTACAAGCTTTCAGTTGCCAACCAGGATAGGCGAAATCGTACCATTTTCCCACATTTGTACCATTCAACCTAACACTCAGTTGACAAACCTGGCGGGAGGCTACGAGCCTCCCCTACAGTGGCGTGTGCATTATTTTTGTGCAACAAACAACATATGCCAAATCAATACATTACCTGTTGCACAGCCCCGGCTGTGCATCTTTTTTTATGGCTGCGCATAGTCTTTCTCGGGAGGGATGGAAGATGGTCATGAGTGTTGTGTGGACGGTGCTGCTGGCTGCCTCCGTGGTCTGCGCTGTCATTACCGGCCGAGGGCAGGCACTGTCCGCCGGGGTGATGCAGGGGGCCCAGGCGGGAGTAACCCTGGCCATTTCCATTGCAGGGTCGCTGTGCCTGTGGTCAGGGGTGGGGCGGCTGATGGAAAAAATCGGGCTCACCGCCTCCCTGGCTGCCCTGCTGCGGCCTGTGATGGAGCGGCTCTTTCCCTCCACAAAAAAGGACAAGCAGCTGGCAGGGGCGTTGAGCGCCAATATCTGCGCCAATTTTCTGGGACTGGGGAACGCGGCAACCCCCCCGGGAATCGAGGCGGCCCGGCGATTGGCTTCGGGCTGCAGCGGACGGGCCTCGGACGAGCTGTGCCGGCTGATCGTGCTGAACACCGCCTCCATTCAGCTGATTCCCGCCAATGTGGCAGCGGTGCGCAGCAGCCTGGGATGTCAGACACCCTTTGACATTCTCCCGGCGGTATGGGTGGCCAGCCTGTGCTCTGCGGGGATGGGGGTGGCCATGGCCTGGCTTCTGGGGAAGGTGAAAAGCCATGACTGACTATCTCGTCCCCCTGATCCTGCTTTTCACCGCTTTGCTTGCCCTCAGGAAGCAGGAAAACTGCTATGACATTTTGCTGGGCGGGGCAGCGGAGGGTCTGGCGCTGCTGAAAACCATCCTCCCCTCCCTGATTGCGCTGCTGACGGCGGTGAACATGTTCCGCGCCTCCGGCGGGGCGGAGCTGCTGAGCCGGGTGCTGGAGCCGGTGTTTTCCCTGTTTGGCATCCCCCCGGAATGCGCCATGCTGGTATTGGTGCGGCCCATCAGCGGCAGTGCGGCACTGGCAGTGGGCAGCGAGCTGATGGCGCAGTATGGGGTGGATTCCCAGATCGGCCGCACCGCCGCCGTAATGCTGGGCTCCACCGAGACCACCTTTTATACCCTCAGCGTCTACTTCGGCGCAGCGGGAATCCAAAAGACCCGCTATACCCTCCCCGCCGCCCTGTTCGCCGACTTTGTGGGCTTCCTCACCGCCTCCTGGGCCGTGCGGGTTTTCTTTTGAGGTGCCAATCATCATTCCGACAAATTGTTGTTTGTTGCACACGCCATTCGTAGGGGCGGCTACCAGCCGCCCGCCAG
>CAMCKD010000073.1 GCA_945875335.1 uncultured Clostridia bacterium | reverse complement strand
GTCATCCCCATGGACTTTGACGGCACCCTGATGGAGCTGGCCGCCAAGAACGTGGACTGCGCCATGGCTGGTTACTCCCCCGACCCCGCCCGGGAAGAGAAGATGGACTTCTCCGACATTTACTACACCGGCGGACAGTCCTTTGTCACCGTGAAGGGCAAGGAAGACCTGTTCCCCACGCTGGAAGCCACCAACAATGCTGACTACCGGATCGGTGCCCAGCTGGGCTCCATCCAGGTGAATCTGGCCCAGACCAACTCCCCCGATGCCGACATCGTGAAGCTGAGCAAGGTCCCCGACATCATCGCTGATCTGCTGGCCGGTCACCTGGACGGCGCTTACATCGAGACCGCCGTGGCCGAGTTCTACGCCAAGGAAAACCCCGAGCTGGCCATCGTCCTGCCCGTTCCTTATGAGCAGGAAGGCAGCGTGGTGGGTGTTTGCAAGGGCAATGCTGAGCTGCTGGCTGGAATCAACGAAGCCATCGCCGCTGCCATCGCTGACGGCAGCATGGACGCCTTCGTGGCCGAAGCCAACAAGCTGGCCTCCGGCACGGTGTACGAGGGCTTGCTGGAAAACCAGTAATCACGTGAAATGAACGATTTCCCCGGAGGACACCTTCCGGGGAAATCTCGGTTTTTTAGAAATAGAAAGGAGCTGGTATTTTTGCTTTCCATCAGCGGTTTCCAAAAGGCATTTGAATACATCGATCTGATTAAGCAGGGTATGATCTGCACCCTGTCCCTGTCCGCGCTGACCGTGCTGTTCGGCTTCATCCTGGCCCTGGTGCTGGCCATCTGCCGTCTTTCCAACTTTAAGGCTGCCAAATTTCTGGCTACGGTGTATGTGGAGGTCATTCGGGCCACCCCATTGCTGGTTCAGCTTTTCATTGTGTATAACATTCTTCTGGCCGGTATCTCTCTGCCCAAATTCCGCCTGTTCGGTTTCATCCGCTTTGAGCGATTCCTCCCCGGCGTCATCGCCCTGTCCCTGAACTCCGGCGCCTACCTCAGCGAGATCATTCGCTCCGGCATCCAGAGCATCGACGGGGGCCAGACCGAGGCCGCCCGCAGCCTGGGCATGACCCAATGGCAGAATATGCAGCTCATCGTGCTGCCCCAAGCCATCAAGAACGTCCTGCCCGCCATTGCCAACGAGTTCGTCACCATCATCAAGGAGTCTTCCATCTGCTACACCATCGGTGTCCAGGAGATCATGTACGGTGTGAACTCCATCAAGGGCGCTACCTTCTCCATCGGCGAGCCGCTGATCATCGCGGCGGTGGTGTATTTCTGCCTGACCTTCCCCACCAGCAAGATTATTGCCTACTTTGAAAGGAGAATGAGCCGTGGTGACCGGAGATAGACTGATTCAGGTTCAGCATGTAAAAAAACACTACAACCACGGCGCCATCAAGGCTCTGGACGATGTGTCCGTGGACATCAACAAGGGAGACGTGATGGTGGTCATCGGCCCCTCCGGCTCCGGCAAAAGCACCCTGCTGCGGAGCCTGAACCTGCTGGAGGAGCCCACCGAGGGCAGCATCCTTTTTGACGGCGTGGACATCACCCAGAAATATACCGTCACCCCCGAAGGCAAGAAGGTGAAGCTGGATATCAACATCCACCGGCAGAAAATGGGCATGGTGTTCCAGCATTTCAACCTCTTCCCCCACAAGACCATTCTGCAGAACATGACCATCGCCCCCATCAAGGTCAAGGGCATGGACAAGGCCCAGGCAGAGGAAAAAGCCCGGGCACTGCTGGCAAGAGTTGGCCTGGAGGATCGGGCGGATGCCTATCCCATCCAGCTCTCCGGCGGACAGAAACAGCGTATTGCAATCGTCCGTGCCCTGATGATGGAGCCGGAGGTCATGCTCTTCGACGAGCCCACCTCCGCCCTGGATCCGGAAATGGTGGGCGAGGTGCTGGAAGTGATGAAGGAGCTGGCCGCCTCCGGCATGACCATGGTGGTGGTGACCCACGAAATGGGCTTTGCCAGAGAGGTGGGCAACCGGGTGCTGTTTATGGCTGACGGGAGGCTTCTGGAAGAGGGCCCGCCCCAGCAGATTTTCGGCAATCCCCAGAATCCCCGGCTTCAGGACTTCCTGAGCAAGGTTTTATAGGAGGAGTCCCCATGGAAATGATTAAAACCGTGAACCTGCACAAGAGCTTCGGCGATTTGCAGGTGCTGAAGGGCGTCAGCGAAACCATTGAGAAGGGTGAGGTGGTGTCCATCATCGGCCCCTCCGGCGGCGGCAAAAGCACCTTCCTGCGGTGCCTGAACCTGCTGGAAAAGCCGGAAAGTGGCCAGATTTTCTTTGAAGGCAAGGAGATCACCGGCAAGCATGTGGACATTGACCTCCACCGCCAGAAAATGGGTATGGTATTCCAGCATTTCAATGTGTTCCCCCATTTGTCGGTGGCGGAGAACATCACCATGGCGCCCATGCTGCTCAAGGGTAAAACCCAGGCCGAGGCCAACGACATGGCAAGGGAGCTGCTGAACCGGGTGGGTCTCATTGAAAAATACGACGAGATGCCCGGCAAGCTCTCCGGCGGACAGAAGCAGCGGCTGGCCATCGTCCGTGCCCTGGCCATGGAGCCGGACGTGATGCTCTTTGACGAGCCCACCTCCGCCCTGGACCCGGAGATGGTGGGCGAGGTGCTGGATGTGATCAAAGGCCTGGTGGACACCGGCATGACCAGCGTCATCGTCACCCATGAGATGCGCTTCGCCCGGGAGGTTTCCGACCGGGTGCTGTTCATGGCCGAGGGCAACATTTTGGAGCAGGCACCCCCCGCTGACCTCTTTGACCATCCCAACCACCCCCGCTTACAGGATTTTCTGTCCAAGGTGCTGTAAATGGATAAACAGGCTTTATACAATATCATCGAAGAAAACGCCGGGATCATCACCGCCCTCAGTGACAAAATCTGGGATTTCGCGGAGCTTTCCATGGAGGAATACCAGTCTGCGGAATACTACTGCAAGCTTTTGGGACAGGAGGGCTTCACTGTTCAGCGGCAGCTTTGCGACATTCCCACCGCCTTTTCCGGCTCCTTTGGCTCCGGCAGTCCTCGTATCGGCATTCTGGGGGAGTTCGACGCGCTTTCGGGATTATCCCAGGTCCCAGGCTCCGCCCAGCGGCAGTGCGGGGTGGAAGGGGGCAACGGCCAGGGCTGCGGCCACAATCTGCTGGGAGCCGCCTCCTTCGGCGCTGCCTTGGCAATCAAAAAGGCCATGGAAGCAGGGCAGCTTCATGGCACCGTGATTTTCTATGGCTGCCCCGGGGAAGAGGGCTGCGCCGGAAAGACCTTTATGGCCCGGGACGGTATGTTCCGGGATTTGGATGCCGCCCTGACCTGGCATCCCGGGGACACCAATGAGATCAAGGTGGGAGCCTCCGCCGCCTGCATTCAGGTGGAGTACACCTTCCACGGCACGGCAGCCCATGCTGCCAACGACCCCTTCAATGGCCGCTCCGCGCTGGACGCGGTGGAATTGATGCATGTGGGTGTCCAGTTCCTGAGGGAGCATATGCCACCCAACAGCAGCATCCACTATTCCATCACCGATGGCGGCGGCGTTTCCCCCAACGTGGTGCAGTCGGGAGCCAAGACCATCTTCATGGTGCGGGGGGAGACCGTCCGCAAGGCCAAGGCGCTGCTGCAGCGGGTGGACAACATCGCAAAGGGCGCTGCGCTGATGACGGATACCACCTTCACCTTCCGCCAGATCGACGGCACCGCCTCCACCCTGGGCAATCAGGTGTTGGAGCAGGTGATGTATGACAATCTCTGCCAGACTCCCATCCCCACCTACACCCAACAGGAGCGGGAATTTGCCCATGCGCTGCATGCAACTTACCCTCCCGAGCTGCCCGGGGATTTGGTGAAGGTGAATCCCACAGTCAGGGCCTTTGTCCAGAGGGAAACCGATGGAGGCAAGCGGGACATCAACGATTTTATCCTGCCCTATTACCCCTCCACCGCCTACAGCCCCGGCTCCACTGACGTAGGGGACGTGAGCTGGCTCACCCCCACAGCCCAGTTCACCACTGCTACTTGGGTCAGCGCCAGCCCTGGGCATTCCTGGCAGAATGTGTCCATCGGCCGCACCTCCATCGCCCACAAGGGCATGCTCCAGGCCGCGAAAGTCCTGGCCGGAACTGCTGCCGACCTGATGGAAAACCCCGCGCTGCTGGCAAAGGCGAGAGCGGAATTTCAGGAAGCCGCCGCCGAAGGCTACGACTGCCCCATCGGCCCGGAGCTGATCCCCGCGCCTCAAAACTCTGGCAGCATGTAAAATTGGTATTTGTTTAGCAGATTTCCGCCCAGCCACTGTAGGGGAGGCTCGTAGCCTCCCGCGCGGTACAGGCTTTCAGTTACCAACCAGGATGGGCGAATTCGTACCACGCTGAACATTGTTCCATTCAACCAAACACTCAGTTTTGTGACAAAAGCGGGAGGCTAAGAGCCTCCCCTACTAGGCCGTTAAGCCTAAAACTTGCCTTTCGTAGGGCGGGGTCATGACCCCGCCGAAACGTAACGAGATGAAAGCACTTTCGTTGAATCGTGCCAGGGCAAAATGCGCAACCTGGTCGGCGGGGGCATGACCCCGCCCTACGAAAACGTATAGTTTTGGAATTAACACGCTACTACTAGCTTGTAACAATTAAAAATATACTTTTGCAGGGCTGGGTCACAATTTGAGAAATGTTGCATGGAACGAAACAGATCAGTATTCGTTCGTGCGTATGGTTACTTTCTTGTCGCCGAACAAGAAAGTAACCAAAGAAGTCGGCTTAAGGGGAGGCGCTGAGTGTCGCACTCCCGACGCCAAAGCCGCCCTCCCCCTAAGAACCCTCTCCCGGCGCGCTTTTTACAGGGTGCTTTCGTTATTTCAGTTTGCTTTTGCCCGATTATCTTATATCTTGTATCTTATATCTCACAAAGTTCAGTTTTTAATTGTGACAATCTACTACAGTGGCTGGTGCAACAAACAACTTTTTTTGCGCAGCATCAGGGATAGATTTTTCTGCCGCAAAAGATTCTTTTCGGCCTCTTGACATTTTCGCGAAAATGTGCTAACTTGTCATCTAGAAAAGGCTGTGAGGAAGACACGCCGTTCCGGTAAGATTCCCAGAGAGGGAGCCGTTTTGCTGCAAGGCTCCTGTAACCCTGCCGGGGTGGATACCACTTCTGAGCCGTGGGTCGGAAATGGCCCGCCGGGTGCGCCCGTTAATGCGCCAATGAGTGGCAGCGGTATCGCTGCAACCAGGGTGGAACCGTGGAATGATTTTATCATCCCACCCCTGAGCTTTCAGGGGGTGGGTATTTTTTATACCTTCCCCAAATTCAAGATATCAGATATAAGATACAAGATATAAGATAGTTTTTTGGAATATCTTATATTTCATATCTCATATCTCATATCTATTTCTTGGAGGTTTTTTTATGGAAAACGAGAACCTGTACACCTTTGAAAATCCCGAGTATCGGAAGACCTACTGGCACACCTGCTCCCATGTGATGGCCCAAGCGGTGAAGCGGCTGTGGCCGGAGGTGCAGCTGGCCATCGGCCCTGCCATCGACGAGGGCTGGTACTACGACTTCGATGCCCCCTTCGCCTTCACCCCCGATCATCTTTCCCAGATCGAGGCGGAGATGAAGAAAATCTGCAAGGAGCGCATCCGCCTGGAGCGCAGCGAGAAGCCCCGGGCCGAGGCCATTGCCTATATGGAAGAGCGGAACGAGCCCTACAAGGTGGAGCTGATCAACGACCTGCCGGAGGATGCCGTCATCTCCTTCTATACCCAGGGAGACTTCACCGACCTGTGCGCCGGGCCCCACCTGGACAGCACCGGCCGCATCAAGCACAACGGCTTCAAGCTGACCAAGTCCTGCGGCGCCTACTGGCGGGGTGACTCCAAGCGGAAGATGCTGCAGAGAATCTACGGCATCGGCTTCCCCAGCAAGGACGAGCTGGAGGAATACCTGAAGCAGCAGGAGGAAGCCCTGAAGCGGGATCACAACAAGCTTGGCCGGGAGCTGGAGTTTTTCACCACCGTGGAGTCCATCGGCCAGGGCCTGCCCATTCTGCTGCCCAAGGGTGCCCGGGTCATCCAGACGCTGCAGCGCTGGGTGGAGGATGAGGAGCAGAAGCGGGGTTATCTGCTGACCAAGACCCCCCTGATGGCCAAGTCCGACCTGTATAAAATTTCCGGCCACTGGGATCACTACCTGGACGGCATGTTCGTGCTGGGCGACCCCAACGACGAGAGCAAGGAATGCTTCGCTCTGCGGCCCATGACCTGCCCCTTCCAGTATCAGGTGTTCCTGAACCGGGCTCGGAGCTACCGTGACCTGCCCATGCGTCTGGGCGAGACCTCCACCTTGTTCCGCAACGAGGATTCCGGCGAGATGCACGGCCTGATCCGTGTCCGCCAGTTCACCATTTCCGAGGGCCACCTGATTCTCCGTCCCGACCAGCTGGAGGAGGAGTTCAAGGGCTGCCTGGAGCTGGCCAAATACTGCCTGGATACCGTGGGCATGCTGGAAAACTGCACCTTCCGGTTCAGCCAGTGGGATCCTGCCAACCCCAAGAATAAGTACGAAGGCACCGCCGAGCAGTGGGAAACCGCCCAGGCTGTGATGAAGCAGATTCTGGACGACCTGAATGTGGAATACACCATCGGCATTGACGAGGCTGCTTTCTATGGCCCCAAGCTGGACATTCAGTATAAGAATGTATTCGGCAAGGAGGATACCATCGTCACCATCCAGATCGATATGCTGCTGGCGGATCGCTTCGGCATGGAATACACCGATGCTGACGGCCAGAAGAAGCGCCCCTATATCATCCACCGCACCAGCCTGGGCTGCTACGAGCGCACCCTGGCCTACCTGATTGAGAAGTACGCTGGCGCCCTGCCCCTGTGGATGATGCCCACCCAGGTGAAGGTGATGCCCATCACCGACCGGGCTCACGAATACGCCAAGAGCCTCACGGAGAAGCTGAACGCCGTGAACATCCACGCCGAGGGCGACTACCGCAGCGAGAAGCTGGGCTACAAGATTCGGGAGGCGCAGATGCAGAAGATTCCCTATATGCTGGTGGTGGGTGACCGGGACATGGAGAACGGCACCGTCTCCGTCCGCACCCGCAAGGGCGACGACCTGGGCGCTATGACCCCCGATGACTTCATCGCCAAGTGCCTGATGCAGATCGCCTCCAAGACCAAGGAAATCTGATTTTTCCCAATGAAAATGCAGGATACCATGAATCGGTATCCTGCATTTTGTGTCATCCTTTCAGGAAGGTGCCGAGGATGCTTCTGCCTAAGGAGGCACCCAGGTTGCCGCCCAGGCGCTTGCCGAAGCTGCCGCCGAGGGAGCCGCCCAGGTTTTTGCCTACCTCCCGGCCCACGGTGCCCACGATGGAGTTGCCAACGCTTTTGACGCTGGAGCGGATGGCCTTTTCCTGCTTCTCCTTCTCCCGCTGGGCGGCCTTTGCATCCCGTTCGGCCTGGCGCTGGGCTTCCTTCTCCTGGGCCAGGCGCTGCTTTTCCGCTTCCTTTTCCGCTGCCTGCTGGCGAAGCTGCTCCTGCCGTTCGGCTGCCAGCTGCTCGCTGCGGCGGGTCAGGAACTCATAGGCGGAATCCCGGTCTACCATGTTCTGGTAGCGCAGGCAGAGGTTGCTGACCAGGAAGGCCTTCTTCTTTTCCTCGTCGCTGATGGGGCCCATCAGGCTCTGAGGGGGCAGGATGCGGCATTTCTGTACCATGGTGGGGATGCCCTGTTCGTCCAGCACGGAGATCAGCGCCTCGCCGGTGCCCAGGTTCACCAGAGCCTCCTTGGTGTTGAAGGCCGGGTTGATGCGGAAGGACTTGGCCGCTGCATTTACTCCCTTTTCGTCAGCGGGGGTGTAAGCCCGGAGAGCATGCTGAATCTTGTTTCCAAGCTGGCTCAGCACCCCGTCGGGGATGTCCTTGGGGTTTTGGGTGATGAAGAAAATGCTCACGCCCTTGGAGCGGATCAGCTTTACCACCTGCTCGATTTTTTCCAGCAGAGCCTTGGAAACGCCCTTGAACAGCAGGTGAGCCTCGTCAAAGAAGAACACCATCCGGGGCTTATCCAGATCGCCCACCTCCGGCAGCACCTCGAAGAGCTCCGAGAGCATCCACAGCAGGAAGGTGGTGTAGAGGGAGGCGTCGTTCATCAGGCTTCGGCAGTCCAGAATATTGATCATGCCCCGGCCAAACTCGGTCTGGAACCAGTCGGCAATGTTCAGCGCCGGTTCCCCGAAGAACTGCTCACCGCCCCTGGCCTCCAACGCCACCACACCCCGGAGGATGGCATTGATGCTGGCCTTTGCAATGTTGCCGTATTCGGCGGAATACTGGGCGTTGTTCTCCGCCACATATTGGAGCATGGATTTCAGATCCTTGGTGTCGATCAGCAGCAGACCCTCGTCATCGGCGATTTTGAATACGATGGTGAGGATGTCCGTCTGGGTGGGGTTTAAGTCCAGCAGCTTTGCCAGCAGCAGGGGGCCCATTTCGGACACGGTGGTACGCAGCGGAATGCCCATCTGGCCGTACACATCCCAGAAGGTGCTGGGGTAGGCCTGATAGCGGAAGCCGCAGTCATTCAGCCCAAAATAGGCGATCCGCTCCTGCATATCCTGGCTGTCCGCTCCCGGGCGGCACATACCGGCCAGATCGCCCTTCACATCCGCCAGGAACACCGGCACGCCGGCATCGGAAAAGCTCTCCGCCAGCACCTTCAAGGTGATGGTTTTACCGGTGCCGGTGGCGCCCGCAATCAGACCGTGGCGGTTGGCCATCTGGGGCAGAATATACACCTTTTCTCCCTGGTCGTCTCCGATCCAGATTTTGCCGTTATCATACATTTGATTTTCTCCCCTTTTCGCTTTTTCAATCATTATATCATACCGCCCCTGTATTGCAAGAAAAATCCGCCCCACCAGGAGCGGAAAACAGTTGCTTTTTGTCTGTTTTTAATGGTCAAAAATCAGAAGTGACCGCCCCCATCCCAACGAGTGCGGTCACTTTTGACTAAACACTGAGGGCTGACCGTCTGCCGGTAGCACTCTTTATGTCCTTAGTATACTCCAGCAAATCGAATTTGTCAATGTCTCCGCCGAAAAACGGGGACATTTATTATACATAGTTGGTTTCAATCACCAGCTCCAGGTGCTTTTCGGGATAGCGGGCTGCCATGTAGTCGGTGAATTCCCGGCGAAGCGCGTCCCAGTTGGCCAGGTCGTAGTCCACCACCAAATCCACATAGATATCCCGTCCGTTGGGATGGATGTACAAGGCGTGGTAGCTGGTAACATGCTCCTGCTCCCGGACGAAGGCGGCTACCTGCTCCCGGAGCTGGCGGATTTCCTGATGATCCTTGTCCACGGCGTAGATACCGAACACCATGGTGATGTGCTTTTCGTGCATGATCCGCAGCTGGAGCTCATGAAGGGCGGCATAGACCTCCCCCACGGTTTTGCTGTGGTCGATCTCCACATTCACCGAGCCGCTGTAGGCGTCCGGGCCGTAGTTGTGGAGCATCATGTCCGCCGCATTCAGCACCAACGGCTCTGCCCGGATGATGCGGTAGAGCTCCTGAGCCAGCTCCTTTTCGCCGGATTGTCCCAGAAGGTCCGAGAGGGTCTCTTTCAGCACCTCCAGCCCGGCTTTCAGCACGATGAGCGCCATGATGATGCCTGCGTAGGCATCCAGATTCACCCGGAAAACCAGAAACACCAGGGCCGTCACCAGGGTGATCACCGACACCACCGAATCGCTGCGGCATTCGGTGCCCAATGCCACCAGACTGGAAGAGTCCACCCGCTTGCCCTCCTTGATGGTGAAGGTGCCCAGCAGCAGCTTCAGAATGGCGGATACGGCGATGATGGCCATGGTCACATAGGAAATGCTCATTTCCTGGGGCTCAAAAATCAGCTTGATGGAGCTCTCCATCAGCTCGGCGCCGGTGAAGAGAATCAGCACGGCAATCAGCAGACTGGTGAGATATTCAATCCGCCCAAAGCCAAAGGGATGCTTTTCCGTGGGGTGCTTGGCGGAGAGCTTGGTGCCCACAATGGTAATCAGGGAGGTGGCGGAGTCCGTGGCGTTGTTCACACCCTCGGAGACGATGGCGATGGAGGACACGGCCATGCCAATGACCACCTTCACGGCGGCGGAGATCAGATTCACCAGAATATTCAAAGCGGAGACGGTGACCACCGCCCCCTCCCGGCTGCCCGGGTCCTGCCGCAGGAGTTTGTAGAGAAGCTTCATATGGCTGCTCCTTTCTGATTATAAACTGTGCTCAGATAAATTGTTGTTTGTGCGACGAAGCATCCGTAGGGGCGGCTACCAGCCGCCCGC
>CAMCKD010000072.1 GCA_945875335.1 uncultured Clostridia bacterium | reverse complement strand
CGCGGACAGCTTCGATATATTACCACTCCCTTCCCTTTTTGTCAAGCACTTTTTTAGTTTTTTCCTGCAAAAACCCCCTGCGGATTTCCGCAGGGGGATAAATTCGATTGGATTATTCAGCGTCGTCAATCAATCCGTAGCCGCCGTCGTTTCTCTTGTAGACCACGGCAAAGGAACCGCCGTTGTCCTCGTCCCGGAAGGCGAAGAAATTGTGGTCCAGCAGATTCATCTGGAGCACAGCTTCCTCTCTGGTCATGGGGCGGAAATAGAACTGCTTGGTGCGGGTGATGCTCAAATCTTCCTCAGCAGCTTCAGGAGCGAAGGAGGTTTCCTCCTGGACACTGCGCACAAAGGCATCCTGGCGCAGGCGTCTGGCCAAGCGGGTCTTATTCTTGCGAATCTGGCCCTCGATGGTGGCAACAGCGGCATCAATGGAGGCAAACATATCCGAGGTACTCTCGGAAGCCCGGAACCAGGTGCCGGCACCGTGGACGGTGAGCTCGGCTTTGTTCCGATTTTTCTCCACAGAGAATACAATCAGTGCTTCCGCATCCTCCTCAAAAAAGCGCGCCAGCTTGGTCACTTTTTTCTCAGCGTAGGCGTGGACCTTCTCGGGCAGCTTAACTTTCTTTTCACTATACTGGAATTTCATATGCGGCAGCTCCTTTCTTTGTTCCGGTTTTCCGGTGTAATTAAACTATACCACCATCCGACGGATTCGACAAGGGGTCAGGAGTCAATTTCATCCTCATCATCCAAAAGTTCTGCCATAATCATATTATAAACGATTTCCGCTTTCTTTTCAAACAGCTTCCCCAGCCGCACCGCCTGGCGCTGATTCGGAGCCAGCAGCTCCAGAGTCATCAGATTGCCGGTCTCGTCATCCAGCGACATCATCACAGAGCAATCGCCGTCCTCCCTGGGAATCACCTGGGTTTTCACAAAGCTGCTCCGGCGGAGCTGGCGGTTAAAGCGATTGACCGCATTCTCTGCCCGGCAGCGGACGGTATAGGCAATGGAATCCTGGGTCAGAGAGCCGTCCGCCTTCCCCTTTTCGGTGATTTCATATAAATCCGGCTCCTTTTCCGCCAAATGGCCGGACTTGACCATCTGAGGAATGGCGGCGCAGACATCAAAATAACTCACGCAGTCATCCTGAAAGCACAGCTCATAAATCTGCTGGCTGGTAGCCGGATAATTGACCCTGGACATGACGAACAGAATCAGAACCTTGACGTCCAGCATGTCATGAATAAAACCAAGTCTCTGCAAGAAGATCCCTCCTTTTTGATTATTATACAGGAAGCTGGCAAAAAATCAAGAAAAAACAAATACACATCCAGCTCCCAGGGGTCATATTCTGGAACACAGGAGTGATGACTATGTCTGATATTTTGATCTATCCTGCCGGATGCACCCCCGCCTGTCTCGCTGCTGTCAAGGAGCTGAAGCGCAGAGGGCTGTCGGTGACAGACCACATTACCCCAGAGGCAACCCACTTACTTCTGGATGTGCCCAGCTTCACAGGCGACGGCCATTTAAGAGGCGGGGCAGATTTTAACCAGCTTGCAGCCCAGTGCCCCGAAGGAATCACCCTGATTGGGGGACGAATTCCTGATTCCCTGGAGCATCCTTCCATGGATTTACTAAAGGATGATACATACCAATTTGAAAACGCCGTCATCACCGCGGAATGCGCCCTGCGGGTCGCAGCGGAACGGATTCCCTTCACCTTCCGAAAAACGCCGGTGCTGATTGTGGGATGGGGGCGAATCGGAAAGCATCTGGCCTTCCTGCTGCGATCCTTTGGCGCTGAGGTAAGTGTCCTTTCCCGCAGCGCCAGCCACCGGGCGGAGGCGGCATCCTTTGGAATTCAGCCCCTTTCCCTGAATGGGCTGTCAAAACGGATCGGGCATTTTCGTATCATTTTCAACACCGCGCCGGAGCTGATGATTCCGAGGGAGCTGTCCGAAAAAAGCGACGGCTGCCTGAAAATTGATTTAGCCTCCACCCCCGGTATCGAAGGAGACGATGTGATCCAGGCCAAGGGGCTGCCGGGAATCTACGCGCCGGAAAGCTCCGGGAGGCTGATTGCGGATACCGTCATGCGACTGATACAGGAGGAAAGCTTATGAATATTGGATTTGCGTTGTGCGGCTCCTTCTGCACCTTTTCCAAGGTTTTCCCTGTGATGGAGGCCCTGGCGAAGGAGCACCAGGTCTACCCGATTTTCTCCACCGTCTCCGCCACCACCGACAGCCGGTTTGGAAAAGCGGCGGATTTCCTTGCTAAAGCCCGGGAAATCTGCGGCAATGATGTGATTTCCTCCATTCCTGCAGCAGAGCCCATCGGGCCGAAGAAGCTGCTGGACGTTCTGATCATCGCTCCCTGCACCGGCAACACCCTGGCAAAGCTCAGCCACAGCATCGCAGACACCCCAGTGACCATGGCCGCCAAAAGCCATTTGCGGAACGGGCGTCCGGTGGTGGTGGCCGTCTCCACCAATGATGGTCTGGCTGGGGCAGCGGAGAACATCGGGCGCCTGCTGGCCAGGAAAAACTACTATTTTGTCCCCTATGGGCAGGATGATTCCGAAAAGAAGCCCACCTCTTTGGTTGCGCATTTTGAATTGATTCCCGAAACCATAGAGATGGCAATGCAGGGAAAGCAGTTACAGCCCCTGCTTGTCTGAAAAAAGGAGATGCCGACCAGCTTCGGCATCTCCTTAATTATTTTTTTGCTGAACAGGCAACATCCCGACAAATTGTTGTTTATCGCACACACCACTGTAGGGGAGGCTCTCAGCCTCCCGCGCAGTACAGGCTTTCAGTTACCAACCAGGATGGGCGAATTCGTACCAGTTTACCACATTTGTACCATTCAACCTAACACTCAGTTGACAAACCTGGCGGGAGGCTACGAGCCTCCCCTACAGTGGCGTGTGCGTTTTTTGCCCGCCAAACAACAATTTGTTGGGATGCGAACGAAAGCCGGCAATCGCTATTTTATAATCCGGCCAGCTCCTTCAGCTTTTCGGCCAGGTCTACTTGCTCCCAGGGCCGGTCTGCCACGCCGAAGTGGCCGTTGGCTGCGGTGGCGGAGTAGATGGGGCGGCGCAGGTTGAAGCGGCGGATGATTCCGGCGGGAGTCATGTCCACGCTCTTGCGCAGCAGCTCCGTCATCTTCTCTTCGGGGATGATGCCGGTGCCGAAGCTGTCCACTCGAACGGAAACAGGCTCCGCCACGCCGATGGCATAGGCCAGCTGCACCTGAACCTGGGTCGCCAGACCGGCGGCCACCAGGTTCTTAGCCATATACCGGGCCAGATAAGCACCGCTGCGGTCAACCTTGGTGGGGTCCTTGCCGGAGAAGGCGCCGCCGCCGTGGGAGAAGAAGCCGCCGTAGGTATCCACAATGATCTTTCTGCCGGTGAGGCCGGTGTCCCCATCGGGGCCGCCAATGACGAAATTGCCGGTGGGATTGATGAAAATATGCTTCACATCCTCCAGCCGGAAGCCGTACTGCTCCAGCACGGGCGCAATCACGCCCTGGGTCACATATTTGCGAAGCTCCTCCATGTCGAAGCTTTCCGTGTGCATCACGGACACCACCACGGTGTCCACCCCGGCCACGTTGCCCTGCTCGTCAAACTCCACGGTGACCTGGGTCTTGCCGTCGGGACGAAGCAGATCGTTGGAATGGATGCACTCCGTCAGCCGATTGCTCAGGGCCCGGGCCAGGGCGATGGGCATGGGCATCAGCTCCGGGGTCTGGGTGCAGGCGCCGCCGAACATCATGCCCTGATCTCCCGCGCCGCCCACCTGGTCGTTGGTGCCCATGGCGATGTCGGCGGACTGGGTGTGGATGCGGCACTGAATCTCCACGGTTTCTGCGTCAAAGCCATTGTCGGGATAGATGTAGCCGATCTGACGGATGGCCTCCCGGGCAACGGATGGGTAGTCCACCACGGCCTTGGTGGTGATCTCGCCGCAGATCAGGCAGAAATCGGTGGTGACCATAGTCTCGCAGGCCACCCGGGAGTCGGGGTCCTGGGCCAAGCAGGCATCCAGGATGGCATCGGAGATGGAGTCCGCCACCTTGTCGGGGTGGCCGTTGGTGACGCATTCAGAGGTGAAAAATCTTTTTTCCATGTTTTCCTTTCTTTCTATACGCATCAGGCAGTTTACCAAAACAAAAAGCGCACACCGAAGATTCGATGTGCGTATGTATCGAATCCTCATCTTTCGTTGCCGCCGGATTTAGCACCTTGAATAACAGGTTGCTGGGTTTCATCGGGCCGTTCCCTCCACCGCTCTTGATAAGGCTGTATGCAGTTTTTGATTTTGCACAGTCATTATAACGCCTGTTTTCAAAATGTCAAGTAGAATCGAAAACTTTCCTCTATTGTTCACAAATCCGATATGGACTTTTCTCTCAACTGTGGTAAAATGAATACAAGTCATTTTTAGGAGTTGAGTCCATTGAAGAATTTTCGCAGATCCTTTGAGCGCTTCTGCCTTCGCAACCAAAATAAGGGCATTAAAAATCTGATGCTCTATATCTGCTCCGGCAATGCAGTGGTGTATTTACTGAGCATCCTGGCCCAGAATTACACCCTTTATTACCTGCTGTGCTTTGACAGAACTATGATCCTCCGGGGTCAGGTCTGGCGGCTGTTTACCTACCCGCTGACCATGCAGGCGGGAATGGGCGGCGGACTGAACATTCTGCTGGTTGCCTTGGTGCTGTTCTGTTATTATTCCCTGGGCAACGTGATAGAGCGCCGATGGGGCACCCTGAAATTCAATCTTTTCTATTTATCCGGCGTGGTGATGATGGACATTTTCTGCATGTTCTTCCCCAACTGCCGGGCCAGCGTGTCCTATCTGAACATGAGTCTGCTGCTCAGCTACGCCACCATGTTCCCGGATGCCACCTTCTTCCTGTATATGATCATCCCAGTGAAGGCCTGGTTCCTCGCTCTTGTAGATCTGGTGCTGGTGGCCGTGGGCGTTTTCACCAGCAGCTTCCCCGCGAATTTCTTCCCGATCATCGCTCTTGCCAACTACTTCCTGTTCTTTGGCAGCGACGTACTGAATCTGCTGCCCGTCAAATGGCAGCTGAAGCTTCGCAAGCTCTTCCATGTCAAGGGAAAATCCAGCGGCCCCAAGGTGGTTCATTTTCATGTTACCCAGCAGTCCCATCAGGCGAAGCAGGACTATAATCACCGCTGCACCGTCTGCGGGCGCACGGATGTGACCAATCCCGAGCTGGAATTCCGCTACTGCTCCCGGTGCAAGGGCTATTACTGCTACTGCCAGGATCACATCAACAACCATGTCCACATTGAGTAAAGGAAAAGGGTATGGAAAAATATATCATGGCGCTGGATTCCGGCACCACCTCCAACCGCTGCATTCTCTTTAACCACAAGGGCGAGATTTGCAGCGTTGCCCAGAAGGAATTTACCCAGTTTTTCCCCCGGCCCGGCTGGGTGGAGCATGACGCGGAAGAGATTTTCGACACCATGCTCTCCGTTGCCCGGCAGGCGCTGGCAAGCATTGGAGCCAAGGCGGAGGACATCGCTGCCATCGGCATCACCAACCAGCGGGAAACCACCATTGTGTGGAACCGCCGCACCGGCCAGCCCATCGGCCACGCCATCGTGTGGCAGTGCCGCCGCACCGCGAAATTCTGCGAGGAATTACGCAATGAAGGCCTCACCGACACCATCCGGCAAAAAACCGGCCTGGTGATTGACCCCTATTTCTCCGGCACCAAAATCCGATGGATCCTGCAAAACATCCCCGAGGCAAAGCAGCAGGCCCAGCGGGGAGAGCTGCTCTTCGGCACCGTGGAAACCTGGCTCATCTGGAAGCTCACCGGCGGGCGGGTGCATGTGACGGACTATTCCAACGCCTCCCGCACCATGCTGTTTAACATCCACACCCTTTCCTGGGATCAGGAAATCCTGAACCGGCTGGAAATTCCCAGCTCTATGCTGCCCACACCCATGCCCTCCAGCTGCTGCTATGGTCAGACCGAGGCCCGGTTCTTTGGGGCTCCCATCACCATTTCCGGCGCTGCGGGAGATCAGCAGGCGGCCCTCTTCGGTCAGGCCTGCTTCAATCCCGGCGACTCCAAATGTACCTACGGCACCGGGGCCTTCCTGCTGATGAACACCGGCAGCCAGCCCATTTTCTCCAATAACGGCCTGGTCACCACCATCGCCTGGGGGCTGAACGGCCAGGTGAGCTATGCCCTGGAGGGCTCCATCTTCGTAGCCGGTGCCGCCATCCAATGGCTGCGGGACGAGCTTCGGGTCATTGAATCCGCCGCCGACTCCGAGTACATGGCAAGAAAGGTGCCGGATACCAACGGCTGCTATGTGGTGCCCGCCTTTACGGGGCTGGGCGCTCCCTACTGGGATGCCTATGCCCGGGGTGCCATTGTGGGTCTGACCCGAGGTGTCAACAAATATCACATCATCCGGGCCACCCTGGATTCCATTGCCTATCAGGTTGCCGATGTGCTGTCCGCCATGGAAAGCGATGCCAAAATCCACCTTTCCAATTTGAAGGTAGACGGCGGAGCCAGCGCCAACAATCTGCTGATGCAGACCCAGTCCAACATCACGGGAGCCCCGGTATACCGCCCCGTATGCGTGGAGACCACCGCCGCCGGTGCCGCCTATCTTGCCGGATTGGCGGTTGGATATTGGAAGGATTTGACCGAAATTCAGCGCAATTGGTCGGTAGATCGGTTCTTTGCGCCGGAAATCAGCCAGCAGGAGCGGGAAAAAATGGTTTCCGGCTGGCGAAAGGCCGTCTCCTGCTGCGCCGGGTGGGGAAAAGAATAGAAAATGTTTTGGGCCGGGCTCCGTCTTTCGCGGCTCCGGGTGCATAGGATGTTCCATACATCTGAAATTGAGGTGGTTGTATGGAACCTGTTGCAAGCCGAAATCAAATCACCCTGCGGGGGAGCCTGCGGGAGCTGCCGGAATTCTCCCACGAAAACCACGGGAAGCGGTTCTTCCGTTTTTTCCTGGAGGTGCCCCGCCTTTCCGGCGCCATTGACATTCTGCCGGTGATTGCCGAAGAAACGGTTTTGAACACCGTGGATTTGTCCGGGGGCGAAATGCTCACCGTCACCGGCCAGATACGCTCCCACAATCTGCGAAGCAACGGGAAGCGGCATCTTTCCGTCTTCGTCTTTGCCGCCGCCATCATCGCCGAGGATGGGGAGCCCATCAACACCGTGAGGTTGGATGCCGTCATCTGCCGGGAGCCCACCTATCGCCGAACCCCCCTGGGACGGGAAATTTGCGATGTGATGCTGGCGGTGCCCAGGCCCTTTCACCGGGCGGACTACCTGCCCTGCATTCTCTGGGGAAAGGTTGCCGCCGAAGCAGCCCAGTGCAGTGTGGGCGATTTGCTGATCATCAACGGCCGCCTGCAAAGCCGCATTTATACCAAGCTCACAGAAGAAGGGGCCCAGGAGCGGACAGCCTATGAGGTTTCGGCTCTGACCGCCGAATTCCCCGGGCCTGCGTCAGAATTGGCCTGATGCCGCCCCCAGTTTTCGCACACGCCACTGTAGGGGAGGCTCTCAGCCTCCCGCCAGGTTGGTAACCTGAGTATTTGGTTGAATGGAACCATATTTAGCGTGGTACGGATTCGCCCATCCTGGTTGGTAACTGAAAGCCTGTACTGCGCGGGAGGCTACGAGCCTCCCCTACAGTGGATGGGCAAAAATCTCCCCGTCAACAGCAATTTGCCACTGCGCTGTGTCAAACCGATAAATACAAAAACAGAGGAATGCTCTATGGAAGAAAAAGTAACTGCCATTATTGATATTTTGAAGCAGCGTTATCCCGATGCGGTGTGTGCTCTGCATTATGACAAGGACTATGAGCTGATGATTTCCGTCCGTCTGTCCGCCCAGTGCACCGACGCCCGGGTAAATCAGGTTACCCCCGCCCTGTTTGCCGCCTACCCCACCCTGGAAGCGATGGCCGGGGCAGACATCGGGGATGTGGAAAACTATGTGCGTTCCTGCGGCTTTTACAAGCACAAGGCCAGGGATATTGTTCTGGCCTGCCAGATGCTGCTCTCCGATTTCGGCGGCAAGGTACCCGGCACCATGGAGGAACTGCTTCGGTTGCCCGGAGTGGGCAGAAAAACCGCCAATCTGCTGTTGGGAGACATCTACAAGCTCCCCGGCAGCGTGGTCTGCGATACCCACTGCATCCGCATCTGCGGGCGGCTGGGGCTCAGCACCGGCAAGGAGCCGGAAAAGGTGGAGCAGCAGCTGCGGAAAATCCTGCCCCCGGAGGAAAGCTCCGATTTCTGCCATCGGATCGTGCTTTTCGGCCGGGATGTCTGCACCGCCCGGAACCCCCGGTGCGCCGACTGCCCTTTGACCATGCACTGCACCCAGTTTGTCCCTTAACGCATACCCTCCCCTCTTGACGCATAGAATGCGGACAAGGGGGGATTCTTTTTGCCCAAGTCCAAACCGATTTTCTACCGCGCCCTGATGCTCACCGGGGTGAATCTGCTGCTGCGGGCCGTGGGAACCTCCTTCCATGTGTATCTGTCCCGGCACGTTGGCGCTGCCGGAATCGGACTGCTCCAACTGGTGATGTCCGTGGGGAACCTGGCCATGGTGGCAGGAATCGCGGGCATCCGCACCGCCACCATGTATCTGACCGCCGAGGAGCTGGGCAAGGGACAGCCCCAGAACGTGAGCCGGATTCTATCCTCCTGCTTTCTTTACAGCATCCTTTGCAGCAGCGTCATTGGAGCCGGGCTGTTTTTCGGCGCTCCCATGCTGGCGGAGCACTGGATCGGAAACCAGCAGACCATCCCCGCCCTGAAAATCTTTGCGGCCTTCCTGCCCGCTGTCTGCCTCAGCAGTGTGATGAGCGGGTATTTCACCGCCGCCAACCGCATTGGCACCCTGGCTCTGGTGGAGGTGGCGGAGCAGTTATGCTCCATGGCCGTGACCATGCTGGCACTGCAGCTATGGGCCGGGCAGGATGCGGAGCGCTCCTGCATCAGCGTGGTGCTTGGCGGCAGCATCAGCGCCTGCGTGACGTTGGTGCTTTTGGTCTGGCTCCGTTTGCGGGAACATGCCCGGCGGGGAAAGAAAATCTGCGTCCGGCGCAGACTTCTGCAAGCCGCCGTTCCTCTTGCCGGGGCGGATGTGGTGCGCTCCGGCATCAGCACGGCGGAAAATCTGCTGGTGCCCAAGCGGCTGGCCCTGTGCAGCAGGGTGGACGACCCCCTCAGCGCCTTTGGGCGGGTCAGCGGCATGGTGTTCCCGCTGATGATGTTCCCCGCCTGCATCCTCTATGCGCTGGCAGAGCTGCTGATTCCAGAGCTGGCCCGCTGCAACGCCGCCGGGAGCAAAAAACGTATTGCCTACCTGGTGCAAAAGGGCTTGTGGGCCGCCATGCTCTATGGCTTCTTTTTCAGCGGACTGATTTTTCTCTTTGCGGAGCCCCTGTGCCAATCCCTCTATCACAACGAGCTGGCTGGGAGGAGCCTCCGATATTATGCGCTGATGATCCCCTTTCTCTACTGCGATGCCATCACCGATGCCATGACCAAGGGGCTGGGGCAGCAGAAAATCTGTGTCCGCTACAACATCCTCACCTCCGCCATGGACGTTGCCCTGCTGTTTTTGCTGCTGCCGGTGTTCGGCATGAAAGGCTATTTCTTCAGCTTCCTGGTGACTCACCTAATAAACTTTGCCCTGAGTCTGCGGCGGCTTTGCATCATCACGGGCTACCGGGTGCCCTTTGCCATCCCTGCCTATACCGTCAGCGCCGTTCTTCTGGCCGCTTGGACGGCAGGCCTTTTCAGGCTGGAATGGGTTTACATCCCCTTGTTCTTTATCCTGCTGTGGTTGTGGGGCGTTCTGACCCGGGAGGACATCCGCTGGGCAAAGGGGTTGATTTTTCATTCCCCGGTTGACCGAATGGGCAGAAGGGACTATAATGGAGAATCATATCGAACAGGGTGACGCTCCGTGAAAAAAACGCTTTCCTTTCTGTGTGTCATGCTGCTGATTGGGGCGGCGGGCTGCTTTGTGCTCCTTCATTATTACATTCTCCCGTCCCCTGCCGGAGAAGGTGCCCAAGGCAGCGCCCCGTCCTCCGGCTATGTTGTGAACACCAGCTCCAAAATCTTTCACCTTCCCTCCTGCCCCAGCACCCAGCAGATGAAGGAAAGCAACAAGCTGTTTTCCACAGAAGCCAGAGAAGCCTTGATTGCCCAAGGCCTCAAGCCCTGCGGCAGCTGTGAGCCCTGATGCCGCTTTTCCCGGATAAAATTATGTGCATATCGATTTTCGTCAGCAACCCGGTAAATTGTTGTTTGCGGGGGTGCCATCGTAGGGGCGGCTACCAGCCGCCCGCCAGGTTGGTAAATTGAGTG
>CAMCKD010000071.1 GCA_945875335.1 uncultured Clostridia bacterium | reverse complement strand
AGAGCCTCCCCTACAGTGGCTGGGCGGAAATCTGCACGATAAACAACAATTTACCACTCTGCTGAGTCAAACCGAGAAACACAAAATTTTTATGGAATTTTTTACAGCGTGAGTCTCTTTTGCGTCCATTTCTGTGCTATACTTAGTAAACAGAATAGGATGGGACACTTTTCGCTTTCTTGAAGTCCTGGTGGTCACGTTAGCCCTATGGAGCAGAGAAAACAGCGGGAAAGGGATAAGGATATGAAGACTCTGAAAAAACCGTTGGCACGGCGGCGCTGCTGCTCCTGTCGCTGGTGTGCCTTTTGACTGTCGTTCTTGGAAGCCACCAGGCTGTTCTCTCGAAGCCCACGCAGCTGCGCTTTGCCGGGGAATACAGCCGGGACGGCGAAAGCTGGCTGCCGCTTGATGGTGCGGAGCTCTCCTCTTGGGAGGGAGAACTGTACCTGCGGGGCCATTTTGATTTGGACATTCCAGAGGGGCTGCGCATCAGCTGGTATCGGAATCACATCGGTGTCAGCATGGCTGTCAATGGGGAGAATATGGGCTATGACATCATCGCCATGTATTCGCAGGAAGGGGAACCTCTGACGCCGGATGTCTGCGGCAGCTTGTGGGACTACCAGCTTTCCCCCGGCATTGCCCAGGAGGACATGGTGGAGTTTCATCTGTATGACCCCCACCGCTACGGCAACGGCAGAGCCTGTCAGGAATTTCTGGATAATCTTTACGTCTCCGGCAATACCTCCATTGTGCTGGAGGGCTATCTGAAACCCTACAGCACCCCCTTGCAGGGGCTGGGACTGGGGCTGATCATCGTGGCGCTGCTGGTGCTGGGGGCGGCGCTGGCCTCGGTGCTGATGCACACCCCACTGGGAGTGGCGCTGTGGAACGACGCATTTTTGTGCCTGTTCGCCGGCGGCTTTGTGTATCTGGATACGGTGAACATTTCCTTCATCAGTGAGCTGGTGGTATTCAATACCTATGGCAAGCTGCTCTGCGGAATGCTGGCGGTGTATTTTGGGCAGCTGTGCCTGTGCGAGGCGTTCACCGGGCGGCGGCGCACACTGGCAAATGCCGCCCTGCTGGCTTCCGCTTTGCTGGACTGCGTTCTGGTGGGGCTGTCCTTTGCCGGGGGAGTGGTGCTGTATGATGGGCTTTTCCCGTGGCGGCTCTCCCAGCTGGTGCTCTGCCCGCTGCTCATGGGCTGTGCGGTGGCGGAGCTGCGCCGTAATGGTAAAAATCACCAGACGCTGATCTCCGGGCTGCTGCTGATGGCGGCGGTGCTGCTGGATCTCACCGGGCTGGGAGCGTCCATGTACTCCCACGGCAGCTGCTCCAAGCTGGTGTTTCTTTTGCTTTTTACATCCCAAATCATCACGGCGGTGAAGCATATTGTTCTGGATCACCGTGGCTCCCTGCGGGCCGGGCAGCTGGAAAAGGAACTGGAGGACAGCCGCATCTGCTCCATGCTCAGTCAGATGCAGCCCCATTTTCTCTACAACGTGCTCAACTCCATCTACCAGCTGTGTGAGGTAGACCCCAAAACCGCCCAGGACGCCATTGAGAAATTTTCGGACTATCTGCGCAGCAACATGGCCTCCCTGGAGCAAAAGGAGCTGATTCCCTTTGAGGAGGAGTACAGCCATGTGAAAACCTACCTCTCCTTGGAGCAGATTCGTTTTCCCGCCACGCTGCGCATTTCTGAGGACTTTCAGGTCACCAATTTCAAGGTGCCGCCCTTGACGGTGCAGGTGCTGGTGGAAAACGCGGTCAAGCACGGGGTCACGAAAAAGCGGGGCGGCGGCACGGTGACGGTCGCCACCAGAGAACTGCCGGACTGCTGGCAAATCACGGTATCGGACACCGGCAAAGGCTTTGATCCGGCACATTACGAGGAGGATGGAAAGGCACACTTTGGACTTCGCAACGTCCGGGAACGGCTGCGGCTGATGGCGGACGGTACCCTGACTGTCACCAGTTCGCCGGGACAGGGCACCACGGCAGAAATCCGCATCCCCAAGGGAGGCAAACGATGAGAATTATTGCAGTAGATGATGAGGAACTGGCACTGAATCGGCTGATGACGGCCATCCAGCAGGCCGCGCCGGAGGCGGAGCTCCACGGCTTTTTTTACCCGGAGGACGCCCTGGCCTTTTTGCAGAGCAACGGCTGCGATGTGGCCTTTCTGGATGTGGAGATGGCGGATACCGACGGCGTGACGCTGGCCCGGCAGCTGAAGGAGCGCAATCCCGATGTGAACATCATTTTTGCCACCGGATTCAGCCATTACCTGGGCGCGGCATTTGAGCTGCACGCCAGCGGTTATCTGACCAAGCCCATCACGGCGGACAAGGTGCGCAGGGAGCTGGCGGAGCTGCGCCGCCCGGTGGTGCCCGGCAAGCGGGTTCGGATGCAGACCTTCGGCAATTTTGAGGTCTATGTGGACGGCGAGCCTCTGGAATTCAAGTACAGCCGCACCAAAGAGCTGCTGGCCTATCTGGTGGATCGACAGGGCGCGCTTTGCACCATGGGAGAAATTCAGGCGGTGCTCTTTGAGGACGAGATGGGCCACGAATCCTACATCAAGAGCCTGCGCCGTGATTTGCAGGTCACGCTGGACGAGGCAGGCTGCGGCGGCGTGCTGGTGAAGCAGTGGGGCAAGCTGGCAGTGCAGCCCAAAGCCTTTGACTGCGATTATTATGACTGGCGGGATGGCCGCCGGGAGGGGCTTTCCTACCAGGGCGAGTATATGACCCAGTACAGCTGGGGTGAGTATACCAATGCCCTGCTGGCAGGCGCTGAATGAAACGTGGCAGCCTCTCCGACATGGCGGGCATAGCGGCGTACCTTTGCGCAAAAACTTCCTTCTTACTTTCATCGCCGGCTTATGCGGCGGCGACCTCTGCAAAAATACCCTCTACCGGCTGCATTGAGCGCCGGCAGAGGGCGAGAGAAACGTTGTGTTTGGCGGCATCGTTTGGTCAATTTTGGTTTCACCCACAGAGTCAGCCACCCCCACAAGGCACGATCGGGCCTTTGCAGGGGTGGTCATTATTCTTCTGCTTTATCTTTTTTAGTTTTGTATACCCCTCGGCTCAGGAGAATGCTGAACTCGTACAGGGCGATGATGGGAATGGCCACCATGATCTGAGAAATGATGTCCGGCGGGGTGATGATGGCTGCTACAAAGAAGATGACCACAATCATGGCCCGTCTTGCCTTCACCAGCCAACTGGGCTTTACCACTCCCAGAGCGGTGAGAATCACACTGAGCACCGGCAGCTCAAAAATCACACCGAAGATGGTGAATACCATCAAAAGGAAGGACATGTATTCCTGAATACTGATGGAAGCGGTGACGGATACATCGGTGCTGAAGGCGATGAGGAACCGCAGCATAAAGGGCACGGTGATGAAATAGGCAAACAGCACACCCACCACAAAAAACACGGTGCCGAAGGTCATGCCCAGCAGCATCAGGCTCCTTTCAATTTTCCGCAGTCCGGGGCTGCAGAAGGAAAAAATCTCATAGGCGGTGACGGGAAGGGACAGCACAAAGGCTCCCAGCAGGGAAATGGAGAAATAAACCATCAGCAGTTCCTGAGGCCGGATGTAGACGAACTGGTAGCCGAATTGCTGACCCAGGCCGGTGAGCAGCTCCACAATGGGAGAGGCGAAGGAAAAACAGACCACCACACCCACCACGAACACCGCCAGGACTGCCAGAAGCCGGTTTCGCAGCTCCCGCAGATGACCGCTGAGGGACATACTCCCGTCGGTGTTTTTAGTCTTCTCTTTCTTCATGCTCGGCAGGCTGCTCCTTCTTTTCAGGCTGTTCCTCTTCCATGCCCTTCTTGAAGCCCTTCAGGCTTTCGCCGATGGTTTTTGCTAGCTTGGGCAGCTGGGTGGGGCCAAAGATTACAAGAACAATGAGCAGGACAATCAATAGCTCCTGGACGCTGATTTTCATGGGAATATGCTCCTTTCGGTTAAAAAAGGGTGCCTCAGGCCGAGGCCGAAGGCACCCTCAAAGCTTTGGCGTCTTACAGGGAGCAGGCGTGCTTCGCGGCGATGTAGCCGAAGGTCACGGCATGACCCAGGGACAGGCCGGGGGAGAAGAAGGGATAGTCGCAGCCGCCGAAGAACTGGCCGCCCAGGTTGCCGACAGCGTACAGACCCTGCACGGGGGTGCCGTCCTCGCGGACTACCATGGAGTTGGCGTCGGTCAGGACACCGGCGGTGATGGAGGAGCAGCGGATGTGACGGCGGATGCCCCAGAAGGGAGCGGTCTGAATCTTGTTCAGGAACTTGGGGTTCTTGCCGAAGTCGGGGTCGTAGCCCTCATCGCACAGCTCATTGTAGCGCTGGATGCTGGCCAGAGCCTCTTCCTTGGGCAGGCCCAGCTTTTCAACCAGCTCTTCCAGGGTGTCGGCGCAGAAGGTGTCGATGAGGTGGGGGAACACGCCCACATGATCTTCGGCGGGGCCTTCCTTCATGTACTTCTTCATGGCAACGGGAGGAACCAGCATGGGCATATCCACATAGTTCATGTAGTCGTTGTCATAGATCTGGCAGTACCAGCCCTTGGAGCCGGTCTCCTGGTGCTCATGGTCCATGTTCTCACCTTTGAAGGAGGGCTGCCAGCGCAGCTGCTTGGAGATGTAGGCCATTTCCACGGTCTCGTTGGTGAAGCGCTTGCCCTCCATGTTCAGGAACAGGTAGGGGTTATCCCACATCAGGCCCGCATCGAAGTCGTGCATAACGGTGGAGTGAGCCACGGGCTCCATCACGCCGCCAGCCAGCACAGCCAGAATGTTGCCATCGCCGGTGCGGTGGTAAACCTTCTTGTCGAAGGCTTCGGTATCGGGGCAGAAGCGGCGAACCATGGTAGGGTTGTTTTCATAAGCGCCGGTGGCCAGGATGACGGCCTTGGCGTTGACCTTCACGAAGGCGCCGGAGGCATCCTTGCCGATGCAGCCCACCACAGCGCCGTCCTTCTGAATCAGCTGGACAACGGGAGTGGAGTAATGAACATCGATCTGATCACCGTACTGCTCCACGGCGTCGTTCAGAATGCCGGATACCAGGGTGCCGAAGTTGTTGGGCTTGGGGCCGAACCAGGGGGCGAAAATCTCAACCTTGTCGTCGCCGAAGTCCCAGCTCTGGGTGCCGTCCACCCGGACACCGGTGAAAACGGTATCGGAGGACTGGTAGACTTCTACGCCGGTCTTCTCGTTCTTGTCGCCCAGCTTTCCTTCCACGCCGCCCTTTTCGCAGAGGAAGCGCATGGCCTCTTCGGAATTGTCGATGTAGGCGTCAATCAGACGGGGATCGCTTCTCCAGGCGTTGGTGGCGATGCACATATTCTTCCAGCTGGCGATACCGCCGGGAGTGGAGCCGCCCTTGACGATGGCGGAGGCGCAGTTGCCCTGGGAGTCGGCGATGGGCTCCTTCTGCAGAACCACCACCTTCTTGCCCTCTTCCACGGCCTTCACGGCAGCCACAACACCGGCAGCACCGGCGCCGCAGACCACGATGTCGCAGTCGATCTCCTGGGCGAAGTCCTTGATCTCACCCATCACAACGGCGGAGGCGTTCACGTCCTCGGGGATGATGTCGGTGGCGACAAAGGTGCCCTCGGTGGCCAGAACCTGCTCCACATTGCTGTTAACAATGGCAGCGCCGCCCTTGGCCTGAGCGATGCACTGCTCCAGGCAAGATTTGGCAGCGTTGGTGGTGATGGTGGCGGAGGAAACGCCGTCGATGTCGGTGCCCTGAGCGCCCAGCAGCTGCTCGATGATGGCATCCTTGGCGGCCTGGCCGATGGCGGGGGTCTCCTCAGCCAGATCCAGGTCGATGGAGACGATGCTGTTGGCATCGAAAACAGCGGTCATCTTGACGGTGCCCATGCCCTGGGCGGTAGCGGTGTAGGTGCCGGGGGTGTAGATGCCCTCAGCGGAGGCTTTTCCCAGACCGCCTAAGATACCGGCGGTGGCAAGACCGAAGGCACCGGCAGCGGCACCCTTCAGAAAGTCCCTGCGGGAGAAATTATTTCCCATTGTAATTACCTTCTTTCCAAATATTCACACAGAATGCTCTGATGTGTACGGTTTTCTTACTTTTCCTCTTTCTCGGAATCCTGCTTGTTCTTCTTGAACAGCTTCATCAGCTTGGGAATCTGGGTGGGGCCGAAGATGATGAGGACGATGGCGAGGACAATCAAAAGTTCCTGAACACTGATTTTCATTGGGGATTCTCCTTATCTGATGTATCTGGTACCTGGGCGGGAGCGGGGGCCTCTGCGGGCACCTGCCCGGCTTCCTCCGCCTTGGGGGCGGCCTTCTGGGGCTTGCCAATGCTGCTCACGGAGTCGGTGACCTCTTTGAGGCTGCCCTTAATCTCCTTTTCCATTTCGGCGATGGGGGCAACGGCCTCTTTCAGGGGCTTCTGGACTTCATCCAGGGGCTCGACGATGTTTTCTTTAATCTCCTTGGTGAGGGAATCGGATGCCTTTTTGAATTCCCGCATGGCCTGGCCCAGCTTTTTGGCATATTCCGGCAGCTTGTTGGGGCCGATGACCAGCAGGGCAACAATCGCAATGACAACCAGTTCCAGTGTGCCGATTTTCATAGCTGCTCCTTTTGATATAAAAGTATCGTTTTCAATTATACATTTACAACCACATATTGTCAATAGAGAGCATCAAATTTGTAATATATATGCATCTTCTCTATCCGCGCCATTCCATGGATCAGTGCGGGAAAATGTATTGCGCGATTATCGGTTTTGTTCAGCTGCCATATTTTGGGGATTATCCCAATCAATGCTGGTGGCTCCAGCTTTTTCGTTTTATATGCAGTCTGCGGCGCATTCAAGCAGGGAATCGGCAATCCTATCGTGCATTTGCAGGCTTCTGTTCAGACAATCATGACCGCCAAAAAAGGATGCAATACATAAAACACTCCGGGCAAAATAGATAGCCAACCTCCCTCAAAAGTTATGAATTGATATATATTTCGCTAATTTTGCCCGGTTGGCGGGCTTAAATACTGCTTTCTTCTTGACGCTGCCGCATTGCTTGATATATAATGAGCCAAATTGTTTTTCGCCATATGAAGCATGCTCTATTACAGGCGGCCTCAAAAACTGCTTTTTGATGGTTTGAGTGAAAGAAATCCTATCTTTGCCTGGCTGGATGATTCTCCGAAGGAAAGGAGTATATTATGAAGCTGAAGATACCGGAAGGAAATGTGATCATCGTCTTTGAACCCGAAGATTACCTGTCTGCAATCGTCAGTAAGCTTCTTGACGATGATTATTATCTGTGTTGCGCCCATGATGCGGCTGAATTGAAAGCAATTCTTGAAAAAGAAGAGGATCGCATTCTTTTCCTGCTTGCTTTGGATGAAACAGAACAATATGATACGATGGAAATCATCGAAGCCTATCGAAATGAACCCTGGTTTGAAGGAGCGTTGTCTTTCGTTGTCGCAAAAGAGCATCATCCCGGAAGGGAAGAAAAAGCGGATGCGCTGGGGATTCAGGATTATCTTCAATTGTCCTCCGTTTTGCCAGCAGATTATGAAAGAGTCCTGACGTCCTGCATTTCCCGTCAGCTTCGGTTGATGAAAAAGTTTCAGCGCCTGAAGAAATCTGCCAATTGTGACGGCTTGACGGGGCTTTACAATCACGCAGCGGCTGAGAATATCGTTGCAAAAATGCTTCGGAGCAATCCAGAGCAGGAGTTTTTGTTTTCAATCATTGATATCGATTATTTTAAGCAAGTGAATGATGAGCGCGGACACGAATTCGGAGACAAGGTGCTGAAGGAAGAATCCAAACGCATCCAGCAGATCATCGGGGAACAGATCCTTGCCATTCGCTATGGCGGCGATGAGTTTTTGCTGATGGCTCCGATTGCTTCCGACATAGAAGAAATCGCCCGCAGGATCTATGAAAAAACCCGTTTCCAGCTGGAGGACTATCAGATAACGAACAGCATCGGCATCACCACAACGTTATCCTGCGACCGTGAATGGGAGAGCCTCTTCCGGCAGGCTGACCAGGCGCTGTATACGGCCAAGGTGAACGGACGAAATCAATACTGCATCTATACGGCGGACATGTCCCGCAAATTGGATGGGGCGGGAGAAGAAATTCGGAACGAAACCTTGAATTTAAGCCCAAGCGCTCTGATTCATGCGCTGGTAGACAACTGCATTCTGGCATGCCATCTGGATCTATGCAAGGTTGCGGTGACAAAGCTCTGCAAAACAGCCAGCGGAGAATATGGCTGGAGCGACCCTATGGAATACATCCCGTTCATCAAGAATCTGCTGGAATTGGTAGAGGAAAAAAGCCAGCTGCGATTTTCTGAGTTTATCAATCCCAACACCCTGGCCGGAAGGCTGAAAACCGCGTCCACACTTACCTATTTCTTTGCCGGGGTGGATGGAAAACAGTATCGTGCAGAATACCTGGCCGGGGACAGAGCCGACGACGGACAGATCACCAATGCGTTATTGCTGATAGGCGAAGCAGACCATTTGGAGCATGGGGCTTCCCAGGATGACGCAGCCGCTGTCGATAAGTGTTTGGCAAGCGGCTTGATGCAGACGTATAATGCCATATGGATGATTCATCCAGCCACATTTTCCAGAGAATTGGTCAGCATCCAAACGGATATCTCCCGTCATCGCAGGATCAATCGCTTGATTGAAGGCGGCAACTATTGGGAAGATACCCAAAGGTATCTCCAGATGTATGTAAATGAAGAAGAAAGAAAAGACCTGCTGAAATCCCTTCATCCCGATGTGGTATTCCGTGAAGTTGGGGAAAAGGGGATGTATACCCTGCATTTCCATCGTAAGGTGGATGGGATCACCAACCGCTGCGAGTATTCCTTTATCAGCGCCATGTACGGGGGCGAACAAGTGATCCTCCAGCTGTATCGCCGGTTGCAGGAGACGAAAGAATGAAGGCAAAAACCTTTTGCGGCGCACAAAAAGGACGGCAGGATCATCGCTTCCCGGAATAAGAAGGGTTTCTTGTAAAATTTAGGATAAATAACAGGATTTGGGTTGAAAACAGGCGGCGGCTGCTGTATAATAGTCAGCGGCGAAAGCCTAATAAATTAAAGGAGAATCGTTATGAAGAAACTGTCCCGCATTCTCTGCCTGGTTCTGGTTCTGGCCATGGCCATGTCTCTGGTGGCTGTTCAGGCCGCTGCTGAGAATCAGCATTTCGACAAGCTGACTCTGGAATTCGTTCCCTCCAAGGACGCCGACGTGATCATCGCCGGTACCGCCAACCTGCCCGAGCTGGTGAAGGCCGAGATGGCCAAGCTGGGCTACGACATCGACGAGGTGGACATCACCGTCGGCACCAGCTATGATGCCACCGGCGAGGCCATGTCCGCCGGTACCATTGACATCGGCTGGCTGCCCGGCGGCACCTATGCCCTGTACTCCGATGATACCGAAGTCATCCTCACCGCCACCCGCAACGGCCTGAGCAACGACTCCACCAATCCCGCCGACTGGAACGGTGAAGCCAACGCCACCCAGAAGAACGGCCCTCAGGTCACCTACTACCGCTCCCTGATTTACGCCACTCCCTCCGAGTACGGCAAGACCCTGGCCGCCAAGGTCAACGCCGGTGAAGAGCTGACCTGGGAGGACCTGGATCAGGCTACCTGGGCCGTGCAGAAGACCTCTTCCTCCGCCGGTTACATCTATCCCACCCTGTGGCTGATGGACAAGTTCGACAAGAAGATTTCCGACCTGTCCAACGTGGTGCCTCTGGACTCCGGCTACGGCACCGCTTTCTCCTACGCCGCTGCTGAGCAGGTGGACATCATCGTTTGCTACGCCGACGGCCGCAACGACTACGAGGCCAGCTGGATCCTGCCCGTGGACCAGAAGGACGAGACCGGCAAGCAGGGCATGGGCCGCAGCGAGTCCATCTGGAACGAGCTGAATGTCATCGGCGTCACCGACGGCATCTACAACGACACCGTGGCCATCTCCAAGGAGAGCCAGTACTACACCCCCGAGCTGATCGAGGCGCTGCAGAACTGCTTCATCAACATCATCTCCTCCGAGGAAGGCAAGGAGATCTTCAGTGTCTACAGCCACGCCGGCTACGCCGTGGCCAAGGACTCCGACTATGACGGCGCCCGCGCCGCTCTGGCCGTTGTCGCCGGTTGATCTTTTCTACAAAAACCGCTCTGCGAAAGGCGGTTGTCCGTAACACAGTCATTCTCTGAATGATTACGGCATCTGTCTTGCTGGGTTGGCAACACAAAAACAGGCGATACCTGGTTGCTTTGACCGGGTATCGCTTATTTTTTTGTGCTGATCGGTTTGACTCAGCAGAGTGGTAAATTGTTGTTTGAATGGCAAACCATCCGTAGGGGCGGCTACCAGCCGCCCGCCAGGTTCGTTAACTGAGTGTTTGGTTGAA
>CAMCKD010000070.1 GCA_945875335.1 uncultured Clostridia bacterium | reverse complement strand
AACACTCAGTTGACAAACCTGGCGGGAGGCTAAGAGCCTCCCCTACAGTGGCTGGTGCGCTAAACAACAACTTTTATGCGTTACAACCTGCTACGATGGGGTTGTGAATACACTTTTTCCCTACCGATTTTTTCGTAATCAGTTTATTCTACCATATTCCACTCCGAACGGCAAGAAAAATTTCCCCGCTCCGGGTTTTGGAGCGGGGAAAGTATTTTTTCAGCGTGAGTTTTTTCACAGCTCTCCAGGGAACAGGCGGCTGATGGCGTCCCGGGCGGCATCCTGCTCTGCCCGCTTTTTGCTGCTGCCGCAGCCCTTTCCCACCGGGCTGCCGTTTAAGGTGACTTCCACCTCAAACTGCTTGTCGTGATCCGGCCCGGATTCTCCGGTCAGCGCATAGGTCAGCAGCTGATTCCGCTTCTGCTGCACCAGCTCCTGGAGCTGAGTTTTGTAGTCGGCGTTGTGGAGCTTGGTCACCGGCACCTCCACCAGAATGAACCGTCGGATGAACCGCAGGGCCGCCTCCATGCCGCCGTCCAGGAAGCAGGCGGCAATCACCGACTCCATGGCGTCGGCCAGGATGGAGTTCCGGCTCCGGCCTCCCCCCTGTTCCTCGCCGTGGCCCAGCAGCAGGTGGTCGCCCAGGTGGATCTGGTTGGCAATGGAGGCCAGGGTCTTTTCGCAGACCATGTCCGCCCGCATCCGGGTCAGCTCTCCCTCAGGCCGGTCAGGGAAGCTGCGGAACAGATACTCCGCCACCAGCATCCCCAGAATGCTGTCGCCCAGAAATTCCAGCCGCTCGTTGCTTAAAAGACTGTTGTGCCACCGCTCATTGGCATAGGAGGAATGGGTCAGGGCATTTTGCAGCAGGGAGATGTTGTGAAAATGATAGCCAATGGCTTCTTCCAAATCCTTAATCATGTTGGGGCTCCTTTGCCTCCGCCAGCAGCTGAAGGGCTTTTTCCAATTCCGGGGTGATGTCGCTGCGGGCCGCCTCCGCCGCCTGCTTCATGGCGTTGCAGAAGGCCAGCCGATCAGAGGAACCATGGGCCTTGATCACCGGCTTTTTGATGCCCAAAAACTGGGTGCCGCCGATTTCCCGATAGTCCATCAGCTTCATGATGTCCTTCACCCCGGAGGAACAGAGCAGGTAGCCCAGCTTGGAGAGCAGGTTCTTTTTGAACATCCGCTTCATCAGGCTGCCCATGAACATGGCGGTGCCCTCGATGGATTTCAGCAGCACATTGCCCGCGAACCCATCGCAGACCACCACATCCACCTCACCCAGGGGAACATCCCGGGCCTCCACGTTGCCCACGAAATGGATTAGGCCCTTCTTGTCCGCCTCCTGCAGCAGGGCATAGGCGTCCTTTTGCAGTTGGGTGCCCTTGGAATCCTCGGTGCCGATGTTCAGAAGTCCCACCCGAGGCTCGGTGATCCCCAGCTGCTTTTTGGCAAAGGCGGAGGCCACCAGACCGAATTGGAGCAAAAACTCCGGGGTACACTCGGCATTGGCGCCGCAGTCGCAGATGACGGTTTTGCCTCCCTTTTTATTCGGCATGGCCGGAGCCATGGAGGCCCGGCGGATGCCCTTCACCCGCTTGACAAGCAAGGTAGCTCCCGTCAGCAGGGCCCCGGTGGAGCCTGCGGACACAAAGGCATCGCCCTTGCCCTCGGCCAAGAGCTTGAGGCCTATGACCATGGAGGAATTTTTCCGCTTGTGGATGATGGAGGCGGGGTCGTCGTGCATGTCCACCACGTCCTCCGCGTTGGCGATTTCCACACCGGCGGGCAGGTCGGAAATGCCGTGGCGGCCCATGACCTCCAAAATCGCCTCCCCCCGGCCAACCAGAATGATTTCCGTGCCGAAGGTCTTGGCGGCATCAAAAGCGCCAAGAACGGCAGCCTCGGGGGCATTGTCGCCGCCCATGGCATCCAGTATGATTTTCATAGCTCCACCCCTCTTTTTATACTCCCCTGGCAACCAGCTGGTCGATGACTTCCAGGGCCCGGTTGGCGATTGCCAGATTCTTTTCTGCTTTTTTCCGAATCCGCTGCTCCAGCGGGGCGATGATGCTGAAATTCACATTCATGGGCTGGAAATTCTCGATGCTGCCATCGCTGATGTAGCAGCCCAAAGCGCCGATGGCGGTGGTGTTGGGGAAAACCGGGACTTCCCTGCCCTGCACCTTTGCCGCCATGGCAACGGCAGCCAGGAAGCCGGAGGCCGTGGACTCCACATAGCCCTCCACGCCGGTCATCTGCCCGGCAAAGGCCACCAGGGGATTGCGCCGGTCGGCATAGTATTGATCCAGCAGCTTGGGACTCTGGAGGAAGGTGTTCTGATGCATCACCCCGTAGCGGACGAACTCCGCATCGTGAAGGGCGGGAATCAGGGAAAACACCCGCTTCTGCTCCCCAAATTTCAGATGGGTCTGGAAGCCCACCAGGTTGAAGACGCTCTTTGCCGCATTGTCCTGCCGAAGCTGGAGCACCGCATAGGGCTCCCGGCCGGTTTTGGGATCCCGGAGGCCCACCGGCTTCATGGGGCCGAAACGCAGGGTATTCTCTCCCCTGCGGGCCATGACCTCCACCGGCATGCAGCCTTCAAAGACCCGACGATCCTCAAAGCCGTGAACCTCCGCCTCCTCGGCGAAGATCAGCTCCCGGACAAAGGTCTCGTATTGCTCCTTGTCCAGGGCGCAGTTGATGTAATCCGGGGTGCCCCGGTCGTAGCGGGACTGCCACCAGGCCAAATTCATATCCACGGACTCCGCGGTGACCAGGGGGGCCGCCGCGTCGAAAAAGTGGAGGTAGTCCGCGCCGAAGTATTCGCCGATGGCCTGGGACAGAGCATCGGAGGTCAGGGGCCCGGTGGCGATGATCACAGGCCCTTCCGGCACCTGGGTGACCTCTTCTGATATCACGGTGATGTTGGGATTCTGCCGAATCCTCTCCGTGACCAGCGCCGCAAACCCGGCCCGATCCACCGCCAGGCAGCCGCCGGCCTCCACCCGGGTGGCATCGGCGCACTCCATGATCAGGCTGCCGCAGCGGCGCAACTCCTCCTTCAGCAGTCCCACCGCGTTTTCCAGCCGGTCACCCCGGAGGGAATTGGAGCACACCAGCTCCGCAAAATCCGGGCTGTGATGGGCGGGGGTCATTTTATGGGGCTTCATCTCATAGAGCGTTACTTCAATGCCCCGTTTGGCCAGCTGCCACGCTGCCTCTGAACCGGCCAGACCGGCTCCGATAACCTTGACTTTCATTCTTCCGTCCTCTTCTTTGCTCTGGAACCGGCTTTGGCCGGTGCCTTTTTGGCGGTGGTTTTCGTCTTTGCTGTCTTTTTGGCGGTTTTGGAAGGAGCCTTTTTGGCCTTCTTTTCCGCCTCCTGCTCCGGGGCTTCCTCCGTGGCTTCGGTTTTCTTTTTATAGTAGCCCCGCTGATCCTCCGGCAGGAACCGAGAGCATTTCTCATTGACACAGAAGGGCTTCATTCTGCCCCGGCCGGACTTCTTGAACAGGGTCTGGCCGCACTCCGGGCAGTCCTCGGCGGTGGGCACATCCCAGGTCATGAAGCCGCAGTCGGCCCCCTTTTCGCAGGCATAGTAGGCGTAGCCCCGCTTGGATTTCCGCTTGAGCATGCCGCTGCCGCACTTGGGGCAGCGCCCGGGCATCCGCTCCACCAGGGGCTTGGCGTTCTTGCACTCCGGGAAGCCGGGGCAGGCCAGGAACTTGCCGAAGCGGCCCATTTTGATCACCATTTTCCGGCCGCAGAGCTCGCAGATTTCGTCAGTCTCCTCCTCGGGCACCTTCAATCGCACCCCGTCGAGAGCCTGCTCCGCGTCCTTTAGTTCTTTTTCAAACTCCCGGTAGAATTCGCCCAGCAGATCCTTCCAGTTCTGCTTGCCTTCCTCCACCGCGTCCAGCCGGTTTTCCATGTTGGCGGTGAATTCCACATCGATGATGTCCTGGAACCGTTCTATCATCAGCCCCGTGACCACCTCGCCCAAGGCTGTGGGGGCCAGGTGCTTGTCCTCCTTCACCACATACTCCCGGTCCTCAATGGTGGAGATGGTGGCGGCATAGGTGGAGGGACGGCCCACCCCCTTTTCCTCCATGGCCTTGACCAGGGTGGCCTCGGTGAACCGGGCAGGGGGCTGGGTGAAGTGCTGCTGCTTGTCAAATTTGGAGGCATCGGTCTTCTCCCCCACCTGCAAATCCGGCAGCGGAGAGCCCATGGCCTCCCCCTCGTCGTCCCGGCCCTCCTCATAGACCGCGATGAAGCCGGGGAAGCGGAGGCTCTGGTTGGTGGCCCGGAAGGTGTGCCCGGCACAGCTGGCATCGATGGAAACGGTGTCGAACAGGGCGTTTGCCATCTGGCTGGCCAGGAACCGGCTCCAAATCAGCTTGTACAGCCGGTATTGGTCACTGGTCAGGCTGGAACGCACCCGCTCCGGGTCTAATTCCACATGGGTGGGGCGGATGGCCTCGTGGGCGTCCTGGGCTCCTGCCTTGGTTTTATACTCATGGAATTTGCCGTAATAATAGCTTTCGCCGTAGCGGTGGCGGATGAAGTCGGCGGCGGCGGCCATGGCTTCCTCGGAAAGCCGCAGGGAGTCGGTACGCATATAGGTGATAAGACCCAGGGTGCCCTCCCCTTCCACGTCCACGCCCTCATAGAGCTGCTGGGCGATCATCATGGTGCGCTTGGGGGTCATGTTCAGCTTCCGGGAGGCCTCCTGCTGCAGGGTGGAGGTGGTGAAGGGGGGCGCGGCGGTGCGCTTCTTCTCCGCCTTTTTCACATTGGTCACGGTGAATTCCTTGCCGGTGATGTCATCGATGACGGCCTGGGTCTGGGCCTCGTTTTCCAGCTCCCGCTTCTTGTCCTCGCCGTAGTAGTGGGCCACGAAGCTGCCCGGCTTTTCCCGGCGGTTCAGGGTCACATCCAGGGACCAGTATTCCTTGGGCTGGAAGGCCCGGATCTCATTCTCCCGATCCACCACCATCCGGGTGGCCACGGACTGCACCCGTCCGGCGGACAGGCCCCGGCGCACCTTTTTCCACAGCAGAGGGGAGAGCTGATAGCCCACGATTCTGTCCAGAATCCGGCGGGCCTGCTGGGCATCCACCAAACAATAGTCAATGTCCCGGGGGTGCTGGATGGACTCCCGCACCACCTTCTGGGTGATTTCGTTGAAGGTGACCCGGTGGGCCTTTTCGTCGCTGAGGCCCAAAAGCTCCTTCAGGTGCCAGGAGATGGCCTCCCCCTCCCGGTCAGGGTCGGTTGCCAGATACACGGTTTGGGCCTTGTCGGCGGCGGTGCGCAGCTCCCGGATCAGCTCTTCCTTGCCCCGGACAGGGATATACTCCGGGGTAAAATTCTGTTCCAGGTCCACGCCCATCTTGCTCTTGGGCAGATCCCGCAGGTGGCCCATGCTGGCCTTTACCACATAGTCCGGCCCCAGATATTTTCCAATCGTTTTCGCTTTGGAGGGGGACTCCACGATCACGAGATTTGACGGTTTTGACATGAATAACTTCCTTTTCCTAACTTGTTTCCTTTTGGCGACCTCTAAAAACTGCTTTTTGATGGTTTGGGCGAGAGATTTTGTTCTAACAAAAGTTTTGAAAATACCGGAATACTTTTTGTATTGCGGTGTTTTCAAACCGCATTGTTAGGACAAAAGATCCACCCAAACCGCAAAAGGGCAGTTTTTAGAGGTGCCCTTTTATTATCTCAGTCCCAGCCGATTGCCGGGCAGTCGACGCAGAATGCCCTTTATTTCCATCATGGTCAGGGTTCCCAGCAGCTTCCCGGAGGGAATGCCGGTGGCGGCGATCACATCGTCCACCAGCGTCTGCCCTGCTTGAAGGCAGCGGAGGACAGCCTCTTCCTCCTGGGAAAGGCCGGAGGTTCGAGGGTCAATATAAGCCCCGGAGCCCCGGTTGTCAATGTCTTTTTTCTGAAACCCGGATTTTTGGGGAGCGGGCCGGCTGCGCACCGGGGCGGACTGCACCCTTCGGATTGTATCCGGGAACAGGCTGGTGTATTCCCGCAGCACATCCCAGCCGCAGCGGACGGGACTGGCCCCCTCCGCAAGCAGCCGGTTGTTTCCGGCAAAGGTGGGCCAGTCCGCCTCCCCGGGCACGGTATACACATCCCGGTTCTGGTCTAAAGCCGCCTGTACCGTGTGGTAGGTACCGCTCCTTTCCGGGGACTCTGCCACCACCACTGCCAGGCTCAGGCCGCTGATGATTCGGTTCCGCTTGGGGAAGCTCCATTTGCTCCCCCTGGTGCCGGGCAAAAGCTCCGAAAGCAGGCAGCCCTGGCGCTCCACTCGCTGAAACAGCGGTCGGTTCACAGCCGGGTAGACAAGGTCTATCCCCGTGCCCAGCACTCCCACCGTGGGAAAGCCGGCATCCAGCGCCCCGGCCATGGCGGCAGCGTCGATTCCCTCCGCCAGCCCGGACACCACCAGGCCGCCGCCTCTGCTGATTTCCCGGCCCATCTGCTCCGCCACGGAAGCGCCGTAGTCGGTGCAGCGGCGGGTGCCCACGATGCTGATGACGGGAACGCCGTCGAAGCGGGGCATGGTGCCCTTGCAGTAAAGCACCAGGGGCGGGTTATAAATGCTTTTCAATCGGCGGGGATAGGCCGGGTCATCATAGGTCAGAATCTGAACCTGCTCCCGCCCGCACCAGCTGAC
The DNA here is from genome assembly GCA_945875335.1 of uncultured Clostridia bacterium. Taxonomy (GTDB): domain Bacteria; phylum Bacillota; class Clostridia; order Oscillospirales; family Oscillospiraceae; genus Faecousia. Next base: position 3,791 of record CAMCKD010000070.1, on the reverse strand, counting down.
CACCGCCTCAAACCGTTCCAAACCCTTGTCCGCCAAAGCCTGCTTTCCACTGGGTTTCAGTCCGGGGATGATGTCATACTCCTCCTGCCGGGCCAGGTACACACCCATGGGGGTTTGAAAGCTTTGGAGCAGCAGCACCTTCACATGCTCGTTGATTTCCGGGCGATGGGCCAGCCAAAGCCAATATTTCAGCATGGGTTACTCCTCTTTCACTCTTTTTTCATCTGCCACATCACAATGGCGGCGGCAATGGCGGCGTTGAGGGATTCGCAGTGGGGGTTCATGGGGATGATCAGCTTTTCCCCGGCCCCTTCCAGAATTTCCCGCCGGACGCCCTGACCCTCGCTGCCGATGACCAGCGCCATCTTGGAAAGCGCCGCCTGGCGGATGTCCACCGCTCTGTCATCCAGCGCCGTCACGGCAATGGGGATTCCTGCCTCCATACAGGCATCACGCACCTGGACCCAGGCGGCGCTGACCACGGGAACCCGGAACACCGCCCCCATGCTGGCCCGAACCACCTTATGGCTGTAGGCATCGGCGCAGCCCTCCAGCAGCACCACCGGGACGTTCAGCGCATCGGCAGTGCGCAGGATGGTGCCCAGATTCCCCGGGTCTTGAATCCCGTCCAGCAGCAGCATCCCCGGCACCGGCCGGAAGGGGGCCTTTTCCGGCAGACGGCACAGAAACACCGCCCCCTGGGGGGATGCCATGGGAGAGATGGACTCCATCACATCCCCGGGCACCCGAATGACCCGGACACGCTCTGGAAGCAGAACCTCCACCCCATCGGAGAGGATGGCGGTTTCCAGGCCGGGGCAGTATTTTGCCGCTTCCTCCAGAAGCTTTGTGCCGTCGGCAGCGAAGAGCCCCGTCTGCTCCCGCTCCCGGCGGGAGGAAAACAGCTTTTTCACCTGCTGCAGCAGGGGATTTTTTCGGGAAGTGATCCGTTCCTGTGTCACTGTCTCTGCATTGCCTCCAATGCCACGGTATCACCCAGCACCGCCAGCACATCGCCGGAGCTGATCTGATAATCGGCGGAGGGGGACACATTGGTCTTCTCCCCATTTTTCACGGCGATGATGTTGATGTCCAGCTTGGCCCGGACGTTCAGCTCCCGCAGGGTCTTTCCGATCCAGGCCCTGGGGGCGGGCACCTCCAGAATGCCATAGTCGGTGGACAGCTCGATATAATCCAAAACGTTCCGGGAGTGGAGGATTCTGGCCAGCCGCTGGGCCTGCTCCAGCTCGGGAATCACCACCCGGTCAACCCCCAGCTTTTCCAGCACCCGGCCGTAGGTCACGTCATGGGCCTTGCACACCAGATACGGTACGCCCAGCTCCTTCAAATTCATGACGGTCAGCACCGAGGATGCCAGGTTGTCGCCGATGGCAACAATGGCGCAGTCAAAATTCCGCACCCCCAGGGCCCGGAGCACCTCCTTGTCCTGTCCGTCCCCCACCACGGCGTGGGTCACATCGTTGGCAATCTGCTGTACCAAATCCCCACGGATATCCATGGCCAGCACCTCCGCGCCCAGCTGGCACAGATTTTTCGCAAGGCCGGAGCCAAACCGGCCCAGGCCAATCACCACATAGGATTTCATCGTTTCCTCCTTATCCAATCAGCAGGCTGGTTTCCGCATAGCGGAACCGCTCCACCGCCTGGTTACCCATGAGGAAGCCCAGGCTGATGGTGAGCACGCCCACCCGTCCAAAATACATAAAAATGATAATCACAAGCTGCGCCGGAACGCTGAGAAGCCCCGTTGCTCCCGCCGTCAGGCCCACGGTGCCCAATGCGGAAACCGCCTCATACAGGGCGTCGGTGAATCCAACAGGAGAGGTGGCGCTGATGACGATGCCGCCGAACATGGCAAGCACGATCATGATCAGGGAGATGGTCATGGCGTTCATCACCTGAGCGTTGGGAATGGTGCGGTGATACACCGTAACCGAGCTGCGGCCCCGGGCCCGGGAGGCGATGAACAGCAGCAGCACCAGCACCGTGACGGTTTTCAGGCCGCCTGCGGTGGAGCCGGAGGAGCCGCCGATGATCATAAACGCCATGGCAACCGCCTTGCCCCCCTCGGTAAGCCCCCCTTGATTCAGGGCGTCAAACCCGGCGGTGCGCAGGGTGATGGATTGGAACAGACCGTTCAGAAGCTTCTGCCACACCGGCATATTTCCCAGGGTTTCCGGGTTGTTCCACTCCAAAACGCAGGTCAGCACCCAGCCCGCCAGCAGCAGACTGATTGTTGCGCTGAGCACCAGCTTGGAATAGACCGTCAGCTTCCGAAAGCTCCGTTTTTCCGCCATGTCCTCCCATACCAGGAAGCCCAGGCCTCCCACCACCACCAGGGTGCCCAGGGTCAGCAGCACCACCGGGTCGTTCTGGAACAGCTGCAAACTGCTGCCGGGAGCCAATTCTCCGAAGATATCAAACCCTGCGTTGCAGAAGGCGGACACGGAATGGAACACGCCCCACCGCAGAGCATTGGTAAAGCCATATTTGGGCCAAAACCAGCAGGTGAGAATCAGAGCCCCCAGGGCCTCCATGCTGAGGCTGCCAATGAGGACGGTGCGCTGCAGCTTCACCACCCCGTTCATTTCGTTGAGGGACAATGCCTGAGCCATGATCATCCGCTGCTTCAGGCCCACCTTCCGGCGGAACAGGAAAATCACCAGGGTGGCAGCGGACATAAAGCCCAAGCCGCCAATCTCAATCAGGCAGAGCAGCACCGTCTGGCCAAAGCCGCTCCACTGGCTCCAGGTGTCGAAGGGGGTGAGCCCGGTGACGCAGGTGGCGGAGGTGGCGGTGAACAGGGCCTGGAGGAAGGTGCATCGATTCCCCTCCCGGGAGGCGATGGGCAGCATCAAAAGGCAGGTGCCCACGCAGATGATGGCCAAAAAGATCACCGCAATCAGCTTGGTGGCGCTGACGGGCTTTCCCCGGCCCTTCATGGTCAGTGCCAGGGCCCTTTTATAAATGGACAAGGCGGATTCCCCTTTCCGGCGGCTCACATAGTGCGCCTATTTTGGTACAATAGCATATATTATAAGCCCCTTGTATCTTTTTTTCAAGACTATTTTACGAATCTGTTTGATTTCCCATAAAAAAACAGCCAACCCAAGGGCTGGCTGCCAGAAATTGTCGTCCCGCCTTACCGGGACTGGGGGTACCAATACTGGCTGCCCCAGTGTTCATAGTCCCACTGCTGCATATAGTCGTTGCATTCATAATCGATGTAATAGAGCCTGCCGTCGCGCACGACGAAATTGGTGGGATAGTAATCGATGTTGGTGTTTGCCGGGTAGAGCAGACTGCACATGGCCTGAATCTGGCGGTAATAGTCCTGCTCCATCCGATCTTCCGCCACCAGCTGGGCGATGGTGGGGCCCTCGATGTATTCCTTCAAAATCCGCTCCGCCTCCACGTCGGCTTCCAGCAGCTTCGGCAGCGGAATCCCGATTTCCAGAAGGCGCTGATAGTCCCGCAGCTCGGATTGGAGCTTATCGCCGAATTGGTAATAGTCACAGGGCTCATGGTGAATCTGCTTGAGCACATACTGCCCCCCGTCGTCCTCCGCCAGATAGGAATAGCCCCCCTTCCCCTTCCCCAGCAGCTTGATGACGCGGTAGGATTTCCCGTTGACGGTCATTTCTTCCATGATTGACACTCCTATATCATAGTAACATCCATTTCCGACTCCCCACAGAAGCTTGGCAAATTGTTATTTATCGCACCCTTGCCCTCCCCTCTGGGGCAATGTCATCAACTTAAGGATTCCA
>CAMCKD010000069.1 GCA_945875335.1 uncultured Clostridia bacterium | reverse complement strand
TCATGACCCCGCCCTACGAAAGGCAAGTTTTAGGCTTAACGGCCTACTACAGTGGCGCGGGCGAGAAAACACCCCTTGGTGCATTTACCAAGGGGTGTCTTATTTTGCTTTTATCCGCCGGGCCTGCTGGGTTACCAGGAGAGCATTTTGCGGAACAGCTCCATGTAGCGTCCTGCGGGGACGTTCCAGCTGAAGTCCTGGCTCATTTCGGTGCGCTGGAGCGCGCGGAAGCCCTCGGGATTGTTCCGATACAGGTTCAGTGCCCGGACAATGGCCGCGAAGAAGTCATCGGCATTGTAGCTCTGGAAGGTGAAGCCCAGGCCGCCCTCGCCGTTCTCGTCGCAGGGGGGCACCGTATCCTTCAGGCCGCCGGTGGCGTGAACCACAGGCACCGTGCCGTAGCGCATGGCGTTCATCTGGCTCAGGCCGCAGGGCTCGGACTTGGAGGGCATCAGATAGATGTCCGCGCCGGCGTACATCCTTGCCGCCAGCCCCAGATTGAAGGTGATCTTCGCCGCCACCTGCTCCGGGAACTGGTTTGCCAGCTCCTTGAAGAAGGTCTCATACTGGGGCTCGCCGGTGCCCAGAATGATCAGCTGGGCATCCTGCTCCCACATCAGCCGCCGGGCGATGTAGCACAGCAGATCCAGGCCCTTGTGTCCTGCCAGACGGGTGACCATCACCATCAGGGGCACATCGGGCTTCACGGGCAGACCCACTTCCTCCTGCAGCTTGGCCTTGACCACGGCCTTGCCCTCCACGAAGGTATCCGCGTTGTAATGGGCGGGCAGAGCGGGGTCGGTCTCCGGGTTGAAGGTGCCCACATCGATGCCGTTGGTGATGCCGGTGAGCTTCCAGGCCGCCCCGGCGATGATGTTGTCCAGCCCATGGGCATAGTAGGGGTACATCAGCTCCCGGGCGTAGGTCTCGGACACGGTGGTGACCATGTCGCAGCACTCAATGCCGCCCTTCATCATGTTCACGGCGTTGTTCATGTCCAGGGTGCCCCGGTACTCCCAGGGAAGGCCCAGCATATCGTCAAAGAAATCTGCCCTGGCCCAGCCCTGATACTCAATGTTGTGGATGGTGTACATCACCCGGGTGTTGGGGAATTTGTCATGGTACACCGCTTTCCGGTACACGGGGATCAGGCCGGTCTGCCAGTCGTTGCACTGGATGATATCCGGGATGAAGTCCAGCGCCACCATGGCATCCAGGCAGCCCCGGGAGAAGAAGGCGAAGCGCTCGCCGTCGTCCAGGTCGCCGTAGATGGGGCCGGGGCGGCCGCCGAAATAATATTCGTTGTCCAGGAAGTAGACCTGCACCCCGTCAGCCCGGCCTTCCAGCTTGTACACCGCGCAGTACTGCTGCCGCCAGCCCAGGCGCACCCGGAACTGCGCCACCTTCTCGGTCATATAGGCGGCGTTGTCCTTGATCTTGTTATAATAGGGCAGGAAGAGGGCGACCTCGTTGCCTTCGATTCTTTGCAGGGCAGCAGGCAGCGCCTCCATCACGTCGCCCAAGCCGCCGGACTTGGCATAGGGAGCGCCCTCGGAGGCGCAGACGGCAATTCTCATACGATTTCCCCTCTCTTGATCACAATGGGATTGGCCTTGGTGCCAAAGAGCTTGGTGCCGGGGGTGACCGTGACATTCTTATCCAGGATCACGTTCTTCAGCTCGCAGCCGGTGCCGATGATGCCGTCGTTCATGATGACGCAGTTTTCCACCTTGGAGCCCTCGGAGATGGTGACCTGACGGAAGAGCACGGAGTTCTTCACAGTGCCGTCCAGCATACAGCCGTCAGCGGCAACCACGTTTTCAATGTCGCAGTTCTCGCCGTAATAGGTGGGCACCCGGTCGCGCACCTTGGTGTAGATGGGGTGAGCGCCGCCAAACAGGCCCTCGCGGACCTTCTTGTCCACCAGGGACAGGCTGTGCTCAAAGTACTCCTGGACGGATTCATTGAACATGGCGATGCCGTCAAACTGATAGGCGTTGACGGTGACCTTGCCGCTTCTCCAGCCGCCCATGCACAGGTCCCGGTCCATGTGGAACCAGTTCTTGGCAACCAGGGTCTTGACCTCCCGGATCAGTACCTGGCGGCTCATGACGAAAATGTCCATGGAGGCCTGGTACTCGGCGGGGGCGGCATAGTCGCAGACCATATCCTCCACCTGGCCGTTCTTGTCCAGCTTCAGGGCGAAGTCCATGAGCTTCTTGCCATTGCAGATGCCCTTGGCGGTGACCACGGTGATGTCCTTGCCGGAGGCGATGTGGTCAGCCACCACCTTGTTCAGGTCGATGTTGGACAGCACGGTGGAGTCGATCATGATGACGTAGTCGTCGTCGCAGTATTCCAGGAAATCCATGTTGGAGGACAGGCTCTCCAGCTTGCCCCGGTAGGAGTGGTTGACGGAGGAAGCGTAGGGGGTCAGGAATTCCAGTCCGCCCTCGCCCAGCTCCAGGCCCCATTCCTCGCCGTCACCGATGTGGTTCATCAGGGACTGGTAGCTGTAGCGGGCGATGATGCCCACATGGCGCACTCCCGCGAAGGCCAGGTTGGAAAGGCCGAAGTCCACCTGCCGGTAGCGTCCGCCGAAGGGCAGGGAGGCCATGGTTCTCTTATTGGTCAGTTCACCGACGTTGCCGTCATTGGTGAAGATAATACCCATCACATTCATTTTCACTTACCTCCTTACAGCATGGCGCCGGGGGCAAGCACGGCGTTCTCTTCAATCACAACGCCCTTACCGGCCACGCTGATCTTCTTCTTTTCGTTGGGTTCAAAGGCGCCGCCCACCACGGCGTTGCGGCAGACCTTGGAGTTCTCGCCCAGGATGGCATGGCGAACAATGGCGCCGGACTCCACCACCACACCGGGCATAACCACGGAGTCCTCAATCAGAGCGCCCTCGCCGATGGTGCAGCCCACGCTGACCACGCTGTGACGCACGGTGCCGTAGACCTCGCAGCCCTCGGCCACGAAGGAACCCACGATCTTGGCAGAGGCATCAATATAGCTGGAGGGGAAGGCGGAGTTCCGGGCGTAGATTTTGAAGCGCTCGTCGCCCCGGATGTTGAACGCGGGCTCCTTGCCCAGCAGCTCCATGTTGGCCTCCCAAAGGGAGTTGATGGTGCCCACATCCTTCCAGTAGCCGTCGAAATTATAGGCCATCAGCTTGTGGCCGCCGTTCAGCAGTCTGGGGATGATGTTCTTGCCGAAGTCGTTGGAGGATTCGGGGTCCTCCTCGTCGGCGATCAGGGTCTCCCGCATCACCTTCCAGGTGAAGCAGTAGATGCCCATGGAGGCGTTGGTGGACTTGGGCTTCTTGGGCTTCTCCTCGAATTCATAGATGGTGTTGTCGGGGTTGGTGTTCAGGATGCCGAAGCGGGAGGCCTCCTCCAGGGGCACGTTCCGCACGGCGATGGTGCAGGCCGCGCCGTTCTTCTCATGATAATCCACCATCTTGGAGTAGTCCATCTTATAGATATGGTCGCCGGAGAGGACGACCACATACTCCGGGTCGAACCGGTCGATGAAGTCGATGTTCTGATAGATGGCGTTGGCGGTGCCCTTGTACCAGCCCTGCTTCTTGTCGTGGCGCTCATAGGGGGGCAGCACCTGGGCGCAGCTATGGGTCTTGTTCAGGTTCCAGGGCTGGCCGTTGCCGATGTATTCGTTCAGCTCCAGGGGCTGATACTGGGTCAGGATGCCCACGGTATCGATGCCGGAGTTGACGCAGTTGGACAGGGGGAAGTCAATAATGCGGTACTTGCCGCCAAAGGGCACAGCGGGCTTGGCGGTTTTTTCCGTCAAAACATAGAGTCGGCTGCCCTGGCCACCGGCCAGAAGCATGGCAATGCAGCGTTTTTTCTGAAAATACATGGTCACAGCTCCTTATGTAAATGTATGATGCGCTTGTAACAGGGCAGATTACGCCCATGGATAACATACCATATTTTCGCCAAATAGAAAAGTGACAATTTACCTAAAATATCACATAACTTTTTGTGAAAATGCATAAATAACCCCATGCGCCCCCAGGAAGGATATGGCAGGTTTCAACATGAACCGACATAATCCCCCACCATTTTCCGAAAATTTGTCATGAACCCCGAAAATTTTCGTAATTCCCGCCCCCATATGCCCGCCGACGCCCACTGTAGTATCGTGTTAATACTAAAACACTATGTTTTCGTAGGGCGGGGTCATGACCCCGCCGACCAAGTTGCTCATTTTGTCCTGGTACGATTCAACGAAAGTGCTTTCGTCTCGTTACGTTTCGGCGGGGTCATGACCCCGCCCTACGAAAGGCAAGTTTTAGCCTTAACGGCCTAGTAGGGGAGGCTCATAGCCTCCCGCGCGGTACAAGCCTTCAATGATTACCCAGGTTGGGCGAATTCGTACCATCGTCCAACCTTGCACCATTCAACCAAACACTCAGGCTACCTACCTGGCGGGAGGCTACGAGCCTCCCCTACAGTGGCTGGTGCGATAATCGACAGTCAGGCAAAAAAACACCCCCGCCCGGTGGACTGCTCCACAGGGCAGGAGTGACTTGTTTTGTTTTCATTGACAACCGCCATATCATTTGATAATATGACCCTGGTTCTTTTTGGAACCAGGGCGCTGCCAGTAACGGTAGGCGGTTTTCTCCCCCATACAGGGGGTGACTTCTTTTGCCCCCTATCCCCATACAGGAAGGGGGTGGTGAAAGTGAATGTGGTTACATACGAAGGACTGTTTCAGCTCCTCATGGTACTCATTTCTTTCGCGATGTTGATTCTTTCAATAAACAACAAGAAGTAACCGCCCACAGCTCCAACTCAAGCGGTTACTTCTTGTAACACAGGGGGAGCGAACCGTCTATCGACAGCGCCCTTTTCCTACTCTCATTATATCATAAAGACTCGCCTTGTCAACACAAAAACACTCCCGCCCGGTGGACTGCTCCATGGGTCAGGAGTGTTTTCTGCTTTTCAGAACTGCGCCGCCTCTGCTGACTTTAGCTGCAATTGCAATTTGTCAGCGATAAGCGCGATGAACTCCGAATTGGTGGGTTTTCCTTTGGTGTTGGACACGGTATAGCCGAAGAAGCGCTGCAAGGTATCCAAATCCCCTCTGTCCCATGCCACTTCGATGGCGTGTCTGATGGCCCGCTCCACCCGGCTGGGGGTGGTCTGGAAGGTTTTGGCCACCTGGGGGTAGAGTACCTTGGTGATGGCGTTGATCACGTCCATGTCATTCACCGCGATGATGATGGCCTCCCGCAGGTACTGGTAGCCCTTGATGTGGGCGGGGACGCCGATTTCGTGGATGATGCTGGTGACCATGGACTCGATGCTGGTCTTGTCCGCGCGGCGCGGGGCCGGATACCGGAGGCTCTCCCCTCCCCGGATCTCCTCCAGCCGCTCTACCAACGCGGTCATATCGCAGGGCTTCAGCATCAGATACCGAACCCCCAGGCTGGCCGCAGCACTGGATACATATTCCGTCAGAAACGCCGATGTAGCCAAGGTCACCGGCCGGCGCTCCATGCCGGAAATGGCCTTGAGGACGCTGATGCCATCCTGCTTGCTGAGCATCATATCCAGCACCAGCACATCGGGCTTGCGTTCTCCAATCATTCGGATGGCCTGTTCTCCGTCCCCGGCGGTTCCCACAACCTGGAATCCCTCCGAGCGCTGCAGCGCGGCAGCCAGGGCATTAGCGAAATCCTCAGTACTGTCTGCAATCAGTACGGTCGTTGCATGTTCCATACATTCCTCTCCTGTCAAAAAAGAATTTCTCCCCATTCGGTACGGCTTCATCCTGCCGTGTGCGACAACTATAATTTAGCACAGCTTTGGCCTTTTTGCAAGGGAATTCCATAACAATCGTTCGCCCGAAATGTGTCTAAAACACCATATCCATAGAGAATTCGACATTTCCAGCTTCGTTTTGTCAAAGAAAGACAGGCCTTGCCAAAACCCGCCGAAAACGTTTATTTTCTGATTTGAGGCATTTTCCGCCTATTGCTTTTTACGATGCTTTTCGATATAATCTCATCATGGTATTTGTGAAAAAAGCAGGCATCCCCTGCTTTTCGCATTCCTGTTGAAATAAATGATGAGAGGAGTTTTTGTATTGCTGCCCTTTTCCGTGAAAAATCTGCGCAGGAACTGGTTTTTTCCCCTGTCCGCCCTGGCGTTTTTCTGCTTGCAGATCACCCTTTTCAAATTCTCCCATGTTTTGAGCATTCTTTTTGCTGTGTTTGCCGCCGTTGCCGTGGCTGGAAAATTGCCTTCCCTTCTGCAATATCTCAGGGGACAAAAGCCCTGGTTTCTGATTTTCTGCCTTTTGACCTCCGTTGGCACCTGCCTGGGCAGTGCGGATGTGTTCATCCTTCGAATCCACACCCTTTTTATCTACGCTGATGAGGAAAATGCCGGATTGATTTCCGGTTTGAACGGGTTAGCCTCCCGGCTTTCCATCTCTGTTGATACTCTGGTCGCCCTGTTTGATGCCGCCGCCCTGTTTGCCGCCCTGCTTTCCGTCTTCTGCATCACCCTCTGGACGGTTTTTTTACTGTGCCGCCTCTGGCAGCAGTTCCGCCCGCTGCACTGGCTGGAGGACACGCCCCGGTGGGAGCTGGCTGTCTACGGTCTGCTATTTTTGGGGGCAGCCCTGGTTTCCACCGCAGTTTTTATGAAAAGTCAGGCATTTTACGGGACGGACTACTTTGTCGATGTGATCTATACCACCGACTCTCCCGCCGCCGTAAAGCGACTTTGGTTTCTGAACGATTCCTGGGTGGACATCAGGCATCCCCTGTTCCCCTTCTTTTCTGCTCCCTTTACCGGCCTTGCGTATCTGCTCTCCAGGCTGTTTCCCGCCAAGCAGATGTGGGCCGCCATTTTCATGAATGACATCCAGATTTTTCTGCTGATTCTGGCAAATTATCTGCTGGCCCGCCTTCTGCATCTGACTCCCGGAAAACGTCTGTGCTTCACCATCCCCCTGTTCTTTACCTATTCCTGCCTATTCAGCACCCTGGCCCTGGAAACCTATGTGACCAGCTACCTTTGGCTGATTCTGTTCCTCTACCTGATCTTTGAGCGGAAGCAGCAGAATCCCATTATTCTCTGGGGCGTGGGAGGAACGCTGCTCACCTCCCTGGTTCTCACCCCTCTGATGTCTGACCATTCTCCCATTCACTCGTTCAGAAAGTGGTTTCTGGATATGTGGCGGGTCGGACTGGGCTTTCTGCTGGCTCTGATAGCCTTCGGAAACGCCGACCTTCTGCTGGATTTGTTCAGCCAGAATACCTGGATCCAGAATTTCACCGGCGGCTCTCTGGCCTTTTCCCAGCGGCTGCTGCAATATCTGGTGTTTCTTCCCAACTGCTTCCTGTTCCCGGAGGCCCAGGTCCTGGAAACGGGCAGGGGGCGCATCAGCTGGTGGCTGACGGAGCCAACGGCGGTCTCCGTTCTGGGGATTGGAATTCTGCTGCTTGTGCTTTGCAGCTTCCTGGTAAACCGGAAAAACAAGCTGAGCCAGCTGTCCTTTTTCTGGGTCTGCTTTTCCTTTGTGATTCTGTGCCTGATTGGCTGGGGCACCAGGGAGAACGGACTGAACCTGTATGCCCTGGTCTTTGCCTGGGCGATTTATGTTCTTCTGTTCCAACTGGTGGAAAAAATATCCGATTGCCTCCGTAGTCGGTACCTTCTTCCCCTGGTCTGCGGCGCCGCCGCCATTGGCCTGATGCTGGTGAACCTGCCGGGCCTGTATGAACTGATTCAATTCGCCATTCAAACTTATCCCGCTTAAGGAGGCGTATCCAAATGAGACTGCTTCGTGATTATTTGAAAGAAGCCCGCGTTCATCACTACATCAAAAATCTGCTGGTGTTCCTGGCCCTGATTTGCAGCGGCCAGCTGTTCCAGGGGGAGCGTTTTCTGGCTGCCTTCTGGGGCTTCTGCGCCTTCTGCATGCTTTCCTCCTCCATCTATGTCATCAACGACATCCGGGATGCAGAGAAGGATCGCCGCCACCCCACCAAATGCCGCCGCCCCATCGCCGCCGGGAGAATTTCCATCCAAAGCGCCTGGCTCTTCGCCGCGGCTTTGCTGCTGCTGACCGCCCTTTTCAATTTTCTGGTTTTTCAGCCAAAGGCCACCGCACTGCTGGTGCTGTATTTCGTTCTGAATCTGGGCTACAGCTTTGGGTGGAAGAACATCCCGCTGGTGGATGTGACCATTCTGGTGTCCGGCTTTCTGCTGCGGATCCTCTACGGCTCCTTCATTTCCGGCATCACATTGTCCAACTGGCTGTTTCTCACCTGTTTGTCTCTGATGTTCTACTTCGCCCTGGGCAAGCGCCGCAATGAGCTGCGCAGAATCCAGTCCGGGCAGACCCGGGCGGTGCTGCAGCACTACACGGAAGGGTTTCTCGATAAGAACATGTACCTGTGCCTTGCCCTGTGCAATGTGTTTTACGCCCTGTGGTGCATGGACAGCCAGACCATCGCCTCCTACAACACCGAAAACCTGGTCTGGACGGCCCCCATTGTGCTGCTGATTTCCATGAAGTACAGCCTGAACGTGGAGGGAAATTCCGACGGCGACCCGGTGGAGGTGCTGCTCCACGACAAATTTTTGCTCCTGCTGTGCTGCGCCTACGCCGGGGTGATGCTGTGCATTCTCTACGGATGATGCCGCTGCCCCCAGTTTTTGCACACGCCATCGTAGGGGCGGCTACCAGCCGCCCGCGCAGTACAAGCTGAAAATCGAAAGAAATGTTGGGCGAATTCGCACTGGTTTCCCACATTTGTACCATTCGGCCAAATACTCAGTTAACGAACCTGGCGGGCGGCTGGTAGCCGCCCCTACGAATGGCGTGTTCGATAAACAACAATTTTTATGTGTTTCAGTCTAGTAGGGGAGGCTCTCAGCCTCCCGCGCGGTACAACCTTACAATACTGAACCAGGCAGGGCGAATCCGTACTAATTTCCCACATTTGTACCATTAAACCAAACACTCAATTTACCAACCTGGCGGGGGGCTAAGAGCCTCCCCTACAGTTTTACGCAGCAAAAATAGAAAGGAAACATGAATATGGACACTCGAATTCAGGCTTTTTGCGACTATCTCAATTACTCCCACAGCGCCTATCATGCCCAGGCGGGGCTGGTGGAGCTTTTGAAGCAGCAGGGCTACGTTCAATTGGACGAAGGAGCCCGGTGGGAAATCGTCCCCGGGGGGAAATACTATGTCTGCCGGGGGAACGCCACGGTGATCGGCTTCCGGGTGCCGGGCTGCACCCCCAAGGGCTTCCTGATCTCCGCCGCCCACACCGACCGGCCCTCCTTCAAGCTGAAGGAAAACGGAGAAAAAACCGGCCCCTACACCACCCTGCTGGTGGAGCGCTACGGCGGAAGCCTGATGTTCCCCTGGCCTGACCGCCCCCTGTCCATCGCCGGGCGGGTGCTGGTGGAGACGGAGACCGGGGCGAAAACCAAGCTCATCGACATTGACCGGGACCTGCTGCTGATTCCCAACGTGGCCATCCACATGAACCGCCAGGCCAACGAGGGCTACAAATGGAACCCGGTGATGGACATGAACCCCCTGCTGGGAGGCAAGAACGCCGCCGGAAAGCTGCAAAAAATGCTGGAAGAGGCTGCCGGAGGGAAAATCCTGGGCCACGACCTGTACCTGTACGTCCGGGAAGGGGCCAAGGTCTGGGGCATGGAGGAGGAATTCCTCTCCGCCCAGGGTCTGGACGACCTGCAGAGCGTGTGGGGCTGCTTCCAGGGCTTCCTGAATGCCGCCGAGAGCGAAGACATCCCGGTGTTCTGCGCCCTGAACAGCGAGGAAATCGGCTCCCGCACCCAGAACGGCGCGGATTCCACCGTACTGGAGGACACCCTGGTGCGCATTGCCCAGGGACTGAACCTGGATGCCCGGCAGCTGCTGAGCCAGTCCTTCCTGGTGTCCGCGGACAACGCCCACGCCATCCATCCCAACCACCCCGAGCTGGCCGACCCCGCCAACGCCCCGGTGATGGGGGAGGGTGTGGTGCTGAAATTCAATTCCAACCAGCGCTACTGCACCGACGGTCTCTGCGCCGCCATCTTCCGCAAGGTCTGCCAGAAGGCGGGAGTGAAGGTGCAGACCTACTACAACCGCCCGGACATCCCCGGCGGCAGCACCCTGGGCTGCGTGTCCATCGCCCACGTCTCCGTCCCCACCGCCGACATTGGCCTGCCCCAATTGGCCATGCACAGCTGCTATGAGACCGCCTCCGTGGCCGACACCCTGAGCCTGATGGACGTGATGCAGGCCTATTACAGCAGCACCCTGGAGCTCAGCGAGGACAGCTTCCTTTTGAAATGATCCCCGGCAGAAAACATTCACGCCATTCGTAGGGCGGTTTTCTGACCCCGCCGACCAGGTTGCGCATTTTGCCCTGGCACGATTCAACGAAAGTGCTTTCATCTCGTTACGTTTCGGCGGGGTCATGACCCCGCCTACGAAATGATAAACAACAATTTAGGTTATCGGCTTTAGTAAGCATACCACAAGATATAGGTCATC
>CAMCKD010000068.1 GCA_945875335.1 uncultured Clostridia bacterium | reverse complement strand
TCGGCGGGGTCATGACCCCGCCCTACGATGGCATCCCTACAAACAACAATTTGTCAATCTCCTGCGTGATACCAAATTGCGTCTGTAATAAAAACCCTTCCGCCTTTTGCGGATTGAGGAGGATAGAAAATGAAACTGAAAGAATTGCTGCTGGGAGTTCCTGTGTTGGAGCTGGCGGCAGACCCGGAAATGGAGATCAATTCCGTCTGCTATGACTCCCGGAAGGTGACCCCTGGGGCGCTGTTTGTGGCGGTCTCCGGCTTTGCTTCCGATGGCAACCGATTCATTCCCATGGCCATGGAGAAGGGAGCCGCTCTGGTGGTCACCGCCAAAAAGCCGGAGCAGCAGATTCCCTATGTGCTGGTGGAATCCGACCGGCTGGCCCTGGCTCTCATCGGCACCAATTACTTCGGCCGCCCCGCCGAGGCCATGACCATGATCGGCATCACCGGCACCAACGGCAAAACCTCCAGCACTTTGCTTCTCAAGCAGGTGTTGGAAACCTGTCTGGGGGCCAAGGTGGGGCTCATCGGCACCATGGAAAATCTCATTGGCGACCAGGTGCTTCCCACGGAGCGCACCACCCCGGAGAGCTTTGAATTGCAGTCGCTCTTTGCCCAAATGCGGGACGCGGGCTGCACTCATGTGGTGATGGAGGTTTCCAGCCACGCCATTTCCCTGGAACGGATCGGGGGTATCCACTATCAGGTGGCGGCCTTTACCAACCTGACCGAGGACCACTTGGATTTTCACAAGACTATGGATGCCTACTGCGATGCCAAGGCAGAGCTGTTCCGCCGGTGCAGCCGGGCCGTCATCAACCGGGACGACCCCTATGCCGGGAGAATGCTGGATGCCGCCGCTTGCCCGGTGCTCACCACCTCCGTCCGCGAAAAGGCAGGACTCTATGCTGAGGACGTGGAGCTCCATGCCGACGGAATTGACTTTACCGCCGTATCCCAGCAGCAGCGCTGCCGGGTCCATCTGCCCATCCCCGGAAAGTTCACAGTTTACAATGCCCTGACGGTTTTGGGCATCGCCTTGGAGCTGGGCATTTCCCTTCAGGATGCCGCCGGGGCTCTTGCAAATGCCAAGGGGGTCAAGGGCAGGGTGGAGGTGGTTCCCACCCCGGGAATGCCCTACTGCGTGCTGATCGACTATGCCCACTCCCCGGACGGGCTGGAAAATGTGCTCACCTCTGTCAGAGATTTCTGCAAGGGCAGGCTGATTTCCGTCTTTGGCTGCGGCGGCGACCGGGACCCCATGAAGCGGCCTATCATGGGAAAAATCGGGGTGGAAAACGCGGATTTCGCCATTATTACCTCCGATAATCCCAGAACCGAGGAGCCTATGGCTATCATTGAGGACATCCTGACGGGGATAAATGAGGGCCTTGGCGCGTATACCGTGATAGAGGATCGCCGCAAAGCCATCAGATATGCTATGGACATTGCGAAAAAAGATGATATAATTGTATTGGCAGGGAAGGGCCATGAAACCTACCAGGAAGTGAATGGTGTAAAATACCACCTGGACGAACGGGAAGAGGTTGCAGCCCACCTGGAAGAATTGAGGAATCAGAAGTAATGGGAACGATCACACTCCGGCAGGCCGCAGCCTGGTGCGGCGGTACCGTGGAAGAAAAATACGCGGATGTGGAATTCCGGGGCGCCAACAATGACACCCGGGTTCTGAAGCCCGGCCAGCTTTTTGTTGCCCTCCAGGGGGCAAGGGACGGCCACGAGTTCATCGACGACGCCATGAAAAAGGGAGCCGCCGCCGTGCTGTGCACCCGAATGGTGGGGGACTATCCCGCCATCTATGTGTCAGACCCCCGGCTGGCCCTGGGAGAAATCGCCCGCCGGGAGCGGATGCGCATCGGCATGCAGGTGGTGGGCATCACCGGCTCCGTGGGCAAGAGTACCACCAAGGAGATGGTGGCCCAGGTGCTGGGAACCACCTTCCGCACCGCCAAAACTCCCGCCAACCACAACAATGACATCGGCATGCCCATGGCGATTCTGGATATGCCGGAGGATACCCAGGTGGCGGTGGTGGAAATGGGCATGAACCATTTCCGGGAGATCGCCTATCTGTC
Source organism: uncultured Clostridia bacterium (assembly GCA_945875335.1). Classification (GTDB taxonomy): domain Bacteria; phylum Bacillota; class Clostridia; order Oscillospirales; family Oscillospiraceae; genus Faecousia. Next base: position 8,915 of record CAMCKD010000068.1, on the reverse strand, counting down.
CCGCATCGCCCGGCCGGACATTGCCGCCATCACCAACATCGGCACCATGCACATTGAGTTTCTGGGCTCCCAGGAGGGCATTCGCAAGGCGAAAATGGAAATTCTGGAGGGCATGGCCCCGGACGCCAGGCTCCTGCTCAACGGCGACGACACCATGCTCCGCAGCCTGACCCAGCAGCCGGAACAGCCCATCATCTATTTCGGCAGCGACGAGCAGTGCAGCGTGTATGCCACGGATGAAGCGCAGGATGGGGACATTCTCCGCTTTACGGTGCATGACGACGGGGGAGACTCTTTCCCGGTGCAGCTCCATCTGGAAGGGCAGCACTATGTCAGCGATGCCCTGGCTGCCATCACCGTGGGATTGGCCATGGGGGTGGAGCCGGAGCGCATTCAGGCGGGGCTGGATTCCTTCCGCAACATGGCGGGCCGTCAGGAGATTTTGCAGCTTGGAGGCATGACCATCATCAAGGACTGCTATAACGCTGGGCCGGAATCCGTGGAGGCGGCATTGAAGGTGCTGGGCTCCAAGCCCGGGCGGCGGGTGGCCGTGCTGGGAGATATGCTGGAGCTGGGTGCCTGCGCACCGGCGGAGCACTACCGCATCGGCAGAATGGCCGCGCAAAAATGCGATTTGGTCTATGCCTATGGCCCCAACGCGGGACGGGTGATCAGCGGCTGCCTCACCGGCGGCATGGATGCCCTCCATAGCCGTGCCTTTACAGAGAAGGAGAAGCTGATCGAAAAGCTGGAATCCACCCTGAAGCCGGGGGATTACGTCCTGGTGAAGGGAAGCCACGGAATGCACATGGAGCAGATCGTGGATGCACTGATGAAAAATAAGAACTGATGCACAGGAGGAAGAAAAAATGACCAGAATCCTTATCACGGCCCTGATTGGCGGCATTCTCTCCGGCATCTTCGGCCATTTCCTGCTGCCGGTGCTTCGGGCCTGGAAGGCGGGAATCAAGCTGCGGAAAATCGGCCCCACCTGGCACAACCAGAAGGCCGGCACCCCGGTGATGGGAGGACTGATGTTCATTGCCGCCGCCCTGGTTTGTTTGCTGCTGAACCTGGGCTTCATGAAAGACTATTCCGTGCTCTACGTCTATGTGATGGCGCTGGCCTTCGGGGCCATCGGCATGGTGGATGATTTCGCCAAAATCAAGCATGATGAAAACCTGGGTCTGTCTGCGCTGCAAAAGCTGCTGCTGCAAATGGCGGCTGCTGCTCTGTTTGTCTATGCGCTGTATAAAAACGGCAGCCTCAGCACCAGCCTGTACATCCCCTTTGTGGGCTGCTCCATCCATGTGCATCCTCTGGTTTATGTGGTGTTTACCATGTTTGTGGTGGTGGGCTGCGTCAATTCCGTGAACCTGACCGACGGCATCGACGGCCTGAGCAGCTCCGTCACCTTGCCGGTGATGGTGTTCTTTACCGCCGCCGCCATTGCCCGGGGCAAAATGGAGCTGGCTCTGCTGCCCGCTGCTTTGGTGGGCGGCCTGATCGCCTACCTGTTCTACAACTGGCACCCTGCCAAGGTCTTCATGGGCGATACGGGCTCCCTGTTCCTCGGCGGCGTGGTGTGCGCCATGGCCATTGCCCTGGACATGCCCCTGATTCTGATTCTGGTGGGCTTTGTGTACATCTGCGAAACCCTGTCCGTGATTTTGCAGGTGGGCTATTTCAAGCTGACCCACGGCAAGCGGCTGTTCAAAATGTCCCCCATCCACCACCATTTTGAGATGTGCGGCTGGAAGGAGGAGAAAATCGTCCTCACCTTCGCCGGGGTGTCCGCCCTCATGTGCATCCTGGCTTGGTTTGGCATTTCCGGCCTGATTCATTAAGGAATCCCGGGTCACCGGGAGACGCTGAAAGGAGCGCTCATGGCAGCAGAAAGCCTGCGTGCCAAAGAGAACCGCCGCCCCCTGGGGGAGGCGCCAAGCGTGGATTATCCCTTTCTCATTCTGGTGCTGCTGGCCCTGGCAGTGGGGCTTATCATGCTCTACTCCGCCAGCTTCGCCCAGAGTGAATACGATACCGGCTACACAAGCTCTACCCGGTATTTGCAAAAGCAGGCCGTCTGCGCCCTGATCGGTCTGGCGGCCATGTTTTTCTTCAGCCGCATTCCGGCGCAGCTTTGGTACCGGCTGGCCTGGCCGCTGTATTTCGGGAGCATTGTGCTTCTTCTAAGTGTGCTGGTGGTAGGAGAGTCGGTGAACGGAGCCCGGCGCTGGATCAACGTGGCGGGCATCCAGTTCCAGCCCTCCGAGCTGGCGAAATTTACCATGATCCTGCTCTTCGGCAGGCTGACCCGGCAGTTTGGTGACCGGGCAGAAAAATTCCGATACGGCGTTCTGGGCTTCGGGCTGGCCATGCTGGGCATCCTGGTGCCTCTGGCGCTGGAAAAGCACCTCAGCGCCATCATGCTCATGGGCATGGTGGGGGTGGTGATGATGTTTGTGGCCGGAACCAGAGCCAAGTGGCTGCTGGCGGGGGCCGGGGCTGCTGCGGCCTTCGTGGTGGTCTATGTGAGCCTGATGGGCTATGCCGGTGACCGGATCACGGCCTGGCTCCACCCGGAACGGGACCCGGGGGACACGGGATATCAGATCCTCCAATCCCTCTATGCCATCGGTTCCGGCGGCCTGTTCGGACTTGGATTTGGAAAAAGCAGGCAGAAGTATCTCTATCTGCCTTTTCAATATAACGACTATATTTTCGCGGTGATCTGCGAGGAGCTGGGACTGGTGGGGGCCACGGCCATCATCGTGCTCCTGGCGGCGCTGATTTTGCGGGGGTATTGGATCGCGCTGCATGCCAAGGATCGTTTTTCCACGGTGCTTGCCGCGGGGCTCATTACCCTGATCGCGGTGCAGACGGTGCTGAACCTGGGAGTGGTGACCAATCTGCTGCCCTCCACGGGAATCTCCCTGCCCTTTTTCTCCTACGGCGGCACGGCCCTGGCGGTGAACCTGGGGGAGATGGGCATCGTCCTCAGCATTTCCCGGCACCGGGAGGAAAGAAAAACACTGGAGGAATAATCCATGAATCTGATTTTCACCTGCGGCGGAACTGCTGGACACATCAACCCTGCTCTGGCCGTTGCCAACATGATGCGGGAGCGGCATCCTGACTGTAAGATCCTCTTCATCGGTGCTACCGGCCACATGGAGGAAAAGCTGGTGCCCCAGGCGGGGTATGAGCTGAAATGCCTGCCCGGGTCCGGGCTCAGCCGGAAGCTGAATCCTGCGGGGCTCAAGCAGAACCTCCATGCGGTGAAATGTGTGCTGGATGCGGTGAAGGAGTGCAAGCGGCTTTTCCGGGAATTCCAGCCGGATGCGATCATCGGAACAGGAGGCTATGCCAGCTTCCCGGCGCTGTACGCGGGTTCCTCCATGCACATTCCCGTCTGCGTTCACGAGAGCAACGCCGTCCCCGGGGTCACCACCAAGCTGGCCTCCCGGCTGGCAGACCGGGTGCTGGTCTGCTTTGAAGAGAGCAAGGCCATGTACCCCGACTCCTCCAAGGTAGAGGTGGTGGGCATGCCCGTGCGCCGGGAATTTATCTACGGTGACCGGGCCGCTGCCAGAAAAGAGCTGGGCATCGGTGACGAGCCGGTGGTGCTCTCCGCCTTTGGCAGCCTGGGCGCTAAGGTGATGAACCAGACCATGGCGGAGCTGTTCCGGCTGGAAAAGGAGGAGGGATATCCCTTCCGCCACATCCATGCCACCGGCAGCTTCGGCTGGGAGTGGATGCCTGATTTGGTGCGGGAAAAGGGCGTGGATTTGGAAAAAAACCACCGAATTCAGATGTCGGAATATTTTTATAACATGCCCACCCTGATGGCGGCGGCGGATATCATTATCAGCCGGGCCGGTGCCTCCACCTGCAATGAAATCGGCGCCGCAGGACTGCCCTGCATCCTGATTCCCTCTCCCAACGTGACCAACAACCACCAGGAGAAAAACGCCCGCCTGCTGGAAGCAAGAAAGGGTGCGGTGGTGATGGTGGAAAAGGAATGCAGCGCCGAAAAGCTCTATGCCGAGATCAAGACCTTGCTTGCAGACCCTGACCGCAGAACGGAAATGGGAAAGAACCTGCGCCAGATGGTGACCCTGGACAGCGCAGAGCGAATCTGCGACATCGTGGAGAAATTGGCGAAATAAAAGAATAAGACTGATAAATTGTTGTTTATCGCACCCGTGCCCTCCCCTCTGGGGAGGGTGGCCGAGCGCCAGCGAAGTCGGGAGAGGTGTCGTCGGTTAAATCGTACCAGCAACCAACGTTTGACACCCCCTCAGCCCCAGTGTGCGCTACTTCGGCAGCTCCCCCAGAGGGGGAGCCAAGGGTGTGCAACAAACAACAATTTGTCTATATGCTGATCATACGAAAGGGAATTTTGGCTGCGGCAGTGAACGGCGTCAGCATGTCCCAGGAGGAACACAATGGAAACAAAAGAAAAAAGCCGGGAGAAGAAAACCCGGGAGAGAACAGCCCCCGCCGGGAAGCGGCCTGCCCCCCAGCGCCAGAGTGCCGGCAAAAGCGCACCGGCGAAACCGCGGCAGTCGGCACCTGCCCCCAAGGGGGATTATGAGGTATACGTTCCCGATGCGGAAAGCCAGCGCTCCCGCTACGGCGACGGAACAGAGGCAGCAGTCCCGGTTCGCAGGACTGCCCAGGCTCCTGCCCGGCGTCAGGCAGCAGCTGGAAAGACTGCCCCCAAACGCACTTCCCGGAAACAGGAGACCCAGTACCGCCCCTACCGGCAGGCAAATATGCAGAACAAGGCCCGGAAAAAGCAAACCTTCCGGGAGAATGTCTCCAAATTCTTCTCCTACCAGAATCCCCTGGTTCGGAAGCTCTACAAGGAAGACCCCGCAGTCTTCGGCGAAGAGGCACGGCAGGCCCGGCGGGAAAAGCGGGCCGCAGAGGCGGAGAAGAAGCGCAAGCGGGCCGAGCGGCTGAAAACCCCCGCCGTGATCTACACCCAGCCCATGTCTTTCAACAGCCGCCGCCTGGCCGTCCAGCTGACCACGATCCTTGCCGTGGTTCTGGCGCTGGTGCTGGGCATGTCCGTGTTCTTCAAGGTGGAAAAAATCTCCGTGCTGGGTGCCAATGTCTACAGCGACTGGACGGTGCGGGAGTGGTCCGGCATCAACATCGGCGATAATCTTTTGACCTTTGGCCGAACCAAGGCTTCGGGACAGATCATTGCAAACCTTCCCTATGTAAAAAGTGCCAGGATTGGAATAAAATTGCCGGATACGGTTATTATTGAAATAGAGGAAGAGGCTGTCGTCTATTCCATTCAGGATCAGGACGGTGTCTGGTGGCTGATGAACTCCGACGGCAAGGTGGTGGAGCAGACCAATGCCCAAACCGCCAAGGGCCACACCCAGGTATTGGGCGTGACGCTGTACCAGCCCCAGCCCAGCGAGCCGGGTGTCGCCACGGAGGATGCACCGACCGAAGTCGATGAGTCCGGCATGGCCGTCCCTGCGCTGGTGACCGGCGCTCAGCGGCTGAATGCGGCTCTGAAAATTTTGCAGGCCCTGGAGCTCAACGACATCGTGGGCGACGCTGCCAGCGTGGACGTGAGCCAGCTTCAGGACATCATCCTGTGGTATGGCACCCAGTATCAGGTGAATCTGGGCTCCATCAACAGCAGCAAGTACGATATTGCCTATAAAATCACCTATATGAAAAATGCCATCATGCAGATGAGCGACTATCAGACGGGCATTCTGGACGTGAGCTTTACCACCTGGCCCGACCAAATCGGCTATACGCCCTTCGGTTGATGGGAATATTTTGACGAAAAATGAGATTTTCTATTGACCAATCGGAAATTTCACGCTAGAATAGAAAAGCATAGGTGAAATTACTGCGGCATACTGGCTGCGTTATGGAAAACGATACATAGGAGGAAGAAGATATGTCCGAAAGTTTACAGGAGCGTGTCGTCAAAATCAAGGTGATTGGCGTTGGCGGCGCAGGCAATAATGTTATTAACAGAATGATTGAATCCGGCGTGGACGGTGTGGAGTTCATCGCGGTCAATACTGATAAGCAGGATTTGAATAAGTCCATTTGCAAGAATAAAATCCAGATCGGTGAAAAGCTCACCAGCGGCATGGGCGCCGGTTCCAAGCCCGAAATCGGCAAGAAGTCCGCTGAGGAAAGCCGTGCGGCCATTGCCAAGGTGCTGGAAGGCACCGACATGGTGTTCATCACCGCCGGTATGGGCGGCGGCACCGGCACCGGCGCGGCTCCCATCGTTGCAGACCTGGCCCACGAGGCGGGCATCTTGACTGTTGGCGTTGTTACCAAGCCCTTCAAGTTTGAGGGCGCCAACCGGATGCGTCAGGCCGAGCAGGGCATTCAGGACCTGAGCGAGAAGGTTGACTCCCTGATCATCATTCCCAATGACCGGCTGAAATACGTCACCGACCAGAAGATCACCTTTGCCAACGCCTTCGGCATTGCAGACGATGTGCTCAAGCAGGCCGTCACCTCCATCTCCGAGCTGGTGGGCTTCTCCCAGAATGTGATCATCAACCTGGACTTTGCCGACGTTTCCGCCGTGATGAAGTCCGCCGGTCGTGCCCATATGGGTGTGGGCACCGCCTCCGGCCGTGAAAAGGCAGAGCAGGCCGCCACCGCCGCCGTTTCCAGCCCCCTGCTGGAGACCTCCATCAATGGTGCCACCGGCGTGCTGATCAACATCACCGGCTCTGCGGAAATGACCCTGGACGACGTGGAGACCGCCGCCGGTATCGTGCAGGAGGCCGCCAACCCCGATGCCAACATCATCTTCGGTGCCACCTGCTCCGATTCCTTCCAGGATGAAATGCGGGTCACCGTCATCGCTACCGGCTTCGACGGCAGCGCCATCAACTATACCACCCGCAAGAGCGCCGCTTCCTCCGCTCCTGACGACATCGACACCCCTGTGGGTGCCGCCGCCAAGCCCTCCAAGCCCACGGACATCGGCGATATTGACGAGATTTTCAGCATCTTCAAGCGTAACTAAGAATGATTCCAACATCCCGACCCAAACCGGGTCGGGATGTTTTTGGTGGAGATTTTTTATGGGAGCATACGAAGCATTGGCGGCAAGCTACGACCGGCTGACAAACGACGTGGATTATAAGGCCACGGTGGAATTCTATTTTGAAATCATGAAGCGGGAGGGAGTTGCCCCTCGCACGGCCGTGGATCTGGCATGCGGCACAGGCTCTGTGACGGCCCTGCTGGCGGAAAAAGGCATTCCGGTCATCGGAGTGGACTTGTCGGAGGAAATGCTGGCTGTGGCCCAGCAGAAGGCCCAGACGCTGTCCCCCAGGCCTATGTTCCTGCACCAGGATTTGTCCCGGCTGTATCTTCCCCGGGGGGTGGATTTGGCGGTGTGTGCCCTGGACAGCCTGGACTACATCACAGACCCCGCTTGCTGCGCCGCCGCCATCCAGAGAGTCTACAAATGCCTGAACCCCGGGGGCATTTTCATTTTTGATGTAAACACCCCGGAAAAGCTCCGGGCCATGGATGGACAGGTTTTCCTGGATGAGGATGAGGATGTCTACTGCGTCTGGCGGGGGGACTTCGACGAAAAAAGCAATATCTGTACCTATGGCATGGACCTGTTCCAGCGGCAGGGAAGGCTCTGGCATCGCTCCTTTGAAGAGCACCGGGAGTACGCCTATTCCCGGCAGCAGCTGACGGGATTTCTGAAAGCCGCCGGCTTCAGCCATATCCGGGTCTATGGTGACCGAAGGCTGTCGCCCCCGGGGGAAGGGGACCAGCGGATTTATTTCAGTGCAAGGAAAGGAAAAAGAAAATGAAGGATTATCTTGTGCGCGGCATGAGCATGGATGGCTTTGTGAAGGTGGTGGCCATCCGCTCCACGGAAATTGTCCGCCGGGCCGCTGAGATTCACGGCACCACCCCCAATGCCACCGCTGCCTTTGGCCGGGCGCTGACTGCCGCCTCCATGATGGGCAACATGCAGAAGGTGGACGACGGCTCTATGACCCTGCAGGTCCGCGGCGGCGGCCCCATCGGCACCATCACCGTGGTCTCCGATGCCATCGGCAACGTCCGGGGCTGCGTCACGGAGCCCAGAGTGCCCCTGGTGGAAAAATACCCGGGGAAGCTGGATGTGGGTGCCACCGTGGGCACCAACGGCACCCTGACGGTCATTCGTGACCTGCAATTGAAGGAACCCTATATCGGCTCCACAGAGCTGGTCTCCGGGGAGATTGCCGACGACGTGACGGCGTACTTTGCCCAGAGCGAACAAACCCCTACCGCCTGCGCTCTGGGCGTCCTGGTGGATCGGGATATGAGCGTCAAGGTGGCCGGGGGCTACCTGGTGCAGCTGCTGCCCGGTGCGCCGGAGGAAATCATCGACAAGGTGGAGCAGGGCATCCAGCGTGCCGGTGCCGTCACCCCCATGCTGGAGCAGGGCCTCACCCCGGAGGACATCCTGGGTCAGGTTTTCGGTGATTTGGGCGTGGTGTTCCTGGACACGGTGGAGGTCAGCTACAAGTGCTATTGCAGCCGCAGCCGCGTGGAGAGTGTGCTCATCAGCCTGGGGAAGAAGGAGCTGACCGAAATCATGGAGGAGGGCAAGAGCTTCCCGGTGGAGTGCCAGTTCTGTGACCAGGTATATCGCTTCACGCCGGAAGAAATTAGGAAACTCTTGAAAAAGATTTGATATTATCCTGAAATTGGTGGGAAATGCCAGGGTTTTACAGTCAAATGATTTTTGAAAAAATTTGAAAAAATTGCTTGACAAAACGCGCCTTTCCGTGTATAATGAACCCCGTCGTTGAGGGAAACCAAACGGCGCCAAGCCTTCGGGAGCATAGCTCAGCTGGGAGAGCACATGCCTTACAAGCATGGGGTCACAG